>JBGANU010000033.1:0-35970 GCA_044222145.1 Cyclobacteriaceae bacterium
ATTTGATAATGTTAAAGTTCCAAAAGAAAATTTATTGCCGGGCAAGAATGGTTTGGGTGCGCCTATGATGTGTTTGGATTCTGCCCGCTACGGAATTGCCTGGGGAGCGTTGGGTGCGGCTATGGATTGCTATGAATCGGCAAGGAGATATGCTGCTGAACGAATTCAATTCGGTAAGCCTATCGCTTCATTCCAACTTCAACAAAAGAAATTGGCGGAGATGCTTTCTGAAATTACGAAAGCGCAGCTGCTCAATTGGAGACTTGGTACGTTGATGAATGAAGGTAAAGCAACTACACCACAAATATCATTGGCCAAACGCAACAATGTAAACCTTGCATTAGAGATAGCCCGTGAAGCGCGGCAAATGCACGGAGGCATGGGCATCACCGGAGAATATCCGATCATGCGCCACATGATGAACCTTGAATCGGTTGTTACCTATGAAGGCACGCACGACATTCACTTGCTGATACTAGGCCATGAGATCACGGGCATTCCAGCTTTTGTGTAGATGAAGATAGTAACCGTTCTGGGCGCACGTCCCCAATTTGTTAAAGCAGCAACAGTTTCGCGTGCCTTAACAAAATCTGGCATCGATGAGGTAATTGTTCACACTGGTCAGCATCATGACCAGAATATGAGCCAGGTGTTTTTTGATGAAATGGAAATACCAACGCCTCATTACAATCTGGAGATACAGGGACTGAATCACGGGGCGATGACGGGAAGAATGCTGGAGAAGATTGAAGAAGTGTTGGTGAAAGAAAAGCCAGACTATGTGTTGGTGTATGGCGATACCAATTCAACATTAGCCGGTGCCCTTGCTGCCATTAAACTTCATATACCTGTGGCCCACGTTGAAGCCGGGCTTCGGAGTTTCGAAATGAAAATGCCGGAGGAAGTGAATCGTATTTTGACAGATCGCATTAGCAAAGTTCTCTTCTGCCCTACTCAAACAGCCATTAACAATCTTCAGAACGAAGGTTATAAAAACATCGATTGTGAAATTGTTCTTGCTGGCGATGTGATGTATGATGCTGTTCTGCATTATCGCCAAAAGATAAAAACACATTCAACGATCATTCAAAAAGAAAATTTGACAGATAAGCCTTTTGTGCTTGTCACCATTCATCGCGCTGAGAACACAAATGATCCAAAACGATTAACGGAAATTTGTGAAGCGTTGAATGAAATTCAAAAAGAGCAACAGGTAGTTCTTCCCTTGCATCCGCGCACAAAGGCGTATTTGAAATCGCAGAATCTAAAACTTGACGCAAAAGTAATTGATCCGGTTGGCTACTTTGATATGCTTGCCTTACTCGATCATTGCAGTCTTGTGATGACCGATAGTGGCGGCCTTCAAAAGGAGGCTTACTTCTTTAACAAATACTGCATCACGTTGCGCGACCAAACCGAATGGGTAGAGTTGGTTGAAGCAGGCGCTAATTCAATTGTGGGGGCTGATAAATCAAAAATCCTTTCGGCTTATCGTGCTAATAAAAACTTGAAGTTGATGAATAGTAAGCCCTTGTATGGGAATGGCGATGCGGCTGAAGCGATTGCCCGTTATCTTAAATAGCACTGATCGCATCACGATCAGAATGCGAAAGTTAAATAAACATTGTGTTGTGTGATGGCTTAGTGCCCCGCTCTTCACAATAACTTTTCAACATCACTCTTCAGTCGTTGCATATCAAGGTCGAGTCTGTTCCTTTTTATCTTCTCACTTAAAAGTTCCAACTTGTCCAGCAGAGTCTTTTTAAGAAAAATTTGTCTGTCAGTGAGGTTCAAATTGAAAAAATTATTTTGATCAATAATCAAAGGAATTCCAATTGATTTTTCCTTCCGTTTATAGTTTTCAATTTCTCTTAAATTGTCTCGAAGATACTGAATTGGTTTTACATAGAACTGAAATAAAATCAAATGGAAGTCCTGTCCGTATTCCTGCCATTTTAAGGATTTCAATTTTTCTGTTAGTCCATTGTCTCCCCATAAGCAAGCCTTAACCAATTCTTTGTCATCGTCACCAAAATTAAAGCTTGCATAAAATCCAATTAAGCTGTCGTCTTTAATCTTAGTCATATCTCAAATAGAAGCTTGCACACAAGAAAAAAATGTCACTAATGTTGATATTTCAAATATTGGTCAATGTGATGTAATAAAATCACTCAATGTAAACCATTACTGTTATCCGCTGAACCGGATTCTGAGGATCATTGGAATAAATCGTCAGCGACTTTTGCTGGGTGTCTTTCCTTCCTTGCGTATTAAAGATCAGTTTCAACTTCGCTTCAGCCCCCGCCCTCAGTGTCATTTGATCAAGCGAAGCTATTACACACGAACAGTTTGGTTGAAGGGCCCGGATGATCAACTCTTTCTTTCCGCTATTTTTAATCAATACTTCCTGCTCGCCATTTGTTCCCGATCGGATTCGGCCAAAGTCAACGGAGGGCGCTGCAATGTTCAACATCGGAGCTTTCGATAATTCATCCGCGCTAAGCGAAGGAAAGAATTCCTCAAGAGTAGCATAAACCGGAATGGATTTCATCGGCATCTCCGCATCATCTGTTTCAAGTTGAATATTATCTGAAACGAATCCATATTGCTTTCGTGCCGCAGCATCATAAGTCAATTTGATGATGGCCGATTCATGCGGATTGATTGACACAGGCATTTGTGTCTTGATGTAAGCTGGTCCGTGTGCGCTTATCAAGTGAATGGGTTTCTCTGTCACATTCAAAACAAAAAATTCACGCGACTGTGGTTCTTTATTGATGAAGATCTTTCCAAAATTAAATGAACTCGATTTTAACTTGAGATTTCCGAGTGCGACAGGAAAATCACTTTCCACTTCCTTCTGCCGCTGATCAATCACCTGACCTTTGATCTGCAAGACAACCGGTCCACCCTCCAGGTCTGTTGTCACGGTGAGTGTCTTATTGAAATAGCCGGGGCGCCCCTTGGGATTAAAGCTTGCTTTAACGAATCCCTCTTTTCCGTTTGGAATGACTTCCTGCGTCCAGCCCGGAGTGGTGCATCCGCAGGAAGCCTGCACGGAAATGATCTTCATTGGTCTTCCGCTGTTGTTGGCGAACCTAAACTCATGATCGGCATTACCAGCTTCTTCGGTGATCTCACCAAAGTCAAATATCTTTTCTTTGAACAATAACGGATCGGCTTGCTGGGCAAACACTGTTGCCACGGCCGAAATCAATATCCAAAACAACATCGCTCTCTTCATCACCTCAAAAGTAAAAAATATCAAACGCTAACTCACAACCCTATTATATGTAGTGGCATTTTTCTTTTCTTTGCAAAACTATGGCTCGAATTTTAACCGGAATACAAAGCAGCGGTAAACCACATCTTGGCAATTTGCTGGGTGCCATTATCCCTGCTATCAAACTTTCACAACAGGCAGGCAATGAATCATTGTTTTTCATTGCCGATCTTCATTCGCTCACTACCATCAAAGACCCAAAGCAACGCGCTGAAAATACCCGGGCAGTTGCCGCAGCGTGGCTGGCCTTCGGCTTTGATGTGGAGAAAAATCTATTGTATCGTCAAAGTCAAATTCCGGAGGTATGCGAACTCGCTTGGTACCTGAGTTGCCTCACTCCTTTTCCGATGCTGGCCAATGCGCATTCGTTTAAGGACAAGTCGGACCGCCTTGCTGATGTGAATGCAGGTTTGTTTACCTATCCCGTTTTGATGACGGCCGACATTATTCTGTACAATGCCAATTACGTTCCCGTAGGCAAAGATCAACGTCAGCATTTGGAAATCGCGCGCGACATTGCTACTGCATTCAACAATCAATACGGTGAAACGTTTGTTGTCCCCGAAGCGAAGATTGAAGAAAGCGTGATGACCATACCCGGCACTGACGGGCAGAAGATGAGTAAGTCATATGGCAACATCATTGATATTTTTGTTTCCGATAAAGATTTAAAAAAGCAAATCGGCTTGATTGTCACGGACAGCACTCCGCTTGAAGCACCTAAGAATCCGGACACGGACAATGTATTTGCTATTTATAAATTGATTGCCTCACCTGAACAAACTGAAGCGTTACGTAAAAAATATCTGGCGGGCAATTTTGGTTATGGTCACGCCAAGCAAGAACTGTTGGATTTGATTGTCACCAAGTATCCAAAAGAAAGAGAAACGTTTCAATACTACATGAACAATCCTGCTGAATTAGAAAAGAAACTTCAACAGGGTGAAGAGAAGGCCAGGGTGATTGCCAAGGATGTTCTTGGAAAAGTTAGAAGCAGGCTAGGATACTGAATACAATGAGGACTTTGGACTTACGGCTTAGGCCGCAAAGCTGATCCGGATTCGGTTGCTTAGTTCCTAGTCAAAATTTTCCAAGTCCCAATTCCCAAGTCCCAATGTTATGCAGTCCAAACTACTTGTTGCTTTTCTGCTCCAACATTTAGGATAACGCGCAACGGACTTGGTACAATTACAAGCTTAGTGTCTTTTCCGGGCAGTTTGTCTACTTCGATAAAAACGCCTTCGGTAGCGGCAACAGAATATTCATTCTTACCAGTTATTTGATACGCCTTTGCGATGTACGCAATAGGAAAAAGAATATCGGTATCCGGAGAAATTTCATCGTGCACTTTCTGAAGAACTTCTTCTAAGTATTCGCCAAACTCCTCATGAAAGTCATCTTCCAAATCGTGAAGTTGCTCTTCCAGATCGTCATATTTTGGATTGTTATAATCGATCTTGCTTAGTTCATTCCGCTTTTTTGCAATTTCCTGAAGTGCCTTGTCGAGTGCTTTTAAGTCCATGCCGCTAATTTTTGTCAAGATTATCGAAATGCGGTGGATTTTAAAAACAAAAGAGTGAGAATGCTTAAATTTGAGTCATTCAAACGTTACCGGAATGGCAGAAGACTTCTTACCACTTAATGGCACCGATCACATTGAAATGTATGTCGGCAATGCCAAACAATCGGCTCACTTTTATCAGCATGCATTTGGTTTTGAGTTGGTCGCTTATGCAGGACCAGAAACCGGAGTGCGGGACCGCGCTTCTTATGTGCTGCAGCAAAATAAAATCCGATTGGTACTTACCTCTTCACTTCACAGCGATTCGGCTATTTCGGATCATGTAAAGAAACATGGAGATGGCGTAAAGGTATTAGCGCTTTGGGTGGACGATGCACGCAAATCATTTTACGAAACTACCTTGCGCGGGGCTGAACCTGCTCAGGAGCCAACCACTATCAAAGATGAATTTGGTGAAGTTGTTATTTCATCCATTAAAACTTATGGTGAGACGCTTCACACGTTCGTGGAACGGAAAAATTATAAAGGAGCTTTCCTGCCTGGTTTTCAACCGAGGAAAAGTGTACAGGAAGTAAAGCCGATCGGATTAAAATATATCGATCACTGCGTGGGCAACGTAGAACTCGGGGCCATGAATAAATGGGTAAAGTTTTATGAAGATGTAATGGGCTTCAAACTTCTCATCACATTTGACGATAAAGATATTTCTACAGAATACAGTTCATTGATGTCGAAAGTGGTATCGAATGGAAATGGATATATCAAATTCCCGATAAACGAACCGGCATCCGGAAAAAAGAAATCACAGATTGAAGAGTACCTGGACTTTTACAATGGTGCCGGAGTTCAACACATTGCCATTGCAACAGATGATATTTTGAAAACAGTTTCTGAGCTAAAGAGCCGAGGCGTTGAATTCCTAAGAGTCCCTGACAGCTACTATGAAGAAGTAGTAGCTCGTGTTGGCAAAATAGATGAAGACATGAAAGACCTCAAAAAGCTAAATATTCTGGCCGACCGGGACGAAGAAGGATATCTGCTGCAAATTTTTACCAAGCCTGTTCAGGATCGTCCAACCTTATTCTTTGAGATTATTGAACGCAATGGAGCCAAGTCTTTTGGGAAAGGAAACTTCAAAGCGCTTTTCGAATCAATCGAACGCGAGCAAGAACTTAGGGGAAATTTATAAAGCAAGATGGCTTACAGGAAATCTATCCTGTAAGCCACCTTTAAAGTCTATTTCTTAAAAATAAATCGGGTGATAAAAATTCCTTCCCCATCACTTTTACCTCCGTCACTCTCTACACCACTGGTTACAAAAACCAATTGCCAGCCATCTTTACCCATTTCATTCAACTTAGAAGTAATGACGGCATCATTCGAGGCTATGTTCTGGAAGTTGATGCCCACAACACTGTAGAAGTTTAGCAATTTTGTTTCAGCGAATTTATCAATCTTTATATCTCCGCGCTTGATTTCATTCTGATCGCTTTTGTTACCTTCTACCCGTTCTGTCGTAAAGTCCTTGTAGTCTACGTCCTGCTTTACATCCAGCATCCTTGAACGTCCTAATCCACCCGGAACAATTGATTCAACAACTGTTATCACCTTATACTCTTGCGCAAAAGACGCAGTTGAGAAAACGGTAATAAAACCAATTAAGAGTAAGCCATTTTTGATATTCATATGATTTTGTTTTATAGTTTTGAGTTTAATTATAGACCTACATAAAATGAATTCGCTTTTATCCACTGCAAAAGATCGCGCCACTGATTGGTTGAAAAGCCCTGTGATTGACGACTCGTCCAAACAAGCAATCATGCAACTATTGAACCAATCCGATCCAAAGGAGTTAATTGATTCTTTTTACAAGAACCTGGAATTTGGAACGGGAGGTCTTAGAGGTACGATGGGCGTTGGCTCTAACTGCATTAATCAATATACAATTGGAATTGCCACCCAGGGTTTAAGTAACTATCTGATTAAATCGAAGCCGTCAAAAAACATAAGAGTTGCCATCGCTTTTGACAGCCGGAACAAAAGTCAATACTTTGCCCAGGTAACTGCTGATGTTTTCTCAGCAAACGGAATAGAAGTTTTTTTGTTTCAGGAACTCAGACCCACGCCACTCCTCTCCTTTGCTATTCGTTATTTGGAATGTGACTCAGGTGTGGTGATCACAGCTTCCCATAATCCAAAAGAATACAATGGATACAAAGCCTACTGGTCGGATGGCGCGCAGGTTGTTCCCCCTCACGATAAGAATGTGATCGCAGAAGTAAACGCCATCACCAGCTTCGATCAGATAAAATTTACAGCTAACAAAAGTCTGATTAAACCTATCAGTTCCGAAGTAGAAGACGCCTACTACAAAGAAGTCAACCTCAGAATACCGAAACAAGACAGCATCGCCCGACAAAAAGACATTACACTAGTTTATACTAGTCTTCATGGCGCAGGTATTACGATGGTGCCCGAATGCCTGAAGCGACTAGGGTTTACAAATCTTCAGGTTGTTGAAGAGCAACGTGTGCCTGATGGCAATTTCCCAACCATTCAGTCACCCAATCCCGAAGAACAGTCTGCGATGGCAATGGGCCTCAAAAAGGCAAAAGAAATAAACGCGGAATTATTAATGGCAACAGATCCTGATACCGATCGCGTTGGGATAGGAATCAAGAATGATAAAGGAGATTTCTTTTTACTGAATGGCAATCAGGCCTTCAGTCTGATGATGTGGTTTATCATGAAGAATTTGAACGAGAAAAAAGGTTCATACATCGCGAAAACCATTGTGACATCCGAACTAGTGGATTCGATGGCGGCCCAGTTTGGAGTTACCTGCTACAATACCTTAACGGGATTCAAATACATTGCCGAATTGATGGGCGAGCGCGAAGGGAAAGAAAAGTTCATTGCAGCTGGTGAAGAAAGCTATGGCTATATGGTGGGTGATTTCGTGCGCGATAAAGATGCAGTTTCTGCCTGCGCTTTTTTTGCAGCCATGGCAGCTGTTGCAAAAGATGAAAAGCAAAGTTTATACCATTGGTTGCTGCAGATGTATGTCGACTACGGTTTTTATAAAGAGAGCCTTGTAAACCTTGTGCGCAAAGGAGCTGAAGGTGAGCAACAAATAAAAGACATGATGACAAAGTTTAGGTCCGATCCGCCAAAAACCATTGGAGGAGATGAAGTTGTCCGAAGTCTGGATTACAAAACGAGCGTAGAGAAAGATTTAAAAACAGGACTCACAAAACCCATTACACTTCCTAAGTCGGATGTGTTGCAATTTTATACAAAGGATGGCAGCAAGATTTCAGTGCGACCTTCCGGCACGGAGCCTAAGATTAAATTTTACGTCAGTGTCAGCGCTAAGCTAGACTCAAAGAAAGATTTCGAATCAGTGAGTACGCAACTCGACAATAAAATTAAAGCATTAGAAAAAGACATATTAAAATGAGCCAATTCCTCAACGACATAACAAAAGTCATCCTGCGCGATTTAGATGTTCTGGAAAAAGAAATATCGCTTTTTCCAACCACCGAATCTATCTGGAAACTTAAGGGTGATATTAAGAATCCAGCTGGCAATCTTGCGTTGCACCTATGTGGAAATCTTCAATACTATATTGGCGCTGTTCTTGGAAAGACGGGTTATGTACGCGACAGACCTAAAGAGTTTAGTTTAAAAGATATTTCTGCCAAGGATCTTGTTCTTGAAATTATCAAAACAAAAGAAGCCGTCAGAAACTCACTTCCAAAGCTTGACCCATCGCAGTTGCATTCCGAATATCCCGAAAAGGTATTTGCCGATCCCATGACCACCCAATACTTTCTCATTCATTTAGCGGCCCACCTCAGCTATCATTTAGGCCAGGTCAATTATCATCGAAGATTGGTGCTGGCGTAGATAAACCTGCGTTGAAGATTGGGACGGCTTGATTATCTTTGCAGTTCAATCCATGAAAAAAGTCGCATTTTACACGCTGGGCTGTAAACTCAATTATTCGGAGACGTCTACCATCTCGAGAAAATTTGAGGAAAAAGGTTATCAGAAAGTAGAATTCACTGATACACCCGACATTTTCATTATTAACACGTGCTCCGTAACCGAGAATGCGGACAAGAAGTGTCACAAAATCGTGCGCGAAGCCAGAAGCATTTCGCCAGACGCTTATGTAGCGATTATCGGCTGTTATGCACAACTAAAGCCAAAAGAGATTTCCGAAATACCCGGAGTGGATGCCGTGTTGGGTGCTGCTGAAAAATTCAGACTTGTCGAACTGTTGGACGGATTTGTTCGAAAGCCAGAGACAGTCGTGCTCTCAAGTTCAATTGAAACCGCGAGTACGTTTAACACATCCTATTCCATGCACGATCGTACCCGCACTTTCTTAAAAGTACAGGATGGCTGCGATTATTCGTGCTCGTTTTGCACGATACCACTTGCCAGAGGAAGCAGCAGAAGCGACACCATTGAAAATATTGTAAAAGCTGCAAATGAAATCGTAAAGACAGGTGTTAAGGAAATTGTGTTGACGGGTGTAAACACCGGTGACTTTGGCATACGCAATGGAGCAAGACAGGACAAGTTCATCGATCTCGTTCGAGAACTGGACCGGGTTGAAGGGATCAATCGATTCAGAATATCCTCTATCGAACCGAATTTGTTAAGCAATGAAATTATAGAGATCGTGGCACAGTCGAAAAGATTTGTTCCACATTTTCACATACCGCTTCAATCAGGTTCCAATAAGATTTTAAGGCTCATGAAAAGACGCTATCAGCGCGAGCTTTATGCGGACCGTGTAAATACCATCAAGTCGCTCATGCCACATTGCTGTATTGGCGTTGATGTCATCGTTGGCTTTCCGGGCGAGACAAAAGAAGATTTTTTAGAAACATATCAGTTCCTCAATGAACTAAACATATCCTACCTGCATGTGTTCACCTATTCCGAACGCGACAACACACTTGCAGCAGAAATGCCTGGCGCTGTACCGATGAAAGATAGGAACGAGCGATCCAGAATGCTTCACATATTATCAGATAAAAAGCGCAGGGCCTTTTATGAGCAGAACATCGGCCTGGAAACCGAAGTATTATTCGAAAATGATATTGAAGACGGAATGATGCATGGCTTCACGAGAAACTACATCCGCGTGGCTGCCAAATACGATCCACTTCTCATACGCGAAATCAAAAACTTGCGACTTACCTCCATCAACAGCAAAGGAAATGTTGAAGTAGAAGAATTGGAAACTGAAGTTTTCTCACATTCATAACTTAAAGCATTTCTTTAAGTAGGCTCTTCATGTAGGGTTTAACGTAAGATTCCCTTACGCAAGGTCAAATTTTCACATCCAGATTACTTTTTTGACATTATATCGAGTTTGACTTACCCTTCTTTCTTTTGTTCAAACAACAGAAAATGAAGGCGAAGAGCTGACTATACATTTGCTTCATAAACAAACGATTTTATGAAGAGATTTGTACTGTTCGCCATTATCGGTTTAGTAGTTGCCTCTTGCAGCTTTGAAACTTACCAGTGCCATGCCTATGGCTCCACAAACCAAAGGACCAAACACGGTCACAAGGCTCAGGCTAAGTACATCAAGAGAAATATCTAGTTTGAAATTCTAAGTCAGGGCATTACTACACCGTCCTTGATTTCGATTTTCCGATCGGCCATGCCAGCAAACTCGGCATTGTGTGTCACGATGACGAACGTGTGACCGAGTTCGTTTCGGAGCTTAAAGAACAACTTGTGTAATTCAGCTGCATTTTTGGAATCAAGATTTCCGCTTGGCTCATCAGCAAATACGAGTGCCGGTGAGTTAACCAACGCTCTTGCCACAGCTACCCGCTGCTGCTCTCCACCCGACAATTCAGACGGTTTGTGGTGACCACGTTCATTCAAACCCAGCATTGATAACAACTCCTGAGCTTTTGAGCGCACGGTTGCTTCCTTGTTTTTAGCGATCAATCCCGGAATCATCACATTTTCTAGCGCTGTAAACTCAGGAAGCAGGTTATGAAACTGGAAGACGAATCCAATATTACGATTACGGTAAAGCGCGAGATTCTTACTTGACTCCTTAAACACGTCCTTTCCGTCTATCAAAACTCTGCCGGCATCGGGCGTATCCAAGGTGCCCAGAATATGAAGCAACGTGCTTTTACCTGCACCGGATGAGCCAACAAAAGCAACTACTTCTCCCTTCCTGACTTGAACATCAACACCTTTCAGCACTTTCAGGTCACCATATGATTTTTGCACTCCCTCCGCTATTAACATTGCCTTTGATTTTATCTTGAAATAAAGGTTTAAAAAAAGTAGCTTGCCTCCAAAACTAATCTTTTATGAACATTCACGAATATCAGGCGAAAGATATCCTTAAGAAATTTGGCGTTGCCGTACAGCGCGGTGTTGTCGCTGACACCCCGGATAAGGCCGTGGCGGCTGCCAAAGAAATTCAATCTGAAACGGGGTCGAAATGGTTTGTCGTGAAGTCTCAAATCCATGCCGGTGGTCGTGGAAAGGGAACCGTGAAAGAAACAGGTTCGAGAGGAGTAGTACTGGCAAAGAGCATTGACGAAGTCTTTGAAAAATCAAAAGCTATTTTGGGAGGCACACTGGTTACGATCCAAACCGGAGCAGCAGGTAAGAAAGTCAATAAGGTATTAATAGCGGAAGATGTTTATTATCCTGGCGAAAGCGAGCCGAAGGAATATTATATGAGCATCCTGCTGGATCGTTCGAAAAGCAAACCGGTAATCATGGCCTCTACAGAAGGAGGTATGAATATCGAAGAGGTTGCCGAGCATCACCCGGAAAAAATAGTAAAGGAATGGGTGGATCCAGCGATCGGATTACAGCCATTTCAGGCAAGAAAAGTTGCTTTTGCCCTAGGGCTGTCAGGCAATGCATTTAAGGAGATGGTGAAGTTCATTAACTCGTTGTATACAGCTTACATGGGACTCGATGCGTCTATGTTCGAGATAAACCCTGTATTGAAGACTTCAGACAATAAAATCTTAGCCGTTGACGGCAAGGTAAATCTGGATGATAATGCTCTTTACCGTCACAAGGATTTAGAAGAACTGAGAGACATCTCCGAAGAAGATCCTTTGGAAGTTGAAGCGGGGAAATCAGGTTTAAACTACGTAAAACTTGACGGTAATGTGGGCTGCATGGTAAATGGGGCCGGACTTGCTATGGCTACCATGGATATCATAAAGCTGTCGGGTGGCGAGCCCGCCAACTTCCTTGACGTGGGTGGTGGCGCTAATGCCGAAACAGTTGAAGCCGGATTTAGGATCATTCTTAAGGATCCTAACGTAAAAGCCATTCTTATCAATATTTTTGGTGGAATAGTTCGATGCGACCGGGTTGCCAGCGGTGTTGTAGAAGCTTATAAGAAGGTTGGGAACATTCCAGTTCCCATTATCGTAAGATTGCAAGGAACCAATGCCGAAGAAGGCGCGAAAATCATTAAGGAGTCTGGTCTGAAAGTGTTCTCTGCCATTATCCTTAAGGATGCTGCTGAGAAAATCAAAGAAGTACTGGCATAGGGATTGGGAGCTGCAATATTTGAATTTCGGATTTTAAGGAAATTAGGTAAATTTATTACTGAATGAGATCATTTTTACTAGCTGCTTTAGTTGCTAATCTGACTGCCTCCGTGGCCAGTGCACAGAGTTTCTACGCGGTGAGGAGAGAAAGATCTCTGATCTTGGTGGCGGGTACTGGGACGTCAACGTATCTAGGAGAACTATCCAATAACGGTGACTATTTGGACGCCAAGCCAAATATGAATGTTGGGCTGCAATATTTTTTTGGAAATCATATCAGTGCGAGAGCGGAGGCAACCTGGTTCACTTTAAAAGGATCTGATGCAGCGGCCGGTGATCCCGGCAGAGTTCCTCGTAATCTTTCATTTGTTTCCAATAATTATGAAATAAGCGCAACAGGAGCTTACAGTTTTTTTTCAAACGGGAACCGTTATTACCGTAGACCAGCGCTAAATATTTATGCGTTTGGTGGAGTTGGAGTGATGTATTATAACCCTAAAACAATCTACAACGGAGATAAGGTGGCTTTGCGGCCTCTTCAAACCGAGGGTGTTGCCTACTCAAGCTTTGGAATCGTAATTCCTTATGGTCTTGGCATGAGATTCAAGATCAATCCAAATTTCAACCTTTCCATAGAAGGAGGAGTAAGAAAGACTTTCACGGATTATCTCGATGACGTCAGTACCGTCTATAAAGACAACAATTCGTTCACAGATCCTATTGCCAAAGCATTGGCTGACAGAAGGCCTGAATTGAGTCCACCTCAACAACCTTGGCCTGCTGGCCATAGGCGCGGGAATCCAAAGACCATGGACAGCTACATGTTATTGAACGCAAAACTCGAATACTATCTGCCGCTTGATTTTCAAGCTAACAGAAGCAGACTTAATTCTTACAAAAAGAAGCGCAACGCAATGTACCGTTACAATAAGAGAGGTGGCTTCAAACAGAAACGCAGGCGCTAAGTTCTATCCAGAATCTCATATCGGGAGTAGTTACTTATAAATTCCGGAACCAACTCCTTCATAAGAGCAACCATTTTTAATTCATTTTTATCATGAATCAAATCGTTAAATAATTCAATGTATTTGTTGATCTCAGAAAACTCATATTCCTGAACCTTAGCAATTAGTATTTTTTTATGATGAGTTGGAATTGCGTTTTCTGACTTATTCAGGAGCTCTTCATAGAGTTTCTCCCCTTCCCTTAGACCGGTGAATACAATATTTATATCACGTTCAGCATCAAGGCCTGAAAGATGAATCATCTTTTTTGCTAGGTCCAAAATTCTTACCGATTGCCCCATGTCAAAAAGGAAAATTTCGCCACCCTTCCCCATGGTTCCCGCTTCTATAACCAACTGGCAGGCCTCAGGGATTGTCATGAAAAATCTTGTTACTTCAGGGTGGGTGACCGTTATTGGGCCGCCCATTCTGATTTGATTTTTAAAAAGGGGTATAACGGATCCATTTGAACCGAGTACATTTCCAAATCTTGTCGTGACAAAGCTGGTTTTTCCGCCAGTCTCCAATTTAACATAGGCATTTAACGATTGGACATATATCTCTGCAACTCGTTTGGAACAACCCATCACATTGGTCGGATTAACGGCTTTGTCCGTAGAGATCATCACAAACTTATTGGCCTTGACTTCAACCGAAAGATCAGCTATGATTTTGGTACCCAACACATTGCACAAGACCGCCTCTGAAGGATTATTTTCCATCATGGGAACATGCTTATAAGCAGCCGCATGATAGACATACTCAGGGCGATGGTCTCGAAAGATGGAAGTCATTCGCTCGCGATTTGTAATATCTGCCAAATACAACGCAATCTTAGTAACACCTGAATACAACTTTAATTCCCGCTCCAACTCATAAAGAGGCGACTCAGCCTGATCAACCAATGTCAATGATTCAGGATTATATTGAATTATCTGGCGAACTAACTCACTGCCTATTGAGCCGGCTGCGCCTGTAATAAGAATTCTCTTTCCCCTGATGTCAGATTCAACACTCTCATTTTTTAACTTAATAGAATCGCGACCCAACAAATCCTCAATATTAATTTCCTTGATCTGATTTAGGCTCAACTCACCCCTCACCCATTTCTCCACAGGCGGAACGGTTCTGATTTTTACTTGATTTTTTATACAGATATCCACGACCTCATTCTTTCGTTCTAACGAGATATCTTTCGCAGTGAAAATGAGTTCGTCAATGTTAAGATCCTTTAATAAACTATCCAACTCACTTGGCTCTGCACTATAGATTTTGACGCCATCGAGTACTTTTCCAATCTTATTTTTATCATCCTCCAGATAACCCGCTATTCTCATTCGCGATGTAGAGTCAATCACGTGACGTGTTATGATGCCAGTCTGACCTGCCCCAAAAATTAATACTCGCGATTTTTTTAAAATAGCATTCTTATAATAAGTAAAAATATACTTGACCAGTAATCTATAATTGAAGAGAAAAAGAAATGAAGACAAGAAGCTGATGACAATAACAGAGTATGGTATGATATTGCCGTACTGATTGTTATAAGAAAATAAATTAATCAGGCAAGCTAGCAACGTATTAAAACCAAGCATATAGATGATGCGGGCTCCATCCTGAACTCCGGTGTATCGAATAATCCCCTTGTAACTATTGGTTACTAAAATGGCAACGAAACCGCAAAGTGTATAAACCAATATGCCACGCAAAAAACTGTGGTCCACAAGCTCGTAAGCTGCAAAGTTGAATCTTAACAGATAGCCGAGGAAACAGGAAAATGCGACAATGAGCAGATCTAGCAGGATTATCACCCACCGGGGGAGAATCTTAAGGCTTCTGATGGTACTGGTCAGCAATTTTATTGAATTTTAGAACCTTTCTTCCCTATAAGTTTCTTAATTCCCAGCATTCCACCAAGTGCTAAGAGTATCTCTATGCCAGTTATCGGAACGTCAGGGTCACCACCCGGATCACCCGGTTGAGCAAAGACTACACCTGGCACCAAAAGGACGATAGCAATTAAAAGAAGGCGAAAGTTCATTTTATTTAATAATCACTTTGTGAGTAATGGACTTTGACTCAGAAAAAATTCGAATAAAATATAATCCTTTGCTGAATGAATGAACATCCAGCTCACCCACCTGAACATTTCCTTCTGACTCTAGATGAACGGGAGTCAAGATAGCACCTTTTTCATCAATAAAGTGAACCTTCACATTATCATGACCCACAAACTGAATAGACAAAACGTCTGACACCGGATTAGGGTAAACTCTGATTGTCTTTACAGCATCACCGAAACCAGTCACTAAATCAAATTTAGGTGATTCTGCAATGCATTCACCAATTGATACTTTTAGTTTATACGGGCCATCCTCAGTGATGCTCAACGTCTGTGCATCCACATTGGCTATAACCGTATCATTGAGATACCACTGATTGCCTTCTTCATAATTTGATTCTAACTCATTATCGGAAACCTGAACAATCTTTGGCTGCTCATACGTGATAACTGCTACAGGCACCTCCACCCTTGTGGCGCCTTCACATCCATTTGAATTCACTGATGAAACAAAATAGGATTTATTGCCCGTAATAGTTTCCGTTGTGTAGGTTGCCCCGGTGCCAAGCAGATTTCCGCCAGCTGGCGAATCATACCAATTGTAACTGGCGGCAGCTGATCCTCCCTTCACCGTAATATTGCGGGAGCCATTGTTGCAAATCGCTGCCACTGCATCAACAGAAATATTTGTTGATTCATCCACGTTATCTACGATAACCAATACCTCCTTAGGGGATGAATAACAACCCAGCGCATTTATAGCGCGCACAGAATAAGATTTTGTTGCTGCCAAAGATTCGGTTGTATACTCAGAGCCGGATGATACTACTGTCGGGCTTCCGGTCTCCAACCATTCATAGCTCGAACCACCAGGTGCTCCACTTACCTTCAAGATATTTGAACCCTGCACGCACAAAACCTCTTTGCTTTTGCTAACAATCAATTCAGGGGTGAAGGTGGATACACTTACTTTCATTTCTACCCTTGAACCTTCGCATCCATTCGCATTCACAGCCGCCACAAAAACCATTTTGTCGCTCGCGAGTAGATCAGTAGTGTACGACACACCCTCTCCAATCTTGTTGCTGGCATCCAGGGTTTCGTACCAATTATAAGCTGCATTAGCTGCTAGATCAGTGAACGTGACAACTGCGCTTGTGTTCGCACAGACAGATATTGAAGACGGAGAGATACCCAATGAAGGATCCGACAAATCAACCGGGGCTACGACTTCATACCGATCGGTATAACAGCCCAATTCATTTTTAGCAGCTAACCAATAGCTTCTTGATGTTAAAAGAGGTTCTGTTGTAAATTCTGTCGACTCAATTAATGGAACTGCAGCATCAATTGTGTCAAACCAGGCGTATTGCGAATTTGAAGGGGCACCAGTAGCCACGAATGTATACGTGCCCGATTTACAAACCTTATTTGCACCCATTCCATTATCAGCGCTTAGAACCGGACTGAAGTTGGAAATCTGAGCGATGACTTCCACGCGGTCTCCTTCACAGCCATTATTACTCAGGAAAGAGACGTAATACTTCCGGGTCTTGAACAAAGCAGGCGTTGTGAATTCTGTTGATGTAGCGAGAACGTCAGTTGATGTAGCTGTCTCATACCATTTGAATGTGCCCGCCAGATTAGTGGACGAAGTAAAGGTCATTGTGTTACCGCGGCAGACTTCAGGTACATTAGAAGCTACCAGAAACTGAGTTGACAGATCACCAATATTAGCAGATACGGCAATTCGTGTTCCCTCGCAGCCCAGGGAGTTGAATGCGGCTACATAATACGTGGTTGTATCAGAAAGAAAAGGCGTTACAAATTGAGTACCCGTTGCTATTGGTGTTGAGGCATTGATGCTTTCATACCAGTTATAATTAGTTGGTTGCGCTGCCCCTGTTGCGTTCAAGGTAACAGAACCCTTCGTACAGCTTTGCACGGAGGAGGCCACAGCATTGTAAAGGCCTTCCTTGGTTATCTGTACTGTTGTTGTGAGGAACTGACTATCGCAGCCCGAATTTGCTTTTACTTTGATTGTATTAGTTGTTGCATTGAGCCAGTCACTTTCAATAGGGATATTCAAATCACTACCGGTGCCTTGGGCTACATTCGGGTAGTAGTTACCATTTACCTCCACACCGTACATCATCTTTAATTGGCTACCAACAATCTTAACTGCGGTGCCACTCGATTCGCATACTTGCGAACCTGAGGAAACATTCAATGAATTATCAATTACCGAACCAGTAACCTGCAAATAAAACCTATTGGATGCTTTTGAAGTCGCAATCGCGTTGTCAACGCTGAATGTATAATTTGGATCAGCCGAAATATCCTTATCAATTCCTAAATGATTATCGTGCAATGTCCAAGTCAAAGAAGAAAAAGTTCCTTTTGTATTAAATGAGAAATTATAGGTCGCGGTGGTCTCAGACACCAGCAGGTCAGCAATTTTCAAATTAATGACTTGAGAACAAGTTAAAGATGGCACCGAATTAGTGCTTACCGACTTGCCATCATCTGTTAAGGTCGAAAGGTCAAATTGATTGGCACCACCCTGAATAGCGTTGTTCCACTTTTCGGAATCAAATTTATCCAATGTGCCGAATGAACCATCTTGTAACCTGACTGTTGTAATATCAACAACTCCAGTTGATGCCTTTGTCATATTGATCACCATCTCATCTACTAATGGGGCATCAACCTTATAGAACGTTGCCGTTGAAGATGTTTTCGCGCTTTCATTAATAAGCACAGTTCCCCCTCCCGCGGCCGATGCAGTGACCCAAAATGCCTGACCCGCAGCAATTGTTCCGCCAGGAGGCACATCCACAAATACCGGACCTCCCGAACCATTATTCCTTACTTTTACGGTTGTAACAATATTCGCGGTTCCTGTATAACCGGGGCCGGCAGGGTCCCAAATTATTGCGGAAGGATAGGGATTGCCGACAAGAGCAAACCCATTTGCAGTTAATCCAGAAACAAGTGTTACCCCTGCAGTGTTAGGATGAGCACCAGGGAAATTTATTACGGCTGGTCCCGAAAGCCCATCTTGTCTTACGAAGGCTGAGTAACCCCTGCCATTTAAAACTGGGTTTGCACTTGCTAAACCAGACGAGGGGTATGCGACATACGCCTGAGGATTTGCTAGTTCATCCCAGTAATACATTCCTACTGCCGCAGGGTTGTAAACCGGGCTTGGTGGACAAAGTGGACATGGTGAAGGATCGCTAAAAGTCCCTGTCACAGGAAATGCATTTTTCAAGTCAGCAACAGAGGCTCCCACAACGGGCGAGGCAATGTATCTCCAAATCCTGTTCTCACTGTCCATGTGACGCTGCACCGTCATATTCCCTGAAATACTCGCTGAGCCTGTAATCGGACCTATTGACCCCCCGTTGGCATTGTCGGCTGTGGATAGTAAAATAAAATTAGAGGAGCCACCGGTTATAAATGAATTGGCAGTGGTTCCATTGATATTTAAAGTTCCAGCCAGGCTTAGCGGTGTCAATGAATTTGTAACCGTTGTGATACCCACTCCATTGCCTACACCTAAATTATAGAAAGTGGATGCATTTCCTGTAATACTTTTTGCTCCAGCAGTCGTAAAATTTATTGTTTGAATTCCGGTTGAAATGGCTCCGTTTATCGCGAGACTTCCTGTGATATTTACTGTTGTGCCAATTGTTAAGGTAGATCCGTTATTAATCGTTACATTATTGAAATTCGCATTTGTTACTGACACGTTTTGCACACCGCCTCCAAACGTTACGATCGAAGCACCAGTGCCTGCGTTTAATGTTCCACTGCCGGTGATATCTCCATTCACCTGATACGATATGGCGGCCATGCTCACGGTGCCATTGACAACCAAGTTATTGAACGTCTTCGTACCTGCTCCTGAAAGAGTTGTTACGCCTGAAAAGGTAGTCAGGCCTGATGAAATGTAGTTACCTGTACCGACAAAATTACCCGCGCCCTTGGTCACGGATGAGGTTGCTCCCGCTGTGATGCTTGCATTGGCATTGATGGTAAGGACACCTGAAACAGTAAGGGCGCCATCGGCTGTAACGGTAGCTCCGCTTGCCGTTAGCGTTAAATTAACCAAAGAGGTAGTAGAAGTTGAAGCGAGATTTGAAACTGAACTTGCTCCCAGCGTGAATGTTCCGGCAGTCAATGTAAAACTTCCATTATTGGTAAATGTGCCATTGATCGTTTGACCAGCGGCAGAACTAACGATTGCTCCAGGGTTAACAGTAACGTTATTATACGTTTCGGTTGCCGACAATGTCTGGGTGGCCGATCCATTAAATAAAATTGTTCCGCCTCCGTTAGTAAACACACCGTTGGAGGTGAAGTTACCGGCAATGCCCATCGTGGTGGCTGGTGCCGTCATGGTGTTGGCTGCGCCCGCAAACGAAACGTTGTTGAGGTTAAGTGAGCCTGTATTTGCTATTACCGTTGTTCCGCCAAACTGGAGTGTTCCTGATCCAGGGTTAACGGTGCCGGCATTATTTATATTTCCGTTCACCCGGATTGTACCGGCCGATAAAGTCAATGAGCTTGACCCGCTAATCGCGATGTTATTAAAGGTAATTGTACCCTGTGTGACGGTGGTGGTTCCCGCAAAGGTGGTGGTGAAGGCTCCGGTAGTCAGCGTCCCTGTCACTGCGAGATTGCCGCGAACGGTATAATCAGCATTGACAGTTGTTGTTCCTGCACCTATGGATACATTGGCAAAATCCTTCACACCAGCCCCGGACACTGTAATACTGACCCAAGACATTGTTGAAGTGCCGTTGCTTGAGGTCAGGCCTCCGTTGCCTATAAATGTGGTACCACTAATGGTAACATCTGAACTGTACGTGGCAGCCTCACTAGCATTTACAGTCAAATTATTGAAATTCTTTGCTCCCGTGCCCGAAATTAAAGTTGCTGTTCCAGCCAGGGTTGCGGTGTTATTCCCAGCGGCAAGGGTACCTGTTCCGCTGATATTTCCGTTTACCGTATACGCTGCATTGGGCGTGAACGAAGTTCCGTTCACAACAAGGTCGTTGAAGGTAACCGTGCCAGTCGCAGTAAGTGTAACCGTTCCGTTAAATGTGGTTGTTCCTATTGACAGGTAATTTGCACCTGAAGAAAAATTACCTGTTATCGTGAGGTTGGAGCCCACCGCATCGGTGATGGTTGCGCCCGCAGTTGTGGTGAGTGCATTAAAGGTTGTGGAGGCTGACGTATTGGTTAGGTTGGTGACAGAAGCTGCGCCTAATGTCAAAGTCCCGCCTGTGAAATTTACGGTTCCATTGTTGGTGAACGTGCCGTTAACGGTATGACTGACAGCTCCCGAAACGGTCGCACCCGGATTGACGATCACATTGTTAAACGTATGCGCTCCCGCTCCTGAAATTGTGGTTGTTCCTGCAAACGTAACGGTAGCAGAACCCTGTGCAAGCGTGCCCGTCACAACCAGATTTCCTCTTACTGTGTAATCGGCATTGAAGGTTGTACTGGCACCAGCACCAATCGTAACATTGGTAAAATCTTTTGTTCCTGCCCCTGAAATCGCAATGGTGGTAAAGGTTATCACTGCAGGTGAGGTGATAACGTCCGTGGCAAGATTTCCGTTGCCAATAAAATTATTACCGCTGAATGTGACGTTTGAACTGTAGGTTACCGAGGTTCCTGGATTGATGGTCACATCAAAAAAATTCTTGGCTCCTGAACCAGAGATGAGTGTTGATGTTCCGGCAAACGTGGTTAACGAGGTGCCACTTCCTGCTGCCAGGATTCCTGTTCCTGAAATGTCTCCATTTACGGTGTAAGAAATATTTGCTCCCGGAGTAAGGGACGTGCCATTGACGACAAGGTTATTAAACGTCTTGGTGCCAGCGCCTGAAAGCGCAACTGTTCCGTTGAACGTTGTAGTGCCTAATGAAGTATAATTTGCACCACCTACGAAATTGCCGCGGATGGTTAGATTCGTGGTTGAGGCGTCATTGATAACTGCTCCTGCTGTGGTAGTCAAAGCGTTAAATGTTGTTGATGCTGTTGGATCCGTCAGATTTGAGATTGAGGAAGCACCTAATGTTAGCGTTCCGGCTGTAAAGTTGATTGTTCCATTATTCGTTAACGTGCCATTGATTGTATGATTTAGTGTACTTGACACACTGGCACCTGAATTCACTGATACGTTATTAAACGTAGAAGTACCAGCACCTGAAATGACTGTAGTACCTGCAAAAGTGGTGGTGCCTGTTCCCTGCGCCAGCGTTCCCGTTATCACCAGATTACCCCGCACCGTATAACTTGCATTGGGTGTCGTGCTGGCACCAGCACCGATGGTTACGTTCGTGAAATCCTTTGTGCCTGCCCCTGACAAAACAAGGGTGGTAAATGTGATAATTGCTGGGGACGTTATCACATCGGTGGAAAGACTTCCGGTGCCGATCAGGTTATTGCCACTAATCGTAATATTGGTATTGTAGGTAACGGCAGCTCCGCCACTAATAGTCATATCAAAAAAGTTCTTCGCGCCTGAACCCGAGATCAGCGTGGTACCGGCAAAAGTTGCCGTATTGTTTCCGGCTGCCAGGGTACCAGTGCCGTCAATGTTACCGTTGACTGTGTAGGCTGCATTTGGTGTAACCGTGGCGTTAACTGTAAGATTATTAAATGTTTTCTGGCCCGCACCAGACAGCGTAGATGCACCACTAAAAACTGTCGACCCGGTTGATATATACGAACCTGTTCCAACAAAATTCCCAGCGCCTTTTGTCACGGTAGATGTTGCGCTGGCCGTGATTGAAGCACCCGCATTAATTGTCAAAACACCTCCCACAGTCAATGCAGAATTAGCATTGAGAACTGCCCCTGGTCCCGTGCTTAGTGTCAGGGCGCCAAAGGAGGATGAAGAAGGATTTGCCAGCGTAGATGTTGAGGCACCACCCAACGTAACAGCGCCAGCGGTTGTTAAGGTGATGGTTCCATTGTTGGTGAGCGTGCCATTCAAAGCCAACGTAGGCGCTCCTGAATTTGTCAACGTGCCGTTAACCGTAAGGCCACCATTGACGGTCAGGTCTGTTCCTGCTCCGGCATTGATCGTTAGTGTTACACCTGGATCCACGGTAATCGAACCGGCTGCTCCAACCGTGGTCTGATCAATTGTCACATTTGCAGTGACTGTTACGGCATGATTTACTGTTATCGCTCCAAAAGTATTGTCTGGTACCGATTGGCCACCCCATGTGCTGGTTTGATTCCACGGCCCGGGCTGCGATGTCGTTCTTGCTTGGCCAAAAACCTGGTACGAAAAGACTGTCAAGATCAGAATAAGGGAAAGACCAAGTAATTTTCTCATAAACGTTTGAACAATCTGCAAATTTAATTAAAAAGCACTAATAATCTGGGTTTTATCCTGTCAATTCAACTCTTGTAACCAATGCCGAATCTCTAATTTAATACAAGTTCTTTGATGTCAGCAACTACCAAGAATTCCAAATCATAAATTATCCCTGAACAATTATGTAACCGCACAACTCCGGTCTGAGATATTCATATTATCAAATTCCGATAATACTTCGAAATGGCTGAAAAATGATGACTTATGGACGCGGAAGCATGCATTCCATCCCCCATATATAGTTAGCTAGTTAAAATGCTGCGTGCACCAACAAACTATTTCGCCATGCGGTATTTTTGGTAGAACAACCCCACCATCAGGATCACCATCAAGAGCGGATTGACGATAAGACGATGAACAAAGGACAATAAAGGGGATGAAATTTCGGAATCCCCCTCCCATGAAAGTTTTACCAACAAGTAAAGTGGTAGAATTATAAGCAGTTCTACTGCAAAGACTATTGAGGCTAGTTTTAGTTCTTTTATTTCATTGAAAATCGCAATGAACAAAATCATGCAAAGCGAATCATTCACGGTGAGCCTGATAAGTCGGTTAAGTATGAAGGGTAGATATTGGGTTTGATTTAATAACTCTATGTTCTGGAACCAAAACCAGGTTCGCTGGAAAACATAAACCAAGATCATTAGACCTAATGCAAAAAAAATCATTGCTCCTCGCAGCCATCTATAGTTATCGGGAACGATCATTTTTTATTCCATTAAATTTTGAAATCCACAGCCACCATAAGACTACTACGACAAAATAGAGAATGGCTGTAAAAAGGTATTTGTGTACATAGTAAAAATAAGGCGAATGATTTCTGGCTTGTTGAAAAAGTAGAATTATTCTCGCCAAGTTGAACACGTGAACGATCAGCAATCCTATCAAAGCAAACACAACGGTCCTTTTAGCAGTGCCCTGATAAGCCACAAGAAAAGCTACAAACACAATTGAGACGTTGATACCATTGCACCCCTCAAAAACGTTTATGATAACATCGTTGGCCCCTTCCTCAAATAAGGAAATAGTCGCTTTATTTGGATTGAGTTGTGTCTGAACAGAAGTACCAGATATCGAAATTATAGCAGCTACCTGATTTGCCACCCAACTTGTTGCCGGGTCACTTTGCGGATAATAATGATCGATGTAAATGCCATACAGAATATTTGCTGAGATGTATATGCCCAAAAACTTAGACAAGAAGAGTAGTGCTGGTTTAAACTCACGAATCATACCAACCGTTTTGCAGGAACTCCCACGACCGTTGAGTCTTCTTCTACATCAGCAGTCACAACCGCCCCCGCCCCTACCTTACAATGTTTGCCGATGGTGATGTTTTGCAGGACTTGAGATCCTGTACCAATAAGAGTTGCTTCTCCTATTTCAACGTTACCCGAAATGTTACACCCCGGCATAACGGAACAATAATTTCCAATCTTCACATCATGCCCCACTGTGCAAGCAAGATTCACGATCGCAAATTCACCCACTGAAATCCCAGTGGTAAAAATACAGCCTGCTGCAATGATTGCACCTTTGTGAAAGTTATTCGATCTACTACCGATTATTGCTTGCGGATGAATGAGCACGGGAAAATCAATGTGGATATTCTTTATTTGATCATAAATTTTCTTTCTGCTCTTTGAGTCAGCTATGGCGATCACTAATGAAAAGGACGCATTATGTTCATTGAGTTGATGCATGCCACCCAGTACGGGAAATGAATCTACATGATCACCCTCTGTCATTCCATCATCAAAAAAACCGATGAGGTTCCATTGAGGCTGCACTTTGTTAATCTGTTCGATCATGACCGCTGTCTCGCGACCCAGTCCACCGGCACCGTAGATAGCAAGATCACGCATTCCGTTGAAAGATTTGAAAATTGGAAGCTTGGCAAACGACTGACCGATGATGGTTGCCCGAAATAAATGGGGATTTAAGAATTAATAATTTCCTGAAACTTAAAGCCACTATAGTCATGATTTTATGATTTGACGCTTCGAATGTTGATTTCGAAATTTAAAGTTACAAACAATCCCTTAAAGAGTGGAAGGATGCATTTGTATCTTCATCCTGACCGCTTATGAAAAGATAAGTTCAAGAAATAATAGTCATGAATCTTATGAATTTGAGGTAGCAAGTAGTTGCTTGATTGTGGCTACTACCCGATTCAAATCATCAGGTGATAGATTACTTCCCGAGGGCAGACATAAGCCGCTTTCAAAAAGTTTGTCACTTACACCTGAACCATAATAATAAGCATCCCTGAAAACAGGTTGCTGGTGCATCGGTTTCCAAAGGGGGCGACTTTCGATTCCATCGTCAGCCAGTTTCTTTTGGATAAAAAACGGATCAATGTCTTTTCTGAAGAGTACTGTGGTCAGCCATCTGCTGGAGAAAAAATTCCGCGGCTCCTCCAGGAGCTGAACATCATCAGATTGTAATAAAGTTTTGTATCGTTCAAATGCAGATCTCCTATTGGCCAGAATTGAATCTACTTCTTCCAGCAGAGCGATTCCACAGGCTGCATTCAGCGGACTCATTCTGTAGTTATATCCAACTTCTTTATGTTCATAATATGAAAATGACTCCCTTGCTTGTGTGGCCCAAAACTTTACCCTTTCATATATCGCCATGGATTTGGTTAATAGTGCCCCACCTCCGAATGTAGTAAATGCCTTATTGTTGTTAAATGATAAGATACCAATGTCACCTATGCTACCCAGCGATCGTTTCTTATGATACCCGCCCAGGGCCTCGGCAGCATCTTCAATGATGGGCACATCAAATTTCTTTGAGATCAATAATATCTCATCCATTTTTGCTGGCATCCCATACCCGTGAACAACGATCATGGCCTTAGGCAGTTTACCCTTATCCGAAAAATCTTTTAGACATTTTTCCAGGAGATCAGGATCCAAATTCCAGGTGGTTTCTTCGCTGTCAATAAAAATTGGATTTGCGTTCAAATAAAGAATAGGATTGACCGAACCCACATACGTAAAGGTTGACACGGGCACCCTATCTCCTGTTGTTACACCAAGCGCCTTGAGTGCCATGTGAATCGCGGCCGTGCCAGAATTCAAAGCAACTACATAAGGGGCTGATGTAAGCTCTCCTATTCTATTTTCGAATTCTTTAATGACCTCTTCATGAGGCTCACCTTCAAATCGCGACAGCACTCCTGAAAGCCCTTTGAAATCAATAGATGTATGCGATAACGGAATCCGAAAACGGTTCATAAAGTCTTGTTTCAGTTTCCTCTGAATTTTTCTTCCTTCAAGGATCTGTCTTTTTTAAAAGATAAAAGTAACACAATGGTTTTTAACAGAATGAGCAGATCAAGGCCAAAGGAGACATTATTGACGTAATCAATATCCCGTTCAAATTTCTGCTCCCATGAAATCGAGTGTCTTCCATTCACCTGCGTCCAACCTGTAATGCCAGGTAGCACGGCATGGCGCTTAAACTGTTCCTCTGAAAACAGGTTAAGATAATCCACCGGAAGTGGACGCGGCCCTATAAGAGACATCTCTCCTTTAAGCACATTCCAGAGTTGTGGTAATTCATCCAGAGATGTGTATCTGAGTAAATCACCAAGAAAAAATCTTCGCGAAGATATTTCAAGCTCCTGATTCACCTGCAGGGTGCGGAACTTATACGGATTCAAAAATCTTCCCTCCGCGTCCAATTCTTTTCTGCGCAAAAAAGACCGGAAATTGAAACAGGAAACTATACACCATTACAATAACAATGATCAGGGCACCAAGAAATGGTAATAGTACAATTGATAAAATGATATCAAATAATCTTTTATAGGTAAGGTACGCATATGCTACTTGTATGCTGAAGCTGATTTACCCTTCGGACTACCTGAACACAGAAAAAGAAAAATAAATGAAAACACTAACAATCAACCCATAAACTACCAGGTGAACAGTTGAAACGAAATCGAATAGCAAAGCACAGTTGATCGCCAGTTGAACTCCACCATAAATTAACGCAACCGTCAAGTGTGAAAAACCCAACTCATTTGAAAGATACTGATAGAGATGCGTTCGGTGTGCTTTAAAAATATTCTCCCGTCTGCTGATGCGATAAAAAATAGTAATGACTGCATCCAATCCGAATACAAAAAAAACAAGTACCCAATAGAAGTAGCCAGTAGCATGAATAAGTTGCAGAAGAAAGAATATCTGGATGAAGGCAATCGAAATAATCCCCACGTCACCAGCAAAACAAACGGCCTTCTTCCTGAAGTTAAAAATAAAAAATCGCTGCAAAATGATCATCACATAAATCAGTGAACTCTCCGTAAACGAATACATAAAAATTAATCCACGCAAACGTACCAAGTGTCACCAGAGCATAGACACCGGTTATACCATTGATACCGTCCATGAAATTAAAAGCACTTAATGCTCCGACACAAACAACCAATGCCATTGCAATGAGCCACCATTGCCAATCAAATAATGCAACTTGATAAAACATGAGTAACACTCCGAGTGCGTGAACGAAAAATCTCAGTAGAGCTGACCTGGGTTTTAAGTCGTCCAGAAAGCTGATCACAGCAACCAGCAATATGCCCGCTACAAACAGTGGCCATTTAAAATCCAGATACACAAACCAAATAAGAACTGCAGCAACGAAAATGATACCTCCACCGCGAATGGTGGGTGTCCTGTGTGAACTTCTGTTATTTGGATTGTCAATGATGTTAAACGTATCGGCTACCTTAAAATAGGATAGCTCAAAAATAAAAAGCATTGCCGCTGAAGTACTTAAAAAAATATATGTACTCATCTGGTATGAACCTCTTGTATGGCGTACAACATTTTATTTGCCAATATCTTTTTATCAAACATATCCTCAGCAATTTTTCTTGCACGCTTGCCCATTGCGGTCATTTCATCGGGCTGATTGGTCATCTGCATCAGCAAATCAGCCAACGGTTCGCCATCATCTGGTGGCAGTGTGAAGCCAAGCTCATGCTCCGCCAGGAAATCCTTCATCCATCCTTGTGTATTTTGAATAACCGGAACACCACACGCCAATGATTCAAAAAATTTATTCGGTGACGATGTATCTAAAATAGGCTGTCCTTTTAACGGCACCAAAGAAGCGATCGCATTTTGAATAAAAGCAACTAACGTCTCCTTCGGCATCAATTTATATATCACAAGATTATCAAGACGCTCGCGATTCTTTATCGCCTCAATTTTTTCCCGCTGCTGCCCATCCCCAATCATCAGGATCTTCACCTGATTGTTTCTTTCCTTCAATACTCTGGCCGCATTAACTAGCCACATGGAATTATTTACTTCACCCACATTGCCGGTGTATATGGCGTACGCACCGAGACTATTCCTAAGTTCGGTATTACTGGCAGGAACAAATAAATCAATGTTGGCCGAGTTAGTTACCGATGTAACATTTTTAAATCCAAATCTGCTTTGAATGTTTTCACTCATTCCAGGCGAAAGCGTAATGATGTGTGAAGAGGCCTTATAGCAAATTCTCTCAAACCAAAAGGCCATCCTTTGAAGTGTTCTGTTCTTTATCAAACCTAGTTCAATCGCACCTTGAGGCCATAAGTCGCGTACTTCAAATACAAGAGTTCGTCCCCTTACATAGCGGGCAATTAGTCCTGGCAAGCCAACGGTAAGTGGACCCGATGAGGCTATAACCACATCAGCCGGCAGCGTCACCGCATAATAGGATGACAAAAATCCATACGCAATAAATGTCCACAACCTTTTGACCAGGGATTGCTTATTGTCAATCCAGATATTCAATAGCTTTATTTTCACGCCATCTATAACAAGGTTGTCAATAAAACCTGAAGCCCTCAGGTCTGATTTGTAATACACCGAAGAAACAACGGTAACATCATGACCTGCCTTTACCCATTCGCGGGTAAATTCATACACCCGCGTTCCATAAGAACCTTTTGGAGTGGTGAAGTATTGATAGAAGTAAACAATTTTCAAAGCAGAGAAATTAATGAGACACCGTTGTTAACGACAGGCCGCATTCGCCACGAAAATGAATATTGAGCCTTCTGGCAGGTCGTGTACGATTCCAGTCGTCAGCAAACTGATAGGTTTCAACTTGTATTTCAATAGCGTTTGTCACGTGCATCTCCAGGTCGTTCAACATTATTTTCGATCCCAACAGGGTAACATCACAATCAGGATGAATGTGTAAATATAAATTCATTTTATCTACCTTACCCTCCACTCGGTGATTAAACTCAAATCCATTCGATATTTTCTTACTTGAAAAATAATGAATTGCATGCTGTTTTTTATAACCATCGTGATACGCGATGAAATCATGATCGGTATCGCGCAGATACACTACCCGCGCACGATTTGCTACCCGAAAAGCACTCCATACTTCAGATTGATTCATTCCATTGATGGACACCGTATTGTGTGCTGCCGTACTCCGTTCGTTTGTACGGGTGAGGGAGTTAGCATAAGTTGATATTCCCGTATCGACCAGTATGGGTCTTGATCCCTGATAGCAAACGAGACTGAAAATAGAGGCATGATAATGACCCGGTTGATAATCGGCAAGGATTCCTGCAACATCGCAAAACAGTGTTAGCGTTTCATAGGAATATCTCCGGAAACCCGAAACGTTTAACGACATCGTGCCAGGCAGTATTCCCAATTCTTGTGCATAGGCAAAGAGTTGACTTGGGCGAATGTGTGCCACATTTGTAGAATCATGAAAAGCCGGATAGGCGTCATGAATGGTCATCGCATTCAACCAATTGATCATTAAACTTGCTTTACTTTCAAGTAACAGAAGGAGATTCTTTACATTCTTTAACCGATCCGCATTCGGTCGCATGATGTGAATCAATTCAAGATTTCGCTTTAGGAGAAGTGCATGATACATCGGACTTCGCTCAAAATGACCTCCGTCCTTCACAATTTGTTCATCCAATTCTCTTTGCAAAAGAAAGGCACCTTTCTCAAATAGCAACTGACTTTTGAAAAACAGGCCACCTAGTGTTAACGCAAAGGCATTCTCAAGAAGATGGTTTGCACGCAAGTGATACTCAAGCTGCCGTGCTAACAAAACAAACTGCTGGCCAAGACTATTATTGATTCGTTCATCATCAATACCATGGCAGGAAAGAAAATTAATCCAGTTCAAACATCGCACCGAGATGCAGTAAGGTTCCCATCCATCTCTGATTTGTTCTGTCTTATCCAGGTACGCGTGAATAAATGCCAGCCCCTGTTCTGCAGACATTCCCTCCTGATGAAGGAAATCAAAGTAATTCAAGTTGTATGTAAACAACTTTCCTTCGGCGGCATAGTTCCAATCAATTTTATCCACGCCCTTAAATCCTACCGATCGATTTAAAAAGCGAAACTCTCCATCATACCATGAACGCTCAGCTTTCACAAATGAACTACCGCTCAAAGTCGAAGGCTTCCCAAAAGGATGAGACCGCGGAATACGCATCCTCCCCTTTCTCAAAAAATAGACGTGCACATAGTGATAAACCTGAAGTGGCGACAGGTATTTCAGTGTATTGAAGTACAGTCCTAGACGATTAAACATGAACGAGAATTTTCGCTCTGATTTTTTCAGCTGCTTTGTCAATTGAACACTCTGCCGCCACCACCGTGTGAGCTGTTGCGGATAGTTGCTGCCGCAAGTCAGGTTGTGTCACTAACAATCGAATTGCATCCGCCAATTGCTCTGCCTTTCCAGGCTCTACCAGAATTCCCGATGTACCCGAATGAATCAGTGAAGGTATGCCACCCACTCGCGTGGCAATCACCGGCACTCCGGAAGCCATCGCTTCAAGAACCACATTGGGCATACCCTCGGCATGTGATGGCAGTATCAGAACATCTGCTTGCGCCAATGCCTCCAGCTTTGTCTGCTGATCGGCCCAGCCTTTGAAGGAAACTATAGCCGAGAGATCATTCGCATCTACAAAGTGTTCATATTCCGACTGAAGTTTTCCCCCACCGTAAATACTTAATTGAAGTGGCAATTCGCGCACGTGCCTTACAGCTTCCAAAAGATCCATCAGGCCCTTGTAGGGATGAAACTGTCCAATGAACAATAGCCTTACTAAATCTTTGGCGGATTGTGGATGATACGGATAGGCAGACAAATCAATCCAATTGAGTTGAATGAGAAATTTCCCGGAATGCCCCGGGAACATGCTGTCAAAAAAAGTAAACCATTGCTCGCCCTGACAAATGACGGTGTCTGATGCCCGGATAACGCGTTTGGCAAACTGCCGGAAGCGATAACGCCTGGTTAGTTGTCCCTGGAGTAACCCCGACCGGGGAGCCAGCATCGTTTTCTTTCGATAGGCTTTCGCAATCATCACCATTATTCCTTTTTCAAAAAAGCTAAAGCCCGAACTACAAAACACCAACACATGATCAATCCGTCTGGTCGATAACAATACGAGCAATTTTACAATACGCTGAATAGCATGATACGTTCTTATCAGAATCGACCGAACCTCCACCCCATCGGCAGTTGTGTCCAACAGAATAAACGTCACGTGATTTCGAAGATCCGACTCAATAAGTGATCTGCAGGCAAATACCTGGCCGCCATAACTACCATCGGCCGAAACAGATTTAAACCCACCTACAAACAATACAACCGGCTTGCTCATGAATCTTTCATCTTGTCCAGTAAGGAAAGCTCGCCTCGATCCTTCAAATGATCTTTCAATAACTCCTTATCCGTGTTCCAGAGATGTATTCTGTTGTAGATAATTGGCTTTCTGTTTTTCGTCCATCGGCCATACATTGAAACAATGAGTTGGCACAAAAAAAGTGATTGACCGATCCTGAATACCATTTTATAAAAAGCTCCGGAAATAGCAAGCGTTTTATCGCTGCTATTTTTAACTGAGATTTTACGCTGGTGCCGCAACGGACCGATTTCTTTTTCCAGTCGGTGAAATACCTCTTCCGGTTTTTGCTCCAAATCTTCATAAGAAATCCAGGTGGCATTTGGCAGTTGTCCGGCCCTGTGATACAAAACCGTATGACGCGCCACTCCTAGTGTGAGGGCTGGAAACTGGTTCCAGAATTTCGAACGACTCGATTTACTTTCGCCCGGCATGTTCAAATAAGAGAGCAGGTAATTGGGCAATGTGCGGTGAATAACAACAAACTTTACGCCGGCATATCGTTTTGTCAAGTAGCCAATCACCTCGTCAAATGCATCGCTGTCATAAAGAAACTCGGGACATAATTTGATAAACCATGGAGTGTTGCTTGCCTTGGCAAGCTCGTCCATTCTGTCAAAAAAGAAATCGAAATAGGATTGCGATATCCTGGGCTCGGTGCCAACCTTTAAGAGTTGGAAGAGATCAGAATCCTTCATTTCCTCTACAAACTTAGTTGGACTATTCAGTTTGTTGAAATAGTTATTTAGCTGAAATAATTGCGGCTCCTTCACCCCATAATGAAGTGGATGCTGCAGCGTAGTTAGTCCAAAATTCTGTAACAGAATATTGCTTAACCAGGTGGTGCCGGTGCGCGCTGCACCAATGATAATAACTGGGTTCACTGTTTTAAAATGGTGATGTTAACGTGGGGGCGAATAAACGAGAGAAAAAACCAAAAATGGGGCGTCATTAATACCACATGACCCAAACTATATACCAGTATCACCAGGGCCATCCCCGCTTTAAACAGAATCAGAGAATCAAAACGCCAAAACTTATCCAAAATCTGTTTTAGTTTAAAATACCAGAACAGGCAAAATGAGAAAAAGCCTACCAAACCATAATCGGCCAGCAATTGAATATACGTGCTGTGCGTGACCAATCCTTCATTTTTATCAAGGCGCTCCTTGGCAATGCCGGCATCGTGCTGAACAACCAGTGGATAAAAATTATCGATATACTGAAATTGTCCCATTCCCAGGCCAACCAGGTTGGTCTGCAAAAAGGCATCGAAGCCGGCTAACGCAAGGGCCCCGCGGACATTCTCTTCACTTCGTTCCTCCTTCAATCGCTCGCGCTCCAGGGCATAAACCGTTATGCCATTCACGGCTACATAATAAATAGTGCCAGCCAAAACAGGAATGATTAACAATACAGCCCAACCTGTTCGGAAGCGTAACACCCAAAGTATAAAGAAAACAACAAACAGCCCCAGCGTATATAATCCACCGCGCGACCCACTGATATTTACCAGGTAAATATTAGTTGCCATAAATAGAAGGGTGAGTACCCGTAAACTCTTTGATGTCTTCGAAAAAAGAATGAAGATCAATCCCAATATTGCAAACAGACACGAAAAGGCCAGACTGTTAGGATTGGTAAAAAAACCTGCGCCTCGCATTAAGTACTCCCCATAAGATGGATTCAGGGAGCGATCTGTGAGTAACAACAATAGATTACAGACAATACCAAAATTGTAAAACACAATTAATCGAATCACATGATTCTTTTTCAGACCCCAGTTGGTGAGCGCCAGATATAGCAGAAAATTAATGCCAATGAGAATGATGTTGTTAAACAAGTTATCCATGCTCACACTGTCAAACAAGAAACGAATCGCAGCTACGGTGGCACCCCACCCGAAAAGTAAAATCAACAGTCGATCTTCTTTGCGCGGTCGGAACGCGCGCAGGCCGGCATGACTTACCATTAGCATCAACAGCACCAGGGAAAAAATCCGATAGGGTTTCATCGAGGTTTGGACAGAAAACAATACCTCCAAAACCTCCTCCAGGTTAATCGTGAACGCAATTGAGTAGAGCATCCACAGCCTTAGCCGAGCCGCAAAAGAATTATTGTCCGATCCCAATCAAAATATTCTTAAAGTCCCGACAAACTGTAGGACCATAAAACATGGCCACTGCTTTTTTTCCGTTTTCAATGCATTGCCTTTGAAGCGCTTCATTTGTTAACAGTTCCTTCACGGCCTGCTGAATAAGTGCATTGTTTTTTTGATCTACCAAAATAGCGAAATCATGCGCCCTCAAATAGTCACTCAAAAATGAATCAGCGGGTGCATGCACAAATATAGGCCTTTCCGTCAGCAGCATTTGAATGGTGCGCGTAGGGAAAATGGTGCGATACTCCACGTCCGAATAGCCACCTTCAAAGCCATGCGTTAAGATCATCACATCGTTGGATGCCAGCTCCTGAAAATACACATCATCCGCCAGGTATCCTTTGTACGTAATTGCATCTGTATCCACGCCTCTCAGCTTGAGAAAGCTTTTTGGCACAGGCGTGTAAAAGTTTAATTGAATGTCCGGAATTTGTTTCAGTGCTTCCACTACGCGTATGGTCGCCTCCAGATTCGATTTGTTGAAGTTGCCGGTGAAGGCGACTTTCCAGGGGGGCGCAGTTACCGCGCGCACGTTTTGCGACAACGCAGGAAAGTGATTGAAGGTGTGGACCAGTGATTTAAACTTATGAACATCCGGATACTGTTCTTCATAGAATCGTTTCATCCCGTCACTCATCACAAAAATATGCTGAGCCCTGTCAAAAACAGCGCGCTGAATCTGGTTCGCCCACCACCTGTTAAATCCGGTCCGGTTTTCTACAAACGTGTTATGAAAGTAGGCGCTGTATGGCAATTTTAATATCATGGCCGTTACCAACGACAGCAGAATATAGAACCCTTCGGGAAAGGTGCCCACGATATAAGTACCCTTCTCTTTTTTTGCGATCACACAGGCACGCCACACGATAAACGGAAACAGCAGCCAGCGAATTCCCTTTAAAAATCTCGCACCCCGGCCGCCAAACGACAACCCCGAGCGCAAGTAATAAAACGTGCATTTAACCGGATAGCGTTTTAGGTAACGTGGCCGAAACAGATCTGCTTCACCCATCACGATCAACTCCGACTTGTTGAAATTTTCAACCAGACTTTCGGTTACAAATGAGGAGCCGCCAGGACGCGGGTAGATGGAGCGCGAGAAAAGAACAATTTTCATTTTCGAAGTTGAATCGTTAGGCCCACCATTTTGAAATCGCGGCCGATAACCTGATCAGCATTTTGTTTTCAACTGCCGGCTTTCCAAATTTTTTAGATTGCACAGGAAATGATTTATCCGACACATCTTCTGTTATCGCATAGGGTTTGGAAATGATATTGCCGATATGATCGGCATAGTGCCGGCTGGTAGCCACGCGCCAGCTGCCATTCTTCAGATTTAACACGTCCATGTATTTTTTCTCAACGCCCTTTCCAAACACTTCCAGCACACGCGTATTGGCACCCACAAATAATTCCTTTTTATAAGTAGCTACCTGATGTGTAGCACCCAGAATGGCTTTGATTCGGTTAGTCTCGAGATAGAATTGTCTTTTCAAACTCCGTTCAAATTCGACTGGCTTCTTTTGATCAAAATTGATCTGCTGATAAAATTCCCTCATGGCCGATTCGTCCACTACCCGCCCCTTGCGCAACCGCAGGGTGAAGAAATTGTTTAAAAAACATGGATAGTTACAATACAGGTACAAGTGTGGTTCGGGGATGGGCGACACCACACTGACACGTTCAAAGTTTTTAAAAATATCAACGGTGGCCTGTATCCAGCCGGGGTAAAAAAAAGTATCCGCATCGGAGATGGTGATAAATGGCTCGTTGGCGCTCACCGCCTCGCGAATAACAGGCTCAACTTTGCCTCTGTTTTCTACCTGGCTAACGAGCCGGTCAATTTTTTTTTCGTGCGACAGCGCTTGCAGATATTCGTTCACATCAGCGCGTGAATCATTATCAATCACGGTTATCTTACTCACCGATGAATCAATTGACGCCATCAGGGATTGCAAACACAACTTCAGCACATCCAGCGACTGTGCATGATACTCACCGGACGAAGGAATGTAAACGGGCAGAATGATGCGATGCGAGGCATGCTGTAGTAACTTACCCGTTGATTTCTCCGGATTGATTCCTTCACGCATATGATTTGCTACTCATGGTCAATTGCCCGTCTATGTGATCCCGACTCTTATACACTTTTACTGCGCACCAATAATCGTGGAAAATAATAGATGTTGAAATATCCTTTCCAACGGCTGTTGCCCCGCAAGAGTTGAAACAGCCAAAAAGGCTCGCGTGCAAAATACCGA
>JBGANU010000012.1:0-151479 GCA_044222145.1 Cyclobacteriaceae bacterium
CCCCTACACAGTTCCTATTGAAATATGGAAAACTCCACCACCCCCTAAAGGCCAACGCGGAGTTTCCCACATTCCAACAGGATGATAATTATAATTGGGAATCATTAATTTTGGATGCTACTAAATAGGGTAAGCTTTCACCATCTTCGTTGACGCATTCAGATCCTCAGGAACAATTACTATTGACATGATCCCGACATCCGATAATGGGACAATTTTGAAATGTCGGACACTTCCTTTTCATGGAAATTTCCCAATCTTCGCGACACTCGGAGTCATCGGACTTATCTTATGGACTTTATTGATTTTAGTGTTTGGAAGAAATTTTGAGGCATTAATTTTCATATTACTTAGTTGGGCGATGACTGGCACTATGGGCTTGATAATCTTTGCTCTGACCAAGTACGGACTGATCAACTACTCAAAGAGGGTGATAAAACAAATAGTACAAGACAACAAATCCAGTTGCTAACCACTTCGCACAATCAATGACGGTTCAATTGCATTATTACTCACCATTCTCGGTGATGACTCATGTAATCTGACGAGGTGATTCAATTTCTCCAAAGAGTCCCTCACTCAAAGAGTCTAACGGCTTTCCTCTCCGAAGGCTCTCCCGCCCCTCTGCTCTGACAGTAGGGAATAGATGTGATTAAGATGGAGAGGAAATAACCAGACCATCGCGTCCCCGAAACGGGGGACACTGCGAGGACATAACGACAACAAAAAAAATTGAACAGTGCCCGAACCGCTTACAACTTGGCGAGGTAGTCCAGCGCCATCGTGCGCGTGTCAAACGGCTCCAGCTTTTGCTTGGTAAACAGGTTGAAACCTTTCAGCAAGACTACTTTCGGGCCGGTGATGCCCACGATAGCACGCTTCACAACATAGTTGGCGAGCACTTCTTTTTCCTGCTTCTTGGCCGCGTCCAAAAATCCGGGTGTAACATAACAGCCGGTAAGATCAACGAGCATCAATACCCGTGTTCCTTTTTCCAGGGCCGTAAAAAACGGAATGGTTTTTTCCGTCAGGGCCACCAGCTCTTTTTCCATCTTCAGGCCAGTGTAATCCACGTTCAGGATTTTCTTGCCTTTGTGTTCGATCCAGTTTATATCCATGTTACAAGCGATTGAGAGTTACACCACGATACTACCAACTTCGCACGACAAATTGAACAGTCTTTTAAAAAAAAATAACCACACCCTAGCTCCACCCCGCCCGCATTATTACTCGACCAGCTTCAGCCAGTCTTTAATCACTTTCTTCAGAATCTTTTCTTTCGCTTTCACATCGGCCAGGTCGGTAAAAACAGTAACCCTTCGTCCGTCCTGGTAATCGCCAGTGAGAAACCCCGTGGTATCGTTTACTTTTGCTCCGCTGGGAAACACTAGCATGATACGGCCTTTGAACAGGTTCATCACAATCAACTCGCGTTTGTATTCTTTCGGATCAAACTCCTTCATCTCGCCCGTATAATAAAAACTTGGGTTATTCCATTTGATCCGCTCGCCAATCTCCTTGTCGGTACTTAAAATTATTTGACGCAGCGTTTCAATAATCTTGCCCAGCGCTGGCTCGAGTTTGGCAATGTGCGCTGTCACTTGTTCTGAGTCGGAAAGTTTAACGGTCTTGGCCATGCAGTTGAAATATTTTTAGGAGAAGGAACACAAACCATTCTCTACGTTTAAATATAGATTCTTGATTTAAAAAAAATACTCGCTATTCCTGGCGCTTCAGTTCAAATTTTGCGGATCGGAATCCAGATCTCCTCCTCCGAATCGGGGTCATCGTTTTTATACTTCGCTCCCAACACTTCAAAGTGTGGACGCTGATCAATCACATACTCTGATTGCGGCAACCACACTCCGAAAATATATTGAAATGTTTTTGCGCCCGCGCTGGCGGGTCCTTTGTGAAGAAACACAGCGTAAAGGCCGGCTGGTAAAACATATGTGTTCATGCCGGCCGGCACTGCATCAAAGCTTGCCACTTCAGTCACCGCCCATTTATCAAATTCTTTGTTGGGATCAAACTCATTAAAGTTATGATCATGATCAAACACTTGCATTGAAAGTAAATCGGTGGTCACAGCATTCCTGATTTCCTTCCGGCTGATCATGAAACTCTTCCAAAGATCGCGGGTCCTGTTGCTGGCCATGGACATTCTGAGACATTTGCCGACCAGTTTCCGTTCGGCTGTCATTTCAAGTCTCGGATTCATCATCGATCAGATCGTTGGTCAACTCGCGTGCAGCCTTAAAAGCAAATCCGGATTTCTATTTCTTGAACTGCAAGGGCTTGGCTTCTTTCTGGGCAGTGAGCGCCAGTTCGGTAGCGAGAAAACAATGGCTCTGCGTCATGGCGGTTTCAGTCCGGTTCAGAATATCGTTGATGAGTTGCTCTCCGTATGGAAGTGGCTCTTTACTACAATCAAAGTAACGCGTCTCTTTCTGATCTACCAGATACAGATGATTACCGCCTTCATGAGAAGCAATGTCTACGTTCTTTCTGATCTCGATGTATCCATCCGTGCCCAATATGGTCAACCTTCCATCACCCCAGGTGTTTAGGCCATCCGGTGTAAACCAATCAACCCGAATATATCCCGTGCCCTTGTCGCCTCGCAGATTAACATCACCAAAATCTTCAAACTGCGGATACTGCGGATAGTGAACGTTGCCAGTTTGGGAAGCCATCACCTGCGCTTGTGTTGATCCGGTGAAGAACAAGAACTGATCGCATTGGTGCGAACCGATGTCGCACAGAATGCCTCCAAAATATTTGCGATCAAAAAACCATTCGGGTCTTGTCTTTAAATTCAAACGATGAGGGCCCAGGCCAATGGTTTGAATAACTTGTCCGATTGCTCCTGCCTTCACAAGTTCACCAGCCTTCACCGTTGCGCGATTTTCAAATCGCTCGCTGTACATGATGGAATAAATTCGCTTGGTGTCCTTTTGAACACGCCTCACATCTGCCAGTTGCTTTAATGACGTAATGCCCGGCTTGTCTACCATAAAATCTTTTCCATGTTGCATCACTTCGATGCCCAGTGGCGCGCGATCGGAAGGAATCGATGCGCTAATCACCAGCTGAATAGAATTGTCTTCCAATATCTCTTTCTCACTGCGTGCAAGTTTGGCTTGCGGATATCGCTTGGCATACGCCTCCACCAACTCTGGTTCTTTGGCATAAAAACTTACCAACTCCGCACCACCACGAATCATCGCTTCCGTTTGAGAATAGATGTGACCATGGTTGAGGCCGATGGTAGAAAACCGGACGGGCTTCTTCTGGATTATATCAGTGCCGCCTTCGCTTTCCTCACGTGTTATTCGATCGGCTGCGTAAATCGTATCCGGCAAAGCAACGCCAAGACCTGCCGCAAGTGCAACGGTCTGCTTTATGAAATTACGTCTGTTAGCTTGCATAGCGAGAGTTTTAATATACTTACGAGTATAACTCATTCTCTGCAAAATTCAAATGTAAACTTGATCGCGAATGAATAACGAAGGCGATTGGCGGTACTTTACTGTAGTGGACTTAGCAAGCTAAAATGGAGTACACACTAAGGTACCTCTGCAACATGCTTCCAATTTTGATTTAATTCTTAGCTGCGGTAAAAGATCCGCGCATCCATTCTGTAGCTTCTTCGAGATTTTCAAACAGTCGCAACTCAAACCCCAGTTCTTTTCCTTTCTTATTCATCAATTGAAAATAAGCTTGCCGCTTTGGATCTGAGAAACCGATGGCAGCAATTCGTTTCAATCCGCTTTTGATTGCCTCTGGCAATATTGTTGCCGCAAACCACGCTTGTTCAGCTTCCTCAACAACACCCTGATCTCGTAAATCGGCAATCCATCCAGGAGAATTATAAGTCTTCAATGTCCGTAACACAGTTTCAAAAATTAGTCGGTAAGACTCGGGCGTAATTTCTTTTTTCCACGTGATCACCGTGGTGTTGATGTTGGCATCGAAATAAAGAAATGCTGTTTCGTTGTCGAAGAATACTTGTCGTTCAGTGGATTCAGGCGTTGGAATAGCAATACAAAAGGTGGTTCCTTTATTAATTTCTGATTCTACTGAAACGGTACCATTCAACAACTCTGTTTGTGTTTTAACGAGGTATAATCCCAGGCCCCGACCCGGCACGTGTGTGTGGAATCGCTTATACAGTTTAAAGAGTTTATCGCGTTGCACCTTCACATCAAGCCCCAAGCCGTTGTCTTCTATTTCGATGAACGTGGATTGGTTGTCGCTCCACGTGCGCACATGAAGCGTCAAGGCTCTGTCGGGCGATTGATACTTCAGCGCATTGCTGAGCAGATTATATAATATACTTTGCAACAGCGCCCTGACGGTGTAAACAAATGGCGCTCCTGAAAAGTCAACGAAGATTTTATTGTCCGGCTTGATCTGATCGCGCAGCATGGAGCAACTTCGGTTCCACTCTTCCTCAAAAAAGACCTTCTCGCGGATGTGCGAAATATTGTTGCGCATATCAATGATGTTGGTCAGATCTTTGAGCACCGTGTCGAGCTCAACACTGGAGTTTTGCATCATCTCTGCCATCATCTTCAGTTCTACAGCATCGCTTGCACCTGCCATCAGGCTACTCAAGCCTAACAACCGCGCCACCGGCCCGCGAAGGTTATGCGACACGCTATATGAAAACTGAAGCAAGTCTGAGTTGTATCGGCTCAGCTCTTCATTCGTGCGCAACAGATCTCTGCTCTTCTCCTCTACCCTTCTCTCGAGGTCATCATTCAATTTCCAGATCGTCTCATTGCTGATATACAACTCTTCAGCTTGCGCCTCCACTTCAGCGTTCTTTTCCGTCAATGCCTGATATAACTTACTCTGCGCCTGATTGGCTTCTGTCAGCTCTTCCGCCTGCGTCTGAAGTTCTTCACGCTGTTCACTCACCTGCCGGTACAACTTATTCAAAGCCTCATGCGATTCAATTAATTCTTCCGACTGCGCCTGCACTTCTTCGTTGCGCTCTTTTATCTCCAGCAAAAGTTTTTCAAGTTCTTCGCGCCTCTTCCTGCTAATTCTTTTGGACACATTATACGACCCCCACCCTACCAATACCAACACCATGATGCAAAACGCGATAAACCAATACTGTTGCCAAAAAGGTTTGTTCACGACAAAAGAAAATGTGCGAACATCACTCCAGTCATAGCCTCCTGTTTTCTTAGCGCGAATTTCGATGGTATAAGCTCCGGCAGCTAGCCCGGAAATATTGAGTTGACTTGCTGTTATGTTATTCCATTCCTGACCTGCAAACCGATACTGAAGATTAACCTTGCTTTGCGGATAGGTGTTTGAAGACACCATGAGATTAAGAAAGGAACCATAGGAAACATGAAAGCCATTCAAAAAATTTGTTTGCTTACCATTCACAATGGCTTTTGTAAACAACGGCATTCTTGATTTGCTCTTCATGGCCACCGATGAGCTCGAATACGCCAGGCCCGAAGAAGTGCCCACCCACACTTTTCCATGAGCGCCAACCAAGATGCCGCGTGCCGTAATGGCATTGGAGGGCAATCCATTTCCTTCGTTATACAACCACCAATCGCCTGTGCGAAAGTTGTAACGAATCATTCCGAGCGAATTACAGAAGAGGAGCTCATCCTCGTTAAAAATCTTCACCGTTTTTACGGATAACTCTCTGTTCAGATCACCCAGGTCAACCAGTTCAATCGTCTTGTAATCATACCGCAACAAACCCTCTGACGATGCCAGCCAAACCACGCCATTGCTCACCGCCACATCGCCAATGCTGAAATCGCTGCGCACCGGAAACGTCACCGGCACACTAATGTCTACAAAGACTGAATCTTCATTTCGCTTGTGAAACAAATAGTGGCTTGTGCCTGCTGAGGCTGCCAATATTCCATTTGCATCTTCGCGAACGACATTTACGTTGCTCTTCTCATCCAACGGAATCGGATAATATTTTAAAATCAGATCAGGTGTGATGCACTTTACCTTTCGGCTTCCGTCCTGGCTTAACCAAACGTTCTCGCGACTATCCTTAAATAAATCGAACACAAACCTTCCTTCATTTTCAAAGTCCCATGTTTTAAAGGGCTTGTCATTTTTGAGCAGCGAAACAGAATAACGATTAGAAACCCAAAGTCCGTTGCTACTCACCTGCACGGATTGAAAGTAACCGCGCGGTGTATTTAAAACAACTTTATGTTGCGTAGGCACACCTTTCACAATCTTTGAACTGAATAAATTTAAAATAGTAGCATAATACACGGCCTGGTGAGCAGTGTCTTCCGCGATTGATTCGATGAATGTCTCTTGCTCCGGAAATTTTATTCCTCTGAATAAATTCTCTTGCAACAAAATCAACCCTTCGCTGCTCGCTAACCAAAGATCATGGTTGGCGCTTAAGAACGCAGCGTTTACATCGGTGATTTCAAAAGGCAGAGCAGTTGCGCTTCCCTCCGTCAGATTGATCACATATTGTTGGTTCGTAGTAGTGCCAACAAACAATCGATTATCACGCAACGGCTCAATGCAGGAAGGACTGGCAATGTTAAATCTTAGAGTCGGTTTTGAGAAACCACCTTGCTCATTTAAAATAGCCGTATACACGCCATTGCCTGCAGCAATCCAAAGGGTGTGATCAATTAGTTCAACACTCTTCACGTCTGATGGAAATGATTCGGCAAATAAAGTGAAAGACGATGTCGCGGGATTGAATTGATAGACTCTTCCAAAATAGGAAACGGTGTAGAGCGAATTCTTCAGATCTTCAAAGAAGGAAAATGAACGAAGAAATTCGGGAGTCTGATCTTCTGCGCCAAATGGAAATCGTTGCAAGGCATTGCCCATGAGTCTTGTTACCGCCTGCGGTTCGCCCAACCAAATAACTCCTGACTGATCTTCATAAATTGATTTGGGATACCATAATGCTGAGTCAGTTGGGTTTCGCGCACCCTGACGCACAGTTTTGATGATAGCGGTATCGATTCGATTTTGTATCTCTACCAAATCCAAATCGCCAATTAAAAATATTCTGCCGCGCTTATCTGTTAGAAATGCTTTTGCGTACTGACTATGAAGCGCATCTTTGTAGTGCGTGAAACGAGCGCCATCAAACTTGGCAATGCCTTCGTCAGTTCCAATCCACAAAAAGCCAAGTGAGTCTTCCGTCACGGATTTAATCACATCGGTAGGAAGACCGTCTCTTACTTTATATTTAATAAGTTGAAAATCCTGCGCACTTGTAAGTAGCCAGCTGCCGATAGCAAGAAGAGACAGAATAAAGCGCATGAGACGGGGGTGGTAAGGCTAAGCCTTAGATGGAGAGGCAGGTTAAGGTAAAATGACGTGGCTTGGTTAGGTGTTCAAACGTCCAAATTAAAAATATTTTCTCTGAAGTGTATGAAATACACACAGAATCCTGACCATAATTTTGGGCAGGCCTGAAATTCGGGCCGCAACCCAGTTTAAACACCCATGGCGATCAATCACCAAATATCCGCGACACCGTCTCATACAGGACTCAGTTTGATAGCCACTGTTCCCAGCTGATGTCCCGGCCCGGTTAGGCAACCGATTTGAAAGGCCATGTCTTTGCCACCCAATTTTTTATGGTGCATCACGTGAGAGTTTTCAAATTAATTGTCCTCATGATGTATATGTATAATTGACTGGTTTGTCGATCAGTTCGTAAACACCACTCCTTTGAAGTTCAAAATAGTATTGTCATTCATGAATGGGATGTTGTTGCAAAAAGTTACGCAAGAGAATGGGGTCGTGGTTCATCGCCCATTCCGAGGTGAGCGTATATTGATATTCAAGATTATTAAAGTCAAACAATAAAAAATTGGTTTCAAAATCCGGAATCCACACATAGGAGCGATCCACGAGTTCGGGTGCTTCGCTGGCATAAGCGCTCAATCTTTCTAAAATACCTTTATAGAGTATGGCATCCAGTGAAAAACCAAACTTATCGAAGATGCCTTTATCATTGATGCCGAGATCTTTTAATTCTTCGCTTAACTCCGGTGTGGTATCGCTCTTCCGACTGATTATGTAAACCCGCTCAACACCAAAGCCCCTGAATCGCTCGAACTCCAGCAACGCCCGAAACGGGACATGGTCATCTCCAACACCTCCATCTACATAATCCACATCCGGGATGGTGGTTACGTTTCGAATGTGCGTGGGTGGAAAAACGATTGGAAAGGCCGATGACGCCATCATAATATCCACCAGCGACAAGGTTGTATCTGTTTCGTCATTGATCTTCTGACTGCACATGCGATAAACAGTTTTCTTCAGCGTTAATTCTTTGACATGTGTGATCGATATCTCCGTAAAGAAGGGCAGATCACCTATCCGATGATAACCCAATTTGTCTTCCACCACTTTTGTATAAAGCGTGCGCGCTGGTTCGGTGCTAACGGGAAATCTTTTTCCTTCTTGCAGAAAAATATCGCTGTTCTTAAGATTGAACAAAATATTTTTGTAGTCGTCCCATGTAAGTTGCCCGCTTAAAATTCCGTTGAGCATCACCGAGTTGAGAGCACCCGAACTCACGCCCGATACAAACACAAGATTTTTGAGTAATCCCCTTTTGTGTAACTCTTCCAGTAAAGCAGCTTCCTGCGGTATTCTGGCGGCAGCGCCCGTCATGATAACAGCCACTCCACTTCGTGGCTTTGAATAGCGTGGCTCTTCAAAATGATCAGTCGTATTGATTCGAAATGCGATAAAAGATGTTAGCGCCACGATCATGACAAGCGTTAACACTTTCCTTCTCCCGGATAGGGAGCGCCATTTTGATTTCATGCCTTATACTCTGTCTCTCTAAAAATAGCCAACAAATCCATTCCTACCACCTGTTAGCTTAATCTTTTCCTTCTCTGTATTTTTGCGCCTTACAAGCCAAAAAACAAAGTTCGCATCGTAACGGCTGCATAATCTTTCTCAGCATACTTTCGCGAAAGCGGTTTGAGTTTAAAGTGTTCTGTCACCAAACTATCGGGCACACTAAAATTATACGGAACAAGAGCTTTCTGCTGCGCAATGGAATCGAACAAATAAACGCTTAGAAGATTAATAAATAACTTTTGCGCTCATCGAATAAAAAATAAATGAATGTCAAAAATAATTTAAAAAGTTAGTGCGTGTTTGTAACACACGCTACTTGTTCTTGTCATAATGTTATTACGGTAGTGGTTCTGCCGGAAATTTCGTGATCATACACGCTGTCGCTGAAATCAGAGCGCTTCTTGTGGCGTTGCTATTTCTTCATTAATCACCATGTCCGCCAGTTAATATAACAAGTTGGTAGCGTAAAAGTAATCGATGCATTTCAACACCATGTTCGGGAGTTATCACATTTCGGTCGCCCATAATAATTAGGGCCGGGGCCCTGATCGACTTCATTTATTGTTCTGATCTATCTGGGAAAGACTGTATGCGTGCTACACTTTCTTAGACAAACTACGATTCTATTCGTGTGACATCATTATCGAAAATGTCTACTGATCCATTCAGAAAGACTAAATTAAAGTGTGCACGTAGCGTCCTCAGATAACCGATCAGCATCAACTTAGTTTCTTAGGACCAAAATAATTGTATCTGAAATATCTCACAAAAAAAAGGGCAGGAGCCTTAAACGAACGCAGGTGTGAAATATCGCAATTCTTGAGTAGATTTAAAAAAACAGATTGCTATGAAAATCTTTACATCAGCGTTTTTTGTTCTTGTCTTTTTGGGGGCTGGTGCTGCCATGGCACAGTCAACTCCATGGACTTCTCTTAACACCGGTATCCAGGGAGGAAATATCACTTCTGTTTTTTCATTTGGCGATTACCTTTACGCGGGGACTTATTACGATGGTATATATGTTTCCACTGACAAAGGCAATAATTGGAAGCCATCTAGCAATGGCTTGCCAAAGTTCTCCTACATCACTTCGATCGTTAGTGATGGAGTCAATCTATTTGCAGCATCCTACTACTCCGGAATATACATTTCAACGGATAAGGGGGTTACGTGGAAAAATATGCTCAACCAACAAGTCACTGCTATGCAATTGATTAACGGTAGTCTTTTTTGCGCAACAGTGAACGGAATTTGGGTAACAACCGACAGTGGTGTTACATCCAAGACGGTGAACAATGGCCTGCCAAGTGGACCCGCTGGAACTGGAATTGCAGGAGTAAACTGTCTTGCATCGAAAGACAACTCGTTGTTTGCAGGTTTGTTTTATAAGGGCATGTATAGATCAAACGACAATGGCACAACATGGACTGCCCTCACGAATGGGTTCCCGACTGACAGTAATGTAACCAGCGTTCTTGTCTTCGGTGCTGCAGTTATAGCAGGCACCAACACAGGGATTTATATCTCTTATGACAATGGAAACTCGTGGTTAAATTATACATCCGGCCTGCCAACAAATTTTCCTGCCTACTCCTTAGCTGCCTACAATAATAGAATTTTTGCCGGAACGGCTGCATACGGACTTTACTATTCAGACAACAACGGTTCCACCTGGCAAAGTGTGAATATTGGAATTAATAATCTTGAAAGCGTGCAAACGTTGTACGTTAGCGGCAGCACTATATATGCTGGCAGTTCAAAATCTGGTGTGTTTGTCTCAAATGACGGTGGCACTATGTGGGCTGCCAAGAATAATGGTCTAACAAATGAAAGCATACAAGTTCTGACAAAAAAAGGCGGGAGCATTTTTGCAGGGACACCTGGTTGCAAAATTTATGAATCAAAAGATAACGGAAGTACCTGGACAGTCGTGAATAGCCAGATGTCGCTCAACCCACTGACCTCACTTACGGTAAAGGCTGATTCACTATTTGCAACTACTAATGGAAGCGGCATTTTAGTTTCCATTGATAACGGTATTAACTGGACCTCTATCACTGGCAACCTTATCTCATCAAGCCCACAGGCGTATGATTTAGTGGTTCACAAAAATAAAATCATCATTGGGAATGTTACCGGCACTCACAAATACAACACTCAGACAGGTGAATGGATTCCCTTGGGGGTGGGCTTTCCATCTAATCCGTTAGTGTATAAATTGCTTAGCAGAAACAACGCCTTATATGCAGGTACCTATTCCTATGGCCTCTTTCAATCCCGAGATGATGGAGCAAGCTGGTCTAAGGCAAACCTTCCGGCAAGTGCGCTGACAATCAATTCCATTACGTCCTCAGGAGAGTATGTCATTATTACTGCCAACGGGAATACGTTTTCATCGAAAGATGACGGAGTCACTTGGCAAACCCACTCGGCCAATACGGTCGGCAATGCTATTACGACAAGTGCAGCTGTCGACAGTAGTTATGTTTTCTTCGGGGGATATGACGGTGTATATACATCCGCTGATCACGGACTTACAATGTCTCTCTCGAATACTGGGTTGCCACCAGTAGCTTGGGTGTTTTCGCTGCTGGTAGATGGGGATAATCTGTTAGCTGGAACTTCAGAAGGAATATGGTCTACCCCAATTTCTTCATTTTCCCCAATCATCACTAGCTTTTCACCAAGTTCTGGCAGTCCTGGAACTTTAGTAACAATTACCGGGAAAAATTTCGATAACCTCCCTGAGTATAATATCGTCAAGTTCAATGGGACAGCGGCTAAAGTCGTTTCAGTGGCAACAACTGGGCTAGTTGTAGAAGTACCCGGTGGGGCAACCAAAGGCCGCATTGAAATCTCCGTTGTAGGCAGAACTACGATAACCGCTTCCGACTTTTGTGTTAGTCCAATAAAACCGACTATCACTGCGAACGGACTGGCCACTTCATCTCCTGTGCTGACGTCTAGCAGCAACACCGGTAATCAATGGTTTCTCAACAACGATCCAATCGAAGGTGCAGTCAATCAAACGCTGACCGTTTCCAAGGAGGGAACATATACGGTACAGGTGACGGACAACGGATGTGCAAGTCTTCCCTCAGAAGGCTTTAGCCTTATTGTCACTCAACTTGAAGATGGAATAAATCTGACATCTGATATCTCAATTTGTCCAGTTCCCGCCAACAATAAAGTAACTATCAATTTAGATCACCCAATTCAGAACGAAAAAATAAGTATTCAAATTCTGAATTCTTTTGGTCAAGAAATGTACATCAATGAAGTGAAAGACTTGAGCAGTTTTTCTGTGGAGGTAAGTGACTACATCAATGGCATCTACTTTGTAAGGGTCCGTTATGGAAATGAAATTCGAGAGGGAAGATTTATCAAATTATGAAAAACTGCATCCTCCAACTGGTGGACAAAGGGGTGATAAAATGCATAAGTCAGAAAACGACAGGATCACCGTTTGGCAATTATTAATTGAATAGAGCAGGAATATTCACGGAGTGTAAAAATGATGATTCAAAAATCCATTATTAGAAATCTGATTTTTACACTCCTGATTCCGTTTATTTTTAACGGCTGTCATAAGGATGATCTTGCTCCGTTGCCTTGTTTGATTACGGGTTCAACATCAACCGGTGGTGGATATACCTACGCACATAATTTGATTTACGTGAATCGGAAAGCCGTCTCGGGTGTCAATACGTCACAAACACCGAGTGGATCAAATACACAAAATGTTACGTACACCTATAATGCGGATGGTAATCTTTCTGAGATTATCTACTCAACAACCGTAAAAGAAGTTTTCACTTATACCAATGGTGAGATCACCAAAAAAGAAGCGTTCAACAATTCCAAACTCACGGATCAAACGGATTATGAATACGCGAACGAACAATTGATAAAGATTCAGGAATATAGTGTGACCTCTGGTACCACCAGTCTGGAGAAAGGTGTTTACCAAACATTTGAGTTTGCCACTCCTGCTGATACCAATCCCATGCGAGCACAATACTTTAACTCACCTGACAGCGCTACTCCTACCAACACTTCTGAATTTACTTATGGTGCACAAAAAAGCGCGTTTGCTGCTGCACCCGCTGGACTGTTAAAATATTTTAAAATCACCGGCCAGTCCACGGACAAGGCCATCACCAAGCAGGTCATTCTTTCTGCTGGCCCTACGCAGACGATTACGTATGAGTACGAGTTTAACTCAGACGGATTTCCAACGACACGAATTGAGTCGTATTCGATCGGTATACTACAACGCGCAACTACGTATACTTATCAATGTAATAAGTAGTAAGGATTTGCCAGTCTGGCCCGGTTGATCAATGTGACGCCTCGGCATGCCGGCACACCTCAACTCTGTTAACTTATCAAAATAGCCAAACACTTCACTACCCTCTCATTAAGGAGGGTGATTCAAGCCTTCAAGTGTCGGTAAATTCAGACGAGTGAGGAAGCCCTACCACCCGTTAGCTTAATCTTAATCCGTTCCGTATTTTTGAACTCTTAATTTCTAACGATGAGTACCGAAGCGATTAGTGCAGATAAAGCAACAACAAAAGTATCCAGCATGGCCGGACATCAGGCTCCTGCGCCTTACAAGCCAAAAAACAAAGTTCGCATCGTAACGGCTGCGAGCCTGTTCGATGGTCATGATGCTGCCATCAACATCATGCGCAGAATCATTCAGGCCACAGGCGCTGAGGTAATTCATCTCGGTCACGACCGCAGCGTAGAAGAAGTAGTGAACACCGCTATTCAGGAAGACGCACAGTCGATCGCCCTCACCAGCTATCAGGGTGGCCACATGGAATATTTCAAATACATGTATGATCTACTGAAGGAGAAAGGTGCCGGACACATTAAAATATTTGGTGGCGGTGGTGGTGTTATTCTGCCGGAAGAGATTAAAGAGTTGATGGCCTATGGCATTGCACGCATCTACTCACCCGATGATGGTAGAAGAATGGGGCTGCAGGGGATGATTAACGATTTAGTACAGCAAAGTGATTATCCTACCGGTGAAACCGTAAGCGATGATCAATTGAGCATAAAAAAGCACGTGCAGATTGCACAACTTATTTCCGGAGCGGAGAATTATTTTGACAAACACACGGCTGTCTTTGAAAGCATTCACAAGAAAGCTGCGCTGTCAAAGGCGCCCGTGTTGGGAATTACCGGAACAGGTGGCGCTGGCAAATCATCGATGGTGGATGAATTTGTTCGCAGATTTTTAATTGATTTCAAAGACAAAACCATTGGTTTGATTTCGGTTGATCCTTCCAAACGCAAAACCGGTGGAGCTTTGTTGGGCGATCGCATCCGCATGAATGCGATCAACAACTCGCGTGTGTTTATGCGATCGTTGGCCACACGCCAAAGTAATTTGGCATTGTCGGCTTACGTGAAAGAAGCCATTCAAATACTAAAGGCTGCTGGCTATGACTTGATCATCCTGGAAACATCGGGCATCGGTCAAAGTGATACCGAAATTCTCGATCACAGCGATGTGTCTCTTTATGTGATGACACCCGAATATGGTGCGGCAACACAATTGGAAAAAATCGACATGCTTGACTTTGCCGATGTGATCGCACTGAACAAGTTTGACAAACGAGGTGCACTTGATGCCCTGCGCGATGTAAAGAAACAATATCAGCGCAATCATCAACTGTGGGATAAGAAAGTCGAAGACATGCCAGTGTTCGGCACGATTGCTTCACAATTCAATGATCCGGGTACCAACCAGCTGTATAAGCAAGTACTGGACAAGATCGTGGAAAAGACAGGATCGAATCTTAAATCAACGTTTCAGATCACGCGCGAGATGTCGGAAAAAGTATTTGTGATTCCTCCTCATCGCACACGCTACCTGAGCGAGATCTCAGAAAACAACCGGAAGTATGATACGTGGGTGAACGAACAAGCTGCCATCGCACAGAAACTTTACGCGATCACAAAAACAATTGAACATGTGAAGACCGCTTCACCAGGTTTAGAGAAAGAACTGAACAGTGAAGTGGATAAAATTAATTTAAACCTGGATCCTAAAAATTTAAAGCTTATCGAACAGTGGCCTAAAAAAGTGGAACAGTACAAAGGCCCTATTTTCAAATTCAAAGTGCGCGACAAAGAGATCGGCATTCAAACACATTCCGAATCGCTTTCACATCAGCAGATTCCGAAAATCGCATTGCCCAAATATGAAGCCTGGGGAGATTTATTGAAATGGAACTTACAGGAAAACGTGCCGGGCGAGTTTCCCTTTACAGCTGGCATTTATCCGTTCAAACGCGAAGGTGAAGATCCCACGCGCATGTTTGCCGGTGAAGGCGGACCCGAAAGAACCAACCGAAGATTTCATTATGTGAGTTTGGCCATGCCCGCCAAGAGATTGTCCACAGCATTTGATTCGGTTACTCTTTATGGAAATGATCCCGATTATCGTCCGGACATCTATGGAAAAATTGGTAACTCAGGCGTAAGCATCTGTTGCCTGGATGACGCCAAAAAACTCTACAGCGGTTTTAATCTTTGCGATCCGAAGACATCCGTTTCCATGACCATCAATGGGCCTGCCCCGATGTTGTTAGGTTATTTCATGAATGCGGCCATCGATCAGCAATGCGAACTCTATATCAAAAAGAATGGTCTTGAGAGCGAAGTCAGGAAACAAATTGAAACTATTTATCCGAACGCATCTCTGCGACCTTCCTATCAAGGCCCGCTTCCAAAAGGAAACGATGGTCTGGGATTGATGCTTCTTGGTGTAACCGGTGATCAGGTTCTTCCAAAAGATGTATATGAACAAATAAAAAGAGAAACACTGGCGCAAGTTCGCGGCACCGTTCAAGCCGACATTTTAAAAGAAGACCAGGCGCAAAACACCTGCATCTTCTCTACCGAGTTTGCGCTGAGACTGATGGGCGATGTGCAACAGTACTTTATTGACAACAGTATCCGGAATTTTTATTCCGTATCTATTTCTGGATATCACATTGCCGAGGCGGGTGCCAATCCTATTACACAACTTGCCTTCACGCTTTCAAATGGGTTCACGTTCGTGGAATATTATTTGAGCCGTGGTATGGACATCAACGAGTTTGCTCCTAATCTTTCGTTCTTCTTCAGTAATGGAATTGATCCCGAATATGCCGTGATCGGGCGCGTGGCCAGAAGAATCTGGGCAAAGGCGATGAAGAATAAATATGGCGCGAACTCACGCAGTCAAATGTTGAAGTATCATATTCAAACATCGGGTCGTTCTTTGCATGCGCAGGAAATCGACTTCAATGACATTCGCACAACGCTGCAAGCCTTGTATGCCATTTATGACAATTGCAATTCTCTGCATACAAATGCTTACGATGAAGCCATCACCACACCTACCGAAGAATCGGTGAGAAGAGCCATGGCCATTCAGTTGATCATCAACAAAGAACTTGGTCTGGCAAAAAATGAAAATCCGTTACAGGGTTCATTCATCATTGAAGAACTGACAGATTTAGTGGAAGAAGCTGTGTTATCTGAATTTGATCGCATTACCGAACGTGGTGGTGTATTGGGTGCCATGGAAACGATGTATCAGCGCGGAAAAATCCAAGAAGAAAGCTTGTATTACGAAACGATGAAACACACGGGTGAGTACCCCATCATTGGCGTCAATACGTTCTTAAGTTCAAAAGGCTCTCCTACGATTTTGCCACAGGAAGTCATCAGGGCCACCACAGAAGAAAAGGAATATCAAATCACGATGCTAAAGCGTTTGCACGAATTTCAGGGAAGCAATTCAGCCAAACTGCTCCCATTGGTTCAGGATGCAGCCGTTAAAAACAAAAATATCTTCGCAGCGCTAATGGAGGCTACTAAAGTTTGTTCACTGGGTGAAATCACCAAAGCCCTTTTTGAAGTAGGTGGACAATACCGGAGAAATATGTAGCTATTTTAAAAAAACTGATTTTTGCACTCCTCATAGATAACTAAAACAATTAGGTTTGCTCACTGTTTTTCAGTTCTATGAATCAGGCAATTGTTGCGGAAGTAAAGCAAGCCGGTAAAGTATATAAAACAGGCGACACGACTATTGTGGCGCTCAAGCCTTCCGACTTCCGCATCCATTCAGGCGAATTGTTACTCATCATTGGCCCTTCGGGAAGCGGAAAAACGACTTTGCTATCCTTGTTGGGTTGCGTTATCTACCCGAGCGAAGGACAGGTTTTCGTGCAAGGCAAAGAAGCCAGTGCCATGAATGAAAAACAACTGGCCAATCTGCGTCTGCAAAGCATCGGGTTCGTCTTTCAAAATTTCAATTTAGTAGCGCCACTCAATGCCCTCGAAAACGTGATGATGCCTTTGCGCTTGATGGGCTTTTCGCAGAAAGAGTCAAAGGAAAAAGCAATGCTGGCGTTAAACCGCGTGGGGATGGCGGACCGGGCCGGGAACTTACCGAAGCAACTTTCTGGTGGGCAGCAACAGCGCGTGAGTATTGCGAGAGCATTGGTAACCGAGCCGCCCTTGATGCTTTGTGACGAGCCCACCGCCTCGTTGGATGCCAAAAGTGTTGGTGTGGTCATGCATGAACTAAAAGAACTGGCACAAGCTGGTAAAGCGGTGGCGGTGGTCACACACGATATGCGTTTAAAACCATTTGCCGACCGAATCATTTATGTAGACGAAGGCGGGTTATTCGATCAACCACCTTCGGATGATATCCATTGACGAAATACAAAGACATGAACCGTAAACAAGTCATCTTATTGCTCTTACTTACTGCATCGTGCGGAAAGAAAGAGGACAAAACCGCAGCACCTGCAGAATCGATTGCAGCTGCAACAACTTTTAATCAGGTAGTAGCGCTTGGCAGAATTGAGCCCGAAGGACGTATCGTATCACTTGCCAGCGAAGTCAGCGGAGTGATTGATAACGTGCACGCCACCGAAGGACAGGTACTTTCTAAGGGAAGCATGCTTTTTGAATTGAGGCATGATATTCAGTCCGCAAAATGGCAGCAAGCCAAAAGTCAATACGCAACACAACAAGCATTGATTACCTCCGATAAATTTTCACTCGAACGCGCACAGGTGGAATTACAAAATCAGGAAAAAACACTGACACGCATTCGTACACTCACCACGAAACAAGCCGAAACACAACAGACACTTGATGATACGGAGAGCCGATTAAAACAACAAGAACTGGAGGTAAAGCGTCTGCAGCAGAATCTGGAATTAAACACGCGAAAACTTGGCGAGCTGCAAGCCGCCATCCGGCAAGCCGAAGCCGAAGTTGAACAACGAATTATTCGCGCGCCATCAAATGGCAAATTATTAAAGCTGGATGTCATTGCCGGTGATGCCATTGATGCGGGTAAAACGGTTGGCGACTTCGCACCAGAGGGCAAGACATCAGCCTTGTGTGAAGTAGATGAACTTTTTGCTACGCTGATGAAGCCCGGCCTGAATGCTTACGTGAGAATACTGGGTAAAACCGACACACTTGCTGTTGGCAAAGTAAGTTATGTGGGCGCCTATCTGAAAAAGAAATCACTTTTGGCAGAAACAGCAGGCGATGCCGAAGACAGACGGGTACGCGAAGTTCGAATCATTTTAGAAAATGCAGATCAACTTCTTTTCAATACGAGGGTGGAATGCATCATTCAATTGGATGCTAAGAAATAATCAGGCATAATATGCTTAAGACGGCCATCAAATTTATTCTCTATGACAAAGCCAAAAGCTTTGGAGCACTGATGGGCATTATCATCAGTACATTTCTTGTGGGCCAGCAAACCGGTATTTTCATATTTCTCACAGATTCCATGTCGCGACTGGTCGATAAGTCTGACGCACAGCTTTGGGTGGTGGACACTAGCACGAAGAACGTTGCTGCTTTAACGCCCCTGGATGTGAGAAAGCTTCGTGAGGTGGCAAGCATTACAGGTGTTAAAAAAGCGTATCCGTTAGTAATCGCTGGAAGTGCGGCTCGCTTTAATGACGGCACAACAGCAGGTGTACAATTAATAGGCGTAGAACTTCCTGAATGCAAAGGCGGGCCAACTTCTCTCGAACTAGGCACATTCACCGATCTGACTCCAGATGGAGCGGTTGCCTTTGACTACTATGATAAGAAAGCCCTGAATGGTGCAGACATCGGCACTTCATTTGAAATTGGCGGAAAGAGAGTTTATCTGGCGGCTGCAACAAAAGGTTATCGTGGCTTTGGCGCTCAGTTTATGCTCACCTCAATTGAACGCGCCCGGTATCTCGCAAATTTTCCACCCGATAAGTTAAGTGCAGTTCTTGTTTATCTCGAACCCGGTGCAGACAGTGTTGCGGTGAGAGATGCCATCAATAAATCGATCTATGGCGTGAAAGCGTGGCTGCCAAGAGATTTTTCTAATCAAACAAAGGCAACGATACTGAGCACAACAGGGATAGCCATCAGCATCGGCACCTTATTAATCTTTGCTGTGATCAGCGGATTTTTTATCATTGGCCTCACCCTTTATTCTGCTGCCATTGACCGCATTCGTGATTACGGCACGCTGAAAGCAATTGGAGCAACCAATGGATACATTACGCGACTGATTTTGTTGCAGGCCTTGTTGTTTGCTCTAGTTGGCTTTGGCGTTGGTATGCTGCTTACAGAATTGTTTCGTTTTGGAATTGCTAAAGTTGGCACATCATTTCATTACACCTGGCCACTCCGATTCGCCTTCCTGATGGTGACCACCATGATCAGTTTGGGTGGAGCCATATTTGCCGTCAGGAGAATCAATGGTGTTGAGCCGGCTTCCGTATTCAGAGGTTAAGAACATTCATTCGCTTATGAAAAAGATACTCGTACTTTCCATTATTTCATTTCTCAGCTGGCATGAAATAAAATCTCAATCTATTGAGCAACTTACGTTAGACGATGCCATCAGGTTAGCGAAGCAAAACCGACACGCCTATCTGCTGGCAATAAAAGATGCTACCGCAGCGACACTGTCTACGCGCGAGGCGCGAGCAGGGTATGCACCCAAACTTACTCTCGATGCCGATGCCAGGTACAATGCCATACTGGCCACGAGTATTGTACCCAATTTCGCAAGCAGCAATCCTAGTGAAAAAATTCCGATCCGATTTGGTACTCCATTACAATCCACCGCTGGTGTCACCTTACGGCAAAGCTTACTAAATCCAACCTTAAAACCCACCCTCGAAGCGAATGAGGTACGAGAGCAACTTGCCGAGACTGCTAAACAAAAATCACTGGCCGAACTGGTCGCAGCAGTTTCCACATCCTATTACCAGGTTCTACTGTATGAGGCCGCCATTTCTTATGGCGAATCGAATTTTATAAGATGGGAATCTCTCTGGAAGCAACTCGAATTACGACAAAAGGAGGGCCGGGCCTTGCCCACAGATGTGAGTGCTGCATTCATCAATAAAGAAAACGCCCGACTTTCTTTGCAACAAGATCAGCAAAATCTATTTTTAGCCAGACAGTATCTCGCGCTTCAGATGGGATCCGACAGTCTTGCTATCCGCAACGCTAAACTTACTACCACCTTTTCGAACCTCATCTTAGAAGCACCAAAACCATCCGACCAAATTAATCCCGATGCACGTGCTGAATTCAGAGAAGCCAGGTTAAATGAAACCCTCGCCAACTGGAATGCAAAACGTGAGTGGAAAGGATTCATGCCGGCCTTAAATTTTGTTGGCTATTTGGGTGCCAGCGGTTTCGGAGATAAAAACAATAACATCTTCAATCTATCCAATAGCTGGTTCGGATCAAGTTATGTTGGCCTTCAGCTATCCATGCCGTTTTTAGACATATCGAGATCCTATCGCGTGGAAACTCAACGGGTCAACCAGGAAAGAGCCATCATTCAGCAAAACCAATGGAAGAATCAAATTCAATTTGAAGTACAACAGGCACAGCTGAAAGTCTCGCAGGCGCTGGAATCAATCAGCGTAAAAAAACAAAACTTAGAACTGGCAAAGCAGAACGAGAAAATCACTCATGATCGATTTGAAGAAGGTCGTTCATTATTGACTGAATTATTAGACTCGGAAGCATTGTTGCAACAAGTGCAACAGCAAGTATTACAAAGTTTATTTGACTATGTCAACGCCAAAATAGAACTCGACAAAGCCACCGGGGTTCTGGAGCGGAATTGAATGGTTAGTCTTATAGCTCTGCGAATGAAGCGACAAAAAAAAGAACCCGTCCTTTCGAACGGGTTCTTTCGGTTTACAGGTTAAGCGTGAATTAATAACGGATAGTTTTGGTGTTACCTTTAGCATCACTTACTTCGAAAGTAAATGCACCTGAAAGGTTCTTCAAGTTATACACCTGAGCAAAACCGTTGTTGCTGCTCTTGTTCTCGTCCAACACTAATTGATTAGCGCTATCAAAGATTTTCACATTGATCGTCTCAGTGCCTGAGTTTGTAACAGCTAACAAATACTTTGATTCATTAGCGATTTTCGCAACGTGAACGTTCTTCAAGCTTGGCTCAAGCAGGTAGTTGATTTTTTCAACGCGCTTACCGTTGCTGTTTACCAATTCGATCGTGTACTCACCTTGCTCCATGCCTACAAAGTTAAGAGGACGGGCAAAGTTTTTCACATCTTTCAACGTCTCGGCATAAACTTCAGAGCCTGCTGCATTGAAGATGCTCATCTTTACTGTACCTGGAGTTTGCTCCTGGTAAGTGATTTTATAAATGTTAGCACTTTTCTTTTCAACCGCTACTGTTTGAGCGCTTGCTGCTGCAACACCGATAACCATCAATACTGCAGTTAAAATTGAATTTGTTTTCATAGTCTATTTTGTTTTGTTTTTTTCTTGTTTGATTACACTGCAAATATACGGGGGTGGGTTGCCTCGTGGCCGTAACTTGTAAGGAAACCTTATTTCTTTCGTTAAAAATCGATTGCGGAAATTTCAACGAACAGAATTGAAAAATTTGTCGTCTACAAGTTTCATTTTCGCCTAACAAAGGTTTGTCAAAAGCGTCAACGTTTGCGGGAAGAGAGATATAAAAACAAAAAGCCTCCTATGCAGAGGCCTTCTTGTTATTGGGAGTGAAAGAAATTAACTCTTTATTAATAGTAGATTGTTTTTGATTCACCGTTCTCACCGGTTACTTCAAATGTAATAGCTCCTTTCACATTCTTTAAATTATATACTTGAGCAAAGTCACCCGATATTTCCTGATCGCGATCGTATACTAATGTGTTAGTGCCATCATAGATCTTCACGTTGATACTTTCCTTTCCTTTGCCGGCAGCTGTCAACATCAGTTTATCACGATCTCTCAGTCTTAACACCGTGAATGTCTTGGTCACCTTCGCAGGAAAATTATGGATGGTCTCTACCTGCTTACCATTTTTATCGACAATCTCCATCGTATAATCGCCATGCTCCAGTGCTTCAAAATTATAAGGCCGGATAAATCCGTCAGACGTCTTAATGGATTCCTGAAATACAATGGCTTGTTTAGAATCACGAATAGAAACTTTTACGTCTCCCCCACGATCTGCCTTATAAATAAGCTTGAAGATGCTTTCATCTTTCTTGAGTACTGCTACACCTGAAGCACCAGACGTGTTATCCGTCCCACCTGCGAACACTTGTGTACATAAAAGTACACTGAGTGATAATGCAAAAATCTTTTTCATAACACAATGTTTTTGTTTGTTTGCCTATAAGACGACAGGCGATCAAAAGATGTTGCATCGTGCTTGTTAATTGATCATTAAAAATTGTTAACGAAGAAAGTTGGATAAGCCGCGCGTGAACGTGTATCGTTCAGTAAAAGATTCAATAAATTGAAATGAATCTTTTAAAAAGTAAAATCACCCAATAAGGTTGTAACTAATTCAGATGGAAGACGTCTTTAGCCTTTTCGGCTTGCTGCAACACGTGTTTTTGAAAACGGAGGCGTGAAAGCAGGAAGCTTTCTTTTCGATCCGCATCAACCTGCAAAAACTTAATTCGATCTTCAAAGTCAAGATTTAATTCATTTGCAATGGCATACACCGAAGACTCATCGGAGTGCCTGTTAATTTTCAAGTGCGACAAATAATCAATAAACTCTTCGTGCAACGTATGGCTTACCATGGCTTTCAAATCCACGTTCCAAAAATTCACTTCACCTCCCGGATATAGTTTGTCGCGATATGTGCGAAACAGAGTGCCCATTTCAAACAAATCAATACACTTCACAATAATATCCGATTCCCCGGTTGGGTAGCGCTTAATTACACTTTCTAGTTTTACCAACGATCCCATTTTCATGACATTGGAGACGTGATTGAAATAAATACCAAAAGAAATGTCGCGGGTTTCAGCATCTTCCAGCAATTGCCTGTATCGCGGCTCGAAAATGTGGAGGGGCACCATTTCACCAGGAAGTGGAAAAATGGAGAGCGGAAACATCGGTATCTTGATCAAATCGGCCATGCATCCTTAAACAACAAAGGGCGATTAAAGTTACATTAAAACGTTACTTCTCGCCTCTTTCTATAGCGATTAATACCGAACCAGGTAATGAGGTCTCACACCAAACAGGTCCACCAACTTTTTTTCACCGGACAAAAATGAGAGATTGATGATAAATGAAAATCCAATGACTTCTCCCCCCAACCTGCGTATGAGATTGCCTGTGGCGGAGGCAGTACCACCCGTAGCCAGCAAATCATCGTGTACCAGCACCTTGCATCCTTTCGCAAAAGCGTCTTCGTGCATTTCGATGGAAGCCTTTCCGTATTCCAATGAATATTCTTCTGATATTTTATGGTAGGGAAGTTTCCCCGATTTGCGAACGGGAATGAATGCTACATCGAGCGCTTCCGCGATGAGTGTTCCAAAAATAAATCCTCTGGCCTCCACTGCTGCAACGGCACCAACCCCGGCCGACCGAAAATGATCAGCGATGGCTTCCACCACTCGCCTTCGGGTAACGGGCTCCGCCAATAAAGGTGTGATGTCTTTAAAAATGATTCCGGGTTTTGGAAAATCGGGGACATCCCGCAGCAAAGATTGAATAGATTTTTCTATCGTCATTCCGCAAAATAGTTAATTTCGATGACGCAGACCTAACACTTTTGTAATGAAGATAACAACCCGCATGCTGGACGATGAAGTATATGAGGCCGTAAGCGAGGATGGCTTTACCTCCACAATTGATATGCGCGACCAGAAGGAAAGAAAGAATCAAAACCCGGTTGAGTTGTTACTGTCATCCTTATCAGCATGTGGAGCTGTTGACATTGTTTTAATGTTGAAGAAGCGGAGGAAAACGATTGATGATTTTAAAATCGAAACCACAGGAACGCGCAGAGAACAAACACCAAAGGCCTTCACCAAAATTCATTGTCATTACATCATCACCAGTAAAGATGTTACTCACGATGAACTTTACAAGGTCGCCCAGTTATCTCTAGAAAAATACTGCACGGTTGCCTCGTCTCTAAAATCTGAAATTACTTTTTCGGTCGAGGTCAGATAAGTTTCCCCTTCAGAATAACCCGCTCAATCAGGTTAGATCCAAAACTGTAAGGAAGGAAGGCCAGGGATGGCATGGGCCCGGTTATAAAAAGACTTGCAGTTTTACCTTTGGTAATACTTCCATGTGATGCAAGAAGCTCAAGCGCATAAGCCGTGTTGATTGTAGTAGCATTGATGGCTTCTTCGGGTGTCATTCGCATTTTTATACAGGCCAGTGAAATCATCAGTGACATGTTTCCGCTTGGTGCACTTCCCGGATTATAATCTGACGCAATGGCAATTGGCAACCCTGCTTGGATCATTTGCCGCGCGGGTGGAAAGGACAAATTAAGAAACAAAGCTGCACCCGGCAGCGCGGTTGGCATGGTGCCGGTGCCTTTTAATAATTCAATTTCTTCCTCACCGATGTTTTCCAAATGATCAACGCTAATGGCGCCACATTTCACACCTACCTGAACGCCACCTGACCGATGTAACTGATTGGCATGAATGCGCGGCTTCATTCCAAACTTCTTTCCTCGTTCAATAATTTTCTCTGTTTCATCCCGTGTGAAAAAACCTTGTTCGCAAAAAACATCAATATAATCGGCAAGCTTCTCTTCGGCTACAGCCGGAATCATCTCTTCGAGAATGAGTTTGATATAATCCTCCTTGTTACGATCGCCCGGCACAGCATGAGCACCAAGAAAAGTAGTCTTCACGGTGAGTGGTGTTTCCTTTTCAATTCTTTTCGCCACACGAAGCATCTTCACTTCATCTTTCACAGTGAGTCCGTAACCGCTCTTGATTTCGACTGCGCCAGTTCCTCCACGAATGATCTCGTGTGCCCTGCCGATTGATCGCTCAAACAGTTCGTCTTCACTCACACGTTGCAGTTTCTTTGCCGAGTTAAGAATGCCTCCACCCTTGGCAGCAATCTCTTCGTAACTCACTCCTTTTATCTTCATGACAAACTCTTCCTCGCGCGTTGCCGCGAAAACAAGATGCGTGTGCGAATCCACAAAGGAAGGAAAGACAAACCGACCGGATGCATCTATCGTTTGGTCGGCCGTAAGATTAGAGGGCAGTGCATTCATCTCACCATAATCCGTGATGATGCCATCCTCCACTAACACGTAAGCATTTGAAAGGACGGGCAATTCAGCCATGTGCGCGCCCGCCAAAAAACCGGGAGTAGCTTGACGAACCTGAACAAGGCCTTTGATATTGACGATGAGAATATCAGCAGCCATAAAAATGGACAACTTATTTACCGAAGGATTCTACTTTGTAATCGAGATTGGTGCTGTAGATCGGGAAGCTAATTTTAAACATTGCAAAGACACCTTGTCCTTGAATACTTGGACGATATCCAAATTCGCCTCCATAGCCCCAACTAAGTTGGCGATTGAATTTACCATCTATTCCTAAACGGAAACCAACAGGAGATTTTTTCAAGGCATCCAGTGAATACATTTGGTTGTTGTACATCACATCTTTCACTTTTAATCCTGGTGAGTACAGTACATCAAAGAATAGAGTCATCATGCCGTCATCAATGCCTTCTTCAAACTTATCGAAGCTAACCGCTACATTTCTGATCCATGTCATTGACCCGCCAATGTATAACCCTGTTGAATAGATATTGCTGAACACTTTAAAGTCTCTTGTTTTTGCTGTTACCGGATCGATATACGTAAGCGGCAGGCCGATGCTCTCCTCGTTTACGACATCTGCATTTGTTAATTTCTGACGAGCCAGCGCCCGGCTGATGTCCGTGGTGCTGTTCCATATGATTGCACCTAAGCGGCCACCATAAATCTTTCTAACCTTGCAAGGCACTTCGGCATGCAGCGGAACACGTGAAGCCCACTTGTCTCCTTTATAAGCATTCTTGTACAACACCATCTTGGTCTTAGAACTCGACTCAAAATCTTTTATGTGATAGGTAGCACCAACTTCATAATAATTATAGACTTCAGGCTTGATGGTAACATTATTGTTCCGTCTCGCTAAATCACGACTAAAGTCATAGAAACTGCTGCTGTACGTCTTTCTGAAATGGGCTTTGAAATCCATTTTTTCCTTCAGATAATAACTCGCCTCAGCGCCAAAGCCTGCATTTACGTTGGTGGCGAATAGTTCGCCATAGAAAGGCTGAAAACCAATGAAAAACTTATTGATCGAATACGGCTCATCGTAAAGCTCCTCGTAGGTAACGGCCGTTTTGTCTTTTCGGTCTTGCGCCAGCGTTACATACGAAACGAGCATCAGAGAGCTCATCGTTAAAAAAAATCTTGCCTTCATGATAGCCAATTCAAATTCAAAGGTAGTAAAAAGTGTGAATTAACGGGAAATCGCCTGCTGCTGTGATTCCAACTCATTTATACGGTTGATGTATTCACGTTCCTTTCTCGACATCTCCTCCTGCGTGGCAGAGAGCTCTTCCATATTTTGACGCATCTCCTCTTCCTGTGATTTCATCTCTTCTGCCTGCTGCTGCGTTTGCTCAAGCAACTGTCGCATGTTGTCATTTGCTCTAACGGATGCCACCGTAGAGGCTACGCTTTCCGCCAGGCGTTCCACCCAATTAATTTCATGATCCTTATATGGCTTGAAGGAAGCCAACTCAATAACTCCATAAACAGCATCGTTAGTCTTCAGGGGCATCAACAACAAATTCCTTGGATTGGAAGCACCAAGTCCGGAAGTGATATTCACATAGTCTTCCGGAATTTCAACGAGATGAATTTTCTCTTTTTCCAGAAAACATTGGCCAATCAAACCCTGACCAATACCTACTTTGCGCGTCAAATATTTCTTTCGTTCGAATGCATAACAGGACACGAGTTCAAGATGCTTGTCATCGTGATCATCAGAAAGCACAAACAATCCACCTTGATTACTACCTGTATATTTTACCACAAACTTGATAACGCTGTCGTACAACTCTTGTGCGTTGTTGATGCGCAGGATCTCACTCGCTTGCGCTAAACCCGCGGACGTCCAGTTGCGTTGCTGATCTTCTTCGGCATTTTTTTGAAGACGATCGCGCATGGTAATGAGTGTGCCATTCAATTCATCCTGATCACCGGTGTTGAGATCAATCGCATAGTTTCCGCTCGAAATGGCTTCGATAAAACCAGTAAGCTTGTGCACTCTCTTCAATTCTTGTTGAAGGGCTGCGTCAGTAGATGAGATGGACGCTTTGAATTTTTTGGTCTTCTTAAAATCAAGATAAGCGTATGCTAAGAGCATCACAAAAATAATCCCAACCATCGCCCACGACAACGATGTGATCCAAAGACGATGAGATCGTTGATCAGCGCCTATCACATTGAAATATTCTTGAAGAGGTGTTAGTGCCTTTGCGAAGTCTGCCGTTTTGCTTTTTACGGACTCCTCAATTTTTTCCAACTCAACGATGGTCAACTTCAAAAATGCTTTTGTCTCTTCATCCTGTGGAATGTCGAACCCCGGATTTGCCAGTGTTTCATAATAGATCGCCTGAAGTTGTGATCTGACTGAGTTCACGGGACCCAAAATATTCTTTGATACATCACCCGACCCATCAGCCATGTAGGCGGCATAAGACACCTGGGCAGCAGTCAACTTTGAAGTGATTCCACTAACAAAGGCTTCGCGCTGCAGCTCCGATTTTTCCAAACTCAACAATGACGAAACCACATAGTAAGCGAGGCCAGAAATGACCAAGGCGATTCCGATAAAGGCGATAAAGCGCTTAAGAGTCGAGTCAATTTTCATCTAGTCATCCTGTTTTTTGAATCCCAGATTGGAAAATTAAGAAAAGAAAACAAAGGCGGCATTACGGTGTAAGGATTTTCAATTTCCAGAAGAATTAAGACCGATGAAATTGGGGATTTAACCCAAAATCAACCCAGTTCAATCCAGAGCGTTCATTTGCCCCTCCTTAAAATAAACAAAGGGAATGTATTGATTGTCGCGGGCGCCCTTGAAATTAAAGCCCCGATATAGATAACCGTCCAGATTGTCCGCGCTGCTGAAACCCTGCTGGAAGTAAACTCCATTTCTGCTAAGCGAACGGCCAATGAACATCATAAACTCAAAACCTACTTTGGCGTAGCTGAAATAATCCTGTGAGAACGTGCCGTGCTTACGAATAAACTTCCTTCTAAAGTCCAGATAGTTGGCACTTGTGAGCGAAGTAAAGTTGGGAGCGGCTAACAAGATGTGAAGTCGTTCCATCTTTTCAAGATTGGCATCACCTGTGAGCCAGTTTTCTGAGCCAACGATAATGGTTGAATCGTTTCGGGTCTCAACACTGCTGATCACTTTGGTATAAATGAGTGGATTATCAGAGGCCACGAAAATACTGCCGATGCTGTCTTTCTTTAAACTAAATTGAATAGCGTTTTTAAATTCATCGCGTTCGGTAGCGGTGGTGAGCGTGCTGATAATCTTCGCTGATGATTCCTTGTTGTGCTCCTCTGCCAACACAATCCTAACGCCAAGTTCAGAAGCACGCTTCATAAAACTCCACGCCATCACCGAATCTTTTGGTGTGTCACCATAGTAAACCACACAATTCTTATTTCGGATTTCAGCAGCAACCATTTCCGCGGACTTAATACCCATGGTCTGATAGCTTGGCTGGAACAATAAAGCAAACGGATTCTCTCCCAGAAAATCTGAGTTATTGGAAACCGGATTGATCACATTAATCTTGTTATTGATCGAAAAATCCTGGACCAACTTTGATTCTTCCAGCGACAAAGGGCCGACAATGAGATCACTGGATTTCAATTCATCGCTCTCCAATAATTTTTTTAAGATATCCGGATTACGTTCAGTATCATAAGCCAGCAACTCGATGTTTATCCCTTGCGACTTCAGTGTGTCCAACGCTAGCTTCATACCTTCGTATAAATCCAATGTGAACTGGCTTCTTTTCTTTTTTGGTGTTGGCTCCAATGTGCTGGCCAGAAAAGGAAATACCAATGATACACGATAACTCTCTTTCCTGACCGACTCCGGTGCTAAACTGGATTTGAATTCTTCGCGAGAGAAGTTAAAACGGGTGATTACTTCGTTCAGCAATATCCGGTCTTGTTGCAGAAAAGGTTGTAGTGAAATAGCCGTTGCCAATGCATATGCAATCTCATCGTCCAGTGAGTGTTCTTCCAGCATCATGCGCAGCGTCTCCACGTCAGTCACTGTGTGAAGATAATTTCGTTTCATGGCCTTTATATCCTGCTCAAATGAAGCACTGCCTATTTCGCCTAATAATCGAAGTGCTTGAAAATATTCTCGCTCGTCAAAATAAACTTTGGCCAGCCAGTAATTAAGCTCATCGCGTTGGTCCCAATCAGGATACAATCGCTTCATAAGCAAGAGCATTTCCTTTGCTACGGCATGGTAGCCTTGCTTCTCTGCGGAGACGGCATAATAAAAGGATGCGTATTCGGTATACGGATTATTTTTATCGTAAGGAATCAATGCCTTGAACGCCTCCATGGCCAGGTTGTAGCTGCCAGCATCAAAAAGCTCCTTCGCATACTTATACTGACGCTTAAAATCCTGTGCGTATCCAAACGCAGGGATTAAAATCAGCAGTATGAGAAAATACTTTTTCAATTTACTTATCAGAATGGTTGAAGTTATTACGTTGGGTTTTGCATTATTCCCACTCGATTGTTGCCGGTGGCTTTGAGCTGATATCATACACTACTCTGTTCACACCTTTCACTTTATTAATTACTTCTGACGATATCTCGCTCAAAAATTCGTGTGGCAAGTGGGCCCAATCGGCTGTCATCCCGTCTACGCTTACCACTGCGCGCAAAGCAGCTACCCGCTCATAGGTTCTTTCATCACCCATCACACCTACCGAATAAACAGGAAGCAGCATCGCGCCAGCCTGCCATACCTTTTCATACAGATGATGTCTGCGCAATCCCTGAATGAAGATATGATCCACCTCTTGCAATATCCGTACCTTTTCTGGCGTGATATCGCCTAAGATGCGAATGCCAAGTCCCGGGCCCGGAAAAGGATGTCTGCCGAGAATGTTCGGATCAATGCCAAGTGTTTTTCCTACCAATCGCACTTCGTCTTTAAAGAGCGTGTTGAGTGGCTCCACCACTTTTAGTTTCATCTTGGCGGGTAAGCCGCCCACGTTGTGGTGCGACTTGATCGTAGCGGAAGGGCCTTTGATTGAAACTGATTCAATCACATCGGGATAAATGGTACCCTGACCCAACCATTTCACATCGGTAATCAGATGAGACTCTTCATCGAACACTTCTATGAATGTTTTTCCAATTGCCTTTCTCTTTGCTTCCGGTTCTGAAAGTCCATTCAGCGCAGCATAAAATTTATTCTTTGAATCAACACCTTTGATGTTCAAGCCCATTCCTTTGTAGGAAGAAAGAACTTGTTCAAACTCATCTTTGCGCAAGAGTCCATTGTCAACAAAAATGCAATACAAATTTTTTCCAATGGCGCGATGAATCAACATAGCCGCTACCGTGGAGTCAACACCACCAGACAACGCCATCACAACTTTATCATTGCCCAATTTTTTCTTTAGCCCATCAATTGTTGATTCTACAAATTGATCGGGTGTCCAGTTTTGCGCGCATCCACAAATGTGTACTACAAAATTGCGCAACAGATTTTTTCCTTCCGTTGTATGTGTGACTTCCGGGTGGAATTGAATCGCATAAAGTTTTTCACCTTTCTTTTTAAAGGCAGCCACTTTAACAGAAGATGTGCTCGCAATAATTTCAAATGTATCGGGTATTGAAGCAATGGTGTCAGCATGAGACATCCACACTTGTGAATCGATTGAAATTTCTTTTAAAAGTTCATTATGATGATCTACTGTTGTGAGCTTAGCGCGACCGTACTCACGCATCTGCGAAGGCAAAACTGAACCACCACTTTTGTGAGCGATCAACTGCGCCCCATAACAAACACCCAATACCGGTATTTTTCCAAAAGCAGCGAGGTCTACATCGGGCGAACCTTCATCCCGCACAGAGCACGGACTTCCCGAAAGGATTACTCCTTTGATCCCGGAATGAAGGGCGGGAATTTTATTAAAGGGGTGAATTTCGCAGTAAACATTTAACTCGCGTACCCTGCGGGCGATCAACTGGGTATACTGCGAACCGAAATCTAGTATCAGAATTTGTTCTTCCATGCCTGTATGCCATAGTGCGGCATTTCGGCACGCAGGCATGTGCAAAAATAAGGTGATCCTGCTTCAGAACAAGGGATAATTAATGTTGGCCGAAAGATTCTTACAGGTGGCGGTGCTGCCGGGAAATTGGGAACCAATTAGTCCTCCACCTTATAGCAGTATTCCTTCAAATAGTCTGCGGCATCGTCATAGCCTGCGTAGAAGGCTTTATTCATGCAACTGCAACCCTGGTCGATCTTGCCACTCTCAATAAGGGCCACTCCTTTGTAAAACAGGGCTGTTGAATTATTCGGGTCCAGGCGAAGTGGAACATTGATGTACTTGAGCGCCAAATTGTATTCTTCCTCCTGCAGGCAGAAAGAAGTAGCATAAAAATAGGCGGGCAAATACGTGGCATCCAATTCAATGGATTTGTTCAAAGAGAACAGTGCGCTATCAGCTTTTCCAAGATTATAGTAGGCTACACCCAGGTAAGTTTCTACCTCCATGTCGGGCTTAGCCTTTTCAACATCAACTAATACATCCTTCGCTAGCGAATAATCTCCCTTGTCGAGATACAGAGTCGCCATCCATTTCAGCAAGTCAGTGTCTCCCGGCCGCTTACTGATGGCTTCTTCCAGATCAATTAACTGACGATCGGTGTCATCCAATTCGCGGTAAATGAATGCCCGTAAAATGTGTGCCTGAGCTGAGTTGGGGTAAACCGGTAAAAAGATATCCAGGTCTTTCAGTGCCTCTTGAAACTTGCCAACACTGTAAAAACAAATGGCCCGCTTGTAGACTGCGCCATAAACCGACTGATCTTTCAGTTTGGAAGCTTTGATAATCTTTGAATAGATTTTCTGTGCTCCGGCAAAATCCTGTTTATTTAAAAGCGTGTCAGCATCTGCCTCCCACTTTTTCCATTTGGGATTCTGTGCCTGCAACGCCTCACCGCCAAAAAAGAAAATAACCGAGATTAAAAAGACTACTCTTTTCCCCATCACCCAAACACACTAACTTCTTAATCCGACTATTTTGGAGTATTGCGTTTACGCTCGTTCTCGTTCAGGAAAATCTTTCTCAAACGAATAGACTTAGGCGTAACCTCAACATACTCATCGGCCTGAATGTATTCCAATGCTTCTTCCAACGTATGTTTCAACGGAGGAGCAATTTTCATTTTTTCATCAGAACCAGAGGCGCGCATGTTGGTGAGCTTCTTGGTTTTGGTAACGTTGATTACCAGATCACCACTGCGGCTATGTTCGCCAATTACCTGGCCTTCGTAAACTGCTTCACCAGGATTAATGAAAAACTTACCACGGTCTTGCAGGTTGTGTAAGCTGTATGGAATCGCTTCACCCTGTTCCATCACGATCAACGATCCGTTGATGCGACCAGGTATCTCGCCTTTGTAAGGTTGATATTCTTTAAAGCGGTGTGTTACCACAGCCTCGCCTGCTGTTACGTTCAATAAATAATTTCTTAAGCCCATGATGCCTCTTGATGGAATCATGAATTTCAAAATCATGCGATCGCCTTTTGGTTCCATGTTCAACATTTCACCTTTGCGCATCGAAACTGTTTCAATGGCTTTACCGGCAACAACTTCCGGCAAGTCAATGGTCAATTCTTCAACAGGCTCAGACTTCACACCATTTATTTCGCGGAAGATTACCTGAGGTTGTCCAATTTGAAGCTCATATCCTTCTCTGCGCATCGTTTCAATCAATACCGACAAGTGAAGTACACCGCGGCCAAACACCATGAAACTATCTGCTGAACCGGTGTCACCTAATCTAAGTGCAAGGTTCTTTTCTAATTCTTTCTCTAAGCGATCTTTGATGTGACGTGAGGTAACAAACTTTCCTTCTTTTGCATAGAAAGGTGAGTTGTTAATGGTGAAGAGCATACTCATCGTTGGCTCATCGATGGAGATGGCCTTCAATGCCTCTGGCTTTTCTGGATCGGCAACAGTATCGCCAATTTCAAAACCTTCCAATCCTACCAATGCACAGATTTCTCCGGCTTTCACTTCTTCTACTTTCTTCTTATCGAAGCCTTCGAAAATATATACCTCTTTGATACGAGTCTTCACGAGAGTACCATCGCGCTTCATCAACACTACGTTTTGTCCAGCCTTCACCGTGCCGCGCTGAACGCGACCAATCGCCACGCGACCGATGTACGATGAATACTCCAATGACGTGATCATCATCTGCGTTGGACCAACATCAATTTTAGGAACAGGAATGTGTTCAATCACACCTTCAATGAGTGCCGTGATATCCGTAGTTGGCACTTTCCAATCCGAACTCATCCAGCCTTGTTTGGCTGAACCGTAGAACGTTGGGAAGTTCAATTGATCTTCTGTAGCGTCCAAAGAGAACATCAATTCAAAAACTGACTCGTGTACTTCATCAGGCGTACAGTTTTTCTTGTCTACTTTATTGATTACCACAATTGGCTTAAGGCCTAATTGCAAAGCTTTCTGTAACACAAAACGTGTTTGAGGCATCGGGCCTTCAAACGCATCTACCAGCAACAAACAGCCATCGGCCATGTTCAACACACGCTCCACTTCACCTCCAAAGTCGCTGTGACCTGGAGTGTCGATGATGTTGATTTTATAGTCTTTGTAGCGAACCGATACGTTTTTTGCCAAAATGGTAATTCCACGCTCTCTTTCAAGATCGTTACTATCCATGATTAACTCGCCTGGGTGCTCGTGGTCTTTAAATAAGTGACCTGCATGTAACAGCTTGTCCACCAGGGTAGTTTTACCGTGGTCAACGTGGGCGATAATCGCGATGTTTCTGATCTTTTCAACCTCCATAATACTCTACTCTTGAATTTGAGGCCGCAAAGATAAGCTAATTATCGGTTAATAGGTAACTCCGCCAAAAGACTCCTGTTCGGTTTGATCTAATTCGGGCTTTCGGGATAGTATCTTAAGAAAATTTCGGAATCAGCGCTATTTACAGGATTATGGAACTGTTAAGTCAAAGACCTTATATAAAGAGTGCTTTAGGTAAAGCTGTTCGAATTAGGATTTAAACCTCAGAAAAGTGCCCATTGGCAAATCCTTGGCATTTCTTGATTTGAGAAAGAACTCACCGTATTCAGGTTCTCTTATCTTAAAGTGAGTTTGGGCCACATTAAGACCCACGAGTGCCGACAAACCAACGGCATACATATTTAAGATGAAAAAACTGTTTTGTTTTTCTAACAACTGACTCGCTAAGTGTATCAATTCGTTCAGCTTCTCCTGCAGCGTCCACTTTTCGCCATCAGGTCCGCGGCCGTATGGTGGCGGGTCCATGATGATACCGTTGTATTTATTTCCGCGTTTCACTTCGCGCTTCACAAACTTCAGGGCGTCTTCATACACCCAACGAATATCATTCAGGTTATTCAATCGCATGTTTTCATTCGCCCAGTTAATTCCGGGTCGCGATGCATCAACATGCGTAACATCGGCACCTGCTGATTTAGCAACAACTGAAGCCGCACCTGTATAAGCAAACAGATTAAGGACCTTTGGTTTGGTAGCATTCCAACTTTTTATTGAATCGTAAATAAAATTCCAATTGGTTCCCTGCTCAGGAAACACACCTACGTGACCAAAGCCCGTGAGTGCAAGACGCAGCGTCAACGAAAGTTCGTTGTATTTATATAGGACATTCCAACTCTCGGGCATGTTTGGTTTGCGACTCCATCCACCTTTCACATCTTCGGTGGAACGATACATTTCCTTCTGCTCGCGATCGAAGCGAGCCTGCGCCAATTTATTCCATTCCTCATCGGATAGTACTCGTTCCCAAATAGCCTGGGGTTCGGGACGTATCAACGTATATTTTCCAAAGCGTTCCAGTTTTTCAAAATTGCCGGAGTCGATCAGTTCATAATCTTGCCAGGAAGAAGGGTGAAGAAGTTGCAAGCTCAAAGTCTCTAAGTTTCAAGTAAAAGTAATAAGAACCTATGATTTTGAACTTTAAACCTAGAACTTTGAATCGATATGCACTTCCTCATCACCAGTACACAAAATCCAAAAATCAAAAGTCTGCTCGCTTTGGAGAAACCGCGTGAGCGAAGGAAGCAGCAACTTTTTGTTGTAGAAGGGGTGAAAGAGATAAAGCTGGCGCTCGATGCCGGCTACAAAGTCGGGAACATTTTCTTTTGTGATGAAATCATCGACCGCAAAGAATCGAAATTCATTTTCGCGCAAGACAAATTGCTCATCCCTGTTTCAAAAGAAGTGTTTGAAAAAATTGCCATCCGCGAAAGCACCGGAGGCATGCTGGCCATAGCCGAACAAAAAACACACAGACTGGACGATATAAAATTGAGTAAGAATCCATTGATTCTTATTCTCGAATCCGTGGAAAAGCCGGGAAACCTCGGTGCCATTCTCCGAACGGCCGATGCGGCCGGTGTGGACGCTGTGATCATCTGTGATCCACAAACTGACTTCTATAATCCCAATGTCATTCGCTCCAGTGTCGGCTGCGTGTTTACACGACAGATTGCATCGGCAACATCGGAAGAAACAATTGCCTGGCTGAAGAAAGAAAACATCAGCATCTTTTGCACCTACCTGCAAGCATCGAAACCGTATCACGAAATAAATTTCACGCAACCGTCTGCCATTGTCATGGGAACAGAAGCAACCGGACTTTCCTCTGTGTGGACGAAAAACGCGACCTCCAACATCATTATCCCGATGAGTGGAATGATTGATTCTATGAATGTGTCTACTTGTGCTGCGGTGGTGGTTTTCGAAGCGAGAAGGCAGCGCGGATTTCACCCGGCTTAGTAATTTTTTTGTAATTTCACCGCCTAAACTAACTGCCCGGTCATGTCCAGACCGATTTTAAAAGACCTTCAGAGCATTTCACGCGAGAAGTTTTTAAATACTCTTGCCGAATCGTATGTTTTGCAAGATGCTATTCTGGGCGCTACAGAACTTTCCGTTATCTCTACCAATACTAACGGCGTTGTCAATAGTTTTAATGCCGCTGCTTCAAAGTTGCTCGGTTATTTACCCAATGAAGTAATCGGTGAGAAAACGCCTGAGTTATGGCACGATTGGAACGAGATCGTTCAACGATCAAAAGAGCTTTCTGCTGAACTTGGTAAAACCATTGAGCCCGGCTTTGAAACGTTGATCATCAAAGCCCGGCTGACGCGAAAAGCCGACCGCAGAGAATGGACCTACATTCGAAAAGACGGATCGCGTTTTCCAGTAACGATTTCCATTTCGGGAATATGGAACGATCACGATGAACTAACCGGCTACCTGGGCATCGCCACCGACATCACTGAACAAAAAGAGGCTGATCAAAAACTTCACGAGAGCGAACAAAAATTCAGACTGCTTGCCGAAAACATACCGGGCGTTGTGTACCTCTGTCGCAACGATACCGATTACTCGATGGTTTATCTCAATCATGAGGTGGAAGCGTTGACCGGTTACACGGCTGATGATTTCCTTTCGGGAAAGATAAGTTTCGTGCAATTGTATCACCCCGATGATATCGATATGATCAATGCATTGGTGGAAAAAGCCATCGCTAAACGTGAAAAATTTCACATCCAATATCGCATCCGGCACAAGTCTGGCAACTGGAGATGGATTGATGAAGTGGGCATTGGCGTGTTCTCGGGCAACGACTTGATTTTGCTGGAGGGCTATTTGAGTGACATTACCGACCGAAAAAAATTTGAAGAGCAATTACTGTTCTCCAAAACAAACCTTGAAGCCGCTGCGGAAGAACTTCAGGAGCAAAATCATCAGCTCAACGAATTTGCTCACATCATCTCGCACAATCTGCGCTCACCGGTAGGTAACATCAACGCTTTGATTTCTTTACTGGATGACAAGAGCAGCCTTCAGGATTACAAAAACATTTTTGAAAAACTTAAAATGACATCCAGCAATCTACAGGATACGCTGAATGACCTCATGGAAACCCTTCGCATCAAAAAAGAAAAGATGGCTGATCAAATGCCGTTGACGTTTGAGGAAGTGTTTACCAAAACCGTTCAGGATCTGGCTGGTGAAATTATGCAAAGCGGTGCTGTGATCACTTCCGATTTTTCAGCGTGCCCGGGCATCACGTATTCCAAAACTTATCTGGAAAGTATTTTTCTGAATTTATTGAGCAACGCCTTGAAATATAAATCCACTAAACGGATTCCTGAAATTCATTTCAAAACCGAAATAAAAGACGGGCATGTTCACCTGATGGTTGCTGACAATGGATTGGGTCTTGATCTGGACAAATACGGAGATAAATTATTCGGCCTTCGTAAGGTCTTTCACGAACACAAAGAAGCACGAGGTGTTGGACTGTTCCTCACCAGAACTCAAATTGAAACACTGGGTGGAAAAATCTGGGCCACCAGTCAGGTGGACAAAGGATCGATTTTCTACGTGCAATTTTAACAAACACTAATCATTAAAATCTTAGCTATGAACTGGATTGATATTGCCGGTCACACAGGCGCATTGTTAAGCGCAGTCACCTTTATACCACAGGTGTACAAAACCTGGAAGACCAAGAGCGCACGAGACCTGAGCCTTACCATGATGTTCATTGTCCTGATCAGCACGATTGTTTGGTTGTGCTACGCAATAGCGTTGATGCTTTGGCCCGTCATTCTGGCGAACACCATTGTCGGATTGCTGAGCATCCTGTTGATCTATTACAAATTCACCTTCAAAAAATAATCATTCGTCACGCAAAGCATGCACTGGGTTTGCCAACGCGGCACGCATGACGTGATAGCCGACTGTTACTGAAGTGATCAGGAAGGCAATCAATCCTGAAACGACAAACGTCAACCATTCTTCATTCAATTGTATCCTGAATGAAAAGTTCTGAAGCCAACTGTCGGTAAAATACCAGGCAGCGGGAAACGCCAACAAAATGCCTATGCCGACTAACACAAAAAATTCCGCTGCAACTAATGTGACCAGCCCTTGTATGCTTGCACCGATTACTTTGCGAACTCCAATTTCCTTCGTTCGCTGTTGAGTGGTGAACGCGGCAAGCCCTAGTAATCCTAAGCAAGCAATGACGATGGTCAACCCTGAGAAGGCCATGAAGATCTGACTGCGCTTTTGATCTCCTTTGTATTGCGAATCAAAATCCTGATCAAGAAAACTATATTCAAAAGCTCCGTTCGGAAAAATTTCTTTCCACGACTTCTCAACGGCTGCTATTGATTTTTGGACGTCTCCCGGTTGTGTGCGAACAAAAACATAGTTATTATTTTTATCCAGTAAGATGATGAGAGGTTCTATCGGATCGTACAATGAATTCTGATGATAATCTTTAATCACTCCTACTACCCGCTTCTCAAAACTTCCGTCATCATTTGTAAACCTTCTTCCGATTGGGTCCTTCCAACCCATTCGTTTTACCATACTTTCGTTGGCCAACACTGCATAGGTGGTATCACTGGCAACATCGCGCGAGAAATCTCTTCCCTGAACGATTTCCATTCCCATCGTTTTCACGAAGTCATAGTCGGCACCAAAAAGATCTACTCCACGCTGCACCATCTTCCCTTCTGCATCTTCTACTTGAAACAATGCTTTGCCAATGCCCTGGCCAGGAGAACTGTTTGCCATTCCAACGCCTGCGACTTCAGAAGACTGTTTGATCTTGTCTACCAACGTTTGGGCTTTCTCAACTTGTGCGCGACCCGACAATTGAATACGCAGCACTTGCTCTTTATCAAAACCTAAATCTTTGTTTCGCAGATATTGCAACTGATCGAACACAACGAGTGTGCTGATGAACATAAAAATGCTCAGCGCAAACTGAACAACCACTAATGTTTTTCTGAAATAAATACTGCCACCCTTCGCAGAAAGTTTTCCCTTCAACACATTCACCGGATTGAAACCTGATAAATAAAATGCTGGATAGCTTCCTCCTACAATACCTGTAAAAACAACAATGCCAATCAAACTCAACAAAACTTCCCTTTGCAAAATGTAAGAGAAGGAAATTTGTTTATTCGCCAGCGTATTGAAAGCCGGAAGCAAAAGGTAAATCAACGCTAAGCTTACGAGCAAAGCGATCACCGCCACGACAACCGATTCGGTGATAAACTGCGCAATCAATTGATTTCGCTGACTCCCCATCACTTTACGAATACCGACTTCCTTCGCACGATTAGCAGAGCGTGCCGTTGCGAGATTGATGTAATTAATGCACGCAATGATGAGCATGAACGCTGCCACGACACTAAAAATATAGATGTAGGAAATATCTCCGCCTGCTTCTGCTTCATCCTGAATTTTCGAATACAAGTGAATACGCAAAATAGGTTGAAGCTCATATTGCACCTTCACTCCCGCCCGTTCAAAAACTGGATTCACTTTTTCTTTAATGATCTTCTCGAGACTTGCATTCATCTTGCTGAGATCATAACCTTCCGGAAGTTGAATGTAGGTGAATACACCAAAGCCGCCCCACCCACCCTGAGCATTCGGTCGCGTGTTTCGCGAAACCAGGGCATTGAATCTGAAATGAGAATTAAGCGGAACATCTTTAATAACACCGGTGATCTTGAAATCTTCACCTTGCGCATTTTGAATCGATTGACCAACCGCTTGTGTGGGGTCTTTAAAATATTTTTTTGCAATCGTCTCGGTCAACACCATGCTGAACGGGTTGTCGAGTGCGGTGTTGGGATCACCCGCCATAAACTCGTAGGTGAACATATCAAAAACCGTTGAGTCTGTGAGATAAAAATCTTCTTCCGCAAATTGGGCATCATCTTTTTTGTAGACATTGTTGTTCATCCCATCAAAACGAACGGCATTCACCACTTCCGGATAATTATCACGAAGCTCATCTCGCAACGGCATCTGTGTGGATGCCCACGTGAACGCATTGTCAGGCTCCTTGATGTTCGACACAATGCGATAGATGTTATCTGCATTTTTATGGTAACGATCGTAACTGAATTCATCGAAAATATACATCAACAGAAAAAGACTGCAGGTGATACCAATCGTGAGGCCAAGAATATTGATGACACTGTAGGCTTTGTCTTTGAGAAGGCTGCGCAGAGAGATGGTGAGTAAGTTTTTGAGCATGGCGATTCTGTTTAATACCCTGTTACGTGCTAAAGACGGACTTGTTTGGGATAGGATGTTAATTAAGGTTAAATAGTTTTAACCTCACCCCAATTTTGAATTCGTCATTGCGAGGACGAAGGACGAAGCAATCTCCTAACTATGAAAAGCTGATGCGGAAGATTCAGGTTCCGGTTGTGGGATTGCTTCGGTCGTTCCTCCCTCGCAATGACGGTCTAACAAAAAAACCACCTCCAGTTAAGGAAGTGGTTTTTTTAAATTACCGCTAAGCGGTTCGGGGATCGCCACGCTTCGCTCGCGATGACGTTTGAACTAGTTTTTACTAACCCCCGGTTCGCGCTTCAAGAATTCGTCATACAATAATGTCTGGCGACTTTCCATGGGCATCATCCATCCATCGATGAACACATATTTAATTTGTGTTTTGGTTTCGAATGGATCGCCATCGCACACAAACAGCGTTCCGCTCTTGCCTTGTTCAATGGAACCAAGTTTATCACTCACACCAAAAATTTCTGCTGGCTCGATGGTAATTGCTTTCAAGGCGTCTTCCTTATTCATGCCATAGGCAACAGCAAAGCCGGCATGATAAGGCAGGTTACGATAGTTCGCATTGCCGTCCTCCTGTGAACGGATCGCTACCTTCACTCCAGCTTTTTTCAACTTACCGGCATTTGCATAGGCAGCATCGTAGCGATCGTAATCACGATTGGGAAGTGCAATGACAGGCCCTGTGATAACCGGAATCTTTGCCTTTGCAATTTCATCGGCCACACGCCAGCCTTCGGATACACCCGTAAGCACAACTTTCTTCACTCCTTTTTCCTTAACCCACTTCAATGCTGCACTGATGTCTTTTGATGGATTCACTTCAATCATCAACGGCACCTGGCCTCTCACCACCGGCAACATCGCCTGCATCTCAGGATAATATTTGACTCCCTTTCCTTTTGTGGCCGAATCCAGTTTATGATACTCTGTTGCTCTCTCCCACACTTCGTTTAATTGCTTGAGTGTTTTTTCTGCAGCCTTCTTGATCTCGTCATCTGTTCTTCGATCGAAGAAACCTCTGCGGCCGGTGTTGGGCCAGTTAAGTATAACACCTTCCGAGCCTACTGCCATTTGATCGGGCACATAACCGTGAAGGTTTACCAACGCACCCGTTCCCGGAAACAAGCCACCATCGGGCGATGTGAATACAGTAGTAACGCCACTGATTCTCGTGATCGGAATAATAGCAGTATTTGGATTAATTGCCGTCAACGCTTTCATCTGCGGCACCACTTGTCCCTCTTCGCTCTCGTCAGATGCCTGCGGCACTTGTCCAAATTCTACGAGGCCAAGGCGCGTGCCTCCGTCAATCATGCCGGGATAAATCTTTAATCCATTGCAGTTAAACACTTGCGCGCCCTGTGGCACTTGCACATTGGTTCCTACTGCTGTTATTTTTCCGTTGCTGATGATGACGGTGCCGTTTGTGATCGTTCCTTTCGTTACTGTTTCAATCGTAGCATTGGTCAACGCAAACGTTCCATATTTCGCTTTTGGGCTTTGCGCTTCAGCGGTGATAATCAGCGCGATCATCAGGGAAGCACATATTCCGGTTAATAATTGAATTCTCTTTCTCATAGTCATTAGTTTTTATTGAACCCAAAAAGTTCAGTGCCCATGTCTTCAGCGCCTTGCATACAGTTGTCATCATGATGACCGGCCTCGTGCAATGTGGTTACATCAATATCGGCTTTCGGATCGGGCATCAACCGCATGTCGGCTGCATCTTTCTCGCGATCGAAACGAACAATACCATCTACAATAGAATACTGTGCTACTCCATATATCGAGAGTGGATGATTTTTAAAAATGGCAACATCACCGTCTTTACCTACTTCCAATGAACCTACGCGATTATCAATTCCCAATTGCTTGGCCGGATTGATGGTGATCAGCGACAGCGCCTCATCATCACTTAAGCCACCGTACTTTTGTGTTTTGGCAGCTTCATGATACAGGTGACGGATCAAACCTGCATCATCAGAGTTGATTGAAGTTACTACACCGTTGCGCGTAAGTATCGCTGCATTGTAGGCCGATGAATAATACACTTCGAGTTTGTATGCCCACCAATCCGAAAACACAGATGCCATTGCACCAGCTGCCGCTAACTCCGGAGCTACTTTGAAACCTTCATTGGTATGTTGGAACACCAGCTTCTTTACACCAAACTCTTTGCACACTTTCAACAACATGTTGATTTCATCGGCACGATAGGAATGGCAATGCAAAATGATGTTTCCTTTCAAGATATCAGCCAATGTTTCCAGACGCATGCTGTAAGCTGGCGGCATTCCACGAAAGCCTTTCACTGCCTTGTCTTTGTTATACTTGTCCCATGCTTCTGAATATTGTTTAGCCTCGTTGAATGCTTTGCGAATAACAAACTCAACGCCCATGCGCGACTGTGGTTGCTCGTTGGCTCTGCGTCCGTGGCCGGTTGGGTTTTCTCCCAACGCAAACTTGATGGTGCGTGGAGCGCCTTCAAATTTCAATACATCCGGATCAAACGTTCCATAGCGATGCTTGATGGTTTCACTTTCTCCACCAATGGAGTTAGCCGAACCGTGCAACGCATGAGACGATGTTGTTCCTCCCGCCAAGGCACGATAGATACTGATTTGAAAAGGATTGACTGCATCTCCCGTTTTCACTTCCGGTGTGATCGCATTCGTTCCTTCATTGATCGCGTCAAGCGCAATGTGCGAGTGTGCATCAATGATACCAGGCATCACAAACAAACCTGTTGCATCAATTACTTTCACTCCGGCAGGCGCTGGAATATTTTTTCCAATCTGCGCAAGCTTGCCATCTTTGATCAACACATCGGTTCCTTCCAAATTGCCTTTAGTCACCGTTAGTACGGTTCCGTTTTTTATCAGCAAGCTGCCGCGTTCTATCTGCGCAAATGCTGCCGATAAAAATGCCGACAGCAGCAGTGTACTATATATCTTTTTCATATTCATGTCTGATTAGAACTTAGGATCTTTTGTGCCTTTCACCGGAAAAGTGCCGGCATCGCCTGCCGCCATGGTGCCGCTAAACGTACTGCCATCGATGTTTACTTTTACATCTATCGTCAGCAAGCCATCCGGAGATTCAAAGCCGAATGAGAAACTCAACTCTGCGCCCGACAACACAACATTCTTAATATTGGAATCAATATTATTCAAGCTGTTGCTGATCTTGCCCGAGTAAACTCCGCCATCTTCGTTGAGTGTGATCTTTCCGGTAACCGTGCCTTGCGGTGAATCCGTAGAATATGACCAGCTTCCCTTAATCGAAGTTTTTGTGTCGCCTTCTTCCTTCTTAGGTTCTTTTTTCTCTTCGAGCTTGTACATCACACCGTCTACAAATACATACTTCACTTTTGCTTTTTCATTAAAGTATGATTTCTCGGTGATCACCAGGTTGGCCATCTTACCATTGTCAATGGTGCCCATGCGATCGGATAAACCCAACAGCTGTGCAGGAGTTGTGGTCAACGCAGCAAGGGCCGCATCTTCTGTAAGCCCGGCTGTTATCATTCTTCTTAAGTTGGCTGGAATATCTTTTGTCTTCGCGCTCATGGTCGAGAACCCAAACGCTACGCCCGCTTTGTTGTAGTTGGCAGCTTGCGAAGTATAATTGGCAATCGCTTCGGCTTTGCGTTTTTCAAGGCCATCCTTTTCTATATCGAATTCAGTCTTTGGCTTGTCGTCTTTTTTGGGTTCTGCTTTTTTATCGTCCTTCTTTGGCTCGTCTTTCTTTTTTTCTTCTGGAAGATCCAACGATAAGAAAACTTTTGCGCCCGATGCTTTCACTTTGTTTACGATCGGCCATCCTTCTTTCAGGTCAGCCAGCATGAGGCTAAAGCCAAGATCATTCTTCAACGTGAAGATGCGGTGCGCATCCAATAATCTTTCGCCTTTGAACAACACAGGTTGACGTTGATCAATCACCGGATAAAATGCTTCGAGTATGCGATCGCTACTAGGGCGCTCCAGCCCTGCGCGATTAGAGGCATACAACGACTCATATGATTTTGCCTGTGCCGCTTGCTTATACAACTCGCGCCACTTGGCCATCACACCAATAATGGTGGCGGGATACATGTTGCTGGCGCCACTCAACTCTGAATACAAAGCCGACTTGCTGGCGAGCACCATGCCATCGGCAGAGGTGCCACCCAACAAAACGATGGATGCCTGACCTGCCAATAGATTTCCATAGGGAACAACTTGCGCTGTGGTAAAACCAATGCTGCGAAGTTCTTCCACCGATTTGTCTTCGGGGCTAAGGAAACCTCTCACATCCACTTGCGGGTTGATGCCTGCGCGATCGGGTGGCGGGTTGCCGGGCTCCTTCACTTTATCTTTGTTTTCATCTTTGGGTTTCACCACGCCTGTGCGGCTGAGACCATCGATGAAGCCGGCATAGACGTACATCGAGTCGGCTTTGATCACGATAGCTTCCGGTGGAATGGCAATGCCTTTGCCTACCGACTGGATCAATCCATCTTTCACGACCACGGTGCCCATGTCGATCTTGCGGCCGGGGCCTTGTATAATGTTGACGTTGGTGATGGCATACGTGCGGGTGACGGGTGCCAAAGGTTTTTCATCCTGGGCGAAGAGCAAGGCCGGCCACGCTAGTAGTAGCGCCAGCGCCTGCACGGCCCTCTTGCGGATGAGGCTGTAGTAGAGACGATTCATAGGTTTAGGTTTAGTTCTGAATATTGTTTGCAAGGGGACAAGATAATATTATTTAGATGACACGATCAAGCGCCTTACAGGAGTGGCGAAAAGGTGGGTTGGGGTGAATGAGATCACTGAAAACGGGTAGGAATTGGTTTGGGAATGAAGGGGGATTTGGGGTAATTTAAAGTGGAGATATATCAATGACTCAAAAGTTGAACAACACAACACACTTAAAGACTTGTTATACCGATCCGACACCAGAGAATTTGGAACGGATAATAAAATATTTTGAAATTATAGGCGGCAAAACCCTTTCAGTTATTTGCAAAAGGCAAAATGCTTTCAAAACTAGATGGACTAAACGAGAGGAATATCTCAGAAATAGATGCCATATTCAGAATGCCAGACAGTATTTAGAATCAATAAAGCAAAGTTATTCTCACGATCAAATAAAGACGGTAATAGCAGACATTGCTGACTATGTAAAAAATTTGGATCCGAAAGAGGATGTTAGTTTCATCGTAACAAGCACTAACACGTTACCATCAGCAATTCATTTTGATATTGCAAACAGATTGTTCTTAACTCATCAAATCAGAGACCAGAACCAGAATAATTATGGGACAGACATTTTAACTATTTATTCCTTGAGGCTGTCACTGGAAAGTCGCATAAGGGGACTTCTTGGAATAGACTTCGCGACAAACAATGGAAAACCCATCGGTCTTAATAAATTGATTGAAGTTGCAAAAGAGCTAAAATCAGTTAAATATTCGGAGACGGTGAATTGGTTAGAAGTTGAATGGATAAACGAATGGATGAATCATCACATGCATAGACTTCTCAGGCCTCATCCATGGATAATTCACCAAGCAATTGAGTCACTGAAATCCTTCCTGGACCCTGGAGACCCTGTCTCAATTGATAACCGAACTATATATTCTTTTTATAGCGCGACTTATGTGGTAAATGAAAAAGAACTGCATAACGAGATTGAATCACTTTTAAGGATTAAGTGGCCAAAAATTGTGATCAGGTGGAAATCCAGAAGAGAAATAATGCTGAAATAAAACTATTAATCAATGCCAAGGTGTTGTCAACAACATCTTGATAAGGCCAGTTAAAAAACTACAAGCTAAGCGTTGGTGACAACATCGACCGAAGGACCATGATACTCTGTTGTTGTGGCCAATTGGGACCGGCTCTGTGGACAGTGACGTGTTAACTTGATAATCAGTTTAGCGAGACAAGGAAAAAAGATTGAATGCTCAAAGGGAACTTAAAATATTGGATAGGAATAATTTTAATCGAGGCAGTAATTATTCGCGCGATCAATTATTACCAACCACTGTGTGAGCCTTGTTTACCTGGACAGTATTGTCCTCCATGTATAAGTGCTCAACAGATTTATTTGACACGTTTGGCAATTGGTCTCGGTGGACTATTTATTGTCTGGCAGACAGTCAAAATATTTAGAAGACGAAAGATCTTCTTCTAGCGCAGGCGTCTCGCTTGTGCTTTTAAATAGCCGCTTGGGATGCTTAGTCTAAAGACCTTATTTTGTATTAACAAAGACCACACGCTGTTCCCTCCGCTCTCGTTTGTGTTCTTCACGATAGTCGGCAACTTAAGGAGAGTTAGTGAAGAATTTAATAAATTAGTTACGATCTATCGTGAACCTTAAAAAGGATGTCACATGAAAAAAAAGAATATTTTTAAATTTTTAAGTGAAGGGATTCTTATTATCCTGAGTGTGTTGATTGCATTTTTTATTGATGAATACCGGGATAGCCGGAATGAAAAACAGAGTTGCATTTCCTATTTAAAATCTATGCGTCAGGATTTGGTAGCAGACACACTTTACCTGGGGCACCGGATCAAAGACTTCAAAGAAATTTTGATCAACTCTGACCTGCTACTAAATGTTGCGGAGTATGATGACCCTCTGCCAAAATGGTTCAAAGAAGAAAATAACAGCAATTTTGAGGAGGCCCTATATGGCGTTTTGCTGCCAATTAATTTTCAGAATAATCCTTCGTATGAGTCAATGAAAGCAAATGGTGACCTGAAATTGATCAACGACCTGGCTTTGCAAGTTGAGTTGAACCGACATTATTCGAAGTGCAAATTTGCGGATGTGGCAATGAACGAAGAGCTAAAACGGATCACCCAAAGCAGAAAGGATTTTGTAAATCATTCCGGATTGTTTGGTCTAAAAAACCCTAACTCAATAAACGAGGCGCTGGCGAAGCGGATTTTAAAAAGCGTTGAATTACATTCCATTATCTATGACAGTCGTCAAGTATTAGTCACTGTTTTGAAAAGAATGGGCGACACAAAAGAAAACGCTGCCGGTCTGATTAATAAAATTGACGAGTATATCACGGTGCAATAAGTGGTTTTATCAGGTGACTTGTGTAGTCATCGACCATCTTGATAACTTCCAGATAAAAAAACAAACTTACCCGTTGGCATCAACACCAACCGAACGAGAAATAAAGACTCTCTAACTCTTTTAACTTTTTAAACCAGTTTTAGATCATGGAGCCTGACCATAATAATGATTCTAAATCGTCATCAAATATGAATTCAAAGATTGACTGGAGAAATCATTTTATCTCATTCTTAAGTGCGCTCATCGGTATTTTGATCGCGTTTCAACTGGAAGATTATAAAAACAGAAAGCAAGAAACTGAAGAACTCAACATCACGATGACAGCCATCAAAAGTGAAATAGAAAACAATCTAAAAATCTATGACAGGAACATACACGTTTTGTCGACATGGCTGGAGCTATACAATTTAGTTGAGAATAAAAATAAAAAAGGAATGATCATGGTCAGCAAAGAAAAATTTGCAACAATGATGACCGATTCGTTAGCAAAGAACAGAACGGGCCGATGGAAAGTGGAACATCTGAAGGATTCGATTTTGCTAACCATACCTGACAATAGAATGCTTATTGATGTCTTGCCCGAAGAGGGCGTTTCAATGAGCAGTTGGAAAGCAGCGCTTAGTTCTGGTGTGATCAATCATTTAGAAAATCAAAGGCTCTCACAACTCACGAAAATTTACGAATGGACAGAAAGAGACCTTGGGTTGGATGAGTTAGCGATCTATCAAAATAATCTCAACAATACTTCAGAATATGATAACGTCACTGACCTAATTCCGATATTTAAAAAGACAGTGCGAATTCAGAGTGCCAAATACAGCAAGATTCATAAAATTTATACAGAGATAAACTGGTAGTCGAAAACAGTTTCACCAATGGTGAATTGTTATGGCGAACTATAAGGGAAATTAAATACCTGAAATCGATTTGGATTTGAGTTGGGAATGAAGAACGATTTGAAGTAATTTTATTAAGGAGATTCATAAGCTGTTACGGTTGGCAGCAGCACTTCTCAGGCAGCCGATCTTTATACCACTTAATGAGACTTTATGAAACAACTGCTGGTGATCGCAACTATCATTTTGGCTCCCTCATTCGTTCACGGCCAGACAAAAAAGATTTATCAGGGACAATTGATGAACTACTCTGAACTGGCCACTATTCTTCAGGGTGCTAAATGGGACACACTCGTATTTGACCGCGTAATTTTCAACGGAGATCTGGGAAAGCACCTGTGGGATGATAGTGTCTACGGAAAGTTTACGGTGAGCACTCCCATCAGCTCGGGTAAGTTTCACGCGATTGAGTTTAACGAATGTACTTTCTCCACGAGTGTTTTCTTTACCGGACCGTTTACAGGTGATGTTTCCATTACTAAATGCAAGGGGCCAGAGAATCTGATTTTTCAAAATTGCCGAATTAACGAGCTCTCGATTTACGAGTCGAATTTTGAAATTATACAAATAGAGCGTTCCAATTTTAAAAACCTGGATGTTGATAACAAGGAGACAACCACCATAGTGTACAAGGCTTTGGTTGATAGCGGGCAGGTAAGCATTGTATCAAGTCGCATTCACATTTTTAATTCTATTTTTAAAACGATAGGCGATGAATCTGTCATCGAAAACGCAGGTCAGGGTAATGCATGGACGAGTGTCTGGAACTCTCGTTTCGAGCAATTAGATTCGGGATTTATACAGTTCGAACAGCGAGACGGATTTATACGCCTTCGCAATTCGAATTTTAAAGGGAATGTTGATTTCTATGCAGATGGTGACAAGGTGAGTTGGGATTTGGTTGACAATACGTTTGACGCCCGGGTAGGATTCCGTTCAATGGCAGAAATAGGCCCATCAAGCTACATACCTTTTGACGGAATCTTTACCGGAAAACCTTTAGGGTGGCATCTCTTTGAAAATGATCAACGCATTTTTTTTGATGGCAGCGGGGATCAGATTGGCAATGGCAGGCACTACCTGAACTTGCTTCGACTTCACAAAAGATTACACAATTTCTATTTGGAAGGTGGAGACATACAAACTGCAAATCTCGTTTACAATCGCATCAAAGACCTTGAGACTCGCCATCTGATTTATCAATACGAACTATCTCCTTCATTTGACCTTTGGATAAGAATAGGACTGAATAAATTATTGAAGTTTTATACGCGCTATGGCACCGACCCGGCAAGGGCGATCATCATCTCACTTTGGGTAATTTTCGGTTTTGGCGCGCTCTACGTATTTTTCCCATCGTCATGGGATGTATCGGCCAAAAGTAAGTTGATTGAAGACCTCAAGGATTTGAGAAACATTAAAGCAGGCAGATTCAAGAAGCTGCTGGGAATTCTGGCGGGAGCAACAATCGCCTTCCTAAATGCACTTACGCTTAGCCTCAATTCATTTGTAACGCTGGGCTTTGGGGAAATCCCAACGAAAGGTTTTGCAAGATACCTTACGATTGCTGAAGGTTTTATCGGCTGGTTCCTATTAACACTCTTTACCGTGGCGCTGATAAGTCAAAGCAGTTTTTAAAAAATGGAAGATGTTGTTACAGCAGCAACACCAACCAAGTACTGTCATTCGAACTTTTGATGACTCGCTGAGTGCATGCACTCATCTTTATTATAAAAACCCCGTATAACTTCGTAGATAAAATTTACCTTAGTCTCCCGTATCGCTGACTCAACCCCTCAAAAATTTATGAATACGAAATTCATCTCCCGCGCATCGTTGAACAAATCGCAACACGTGAACACCCTTCTTCTTTTATCCATCTGCATGCTTTTGATTGTATCGTGCGAACGCGTAGATCGCGAGAAAGTCAAAGACGAAATTTTTCAGTCAGAAAAAGCATTTGAAAAGATGGCGGCCGAGAAAGGCATTGCCGAAGCCTTCTATTCGTTCGCGGACGAAAAAGCCGTGATCAAACGGGAGAATGATACACTCATCATCGGAAACGAGAATATCAAAGCCTACTACGCCAAAAATAGAAATGACAACGCTACTGTTAACTGGACGCCCGATTTCATTGATGTGTCCGCAGACGGAACACTCGCGTACACATACGGTCAGTATCTTTGGAAAATAAAAAATGAAAACGGTGAAGTCACCGAATACAAAGGAATTTTCCATACGGTGTGGAAAAGACAAAAAGACGGCAGCTGGAAATACGTTTGGGATTGATTGCTACCCCACTACCCGTAAATGGCCGATAAATACAAGTTAATTGCGTAACCCTTTTCGCAATTTTGCAGTATAAGCCATTCATACATAAGCAAACCATGAAACAGATTATACTTCCATTAGTTTTTATCACATTAACATTTGCGGCCTGCGACAAAAATAATGACATCGCCCCTAAAGAAATTAAGCTTGACTATTATACCGAGTCGTATGACCTGCCGGATTTAGGATTTCAACCTCAGTTGAAAATCAGCTATACCTATGACAACGCAGGAAAGCTAAGCAAGTACACAGTGTTCGGTTTCAATCCAACTTCAAATGCTATCGAAGAACAACGCTCCTATACTTTCACGTATGCGGGCGGAAACGTGGATAAAATCGAAGGCTTCCTGGTGAACAGCGCTACTCCTTTCATCCGATACGGCTATCAATACTCAACAGATGGTAAGGTGACAAAGATTATCGAAGAGAATTATAGTGCAGGCGTAAACTCCGAAGCCAATTTTACCTATCAACCTGATAACGTAGTCAAGGTAGCGTATCAGTATTCAAACGGTGGAAGTTTCGAATATGAAATGCAGTATGGCAACGAAAATGTTTTAGCGGATAAGACTTCCCGCGGTGCCGAGCTTTGCAGTAATGGCGTATACACGTATGATCAACAAAAGAATCCATTCCGGATGTTGGGCTATGTGGACTACACACTTTTGAACATGTCTACCAATAATAAGTTGACTGAAAATGTAAATTATGTAGGCTGTGCGTTTCCAAGTTTAATCCCTCAGTCGTATACCTATCAATACAACAGCGATGGCTATCCAACAGAAGCCACCACGACTTACACATCGGGCAACGCGCTAAGAAAATCGCAAAAGAAATTCTTTTATACCATAAAATAACGGAAGCAGACACCACAACGGGTGCTCAATGTTTGGGCGCCTTTCTCAGGTGAGATGCTACTTACTTAGCAGACGACAGCACAACAGGTCCATAAATGGCATCGCGGAATTTCTTGTGAAGCGATCGGTCAAACGGAAAAATCTGAACAAACAGAACAGCCGTCAACTCGTTTACGGGATCTACCCAGAACAATGTGCTAGCGGCTCCATCCCAAAAGAATTCGCCCACCACACCATTGTTTTCTTCCACGGACACAGGTGGTTTAATACGCACAGCGAAATCAATTCCAAAACCAACCTGCCCTTTGCTGGGCAACCACATGCGCTCGGTAACACTATCAGCCAACTGATTGGTGGCCATGAGTTCAACCGTTTCAGGTTTAAGAATAGTGGCATTATCAAATGAACCTTTGTGCACCAGCATGCGTGCGAATCGCATGTAGTCATCCAGTGTTGAGGTGAGTCCATATCCACCAGGTGTTAGCGGCCAGTGATTGGTATTGAAACTATCGGCCATGTCGGCCGGCACGCGATTTAAACTTCCGTCTTCTGCCTTTGAATACATAGCTGCAAACTTTGTGCGCTCTTCTTCTGGCAAGTAATACCGCGTCTTACTTAGCTTGAGCGGGTCGAGTACATTCTTCTGTACATACTCTGCATACGGCATACCTGAAATTCGCTCCACTAAAAAAGCCTGAACATCAACGCACGGACCGTAGGCCCACTGCTCGCCCGGATGAAAAATCAAGGGAAGACTTCCCAACTTCTCAGCCATTTGCGTCAATGTGTTGCTGCGATCCATTGCATTTGTTTTCTTCACCAGCTTACCAAAAGCAGTTGTCGTGTCGGGATTGTTGGTGACAAAGCCGGCAGTGTGTCGTGTGATGTCGCGAATGGTAATGGGCCGGTGCGCAGGCTCCAACACCATTTCTCCTTTTGCATCTGTTCCGGTAAACACTTTCATCTCTTTGAATTCCGGAGCATACTTAGCCAGCGGATCATCTAATTGAAAAGCGCCTTTCTCATACAGTGTCATGAGCGCTGTTCCGGTAACGGGTTTGGTCATCGAATAAATGCGCACAATCGTGTTGCGGTCCATCGGTACTTTTGCTTCGCGATCGGCATAACCAAACGCGTTAAAATAAACTTCTTTATCTTTTTCAAAGATCAATGCCGACACTCCCGCAATCGATCCGGAGTCCACCAGTGTTTTCAGGGTAGAATCAATTCGTGCGATGGCCCGCTCGTTTACGATGGCATGGTTATCTGTTTTGCTGGACGTACATGCGCTGATGCAGCCACAGACGATCACTGACAGGAGAAAATTGCGTAGCATAGTTTCTTGATTTAAGAAAAAGTAAGTTACAAATTATACGTAGTTGCTGATAATTTTTTATACGATCGGTGTGGAACGATTAAAAAACTTCTCCAAGATTAATAAAGAAACCCCGCGATCCTTCGGCACCAAATGCATAGTCGATGCAAAAGTTGGTGTTGGAGTTTCTGTTTAGTTTAATGCGAAGCCCGGCACCATAGCCCGGGATCACGTTGTGATAGAGATTAGATTTATCGGCCGAAAAAGTTTGAAGGTTTGAAAACACCACGCCACCAAACAAGCCACTCTTCACCAGACGAAATCTGTATTCGGCTTCCACATACGACATGTTGCGTGCGCGATAGCGTCCCTGAATGTAACCTCTACCCGTGTTAAAGAAATCATCCCAACCGGTGCTGGGCAACAAAAGAAAAGGAGGATGTCCCGAAATCGTGATCCAATTATAATTCCAAAGCGCGATTATGTTTTGTGATTCTTTCGGAAACCGAATGTACTTCCTTCCCTCCACGATGGTTGTTCGCCAATTGGCAGAGTTGCCCATCCATCGATCATTCAGGCGATAGCGGCCACTTACATAATAGCCACCAAACGGGTTCACCGGATTTATGCGTTGATCTACTATTCCCTGAAAACAAATTCCGGAAGCTGTTTCGTTTTCGAGTAAGCCATATTGTTGAAAACTGGTTACTGTACCGGCAGGCGGATTCACCTCATGAACTTTCCACAGATAGTCGTAGTAGTAACCGGCTCCGGCAAAGAACCCGCGTTTGATTTTTCTGAGAAAGGTCTGATGAATTTTTACGTATGAGAAGTCAATGTTATAGCCATCGGAAAACTTTGTCTGATCACCGAGACCAAACGTCTGCGAAGGATAGCTCATGTATCGAAAATCGGATATCATGTTTAGCTTCCGGTCTTTCGACCAGAGATTAACACTCACCGGCAAAATCACCTGATTGTATTGTGTGTAAGCAATGCTGGTAAGCACAGTCGAAGCTTTCGAGCGATCTTTCTGATTGGTGTAGAAAACTGTATTGGCGGCCAGCAAAATAGCGAAGCCGGTTTGCAACGTGTAGCCCAAAGCCGGCACCAGCGTGAAGTCCACACGCTTGCTCTTGGAGTTTAGCAATTGAATCTTGGCTTCGTGATGGGTCCATTTGCGAAATACGTCTACAACATCCAGCTGTGTGTCGACAGAATCAAATGTGTAGTGTGTAGAGTCTGACGTTTCCTGGTTGAAGTCTTCCGGATTCTGAGACAGCACTTGATCGGCAAAAAATAACGCAGCCAGCGTGAGTAGGAATATCTTTACTAATCTCAAATGATTTTCAGAAGTGATCCAACAATATAGAAAACTCTTCCCCTAAAAAGTAAACACCCAAATAATTTCCCGAAAAAATTCACCTGGCACCTACCCAAAGGAGGTAGCACGTATTTTTTATCTGTGCAACAACAAATTGATAATTTATATCAAGAAGTGTGTAGAGACCAACGGAGAAAAGGATTTGGAAGTTTCCTCATTCAGGAGCTGCGCAAAGAATGTTATCAACACGATCGTGTGCCAGCGGCACGGTGCAATATTGAAAATACCGCTTCGAAAGCAACGCTACTCAAAGGCGGCATGACCATCGCAGGATTTATGTTGACAGTAAATGTGAAGCGATAAAACCTTGAAATAAATTACCTATCTTCAAATCCTCATCTAAAACAAATCATCTATGAAACTTAGCAGATTTATTTGGGTCTACTTACTGATCGCTGTCACCACCCTTTCCGTTTATTCGCAGTCGGCAGATAAAATCACTGCCGGCATTTCTACGGATCAGCTAAAACATTATGAAAACTTTATCAAAAGTGAAATTGACAAAGGCAAAATAGCGGGAGCTGTTTCATTGGTGATGCGCAATGGTGAGGTGGTGCACAAGGGAGCATTTGGTTATAGCAACATTGAAAACAAAACTCCTCAAAAAATGGATGACTTGTTTTACATCCAGTCGATGACCAAACCCATTATCACTACGGCCTTCATGATGTTGTATGAAGAAGGTCATTTTCAACTGACCGACCCTGTTTCAAAATATCTGCCGGCTTTCAAAGACATGCGTGTTGCCAAAAATGTGAACAATGGCATTGCGGGTGAAACAGAACCACTCGCGAAAGAAATTACCATTGCTCATTTGCTTAGTCATACGGCTGGCCTGTCGCACGGTCTTGGTCAAAGTCAGTTAGACAAAGATTTTCTGAAAGAACAATACATGAACACCTATCCGGATATTGCCAGTCGCGTAAATAATCTGGTGAAGATTCCATTGGTAGGTCAACCTGGGAATCAATGGTACTACAGTGCGGCACCTGATGTGTTGTCGGTGCTGATTGAAAAATTCTCCGGCATGAGCACACAGGATTTTCTGACGGAGAGAATATTCAAACCACTTGGCATGAATGACACAGGTTACAATGTGCCAAAAGCAAAACAATCGCGCATTGCTTTGTTACACAACCAGAATGAAAAAGGTGTTCTCATCAAGAGTGCCAATCAACCAAAATCGGAAGGCGTAACTGTATGGAGTGGTGTTAACGGATTGTTCGCGTCAGCAACTGATTACATGACCTTCTGTCAAATGCTATTGAATGGTGGAAAGGGAAATGGTAAACAGTTCCTGAGCAGAAAAACAATCGAACTCATGACGGTGAATCAATCCGGTGATTTATTTCCTGCGCCTGGTGAAGGTTTTGGATTTGGTTTTGCCGTGGTGGATAACGTTGCCGACACGAAGATGCCTGGCTCAAACGGAATCTTCTACTGGTCGGGCGCATTCAACACACACTTCTTTATTGATCCTAAAGAAAAGATGGTGGCCGTGTTTATGACACAGGTTAATCCTTACACCAATTACTACCATCAAAAGATGAGACAACTGGTGAGCCAATCGATTGTAGATTAAATCCTATTGAATGAAAGCGCTAACAAAGATTCTTCCATGGGCTGAGCGAATTTTTTCTGCCGGGCTAGTAATTGGTGCCACACTCCTGTATGCCAACATCGATAGCACAATCATTATCGTTTCACTGGGCGGCCTTGCCGCTACCTTTTTTCTGATGGGTTATGTGCCAGTTGAAATCGAACGTGATGAAAATGAAAAATCAGGATTCACAGAATTACTAGCCTCCACCATTTTACCGAAAGTGATGTGGATAAGTTCGTCTGTTTCAACTCTGGCTCTGCTTTTTTATTTTTTAGATTCCAGCCTGGGTATTAAACAGATGGCCGCTATTGGCGGATCGACAATCGGACTGTGTGTTGTGATCACGTTGTTCCTATTAGTCGCTGGTGTTAAAGCTATTAAGGCAGTAGCACCAATACTGGTGAGGGCTGTTCCTCTTTTGTTTATTGACTTCTACTTTCTGATGCAATAAATCAACTTGCCGGTCAGACTTTGCGTGACAAACATCAAACAAAAGATGTATTTAATGACATACGTTAAACTATAAACTTTTTGCACAGCGAAAGCCAACATTTGAACTGGCACTATTGATTTCTCCTTTACCTCTGCTCCCCACCAGATAACGTTCGCAATACTGATCGCTGCACAAAAATGAACCACCACGCTGCACGCGCTTTTGCAAACCCGGTTCAAGTGGATCAACACTTGTCTTCGGTCCTATCGGATTTTTTATCACCCCAGACTGGCTCGCCACAAATTGATAATAATCGTGCCGATACCAATCGCTGCACCATTGCCACACATTTCCGCCCATATCATATAATCCAAAATCATTGGGTGGAAATTCTTTTACGGGTGATGTACCCACAAATCCATCATCATTTGTGTTGTGATTCGGAAACTCACCTTGCCAGATGTTGGCCACCCACATTCCATTTGGTTTTAATTCGTTGCCCCACGAATATTTTTGATCAAGCTTTCCTCCACGAGCTGCAAACTCATACTCTGCTTCTGTTGGCAAACGCTTTCCTGCCCAACTTGCGTAGGCAACTGCATCGGTATGCGCTATGTGAACAACGGGGTGATCTTCTCTTCCCATAATATTGCTATCCGGTCCTTCAGGATGTTGCCACGAAGCACCCGGCACATATTGCCACCAGTTGCTATAATCGCCAAGGTCGACCGGTGTTGGTGGCGGCACAAAGACAATCGAACCGGGAACAAGATCTTTTGGGTCAGCTCCGGGAAATTCATTTGGATTGAGCGGACGCTCGGCAATCGTCTTATAACCGGTGTCATCGACAAATTTTTTAAACTGCGCATTGGTGACAGGCGTTGCGTCCAGCCAAAACGAATCGAGTTGAACTTCGTGTACCGGCAATGCATCATCCATTTTACAATCCGAACAACCCATTGCAAAACTTCCTGCAGGAATCAGGACCATACCTTCCGTGAGATTTCGCTGTGATGATTTGGTTGTACAGCCGATGTTAATTATTAAAGTCAAGGCAACAATCAACGCATTATTATAAGAATGCCAGTTTTTACTTTTTGATTTCATAGTCAAGGCCATGGTTAGCAAGCTAATTTTTCATGCAGCTGAAGCCGTTACGAATTAGCTTGAGAAAATGGTTAGGTTAATAAGTATTCTGAAACAAATCGACAAGGTTGCCTATTTTTGTCTCAAGATAACACACAACATGAAGACAACCATAAGCCTGGTCCTCGTCCTACTCTTATTTAAATCAAATGCCATCGCTCAACAGAGTTCTCTGGTGGAGAAATGGGAGCCACTCATTGGAGAATGGAGAGGCGAAGGAAGTGGTGAACCGGGAAAGGGAAGCGGAGTATTTTCGTTTAAAGCTGATCTCGATAATCACATTCTGGTTCGCAAATCTCATTCTGAGTATCCGGCTGCCAACGGAAGACCCGCCACTATTCACGATGATTTAATGGTCATCTACCTTGAAGCTGCCAACGCTCCCTCCAAAGCCATCTATTTTGACAATTAAGGGCACACCATTCACTACAGGATTATTTATTCCGATGACGCCATTGCATTAATCAGTGATAAAACCGCAAATGCTCCGTCATTTCGACTCACGTATACAATGCCCGATGCTGATACCGTTAACACCAAATTTGAAATGGCGCAGGATGGCGAAAAATTTATGACCTATGTTGAAGGCAAAAGTTTTAGAGTAAAATAAAAAAGAGGAGCAGATTTTGTGTACCCGAAAGAGTTCAATCTATATCTCCATTTCCAGCAACGCATAGCTCAACGTTTTGCCATGCGCATCCATCACCCATGAGGTAGTAACACCTGTGCTTAGAGCCTGTTGACAAACAAATAGCAACGATGAAATATTCGGAAGTTCATAGCGAATGATTTCACCCTTCACAATTTCTTTGAAGTGCTCTCTTACTTTGTCTACTGTGATTTTTTCGCAGAGCATGGCATAATCTTTCTCATCATAGGGTATCAGCGAAAGAGTCAATGTATTGCCTTTATCCCCTGCCCTGCTATGTGCAATATCGTATAGCTTCATGATGCTTTGATGATTACCTGATGCATGGCTTTGTTACGCGGCAGCAATGTTGAAACGATACCAATCGATTCGGTTACATACTTTCTCACGCCACCTCCACCTCCCGGTCCATTGGTGTAAAGAGCCTCCACTTCTTCACCAATAAGTGCCGCCTGTTCCTGTGTTTTTGCTTTGGCAGCAATGCGAAGACGTACCTCATACGGTTGACGATCTTGATGAAACGAATTGCCATGAACAGAATTCATCCCTATCAAATCTACCCGAACGTCAGAGAAAATTTTTGACAGTCGTTGCTTGACAGTTTCACCCGCTAGTGTTGCCCGCGCAACTGCGTTGGATCCTGCATAGGTGATCTCACCTTCACCTAAATAAAACGCCTGATAGCCAACGCTCACTTTGTAAGTGTGTGGTTTCTTCTTTCCGGTGCCACCCGTTATTCTGATCGTGTCCTTTCCTACTTCTTTTAAATGGACAGTTGTGAAGTCTGCAATCACATCGGGTGTATAGTACTCATACGGATTCACTACTTCATACAGCAACTGTTCTTTTGCCGTATCTAAATTAATGATGCCGCCTGTTCCATCTACCTTACTCAACAATCCACTGCCATCACTAACCACATCCACAAACGGATGGCCAAGGTTTGCCATATCCGGTACATCCTTTTTTCCGGGATCAGCATAGTAACCGCCCGTCACCTGGCCTGCACATTCCATCAGGTGTCCCAGGATGGTTCCCTTTCCTAATCGCTCATAATCATCGTGCGCCCACCCAAACTCGTGCATCATCGGTGCGAGAAAGAGAGAAGGATCAGAAACTCTTCCCGTGATAATGATATCAGCATCTTGTTTCAATGCGTCAACAATTCCTTCTATTCCAAGATAGGCATTGGCAGAAAGTAATTTGCCGGACTCGGACAACGGCTTTCCGGTTTCAAATGCTTTTTCGGTCGGATCAATGCTGTTCAATACATCATCGCCAAAAACCGCAGCTACTTTAACCTGAATATTTTTTTGCTTCGCTATTTCAATCACTTTGTCGACCGCAGCAACAGGGTTGGCAGCGCCCATGTTCGTAATGAGTCGCACGTTATTTTTATTGAGAGAAACGATCAACGATTCAATTCTTCTCTCCAGCAACGGGTCATAACCCAACGAAGGATTTTGAAGTTTTCTCTTTTGTGCTAATGCTATCGTACGTTCTGCCAAACATTCCAACACCAGATAGTCCAGCTTACCTTGTTCCACCAATACAATTGAGGGATCTAACCGATCACCGGAAAATCCTGCACCACATCCTATTCTGATTTTCTCTTTCATAGATGGATGGATCCGGTCAATAATGCAACAAGTGTCATGACGAGCGTTGTGCCCATGGCCCACTTAAAAATAAATTTCTGATGATCGCCCAAATCTACTTCGCACAAACCAATTAACAAGAAAGTGGAAGCCGTAAGCGGACTCAAAGGAAAACCCACGGTCATTTGTCCCAACAATGCCGCTCGACCAATTTCAAGTGCATCCACATTGTAATGTTGTGCAGCTTCGCTCAGCACCGGCACAATGCCAAAGTAGTAAGCGTCAGGAGTGAATAATAAACTAGCAGGCATACTGGTAATAGCTGTTAGTACCGGAAGTAAATTCGCGTGATGTTCGGGAATCAACGACACCAGAGATGACGCCATGCCATCAATCATTTTTGAGCCGGCCAGAATGCCGGAGAAAATTCCGGCTGCAAAGATCATACTGGAAACCAAAAAGATATTTGCACCATGACTCTTCATCACTTTTTGCTGATCGCTCAACTTCGGATAATTGATCAACAATGCCAGACTGCTCGCCACAATAAATAACACAGGAGCTGGTACCCAACCTTTCATCAGTACAACAATCAAAGCGATGGTCATGATCGCATTGATCAAAATCAATTTTGGCCTGCGCATAGATTTCTGTTCCTCAGAAAGAGATGAATGATGATTGTATTGAAGTGGAACAATGCCCAGTCGCTTGCGTTCACTCCTTCCCAATATGTAAGCAACAAACAACACCCAAACAATTCCACCTAGAATGGCGGGAACATTTGGATTGAAGATTTCGGTCGCGGTGCTTTTCATGGTGGCTATTGCCCGCGCGGATGTTCCCGACCACGGAACAAGATGCAGTGGACCAACACTTAACGCCACAATGCCAGCCAATACAAGCCGGTTCATTTTCAATTCTTTGTAAATAGGGAGAAACGCAGAGATCACAATCATGAAGGTGGCCGTGCCATCGCCATCTAGGTGAACAATCATCGTTAGCAAAGCCGTGCCCATCACAACTTTCAACGGATCGCCCTGTACTTGTTTGATGATGAACGCTACAACCGGGTCAAACAGTCCAACATCCAACATCACAGCAAAGTACAAAACAGCAAATACCAACAAAATACCTGTTGGAGCCACTTGCTTAATTCCCGCCAACATCATCTCTGCCAACTCTTTTACGGAGACGCCTGCCAAGAACCCAAAGACAATGGGCACAACAACCAACGCTGTGATAACAGAAAGCCGCTTCGTGATGATGAGCACCAGGAAGAAGGCTATGGTAGAAAAGCCAAGCAGCGCGATCAATTCAATTTCAGTTTATTCGAATACCAGATATTCGTTGAAGAAAGGTAGGAAATCATTCAGCACTCGCCCATCGGCCGTCCAAATCTTATTCACATGATTGCCGATGTACTCTTCAGCGAAATGTTCAATGCCGAGGTTCTCAAGCCGTTGACTGAACATCCCGCACTGCACTGGAAATCGTTGTGAGTCGTTGCGTCCCCAATCCAACTTCAATGCTTTTAACTTTCTCAGATTGCCAGCATACTTGTCTACCATATACACTGGCATGTTCTGGTTCCATTTTTCAACCACGGCATTGTCAATCTGCAGGCTGTCGCCTTTATAGGTAAAAGGAAGATCGCAATAAAACGGTGGCTTGTTAGCATTAGGTGACCAGGCACGCGCTACGGCCACCAATACTTTTGGGTAATAGGTTTTCTTTAACTCTTCAACGGTTTTAACTTTTTGTAATTCTTTATATGAATCACTGTTGGGTCCAAACTCCTTCACAAACGCAAGCAAGCCCGGGCTAAGCGCATACACGCTGCTAAACACATCGGGATATAACATTCCAATCTTAATCGCACCATAGCCGCCCATCGAGTGGCCACCAATTCCTCTGCTATCGCGCTTGGCAATCGTTTTGAAATTCCTGTCCACATACTCCACCAATTCTTTCGCGGTGAAGTCCGACCAGTTGCCCGTGAGAAATGAGTTGCTGTAAAAGCTTCCTTCGAACAATGTATACTGACTGGCAATAACAAAAATATACGGACGGATTTTTTGTTGCGCGATCGCGCGATCCAAAATCATCTTCATGTTCGCACTGATACTATCAGTGCCCATGAACCCGTGCAGATAATAGATAACAGGAAAACGCTTTTTGGATTGATCGTAGCCCGGAGGCAAGTACACCGAAACTTTACGATTGGGATTTTCACCACCGGTATTTTGCAATGTCTTGGCGTTGATGATGAAGCTTACTACTTTACCAGAATTAATCTGACAAAAAGATTCCTGAAAAATCAGGATCGCCACCCCTAACAAAAAGAATTTCTTCATATCTGAATTATTTCGTGAGCCTTAGTGACTTTGCGTCTTAGTGGTTTAAAAATATTGAACCACTAAGTCACCAAGACATCAAGAAACACAAAGAGTAAATGGTTTATGACCTAAGATAGCTATTAATTGTTCTTGTTGGCCTTATCCATAAACATATAACGCGCGTCATTACTCTTCACCGCTTTTGATTCGGTATTGAGTACCATCACAGGAGGAGTTGCATCGTTTGCTTGTGCAGCGGGCCACTCTGGCAACTTATCACCATTGGGGTTGCCGGTCTTCACAAAGTTGGCAAAGTAGCTCAACATCGTATCAGATACTTTAAAGTCATCGGCCGTCCAGGCATAGTCTTTCACTAATTCGAGGTTGCCCATGCAATATTCAATTTCACAGGCGTGTGGAGCGCCAATGGGTTCCATGCGTGGAGCATCATTACCCCGCTGTGTGCCGCCCGCCAAACCAGGTGTTAATGATTTATCCACCAAAGCTGGTCTCAGTTTGCTATATAAATAACGGTACACGGGTTGGCTGCTATTTTTGCGATGTGCATCAAACCATTTCCAGGTGCTGTAGGCAATGAAGCGATCAGACGCAAGATTAGTTGCCGCCCATTCCAATTCTTTTGCATCGCCATGCGGATATAACTTCAACACTTCTTCGTAATCAGTTGGATACGCTTCTTTCACTTTCTTCACGAAGTTGTCTTCTGTGATAGGACCTTGCGTAAACGCCATGCCTGGGATTTCAGCAGAGTTCCATCCTAGCAACAACGGTACTTGAGCCTGTTCTTTTGCTTTGAACACATCTAACATACTCTTCGTAAAGAAGTACCCATCAATGGTTGGAGGAAAACCAAAGCGTTTTGATTCGGCATACACTTCATACAGTTCACGTGTACTTGCTGCCCGCATTTGTGCCAGCGATGTATAGCCGGCATTCTTCGCAAAGTCAGCACCAATTTTTTCCGCTTCGGCCAATGGCACAGCCGACAGTGCTCCGATACCCGAACCACTTTCACCTACCGCACCAGCAATCAGATTCTTGGACAAAGGCGAGGCCATTTGCGCACTCACAGAAATAGATCCGGCAGATTCACCAGCAATCGTTACCTTCTTAGGATCGCCACCAAAGGCGGCAATATTTTTTTGTACCCACTTCAGCGAAAGTGCCTGGTCGAGGTATCCGTAATTTCCGGATGCCTTGTAAGGCGCTTCCTTGCTCAACTCAGGATGTGCATAGAAACCAAACAAACCCAGTCTATAATTCACCGTAACCACCACGATTCCTTTCTTCGCCATGCTTGCTCCATCGTAGCGTGGCTCAGAGCCGTCACCGGCAACAAAGCCGCCTCCATAGAAGTAAACCAACACAGGGAGGCCGGTGGTGTTGCGTTTAGCAGGAGTCCACACATTCAGGTACAGGCAATCTTCACTGATTCCGTTTGAACGGGAATTCATATCGCCAAACACAATAGCTTGCACAGCACGAGGACCAAACGCTTTCGTTTGCTTCACACCACTCCAGTTGTCCGGAGGCTGCGGTGCTTTCCAGCGTAGATCACCAACAGGTGGTTTTGCAAAGGGAACACCGAAATACAATTGCAATCCGGTTTTGGTGTCATACAATCCTTCGATGGTGCCATTTTCAATTTTTGTCTGCACAGCAAAAGCATCTTTGCCTTGCGCCTGCGTTTCGGTTGTGCTCCATACACTTGAGGTAGTCAGCATCATGATGATTAAAAGATGGGAGTTTTTCATTATTGTCTCAATTTGTGACAATAATAACCAGCGATTTCAATAAATACTAACCAAATGGTGAAAAAGACGGGGAGTATTGGTTGAGTGGTAACCTATTATCCGTGAGAAAAGCGCTTGCCTACTTGCTGTCTTTACGAATCGTTTGGTAACGGATCCACAGAAAGTCTTTATAAATTCTCTTCACCGACTTCAACTTAAAATGCGTGGCCATGCGTTTGCCATAACCTTTCTCCGCTTCGAATACCGTTGGTGCGCCAACAGTGCCATCCGCAATCGGAGCCAGCACCAAACTGAATTCATCTATTAATCCGGCCTTCAGAAAAGAACCATTCACATGACCACCTCCGTCAATTCGCACGCGCTTGATATTAAACAATGTGTAAAGCTTGTGAAGTACGAGTTTCAAATCCAATTCTTTCTTTCCACCAAAAATATAGTAAACATTTTTGCTACGAAGGTGCGCGAGGTATGCACTGCTTACCTGTTCTGTTAATACCTCAATAACTTGTTCAGTCGATACCATGTTCGTATCCCAAAAACATTTCCCGGAAGGATCAATTACTACGGCAAAAGTTTTTGAAACGCGTTTCGCGACAAAATCAGTTTTAGGAACCGTTACCTTCTCTTTCTTTAATGAGTAAACCTTCTTACTGCAAAACTCCTGCATGGTAATGCGGCCCACGAGCCACGCATCCACTTTGATTTTAGCAGCCGGCTCTTCAAAATATTTGTGATGATCTTTTAATCCCCAGATGTTTTGTTTGATTTTACCATCAACCGATCCAAACATGTGACAAATAACGTAAGGCTTCATGTGTGTATTTTTTTCGTCTCACAAATGTACTAGCGATAGCCGAAATACTTGCTACCTTTAATGTACCCTCAAAAAAATCAACGATGAAAAATTTTAAATCAATCCTCACCATTGTCTTCGGTATTTTCATGATACTTGGTGGCGTGGCTCATTTTCTCAACCCTGAGTATTATAACGAATTCATTCCCGATTTTCTATCGGAGGTAGTTGTGAACTATGCCTCCGGTTTGCTGGAGGTGGCGTTGGGCGTTGGCTGTTTTCTTCCTGCCTACCGATCGAAAGCCACTTTAGGTATTCTGATTTTAATGATCGCCTTTTTACCCTTACACGTATGGGATGTGTTTAAAGAAAGCCCGGCCATGGGCAGCCATACCGCAGCACTCATTCGCCTGCCCTTGCAAGTCGTGTTGATTTTGTGGGCATGGTTCATTCACGCCCGTAATTGATATTAAGCCGGTAATCAAGCAAGATAAACTTCAATAATTGCAGCGTACGGAAAAGAAAAAACGCGATCTGTAAATAGTTGGACTGGCGTTTTTGAGAATCTCTGCGGTTCACTACATGTTTTCCGCATCTCATGTCATGGTGCTTGTAAAGGCTGCATCCCTCCCCCACCTTTGTGCCGTTATCTGATTAAAAATCCAGATTTATGAAAACCGTGTTCGTTCTGCTTTTCGCCCTGATCATCTGTGCGGCTCCTGCTTTCTCTCAAATCGAAACGTTCAGCTCATCGAACAAAAGCTCAAAAATTACGATCAGTCATTCCAATGGCGTATCCAGCTTCAACGTGGAGATGCGCGGAAAGATCGATGTGACCGATGACGACAAAGACATCAAGAGCATTTCGTCTGACGGTTATCTGGAAATCAGCAAAGTGACGTTCGGAGCAAAACGCTCGATCGTGATTACCCCCGAAGGTGGCGGCATCAAACGCGAGTACTATGAAGGCCGTGAAAAAATTGCCTTTGAACCCGAAGGCAAAAAATGGTTGGGCGAAATTTTACCAGAACTGGTTCGCAGCACAACGATTGCTGCCGAAAGTCGTGTGAACCGATACTACAAACAAGGCGGTGTAACCGGTGTGCTGGAAGAAATTGGCAGACTGGACGGAAGTTATGCCCGTGCCCACTACGCTAATCTGTTGATGAAACTAAGTGTTCCGGTAAAAGATTATCCAACTATCATCACTAAAATTTCTCAGTCAATGGATTCGGACCATTACCTGACTGAGTTTTTAGAAAAGAATTTAAACAAGTTTCTTCAGACCAAAGAAGGCAGTGATGCCGTGTTTCAGGCATGCGGCCGAATGGACTCTGACCATTATAAAACACAAGTCATAAAATCTGCTTTACAAAATCAAACGCCTTCACCGGAAGCGATGAAATCGTTGCTGCAGGCTGCGGGTCAAATGGACTCTGACCATTATATCACCGAAGTGCTGAATGCATTGCTTCGTCAACAAAATCTTAGCGATGCCACCATTGGCGAAATGATCAACACCACCAAAAATCTGGAGTCGGACCACTACCGCACCGTTGTGCTCAAGAACGCGCTAAGTAAGCCCGGACTTTCCCCCACCAGTTTTCAACGCGTGCTGGAGTCGATTCAGGGAATTGAATCTGATCACTACAAAACAGAAGTATTGACCGATCTACTGCGCAACAAACTGACGAATGAAATGGATCTTACCGTTTTACAATTAACGTCAACGCTCGAGTCGGATCATTATATGTCGGTTGTATTGGATGCTGTATTAAGACGTCAGGACTTAAGTGACGATGCATTTAAGAAGCTGGTTGAAATTGCAGGCAACAGCGACAGCGATCATTACTCCACTACCGTGCTACAACAAGCCTTGCAGATACCAAACCTCAGTGAGGCAAAAGTGCTAAGCATCATTCAGGCGACAGCCGGCATTGAATCCGATCATTACATCACCGAAGTTCTGACTGCATCGGCACAAAAAGTCAAGAGCGGAAGCGCCACATTGAAAGATGCGTATCGTCAGGCTGCTAAGCGAATTGATTCTGAAACGTACTATGGCCGCGCCATGCGCGCGATTGATTAAACAAGGATTTAAAGTTTAGAATTCTTAGTTTCGGGAATGCTTTCCGATACAAAAACTCCTCAACACTTCTTCATGCGAAAGTATTGGCTTCTGCTTGCGATATGCACACCCGTGGGGGTTCTATTTCTTCTCTACCTCCACTTCAGCAGCACAGGAAAACTGCCTTCGCCCATCGAGAAGATCGAGCACTACCTCGTAAGCATAGCGCTTGCCAATGCAACCGGCTGGCTGGTGTATCAACTGGATAAATGGCTGGATAAAAAAATCTCGTGGCGGGAATCATTCCTGACACGGCTCATCACAGGTTTGATCCTCAACATGGCGATTGGGCTCACACTCACCATCAGCACTATGTTTTATTTGCTGCAGGGCACCACCGCAGAAGCCTGGAAGATTGGAATACTGACCACCATTGTTTTATTTCTCTATGAAATATTCTACGGATGGTTCTACTCTTACCGCTACTATGCACACAGTCAGGTTGAATGGCTACGATCGGAGCGCTGGCAACTAGAGTTGCAATTTGAATCACTGAAAAGCCAAATCAGTCCGCATTTTCTATTCAATTGCTTGAACACCATATCGTCTCTATTATATAAGGACAGTAAACTGGCGGAAGAATTTATCCGGAGAATGGCCGAGACGTTTCAATACGTACTGCAAAATCAAAAGCGAAAGTTTGTAAGCCTTCGCGAAGAACTTGAGTTTGTCAAATCATACTATTACCTGTTGCAGGTGCGGTTTGAAAACAATCTGAAACTCGAAATCAACATACCCAAGAACTTATTATCGTCACCAATTCCTCCGCTTACGCTTCAAATGCTGATTGAAAATGCTGTGAAACACAATCAAATCAACCGTGAAAATCAACTATTGGTCTACGTTTCAGCAAAAGACAACACGCATTTGCTCATCACGAATACCAAGACGACAGCCTCCGTTAACCCAACCAGCACTCAGGTGGGATTAGAGAATATTCGAAGACGCTACTCGTTCTTCACCGCGCAGGCGATTGAAATCCGCGATGACGTGAAATTTGTGGTACAACTTCCTGTGCTAAAAGAAACCCAGCAAAGCGCATGAGGAAAATTTTCATTCACAATCCATTCTTCCGCATCATTGCGCCCTTGCTATTTGGCGTATTGGTGTACTTGCTGATTCTCCTGGTTAACAACGATCTCACCGAGATTGGAAAAATATTTAACAACGGTGAATTATACGTGTGTATCGGACTCAGCTACTTGTCACTGGAAGCACTGCGCCTCACCATCGTGTTATTATCAAAGCGGCTGGATCAAACTTCGTATCAGCGTAAAATAATTATTCAAACTTCGGTAAGTGTGTTGATTGCCGTTGCCGCGGTTGCCGCTGGCGTGGCTGCTTACTTCTATTGGGTGGCCGGCTTCACGGTGGGAATGGCAGAGCTTCAAATCTTTTTATGGATTTTTGGATTCACCGCATTACTCTACAACCTGCTTTATTTCAGCAACGAGTATTTGTTTCGTGAGAATACCCTGAAGGTAGAACAAGAAACACGCTTGCGCGAAAAACTGGAAGCGGATTTTGTTGCGTTCAAAAACGAAATCAATCCCGATCTTCTATACGAAAGTCTGGAGACATTAATTCAAACCCTTCATCACAATCTCGATGCAGCAGAAGAACAAATTGATTTTCTTGCTGGCATCTATCGTTATCAACTGATGCACCGGAATCAGGAACTAGTAACACTTCATGAAGAACTTCACACACTTGATCTTTTACTAAATCTTCTCAATCATCATCACCGAAATCACATCAAATTGTACACCGATATAAAGGACGCGAAAGATTTTTATTTAATTCCTGGTTCGCTGCTGGTAAGCGTGGATACAATTGTGCGCAATACGTTAATTGGAGACAAGACTCCGCTGACATTGCGGTTGTATACGGAAGAAGATGGATATCTCGTGATTCAACACAAAATGAACGACCGTCTCATTGTTCATCAGAATAGTCTTCAGGCGTTTGCTCATTTGCAAAGAGCCTATCTCTTCTTTAGTGAGCGGCCTTTTGTGCAGGTGAAAGCTGATCTGGAGAATTATATTAAATTTCCGTTGGTGACGGTATCCGAAGAAAAATCAATCTCACAGGGAGCATGAGTGTATCTGCCTTATTATTGAATGTTTTGATCATTGAAGACGAAGCTCCCGCTGTTGAAAAACTTGAACGTTATCTTCAGAAGTATAGCAATTCCATAAAAGTGGTGCACACGCTGGACAGTGTAGCTTCCTCCATCGAGTGGTTGCAGCAACATCAAACGGAGATTGATCTCATCTTTATGGACATTCAATTGACGGATGGTCAGAGTTTTAAAATTTTTGATGGCGTAAAGGTTGAGAAGCCTGTGATCTTCATTACTGCCTTCAATGAGTTTGCCCTGGACGCTTTCAAAGTCAACGGCATTGATTATTTATTAAAACCTATTACCTACACGGATTTAAGCATCAGCCTGCAAAAACTTGAAAATCTGAAATCGCAGTTAAAGTGGGGGGAACAACAGGCTGAGAAAATAAAAGAAGTATTGAATGTCTCGCCTGTCAAGAATTACAAAAACAGGTTCATGGTGAAGCTGGGCGATCACATTCGCTCTATTACTTCCGATCAAATCAGTTTTTTCTTTGCCGATGGCCGCGATGTGTATTTAATTACGAATCAACTCCGGAAATTCATCATTGACTACACATTGGAAAGTCTGGAGGAAATTCTCGATCCAAAAATATTTCACCGTTGCAACCGCAGCTACATCCTCCACATATCTGCCATACAGGATGTGATTGTCTATTCAAATAGCCGGTTGAAGGTGATGCCGAACATAAAATGGGAGAGCGAAATTATTGTGAGTCGCGAAAAGGTAAGTGAATTCAAAGAATGGTTTGATGGGTTGAATTAATTTCTCATGCGCTAACGTGTCGTCCCTTCATTTCAATAATAAACGTTGATCCCTTTCCGGTCTCACTTTTCACGTCAATCTTACCACCGTTCTTATCAACAAACTCCTTCACCAGCATCAGGCCGATACCCATCCCCTTCTCTTTCTGAGTGCCCGGGTTGGTGAAGTGATCATCGGCACGAAATAACTTTAGCAATTCATCCTCGCTCATTCCAACGCCTTCATCGCTCACAGAAAGGGAAACCGTCTCCGACTTTATTTCTGCCTGCACCAGAATTGTTCCACCCGGATGCGAAAATTTAATAGCGTTTGAAATCAGATTTCTTAGGATCAACGCCAAATGATCCGGATCGATCAACATTTCAATTCCACTCAACTTCTGATATTTTAGATAAATATTTTTTTCGGCAGCGATTGGCAACAGAAAATTGATTTTTTCAATCACTACATTTTCGAGGGAGACATATTTTGGATTGGGATGCTGACCACCTAATTGTGAATGTGCCCAGTTTAACAAGTTATCAAGATCTTCCGACAAGTAGTCCAGGTTTTTCCTCACCTTCTGTGATGTCTCAATAAATTCTTCCTGCGAAAGATTACCGCCACTTACCAAACCCATCAACCCTCTCAAACTCGCAATAGGACTTCGAAGATCATGACCGATGATTGAAAATAATTTATCCTTAGTGAGATTGATTTGTCCGAGTTGTTCTGACTGCGTGACGATCTCTTCATTCTTCTCGGCCAATTCGCGATTAACTTTTGAAACCTGCTTAAAAGAGGTAAACAGGATAAAGGCTAAAATTCCAAGCATGGCCATCCCAAAGATGAAAGCATAGATGACGGTGCGCTGCGAATTAATTTCCTTTTCCTGCAACTGTTTGTCCTTGGTTAACAGCGCGATCTTTGCCTCTTTTATTTCATCCTTATAGCGCGACTCCATTTGTGCGATCTGCTGCGCGCTGTTTTGATTATAAAGAGAATCGTGAATTTGAATGAACAGTGTCTGGTAATGGAAGGCTTGTGCTAAATTATTTTTTTGAACATACGCATCGACTAGCAAAGCATACGTTTTTTCCAATTCATCTTTGTATCCCAATTGCTTCGCGATGATGGCATTCTCAAGAAGATAAGGTAATGCCGCATCAGGCTTGTTCAATTTAAGATGCGTCCGTCCAATCCGGTGCAGAGTTGAAACAATCAACGAGGTTTGATCATTCTGTCTGGCGCTCGCCAGGCATTTGGTGAAACTTTCCAACGCACGCTTCCATTCTTTCTTTTCAAAATAGATATCTCCCAAAATGCGTTCCGAAAAGCCTGCCTTGGACACGTCACCTGCTTTTATGCCTTCATCGATTGCTATTTTCACAAAATACTCGGCTGAGTCTAATTGTTTCAAGGCGATGTAACAAAATGAAATATTGTTCAAACTCCTGCTCATGATCGCATTATTACCCACCGCCCGCGAGAGTGTGTAACCCTGTTTGAAATAGCTCACCGCATTTGCATATTGCTTTTGCTCGTACTGGATCGCACCCAGATTATTCAGGTTATTGGCAACACTTGCGCGATCGCCAAATGCTTTGTTGATAGCGAGCGCATCCAACGAATTTTTCAATGCCAACGGATAATCGCCCTTGCGATAGTAAATCCAGCCAATATTCTGAAGTGTGTTGCCAAGTCCTTTCTGATAGCCCAACTTCTCAGCAAGCTGTTTAGTTTGTTGCGATAGTTCGAAAGCCTTGCCCGGATCTTTGTCCCGAATCGACAACACCAACTCATTTAACAAAACAACTTTGGTGGTATCCTCTCTCGCGGCTCTCAGAGCAACTGACAAACTATCGGCATCGTCCTTTTGAGAAAATGCAACGAAAGGAACCAACAGTATTAGTATCAGGCAACGCCACGGCATACAATAAATTTAAACTTTATTTATGTGCCTACCTATTTGTGATTATAACCCCGAGCCGGAATAGCTTTAGTTTCCGCAAAGTTCCCAATCCATGTCGCCAATTGGCATGCCGGGAGGTGGCGCCAATAAACCGTCTGCTTTAAATTCTTCCGGATCGTCCTGAAAGGAATCGATTTGCTTCAGCGCGAAAAGGTAATGTGCCTTCCAGTCTTCATCCACGGTAAGTTTAACTTTCGCTTCCAGCCAGCTTTTTAGCTTACCAACTTCCAGTGAAGCAATACCTTTCACCTGCGTGGATGCATCCTTGTTTATCGCAAGCTTTAGTATGTTGTTTAACAAAACATTGTTCACGGTAACTTGCACTGCGCCTTCGTAACCTGATTTAGCGGGTGCTTTAAAGGTTGTCGAAATCAAACGGTCTACTACATTCTCCAGACTTGGCATTCTGGCGTCACGTGCGTGATACTCAACTAAACGTGCGGCACGTGCCGGATGAAGCATAAGACCAATCGTCATATCGGCTGCGCTTTCTGCTGCGGATAGCGGATCGAACGTGAGTTCTGTTCTCACTTTTACAACTTCGCGATGGCGTGAATATCCCAGCGGGCGTGGAGGAATGATCTTCAACACATTTTCAGGTAATGAAAGAACAGTTGGATCGATTGTTTTCATCAACGCTTCCAGGGCCTTAATTTGATTTTGTGGAGAAACTATCTCGGCAATAGGCTGACCATCTCCGCGCAACGCATACCGGTAATTCAAACCGCCTACTACTTTTGATGCTGCTTCCGTTTGATAACGATGCAAGAAAAACATCGGCACCAATACTTCTTCGAGTGTAGCCATCGGTGCACCTGGTTTGATATTTCGTTCTCCAAAATTCTTCATCACCACCGAACGGATTTCTAACATGCGATTGAGTTCATCGGATGCATCTTTACCGTTGTCCCATAAGTGCGTGTAAGGATGAGCGCTACCAGCCGGCCGTGCATCCTGATCCGATAAGAAAGTCAATCCGGCTTTGAGTGAGTTCTGAATAATATCATTCAACGCTTTGTCTTCATCGGTGCCATCGGGAAAATCCTGGTAACCGAAAGCAATGGCTACTTTGTCGAAGGAACCTATCTTATCATCATAGGCCTGGCTGAGATCAATCTTACCATCAACAAGTTTTACCAAAGGATGCGGATAATCCATGACAGACGACCGCTCTTCGGCACTTGATGAATAGGCATGAGCAAGTCCGATCGTATGACCTACTTCATGCGCAGCCAGTTGTCTTAAACGACTCAGCGCCATTTGTTCCATCTCTTTCGACACAGGTTTGCCCTCTTCATAAGGTGCCAGCAATCCTTCGGCAATTAAAAAATCCTGACGTACGCGTAGCGATCCCAACACCACATGACCTTTAATAATTTCACCCGTTCGGGGATCGGTTATTCCACCACCATACGACCAACCTCTGGTAGAGCGATGAACCCAGTTGATCAGATTGTAACGCGCATCCATCGGATCGGCATCTGGTGGAAGCAACTCCACCCGAAAGGCGTCTTTGTATCCAATGGCTTCGTACGCTTGATTCCACCAACGCGCTCCTTCCATTAAAGCAGAACGAATCGGCTCAGGTGCACCCGGATCCATATAATATATAATGGGCTCAACAGGCTCACTCATCGCGGCAGTCGGATCTTTCTTCTCTAGCCGATGGCGTGTAATAAATCTTTTTTCGATGGGCTGATCAATTGGAGTTGCATAGTCGTAATATGACACATTAAAGTAGCCGGCACGCGGATCAAACTTGCGTGGCTTATAATTATTGTCTGGTAATTTGATAAACGAATGATGTTCGCGCACCGTGACACTCGATGGCGTTGGCGTAACACTGCGAATATATCCTCCTGTCGGTTGGCCCGTGAAGGTAAGCGTCACTTCAAACTCAGAATTCTCCGGGAAATTTTTTGTGCGTGGTAAATAAAGAGCGGAGCGCGATTTATCCAAACTATAACTTCCCTGCTGTGAGTTTTTCAAAGCACCAACCACATCATGCGCATCCTGAATTAAAAAATCAGTAGCATCCACCAAAACTTTTCCGGGCTCTTCGGCCATCACCGAAAAACCCCACAGCACAGATTGCGCAAATGCTTCTTCTACTGCTTTGCGTTCGGCTGCGTTGTCACTAATTGCCCGGTAATTATAATTGGGCTCGATCATGAGCACCTTGGGTCCTCTTCTGTCAAATTTCACTACGCGGTCGCGACCCAATTGATTTCGGTCAAGGCCAATGTCGTTGGAGCCAACGCCTGCCGTCAATCCTTCCACATATAAAAATTCTGTATCGAACTTGTCGATGACGAGCAGTACTTTGTCTTGCTTCTCATCAATATAGTATTCGAAATAACCTGGCAACTTTTTCAGGCCAGAAACCTTGGCCTCGATGCCCGAAACAGGTGCGGGTGTTTGTGGTGGAACTTCCTGAACTTCCTTTTTTCGTTGAGCAAAGACTGTTACAGTAGAAAGGAGAATAAACGCAAATGACCATTTCTTCATACAAGTGAAATTTTGTATCAAGTAAATTCAAATGCGCTCCATTCGCAAGTAAAAAGTCAGGAGTTGGAATTTAGTTTTATTAACGGCAGTATTTTGACCCGATTCAGGCTGCAAAATTTTCCTTAAAAAGTTTTCTACCCATGATAGACTCGTGACGCCACAATTCGGTCGTTTTTAACTTCCAGCACTTCTGCCACCAGCATATCGGGTTCGCCAACTACATGACGGGTGTATTCCATAAACACGCGATCCTCATTGGCAGTCAACGATGTCGCTTCATATTGCAAGGTTGGCAAACGATCAAATGCATCCTGCCACCACGTGCGCAAATTTTCTTTCCCCTTAATGAAGCCTCCCGTTTCCGGCTGTCTGATCTTCAGCTTCGGACTATAGTGAACAGCATCATCGGCATACAATGCCAATAAGGTTTCGAGATCATGTTTATTAAAAGCCGAGAGCCAATCGTTCGCGATGCGAAGTGATACTACATTCATGACTGTACGTATACTAAATCAACTTATCCTGATTGGCCCGGGCGATTGCTTCGGACTTGCTTCTCACCTGCAACTTGGAGTAAATGTTTTTGATGTGCGTCTTAGATGTTTCCTTCGAAATAAAAAGTTCTTCCGAAATCTGGGTGTATGTTTTTCCTTCGGAGATCAATTGAAGAATTTCTGTTTCGCGCTTGGTCAACGGACTATTGGGATTCACATGATAATTATCAATCACCAATCTCGCAATCTTGCTGCTCATGGGTGCGCCACCTTTCACTATTTCATCCAGGGCCGACAGCAACTCGAGATAATTGGCGCTCTTGGTAATATAGCCCGATGCACCCGACTTTAACGCTTCAAATACTAATTCGCTGTCCTCATACACGGTTACCATGATGATTTCAGAATTGGGGCTCTTGTCTTTAATAATTTTGGTTCCTTGTATGCCGCTCATTCCACCCGGCAAACCAATATCCATCAACACAATTTCCGGTTTGTCCTGGTTCAGGTGTTTGATCGCTTCCTCGCAAGTCGCGTATGAACTCACGACAAAGAAGCGTTCAGAGCTATTTACAATAAGTGCAAAGCTGTTGCGTATTTCGGCATCATCTTCTACGATTAAAACTCTTTTTTTAACGGGCGTTGTCATAAACTTTATTTTTTTGGATTTTGAAAACTAAACAAATACTGGTTCCACTGTTGGCTTTACTAGTCATTTGCAAATTGGCATGAATTCTTTTGGCGCGCGAATTCATATTTCGGATACCGTTGGTTTGCGCCTCCTCTGGAGAAAAACCAACACCATCGTCTTCCAATCTCATTTCGTATTGATCGTTGGTTCGCTTCAGGCTAAAAGAAACATTTTGTGCTTTTGCATGATTGAATACATTGGTCATTGCTTCTTTAAAGATCAGATTCGCTTCGCGGCCAAAACCATACGGCACGCGCACCACTTCATCCCGCAATTCATTAAACGCTCTGAACTTAATGCCCTTTTCTTCAAACAGTTTTTCACCAAAATCGCGAATGTGCAAAAACAACCGTGAGAGCTCATCGTTCACCGGATCTATGCTCCAGATAAAATCGCGGGTTCCTGAATACAGGTATTTGGCTGAATCCTCCACTTTATTATAGAGCACCGATGAATGTCCGTTGGACTGAATTTTCATCTGACTCACATAATTAATGATACGGGTGAGTTGGTTTCCCATCTCATCGTGAAAGTCGCGGGCAATTTCTTTTCGCAGACTGTCCTGTTCCTCCTGGCGTATTCGCTGAGTCTCCAGCATCTTATTAATATTTCTTCGTACACGAAAATACAGGTAAAGTGAAAGCAAGCCGATCACAACCGCAGCCACCGTCACTTGAAATGCACCGGTTTGATAGAACGGTGCTTTGATCACAAACGAATATTGCAACGGTATGTTCTCCCAACTTCCCTCACTGTTGGTGGCCAGCGCCTTGAACACATAACGGCCCGGTGGCAAGTTGCCATACGTTGCTTGCGCAATAGAGGAAGGCTGCGACCAGGTCTTATCGTAGTTCTCTAAAAAGTATTTGAACTGCACCGACTTTGGATATTGCTTGTCTACACGGTTGAACCGAAAGGTGATATGGTTTTTGGTAGACGGAAGAATGGGGTTTGTAGGAATCTTAAAGAAACCATGAACGCTGTTTGAAAATTGTCGTCCGCTGGTTTGATCATAGAATATTTCAACTGACGTCAGATGTAAATCAAATGATTTTCCTTTGGTCATTAAGTTATTGTACTGATAAACACCGTCCACCAATCCAAAGTATTTTTCCTGGCCGAGAAAATAAGCGTTGCGATTTGTCTCTACACCGGCAAGGCCATTGTCATAACCGAACGACAAGTTTTCAATCACATTTAAGTCCTGATCAAGTTTTATGCGGGTGATTCCTTTTTCAGTTCCAATCCAGATCTGATCGTCTGAATCAGCCGCTACAAAGTTGATGAAGTCAGAAGGCAATCCTTCTTTGGAATCGATGATACGTCTTGTTTTTGAAATCGGATCGAACAACATTATGCCTGCGCCACCCGAACCAATCAACAGCCAGGTTTCTTTATAGGTATTTATCGATTGAATTATGGTGTTCGAAAACTCCGGCAGCGAAACCGTACTTACAATTCCATCCTTGATGGCGTTTAAACCAAACTCACTTCCACTATACATGGTCTTGGTAAGCGGAAAATATTTCAGTGACACCACATTGCGACCATTAAGACCGTCTTCAGGGGCAAAGTTCTTGAATGTATGCTGATCATAATAACCAACACCACCGCCACTTGTGCCGTACCATACTCTGTTCAGGTCATCCACTTCCAAACAATTAATGTGACTGCTGGAAATTCCATCGACACGGGTAAACCACCTGAAAACATTTTTAGCAGGATCGTATTTTCCCAACCCCGAAGAAGACGCCACCCAGATGCTGCCATCCAATCCGGACTTGATTGCCTGAACATTGTTCTCCGCTAATGAATTCGTGTTATACGTTTCCACTTTGCCTTTCGACATTTTCCAAATTCCATGATTGGAAGATCCAATCCACGACACTCCATCTTTGGTTCCTTCAATGGCTGTTACCGAAGTCAACTTCTTTGACGCGCACCGATCAAAATCCTGCAGAAAATATTTATACAAACCATTGCCCGAGCTTCCCATCCAGGTATTTCCTTCTGCATCCTGAAAAACCTGCGTGATGTCGATGTCTTTGATAACGGTATCGATCACATGACGTTTGTCCTGATCATATTCACGATACAAACCCTTTTCCGAATTGGTCCAAAAGAAATGATGAATAGAATCAAATTGGATTACGTGATTCAACGCAGTAAGTTCTCTCTTTTCAATTTTGCCTGAAGTAAAGTCAATCGAAAAATATCCACGATCCGAATTTATCCACACTTCATTTCGGTAATTAAAAATCGTAAGTGCCTGATTAAATTCTTTTTTATGAGAAATGATCACATCTTTCTTTTCTGATCGAACGAGAAAACTACTATCGTTCAGATAGAGGCAAATGTCTCTATTCGGTAATAAGTGAGTGTACAGAATGGTCTTATCGGGCCGTATGCGATTATCCCAATAGTAAACCGAGTCCTTGTATATCTTTCCAAGCTTGCCCTGGTTATTGACCAGAAAGAGTGTGTCATTATATTCAAACACTCTGCGAACTCTGCGTCCCGTGTAAGGAGGCACGGGCGGTTGAAACTTCATAAAATCAATTCCATCAAAACGCGTAATCCCTCGCGGATGCACAATCCACAGATTTTGTTTTGAATCAAGCTTCAGATAGGTAATGATGTTACTTAGCAGACCATCTCGCGTGGTGTACACCTTAAATTCGCGACCGTCAAAGCGTGCCAATCCGCCTCCTTGTGTGCCAATCCACAGATATCCATTCGGATCTTCCAGAATCATGTTTACCTGCGACTGCGGAAGGCCGTCCACCACTGTATACTGGCGCAATGTGAATTGCTGCGCTATCGAGGGCAGATAAATAACGGAAAGAATTGTAATAAGAAGTCTGGCCTTGTGCATAACCCTCAGGTGTAAAATACGTGTAATTGCTGCAAAGGATGTGTACCGCAATTTACGTCAATATTTGCTGTTACCAGAATTGTCCTTTCGCCCTAAAATAGTTTTTACAAGGTGCAACCTGTTACTAAATAATGCAGTCTTACTCTTGTTTTTGAAAACCCCGATATCATGCTAAAGAACTACTTGCTTGTTGCCCTACGTTCATTGAGAAAACACCTCACCTATTCGGTGATCAACGTGACCGGATTAGGATTAGGTCTGGCCACGTGCCTGCTGTTGGTCACCTGGATCAGACATGAAATGAGTTACGATCGTTTTCACACGCATGCCGAAAATATTTATCGTGGTTCTATGCATTATAGCTTTGGCGGGCAAACATCAAAAACTTCGGTTTCACCTACCGCTTTGCTTCCAGCGTTGCAAAAATTTCCCGAAGTGGAGAATGGCGTTCGCCTGTATAATCCCTCCTACTACAATCCTTATATTGTAAGAGTAGACGACAAACTTTTTCAGGAAGGAAAATTCTATTTTGCCGATAGCACATTTTTTCAAGTGCTCACTTTTCCACTAATACAGGGAAATCCTGACAAAGCACTGACGCTGCCAAAGTCAGTCGTGCTCACTGAAAAGATTGCGAGAAAATACTTCGGAGATTCCGATCCGATTGGAAAAATATTATTGGTCAACAACCGCCACGAATACACCGTGACAGGTTTGATGAAAGATGTTCCGGACAACTCCCTTCTTCAATTTGATTTCATGGCGTCTTTTTCATCCCTTCCTGCCGCTACGGAAACACAATGGTGGAGCGCCAACTATCAAACATTTTTTTTATTGAAACCAGGGGCTGACATCCACGCGCTTGCACAAAAAACCAACGACCTGGTTAAGAAAGAACTTGCGTCCGAACTCACCAGTCCCGGTGATTATGTCAAATATGATTTTCTTCCGATGACCGACATTTATCTTCGATCAGAGGTAAATGAATATGAAAAAACGGGCAGCATTCAATACGTTTATATTTTTGCAGCCATTGCTTTTTTGGTGTTGGTGATTGCCTACATCAATTACGTGAATCTCGCCACCGCCAAAGCAGCCGACCGGGCCAAAGAAGTAGGCATACGAAAAGTAGTGGGCGCTGTTAAAAAACAATTGTTACTTCAATTTCTTAGCGAATCAATTGTGATCACGTTCCTTGCCTTTGTGGCAGCTTTCTTATTAGCAGAGTTTGCTCTTCCCTTTTTTAATTCCCTTACGGGTAAACAGTTTTCGCCTGCCATATTTTTTGATCCAACGTTTTTATTCGCAACGGTTACAGGCGTTTTGATCATTGCCCTCACCGCAGGAGCATATCCGGCTTTTGCAATCACGTCTTTTAAGCCCGTGAATATTTTAAAAGGAAATTTCAAAGCTTCCGCCAAAGGAATCTGGTTGAGGCGATCGCTCGTGGTCTTTCAATTCAGTGTTTCCATTATTTTGGTGGTGGGCACGCTCGTCATCATAAAACAACTGGACTTCATTCAGAACAGAAGATTGGGTTATGAAAAAGAAAATGTTCTGATCCTGCCGCAGGACAGAAAAACGGGGGAAGTATTCAGTCAACTGCGAACAGAACTAATAAAGAGTGGAAAAGTTTCATACGTAGGTCGCGCCACCGAATCACCCACTAAGATTGGTGGTGGCTATGGGCTAAACATAGAAGGCGGATCGGAGCATGGAATGATTACTACCGCGATGTCGGCCGATGTTGACTTTGTTCCAGCGATGGGTATGGAACTTATAGCCGGAAGAAACTTCACCGAGGCCGATTTTACAAAGGTCGCATCCGACACTGTATTCTCGTTCATCCTCAATGAAACAGCCCTGAAAGAGTTGTCACTTACACCGGAAAAAGCCATCGGCACCAAAATGAGTCTCAGCGGCCGCAAAGGCGAGATTATTGGCGTGGTGAAAGATTTTCATTTTGCTTCCCTGCATGAAAAAATAAATCCGTTGGTTCTATTCGATGAAGAAGATGCCTTGAGCTACATTTTCGTAAAACTCAATGCCGGAGATTTCAATCAATCGCTGGCTACTATTGAAAAAATCTGCGCCAACATAATTCCTCATCGCCCATTTGAATACAAATTTTTGGATGAACAATATCAGGCGATGTATTCCAACGAGCAACGCATGGGTAAAATCTGCAGTGTGTTTGCCACACTCACGATTATTATTGCCTGCCTCGGCTTGTTGGGTCTGGTTGCATTTGCTGCGTCTCAAAAGACCAAAGAGATTGGCATTCGCAAAGTGCTGGGAGCCACTTCATCGAGCATTGTGTTTTTAATTACACAAGACTACACACGATTGGTTTTGATATCCATTGTGCTGGCAATACCGCTGGCATACCACATGCTGGAAACTTTCTGGCTCGGTTCATTCGTGTATCGAACCGACATTGGCATTTGGCCATTTGTGTCTGCTGCTATTGGATGCATGATCATCGCTTTTGGCACAGCAAGCTTTCAGGCACTAAAGGCTGCTTTTATCAATCCGTCAGAAACTTTACGAAACGAGTAGTCATTGGTCGATGGCAAATGGTCAATAGGTTCGCCTAGACTCTACTGACCATTCTACTATTGACTACTTACTATTGACCATTGACTATTTAGTTGTGACTTTCGCGAATCCTTTGCATTATTAGCAAAGAATTCAGTCGCATGACCGAAGATGAAATCCGGAAGGAACAGGAAATAATCGAGCGCTCGAGAAAAGATGCAAAAGCTTTTGGCGAGTTGTACGAAAAGTATTTCGACCGGATTTTTAATTACATCTATCGTCAAACGGATGATGAAGAGCTTACGGGCGACCTATGCTCGCAAACGTTTATCAACGCGCTGAATCACCTGAACCGCTATGAGTTTCGTGGCGTGCCCTTCTCCGCCTGGATTTATAAGATTGCGGGCAATGAAATCAATAAGCACTATCGCAAAAACAAAGGCAAAAAGATTTTCAGCATCGAAGAGTTGAAGGTGAAGGAATTGGTGGAAAGGGCCGATGAAGGTTGGGACGAAGAGTTAATTGTAAAGCTTTTGGATTTTATGAAAGACTTGCCAACTGACATGCTGCAAGTGCTTGAGCTTCGCTTTTTTGAAGACAAAGATTTCAAAGAGATTGCGTTTATTCTGGACATGACCGAAAGTGGAGCAAAAATGAGAACGTACCGGGCATTGGACAAGCTGCGCAAAAATTTTAATATTAAGGTGAAGTACGATGAGTAGGAACGAAATACGCTTACGCAGAAGAAAACTTACCGCACACGGATCGGAGCGATTCCGCAACTATAATGCTGTGCTGCAAGGGCACGAAGAAAGCCAGCGATTGAAGAAAGTAATGAAAGTGTTTACACTCTTTGCTATTATTTTAATTTTAATCATGCTCATCATCATGGTGTTTCGCTGGGAAAACAGAATAACACAACAACAAGAGAAGGCACATCCGGAAATGACGCAACCCAATCCGTGACTTCCTGTGCCGTGTGGCATTAAGATATCAAACCTTAAACCACACCCATATGGAAGCCAAGAAAAATCCAGACAAGGACATCAACAGAAAATCAGGGCAGTTCTTTTTGATAGGTCTTAGCATCAGCATCTCCATCATGATCATCGCCTTTGAATGGGAAACAGAAAAGATCATACTGCCTTCATCCACTGCATCGACAGACGGTCCTGAAATCCTTGCAGAAATCCCCATCATAAAAATAGAATCGCCAAGGCCTGTTCAAGAGCCCATCGCTAAACCGAAGCAGTCTTCAACATCCTTTATTCCGGTGGAAGCAGACCCTGCTTCAACACCATCAACATCAAACGATCCAAAAATAATTGACAGCGACTCCATTGTCTTCTCCGGCAATCCTATTATCGAGACTGATATTCCTGAAGAAGACACCACCATCTTTATCACCGCTCAAGAACCACCCACGCCAGTGGTTGGGTACGAAAGCTTTTACCAGCAACTTGCGCGTTTTATAAAATATCCGGCACAAGCCAGGCGCACCAGCACGGAAGGAAAAGTATTTGTTGAATTTGTGGTGAGTAAAAAAGGAGAGCCAACGGATTTGAAAGTAATAAAAGGAATTGGGGCCGGGTGTGATGAAGAAGCCATACGTGCACTTGCCAGCATGAAATGGAATCCCGGCAAGCAGCGCGGAAAATCAGTTCGTGTAAAAATGGTGATACCCGTTTACTTCCGGCTGAACTAATATCAAATCAATTATCTCTTTAGTGTGAGATAACCGGTTTTCATTGGTTTGCCGCTGGCAAATTCAATTTTGTAGAAGTACGTGCCCGCGGGTAACTCCTCTCCATGCTGATTGAGTCCGGAAAAAATACGAGTGGTATTATTGTAGTTATTCATTTCAAAAACTTTAGAACCCCAACGATTGAAAATGATTACACGATTTTCTTTTGCTGCTTCTATCACATCAATGTAGCGCAATTCAAAAAAATCATTTTGACCATTGCCATCTGGTGAAATACCGTTGTAAACAACTACATCACCAATCACTTCAATGGATATTTTTTGCTGCACACATTTTCCCGTGAAATCACACACCTCAATCGTCACTTCGTCTATTCCCGAAAAGGCAAGGCCTTTGTAGTCGATCAAAAGATTTTGGTTATCATCGATGATAGCGACAGCTCCGCTTTTGGGAGGTACAACAATGGTCAGCCGGGTTAAGTCAATGTCGTTGTCGGGGTCGGACAAAAGTGATAATAATCCCACCTTAACGGAACCTTCAATCTCTGTTGTCACATTCACCGTTTGAATCACCGGAGGCTGTTTGCTGGTGCAGGTTTTTATTTCAGCCAGAACCGATGTACGCAAGCTTTCGCAACTGCCATTGTTAATAGAAACAAAATAAGTCGTTGAGTTGCTTAAGGCAGGTGTTGTATAAGAAGCGTTGACTTCACCTGCTATCGCAGTACCGCCCGTTGCCACAGTGTACCAACGATATTGTCCATCGGTTGCGCCAGAAGCGGTAAGTGTGGCAGAGGCCAAAGGTCCGCACACGGAAGCTGGAGTAACTGTCGGAGCTGCGGGTATTGAGTTAATGGTTGCGGTTACGATGGATCTAGAGCTCTCGCACGTTCCATTATCGATGGATACGTAGTAATCAGTTGTTGTGTTGAGAACGGGCGTGGTATACGTTGAATTTACTTCACTATTTATCGCAGTTCCACCTGTTGCAACGGTGTACCAACGGTATTGACCATTAGTGCCACTGGAAGCACTAAGGGTTAAGGCAGCACCTGTGCTACATATTGATGCAGGTGTAGTAGTCGGTGCGGATGGTGGCGTGTTTATGGTGCCGGTCACCACTACCCTAGCGCTCTCGCATGTTCCATTATTAATGGACACATAGTAACTAGTCGTGACAGCGATAACAGGTGTCGTAAATGTAGAGTTGACTTCGCCTGCGATAGCTGTTCCACCAGTGGAAGTTGTATACCATCTGTATTCTCCGTCTGTTCCGCCCGACGCGGTGAGTGCTAGTGCTGCTGAAGAGCAACTTGATAGTCCGGTGGTAACAGGCGTTGCTATTAGATTGACAATGGCGGTTACAATTGCTCGCGCACTTTCACAAGCTCCATTTGCAATGGAAACATAATAATCCGTATTGACGCTGATATTAGGTGTTACATAATTTGAATTAGTTTCCCCTGCTATCGCTGTGCCACCAGTTACATTGGTGTACCATCGATATTGACCATTCGTACCTCCCGATGCATTTAAGTTTACACTTCCAGAACCGCACACAAATGCACCCGTTGTGGTGGGTGAAGCGGGCATGAAATCAACTGTTAACGTTGCCGGATTGGAAAAAACCGCCACGGCATTATCACCTGAAATCCTGCAACGGTATTTGCCACTTCCAAAATTTCCAGTTGTATTAACCGATAACGCAGCGGTGGTAACATTTGAGTAGTTCGCACCATTGACAATGTCAGTATAGGGCTGAATGCCATCCGATGAATACTGCCATTGATACGTAATGTTAGTTGTTCCACTGGCCGCGGTACTAAATGTGGCTGTGTTACCCACGCAAACAACAACGTTTGATGGTTGAAGATTTAGGTTGATCGTAACAACAGTGGAATTATTTATTCGTGCCAGCCAATTCCTGCCGATTGAATTATAGTTTGTAAAGTTTCCGGCTATCAGGATTTTTTCATCGGCTTGTATCGCCAAATCACTGATGCTGCCGTCTACGCCATTACCGGGATCAAAGGCGCAATCCAATGTGCCATCGCTATTAAGCCGGGCAATTCCTTTGCGGTACGTTCCATTGTAGCCGAGGAAACTTCCGGCAATAATAATTTTACCGTTGCTGAATACAGCAATCGATTCTGGCATTCCACCCAGGGTGCCGGTACCCGGATCAAAACTGGTATCGAGTGTTCCGTTGGCGTTCAGTCTGGCAATACCATTGCGGCTAACTCCGTTAAATGTTGTGAACGCACCCGTGACCAAAATTTTTCCATCGGGTTGAACAACCAGATCGCTCACGTAATTATCAAATCCTGATCCCGGATCGAAACTACTGTCGATGTTTCCCTGGCTATCTAAGCGATAGATAAAGGGCGACACATAACTTCCAATGTAAATATCACCCGATGTTTGTGGACTTATAACGGAGACAGTCAGACCACTTGGATTGTTAAACGTGGCATCGGGTGTGCCATCGTTATCTAATCTCATTACTACATCCACAAAATCGAATGTATTTGTTATGGTATACAATACTTTACCATCGGGCTGCGCGGCAAGTGCACCAAAGTAAGATGTATAAAATCCGGAATTGTCAACCGTTAGTTCTGAGAACGTGACATCAGGAGCACCGTTCTCTGTTAATCGAACAAGTTTTATATCTGTTCCTGCACTTTCAATAGTTACTATTTTGTTGTCAGATTGAACAGCTAATTGATGATGTGAGGGGAAATCGTTTAGCGTTGTAAACGTTCCGTCAATAGTTCCATTGGTGTTGAAACGAAAAATGCCGGCAGGGGTAGCCACAATACTTTTTCCGGTGGATTGAATTTCTATAGCCGTGTATGGATCACCTCCATTAAAAACGGGAGCGAACGTCAAATCCAAATCACCACTTGTCGGAGTGACCGATGAGCAAAACGAATTCTGCACAATAAAATCTTCCGACTCTAATGTGAGTCCGGGTACTATTGAATTTGTAATCTGAACCGTGTAGATGCCGAGATCAGCATCGGTTGCATTTGCTTTTGAGAAAGTAGCGGATGTCGCACCGGGTATGAGTGTGCCTTCTTTAAACCATTGATACGAGTTTGCTGTACCCGAAGTAGAGAACGGAATAGTTAAAGTATTGCCAAGCGCAACAATCACAACACCGCCCGGTGGAATTCGTGCCTGTGGTGAATAAGAAAAGAATGCAACGCTCATGTTGGGCTCCAGGTCTCCAAACGTAAGCGCGTTATTTTCAACCTGAAGATCGCGGCTGGGGGTTACTGAAAAATCGGGAAGACTTGTAAGTAAGTTCCCGCTAAATCTAAGCGTGATTTCGATGGATGGCATAGTCGCAAATCCTGAAGGGACAGCTCCGGTAAGTCGATTATAGCTCAGATCCATTTCCTGAATGTTTATCAGGTTTGTTAATTGGGTTGGGATGATGCCACTCAGTTCATTGTCATTTAGTCTAAGAAGATAAAGTTGGGTCAGGTTACCCATTTCAACCGGAATGCTACCTGTTAATAAATTGGTTTGAAGTTCCAGCGCACCGACTTGCGTCAAATTTCCGATTTCCACAGGAATGTTTCCGGTAAGTTGATTATAAGCAATGCTCACTGCATTCAATGCTGTCAGGTTACCCAGTTCTATGGGAATGGTCCCCGTAAAACTATTGGAGCTTAACTCCAGATTTTTCAATTGCACAAGGTTGCCTAACTCAACTGGAATAGAACCAGACAAATTGTTACCCGATACGTTCAGGTTTTCAAGACTTAGCAGAGCACCTATTTCGGGAGGAAGCGTTCCAACCAAGCCGTTGTTCGAGAGATCTATTCCTGAAATTTTACAACCCGAAATGTCGACACCATAATACATGCTTACATCCGAACCATCCCAGTTGCTGTTGTCATTCCAGTGATCACCATCCGTGGCGGTGTAGAAAGTAGCCAGCGCAGCCAGCTCTGCCGGAGTAGCCGTGTAAGACGTGACGGTAGCAGTCACGGGTGTTCGCGTGCTTTCGCATTGGCCGTTTATGATTGTTGCATAATAGGTAGTAGTGGTCGTGACATTAACTACCAATGTAGGGTCCGAGTATTCTCCACCTTCATCTCCAATGTTAGGATCGTAGAGAGGAGAGCCACCTGTTGGCACCGAGTACCATCTATAATCTCCTGGCGTGCCACCTGCTGCTGTTAGCGTTACCTGCCCGCCACCACAAATGGTCGCTCCGGTTGTGGTGGGTGCTGTGGGTGGGGTGATGACTGTTAACGTAGCCGAGTTTGTCGAGACAGGTGCAACCAGATTACCTGATATTGTGCACTGATAGTCTCCATCATTAATAGCGGTTGCGTTTGTAATAGTGAGTTGTGCTGTAGCGGCTCCGCTGATCCCTGAGCCATCGACCAGATCAACAAACAAACTTCCATTAAATTTTTGCCATTGATACGTGATGTTAGCTGCACCCGTGCCCAGCGCATTGAAGCTGATATCGTTGTTGGGACAAATACTAACAGAGGACGGCTGAGTATAAACAAACAGAGAAGGCGTAGTGATGATTTTCTGAATGAAAGCATCGGACTGACTTCCAAACAAATACGAATAGGATGTTAGATTTAATTGAGCAGAGCCAAAATCAAAATCTGTTGTATTTCGAAAACGACCAGTTGAATAGATATTTCCAAGACCATCAGTGGCAATACTATGTCCATTGTCGGAATTAGCTGCTCCCGCTGACGTAGCCCATAAAAAAATTCCATCCGACTTTAATTTTAAAGTGAAAACATCATAGTTGCCGTTGGACGTTTGATTGAATACGGCACTTGCTGCTGGATCAGGATCAAAATCTACTGTGCCCTGAAAAGAACCCGTGACATATATATTATTGGAAGCATCCACCGCAATTCCATCGCCATATTCACTGCCTGTTGAGCCAATTCTTTTCGCCATCGATAAGTCTCCAGCTGGACTATACTTGCCAATGACAATTTCATAGCCGCCAGCTGAAACAAGATTAAAGGTCGTGGCGCTGGGGTCAAAGTCTACAGTATTTTGAAAGTAACCCGTGAAATACAGATTGCCTGATGCATCCACTGTTGCAGCATTTGCAACATCAGTACTTGAGGCGCCAAATCTATTTGCCCACGTCAGACTAAGTGAAGTACTCCACTTTGATAAAAAGATGTCCGAGCTACCCGCTGACGTGCGATTGACTGTTCCTGAGCCGGGATCAAAATCAACGGTAGTAGAAAAATAGCCGGTAAGATAAATCTCATTTAACTGTGAAAAGACGATCTCACTACCAATATCTGAACTGCTACCCCCAATTGCGATTGCAGTAACAAAGTTTCCGGCAGCATCCAGCTTTTGAATGAAAATATCGGAAGCTCCATTTGACGTAAGAATAAAAGTTGATGACCCCGGATCAAAGTCAGCATTGCCTGAATAACTTCCTGTTGCATATACATTTCCGCTATTGTCGGTGGTAATGCTTAGCCCGTTGGCACTTTCTACTGCGGTTGCCCAAACAAAATCGCCATTTGGTTTTAGCTTAAGTACAAACATGCCGCCCAATGTGGCCGTTAGGTTAAACGTGCCAGGCCCCGGATCAAAATCTACCGTTTCATCAAATCTTCCGGTTATTAATATGTTTCCGGAATTATCGAACGTGAAACCGTTGGCATTATCCGTGCTAATCCCTCCAAATGCTTTCGCCCACACCAAACCACCTGATGAGTTGAATTTGGTGATGAACGCATCGCTCGTATACGCAGTGCCTTGTTTGGTTGATTGAAGCGTAAAAACTGAAACACCCGGATCAAAGTCTGTCGAACCTGCGAAAGCACCTACCACATAAACGTTTCCAGTACCATCGACTTTAATTCTTCTGCCGTAGTCGTCTAAAGATGTATTTCCGCCAACCCGGTATGCCCACTGCAAATACGGAACTTCCTGCGCCCATCCAACAACTGATAGTGACAAACATGCAACAACAAGGAACTGCTTGATTTTCATTCTGGAAAAGATACAGCAAACGGCCGGCAGTCGATAGTAAAAATCCGAACTATTGTTTAAGGGACCTCTAAAAATCCTCAGAAACGCCTTTGCGAGGTCGTCTCGACTGAAGCAGGTTCTCAATGATGGTAGGTTTTGAGCAATGCCTTAAGGTTTAACTACGTAAATACGATTTGCCCATGGCAAAGCTCTGCATTAAATAGTCGGATGGCGTGTGACCGGTGAAACGTTTAAATTCTTTGATGAAATGATTTTGATCGTAATACTCGTGCGCAAAGTGCAAATGCTCCCAACTCACAGCCGACTGTTTATTCAACTGCTGTTCAATTCTTTTGAATCGGACAATCAGTGAATAAGTTTTTGGAGAAAGCCCAACTGATTTTTTAAAACTGGCTTCCAGGTGTCGCTGGCTCACTCCCATCCGTGCTGCAATCTGTTGAATGGAAATAAATTCCTGTTGATGAATGATGGCCAGTGCATGATCCGCAATACCCAATGCGTCTTCCATTCTTGCTGACGCGTTGATAAAGTAGTTCTCAAAGATTTTTATTTTCCCTGCAAAGGAAGATGATTCTTCCATTTGCTCGTGCACGGATTTAAAAACTGTATTAATCATGGCACCATCAAATGCGCGGTTTGCAAATTCCGACATATCGGTACGCAACAAGCGGGAAAGTGCAGTTGGTTTAAGTAACACGCCCAGGGAATAAAAGCCAGGATGATGAACCACAACAAAATGCCGATCAATTTGCCCGAACACACTCACCGCTGGTGTGCGATACTCTTCTTTAATAATGAGTCGTCCCGGATTACCGAAGTTGAAAAAGATGCCAGAGAATCCGTTTGGAAACAGTGTATGTTCACCCATCTCCAACGTACCCCGATAATCAGCCTCAAGGTAGCCTTGAATGAACGGCCGTAAATCTTTTGACGGTGGATGAAATCGAAAGCTCATACGATGTGAGATAAATTTAACAAATTATCTCTGTAATAAAGAGCCTTCCTAAAAGGCGAACCAGTTAGCCATCTGAGATCTCATTTTTAAGTAAAAGCATCATCCTAAAAAGATATCAGCAGGTGATTTCATTTGCCGGTGGAAATCATCGTCTACCACCAATACGCGATACCTTCTGTTCATAGCATGCAATGCCGCGAAGGTAAGGAGATGGTATTACGGAATCTTTACGTGCGAATGAAGGTTAGCAAGAAAGGAAGACTCTACTTCCGATTCAACTGATACGAGTGCTCCGATAAAAATTCATCAAAGATCTCACTCACCACAATTAGTGTTATTTCGCGTGACGGAATCTCTTGACCCAGGTATTGCTCCGGTGCGCGGCTGATACTCAATCGCACGATCTCTACTTGAATAGACCATTCCTGCAAACGCATCTGAAGTCGTTGCTCACGCAACATTTCAAAGAAGGGCTGAAGTGCTACTGCAAACTGAGACTTATAAACTTGAACTGCATCCATCACACGAGTTGTCAATCACAATTAAAACTAAGCTTTGTTTGTCAAACCATGTCAAGGCTTAACAAAAACTTAATATTGTTCAACTGTGCATAACATGAATCATGCAGAATCGAACAAACGGATCCACATTCGGATAAGAGGAAATTAAAATTAGTGATTCACTTTCATGCGGTCATCTTTGTCCCGCGCCTTCTTCATGTCTTCGGGATCGTCTAGCTCTGGCGATTCCTTCGCAGCTTCCCAATCAAATTTTTCATCGAACGGATCGAGGGCAAACTGCGGATCAAACACGCGCGGATCTACCGGCAAAGCAGTGTAGGGCGTGAAGTCTGGCTCTGCAGTAAAACAATCTCCGAGGTCTGCAACACCAAAATCATATTGATTCAAATACGGAATTCCCAACACATTCCAGAACGTTTTGAAAATGGATCCAAAACTATAATGCTGATGACTGCTGAAATTTCGTTTGGCATACGGAGAAATGATCATCAACAAACTTCGGTGCGCATCAATGTGATCGCGTCCACCCTGCGCATCGTCTTCGGTCACCACAATCATCATGTTTTTCCATTGAGGCAAATGACTCAGATACTCCACCACTCTGCCCAGCGCCAAATCATTGTCGGCCATGTAACTTTCGTGAAACGGAAATCCTGCCTTCGCACGCTCTCCTGCTCCGTGGTCGTTAAGCAACTGAAGTGTTAGCACTGAAGGCAAGTCTTTTTTCTGATCGATAAACTTTTCATTGACTTCTTTGATAAACACATCGGCCCGAAACTGATCGGGAATAGCCATGTTAAAGGTGGGAAACAACCGAGAGGTGCGATCATACAGCGGACCTGGCAATGGATAATTGACGAGGTAGCGCACGCCACCATATTTAAATGTGCTATCTGCAAAACTTCCCGCGTCAAACTCTACACCAAATCCGAAATTGTAAAACTCTTTTCCATTGCGATTCAGGTGCTCCCACATCGATCCTGCCTGATTATAACTTTCCGGAAAGATGGCACCTGCTGCACCCGTCATTCCAAATTTACCGGGAGCATTCGATTCAATCTTTTGCTCGCGTTCGCCACCGTAAGCAGCCGGAGCATGCGTTTCCATCCATTGATGGGGATACGTATTGGTGAGCCAAACATGGCCATCTGCCGAAACATCGGCATCCACATAAAAATTATCGCTGATGGTAAATTGATTGGCAAGCTGCAAATGATTGGGCATCACCGTTGCCTTCTCAACACGGACAGACTTGCTTTCGTTTGTAAACGAAACATCCTTGCCATAATGCGCCAGCGAAGGATCTCCTTTGCCACTTGTCAGTTGACCGAATACTTCATCGTAGGTTCTGTTTTCTTTTGAGATGAAGACAAGGTATTTAATGGGTGATTCTTTTTCGTTGGAGAAAACAGGAATCGGATTTTTATCTGCTGATGCCTGCACTTCTTTAAATAAAAAATTATTGGCGATTACTTTTTCAGTCAGCGCTTTCAGTTCTTCATCTGCCGGAATATCGATGACCGAAACTGTTCCCTTCATCAACGCTCCGATATAGCTAGACGGTTGATCGGCCGTTGGCTGAAACTCCTTTCCGCCATTAGGTCCGCTTCCAAATCCTTTTGCATTCGCCACGATCAACTGCTTGCCATCCGGAGTGACTTTTAGTTTGGACGGAAACCAGCCTGTAGGAATGTGTCCGATAAGTTTTTGAGTGGTCACATCAATTACGCCAACTGCGTTAATTCCTGATTCGGCCACGAATAATTTCTTTTGATCAACGGAAAGTGTAAGACCAAAAGGAATGATGCCTTTCAGGTTTCCCAACCGATCGTCCAACTTCAATTCAATGCTACTCACCACTTCCTTTTTCTTCACATCAATCACCGAGATGTTGTCGTTGTTGCCGTTGCTTACATACACAAAGTTCTCAGTAGCCACCATAGAGTTGGGACTCGATCCGCCAACGGCCGAGATCCCTTCAATCTCTTGACCTACCAACACACCTGTTTTAACTTTTGAAACAACCGTTGGGTTTCCTCCACTCACATCAATTCCCCACACGGAAAAAGACTCTGGTGCATTTGGATCGCCCAAGCCAGCTACTTCAAGAGAATCATTCTTAATTCCTTCTCTCATCTCCTTCGATCCATAAGCGGAGGTTGGAAATTTCGAAGCAGTCTCTTTCAAATGATTTCGGTCAAGCGATTTGATGTAACTGTATTCAAACATTCCCACGTTGGCTACATACACGGTTTGTTCATCAGGCGAAAGAGCAACGCCAAACGGATAACGACCGGTCTTAACATTGTGAATGACTTTATTGGATTTTGTATCAATCACGATCAACCGAAACCCAATCTGATCTACGGCATACAACCGGCTGCCATCTCTGTTCAATACCATGTCGCCTATGTATCCATCTTCATAGTCTGCTTGATCGAATGACTTGTCGCACATGATCTCCCCTAACTTCTTGCGACTTGCTAAATCAAAAATGTAAATCCTGTTTTGCTGACCACCTGCTACATATACTTTCTTATTATCAGGAGATACGGCAAGGCCCATGAACACGGCCTCCAGCAAACCCTCATGCGAGGTTGCTCCATCCGGGATTTGATGGATAACAGGTTGACCTGAATTGTAATCGTTTATAATCGAGATAGAAAAAGGACTGATACCGGAATTGGCGGTGATGATGGTTTTCCCATCCGGACTTAGTGTAAGCCCGAATGGATGTGGCGCCACCATAATCTGCTTTCCCGCTGGCGCAATAAAACGACCATTGGGAATAACGGTCTTGCCCTCTTTATTAATGTGTGTGTATTCTGATCCTGCCGGAGCAACTGCTATCCATCTCTTTACGGTGGACTCTGGTGAACTACAAGCCGCCAGCAACAGGAGGCTGAAGGAAACGAAATAACGCATCATAATATAGAGTGGTAAGTGACTGAGAAGAACGAAAGTAATATGCAGAAATGACCAATCGAAGAACAGAAAGCTTCTTCGGCATTACCTTTTTGTTAACAGTTTGATTCTTACTGCTATAAATTTCGCGTTATCTTTTAAGCGTCAGATAACCGGTTTTCATTTCCTTGCCGCTGCTAAATTCGATTTTATAAAAATACGTGCCGGCCGGCAATTCATCGCCACTGTTGTTGTGCCCGGTAAACACGTGTGTGGTGTTGTTGTAATCTTTTACGTCAAACACTTTTGAACCCCAACGATTGAAAATACTCACATGGTTATTCTTCGTGCTTTCGATGACGTCAATGTAGCGTAATTCCAGCCGATCATTTAAGCCATCGTTGTTTGATGAGATCCCATTGAATACGATGATGTCGCCAACCACTTCAACTGAAATTTCCTGCTGCACGCAACTACCCGCCAAATCACAAACTTCAATAGTCAATTTATCAACACCTGAGAAGGGCAAGTTCTTATAATCAATAATCAAATTTTGGTTGGCATCAATGGACGCTACGGCTCCACTTTTGGGCTGCACCGCAATACTAAGTTTCGTTAAATCAATGTTGTTATCCGGATCGGAGAGAAGCGATAACAAATTCAACGTCACCACGCCTTCAATCTGAGTCGATACATCGGCAGGTTTAATAACGGGTGGCTGATTCACTACACATGATAGCACATCGGCCAATACCTGAACGCGGGGGCTTTCGCATGTGCCGTTGTTAATCGAAACATAATACGATACAGAATCCATCAACGGAGGCGTTGTGTACGTGTCATTCACCTCTCCAGCGATTGGCGAACCTCCGGTACCAACTTTGTACCAGCGATATTGTCCGTTGGTTGCGCCAGAGGCCTTCAAGGTTATCGCTACGTTCGGTCCACATCCGGAACCAGGCGTGACCGTTGGTGCCGTGGGCACACTATTGATCGTTGCCTTCACCAATGTGCGCGTGCTTTCACACGTTCCGTTATTGACCGACACATAGTAATCTGTCGTTGCGCTAATGGCAGGCGTTGCATACGTTGAATTCACTTCACCGCTAATAGCAGTTCCTCCTGTTGATACCGTGTACCATCTGTATTGACCGCTGGTGCCACCAGAAGCTGTGAGCGTAAGCGATGATGTTCCGCAAGCTGCTGCAGAAACAACAGTTGGTGCAGTGGGAATTGAGTTGATGGTTGCAGTCACCAGCGTTCGTGTGCTCTCGCACGTTCCATCATTAAGTGCAACGTAATAATTAGTTGTTGAACTCAACGAAGGTGTTGTGTACGTTGAATTTACTTCACCAGCGATCGCAGTTCCTCCCGTTAAAACAGTATACCAACGATATTGACCGTTTGCCCCGCCTGTGGCCGACAAACTCAAACTTGCGGGTGAACACGAAGCTGCACCCGTGGTAACTGGGGAGGATGGCAACGCATTGATCGTTGCCGATACCAATGTTCTCGGTCCTTCACACACTCCGTTATTAATGGCTACATAAAAATCGGTTGATGCATTTATGACAGGTGTGGTATAGCTCGCATTCACTTCACCGCTTATTGCAGTTCCTCCTGTTGGAACGGTATACCACCGATATTGTCCGTTAGCTGCACCGGATGCCGCGAGTGTGGTCGCAGATGATCCGCATGCAGAAGAGCCGATAACAGATGGAGCAGCTGGCAGAGTGGTAATCGTAGCGGCCACCAGCGTTCTGGTGCTCTCGCATGTTCCGTTGTTAATGGCTACATAATAATTAGTGGTTACACTAAGAGAAGGTGTTGTATAGGTTGAATTGACTTCGCCTGTTATGGCTGTTCCTCCCGTTGAAACAGTGTACCATCGATACTGACCGTTGGTTCCACCTGATGCGTTTAACACAACCGACCCGCTGTTACACAGACCCGCTCCCGTAACAGAAGGCGCAGTGAGGTTGATCACATTTGCATTAACCGGTGTTCTGGCCGTCTCGCAATAGGCATCAACAATGGTGACATAATAAGTGGTAGATGTAGAGATGACTGGCGTGGTATACGTAGAGTTGTTTTCATTTTCAATCGGTTCGCCATTGGTGCCATCATTGTACCAAACAAAATTGCCATCAGTAGTTCCGGAAGCGCTGATCACAACCTGACCGGAATCGCAGCGCTGACCATCAGTGGTAACAGGTGTGGGCGGCAGAGCGTGAACTGTAAGTATGCCGGTGTTACAATAAACGGTGTTGGCAAAGTCTCCATTAATCACGCAACGGTAATTGCCATCCTGCGCCAGTTGAAGGTTGGTGATCAAAAGATTTTTAGTTGTTGTTCCGGAATACGTGGCATCATTGGCCAGATCTTCCCACTGCAACGTGTTTACATTATATTTCTGCCATTGAAATGTAATGTTCGTTGTTCCAATCGCATCTGTAGAAAATGTAAAATTAGTGCCCACACATTTATGATTGGGATTAACAGGCTGCTGGGTGACGGTGATCGTATTCGATGTTATTTTATTTTCAAACACCATCAATGCATTTCCCACCGTACCACTGTTTGCTACAATTAAAATATCTGGCTTTTGATCGAGATTGATATCCGCAATATTCACTGCCTGCGGATTTCTGGTCAGTGCAACGTTGACCACCGGATTAAAACTGATACTTCCGGAAGTGCTTTTGTTTTGAAAAACAGAAAATGAACCCGGCCCTGGATTAGGCTGATGGATAACTACGATTTCAGCTTTACCATCGCCATCCAAATCTTGCGAAGTGATATTGTAACCTTTGTTGGCCGATACCAAATCAACCGGAGAAGAGAAACTGATATCGCCCAATGAAGAATTGTTTCGATACACAGAAACAAAGGCAGAGTTGTAATACGCAACTGCAATATCCATCCTTCCGTCACCATCAAAGTCATTCGCACACAAACCTATGGGCTGACTGCCACTCGTGCCATAGTTTCCTAAGAAAGAAAAGGAAGACGAAGTAACCGGACCATATTCGCGATTGTTTAACATGAATGTCAAATTTCCAGATGTTTGGTTCGTGCTGATGATATCGGTGTATCCATCCCCATCAAAATCTTCTGTCACAATTCCTCCATACGTGTCGGGCTTACTGAAACTAACGGAGTTGGGCTTAAAGGTTGATAAGTACGAGTTGTTTGCAAACGCATCGGCATTGCTTTGATTTTCATACACCTGAATAGCTGCCGAGCCGTTGGTGAACGCGATGTCCAATTTTCCATCTTTATTCAAATCAGCTGATGCTATTTGAAGAAACCCTCCACTGCTGGTGTAAACTCCGTTTGGACCCGACAGAAAACTGATTGTTCCGGAGCTATTGTTTTGAAGCAGACCGTATCCATTGTGCAAATCAATTTTGTTATCGCCATCAATATCTAACGGCAACAGATTGTATCCGGCTGTGTAGGTAGTTGTCTGCAGCGCCAATGAGCTCGCAGTAATGGGCTGTCCTGCTGTACTCGAATTTTGGAACAGTTTGGTGGTACTGAAATTATCCACCACTCCTACATCTGTCTTCCCATCGTCATCGAAGTCAGCTACTGCGAGCGCATCGCGAATGTTCGCACTCAAAGCAAAGTCAATACTTGGGCCAAACGAAGAAGTCGTAATGTTTCTGTTTGTATTAAAGAGTAAATAATACGGCTTGCTCTGACCAGCAAGGCCGTGCTCCGTCAGTATAAATTTTCCACTCTGCGCTCCAATTATAGGTGTTACTTTCGTGGTTAAATTGTCAACAGGATTCACCGTTGCAAGATTGCCTGACAGCCTCACCAACGGAGATGCGTTTCCGGTTTTCATCAAATCGCCAGTCAACGTTACACTCGCAGACAACGCACCTCCTGTCGGAGTGATTGAGGTAATCTTTGGAACGGGGTAACTTTCGTTGTGATAAATTAACAGCGCCCCCGTAGTGCCGACATTCGATAATCGAACCAATAAATCTTGTTTGTTGTCTTTGTCAAAGTCGGCCAACAACGGTGAGATGGGATAGGCAGAGCTACCGGTAGTACCAAACGGAACGCCTTCCAGGAAGGAATTACTATTTAATGCATTGGCTACACCAACGTTTTCAAAAATTGCAATATCAGAACTGCCTGCCAGCACGAGGTCTATTTTACTATCTCCATTAAAATCGCCAGCTGTTAGTTCATCCATGGATCCGCCCATGGGTGAAGAAAGAAAAATATCGCTACTAAAAGAAGTAGCGTCAAAAGTTCCTCCACTATAGTTGTTCTTCTTAACGATGATATCCTGAGTACTTGAATAAGGCCACGCCAGATCATTTAATCCATCGCTGTCCAAATCAGCAATGACTGCATTGCCGTTGGATGTTGTGCTGAGTTGAAAAGCCGCAGCCATCGACAGCGTTCCTGGCGTGGACGTGTTTTTGAAAACGGTTACACTATTCGAGCCAGCCGTCACCACAACGTCATTCAGTTTATCTCCCGTTAAATCGCCCACGGTAATATTGCCACCGCAGGTATACACACTTGAAAATGTTTGGTAAGCTGCAAAGTCTATTGTGCCGGGCGTGCTTAGATTTTGATAGATATAAAGCCGATCGCCTGAAGCGCAATTGTTATTGAAAACACCGAGTATTTCAGGTCTCCCATCGCCATCCACATCTGCCGCTGCCAACGGACCATCGGAATATGAGTAGCCCACCCAATTCAATTCTGCCGCAAATGAAATATTGCCGGGACTTGACGTATTCCGATACACGGAGATATAGGCATAGGAGTTATCTGCTGATGAAAGAACAACATCGAGTTTGCCGTCTACATCAAAATCCGCCAACGCTACATATCCTTTGGTATAAAGTTTTGCTGTTGTAACCGAAACTTTAGATGAAAAGATGGTGGCCGATATGGTTCCTGTTTGTCCGCTGTTGCGAAAAACAGAGAATTGTTTTGCCCCTGAAAATCCACCGGCACCTTCACCTACAATCAGGTCATTTAATCCATCACCATCAATATCGCCAACTGCCGTTGTTCCCTTGCCTCCGTTGGTGATCACATCAAAAGCAACCGGTTTTGCCAGCGAGCCTCTGATAATTTGTCCTCCATAGTCTTTATTATTATCAAACAAGGGTGTGAAGGAAGTGATCGTTGACGCACTTAATCCCGTGCTTAAATTTTCGACAATAATGGGCGCGTTCTGCGCACCGGAAGGAACCGTGACAATTAACTGTGTAACACTTGCTGATGTGACAACAGCTTTTACACCTCCAAAATAAACAGCATTGTTTGATGCAGTGGCGTTGAAGTTCGTTCCATTTATGGTAACTGAGTTGGCAAGTGGTACACCGCTGGTTGGCGAAAAGGAAGTGATAGCAGGTGGCGTGCCGGGCGTTGCAACGTTTAACACAACATTGTCGATCGAACCGGTAACTGAGAAGGTGTTGGATGTAGTGTACTTAAGGCGAATACGAAGAAATGTAATGTTGCCGAGCACTTGTTTCATCTGATCTTTGCTGGGGGCAGCGCCCCCCACACTTCCCACATGCCAGCTTCCTCCGGTTGAAAATGTTTCATCCAGTTTTACCGTGTAAGAAGTAAATGAAGCAGCAGGTTTCGAAGCCAACTGAAAATAAAGAGTTGTGCCGCTGCCGCCTGATATGATCAGGTCACCATTTGTGTTGTCGGCTCCGGTTGTCGATACTTTTAAATCGAACGTAAGATTTTGACGATAGGAAGCACTGCGATTACCTCGAAATTTTGCCGGAGCATCTGCAAAAAAAACAATTGGCCCTGAAGTAGTTCCCGGATCGGAAATAAAACCACCTGGATTTCCACCCGTGCCGCTATAAACGGGAGTTGAAAAAGCGCCACTTCCCGAGTTCAGGATGGTCCACCCGTCATCGTTGGTAGAGAAATCACTCGTAATCTGACCAAATGAACTAAAAGAAAAAGCCAATAATAATAAGACAGGGGTAAATAAGAATTTATTCATAGGGGATGTTCGGCACGCGGATTTTAACGCACATGAATAACACTTGGATTCAAAAAGTAAATCTACTAAGTCTCCAACTGAATTTTTAAACCGGCTGTCTTCAAAAACACGCCCCCGAGGTTACATTTGGTAGACAACGGAGCGATCACCGCTTCCAAATAAAAAAAATGAGCGAATTGTTGATGGTTCGCTCATCTCCCATAAAATTTCTTCACCCCTGTTGCGCTACTCAGATTTTGCGATGGCTGTTGTGATCACCGCTCCCTGCTTCGGCTCATTATTATAGTCAACGCCCAGACAGGCGGCCAATGTCTTCGCCACCTGATTTTGATAAAGCTGCGACTCGCCTTTCATCTCACCAATTGCCGGTGTGTCGGGCCCCAGAAACGCAAACCAGATTTGATCGGCTTCGGGCACTTTGCTTCCATGATGTCGCCAGTCTTCCTCATTTTTATTTCCACGGCCGTGGTCGGTGGTCACAATCAATGTCGTTTTGTTCCTGTAATCGGGGCTGGCCTGAATCCACTCCCACATAGTGCGAATCATGTCATCGGTATAATGAGCAGACTTCAGATAGCGATCATAGTGACCTTCGTGTGCATAGTGATCGGTTTCATCAAAAGAAATGAACAACAGACGCGGATGATTCTTTTTCAGGTATTCAAACGCATATTGAAAAGTGAGACCGTCCAATCGTGTTTCACCTGGATCATTAGGTGTTTGAAAGGAAAGATCATTCAACAGCTTTTCGCGATCGCTCAAATTACCAGTCGCTTTCATCACACCTGCGTTAATGGGTATTTTGTTTCGTTCGGTGTTAATAATCCATGGAAATGTTTCCCAGGAAGTAAACGCTGCTACTTTATTTGCAAATCCTTTTTGCGATTGGATAAATTCAAGAACGTTTTTATTGGGATTGTAAAACTTATCGTTGCTGGTGACTTTCACGTCATCGGCAAACCCTGTTAATATTTCATTGTAGCCTGGATAAGAAAACCGCATCGTATTTGTGGTGTTTACTTTATTGCCAATATTGCGGTTTCCATACAACTGACCTTGCTTACCAATCACCTGCCAAAAGAATGGCATCAACAATTCGCGTCTCTTCTCTGCAGATTCGTTCCAGAATAATTTCTTTAGACTGGTTGAGTCGTCTGTAAATTTTTTATTCGCCATCAATCGCATCTCAGCACCGCCAAATACTTCCTGCCAGCGCATGCCATCCAGTGTGATCAGAATTACATTTTCGGTTTTTTGTTTTGGTTGTGCTGCTGAAGGCAACGTCAGCAAAGCCGCACACAGCGTTATACATAATCTTCTCATATCATCTTAAATTTTGGTACTTGACTAAAAAAACTCCGGGCCTCGCGGCCCGGAATTATCACAACTAAACTAAAACTATTTATTGATCCAGAGAAGGCCATTTAAATTATCGGCACCTCCAAACTGATTCTGAACGGATGCTTTATAATGTTCGGCATTTGCAGTTGCTTCAGAAAAAGGATACTGCCAGCGTGCAGGAATCTTTCCACCGTTGCCGGTTCCCAATCCCGTTTGAAAAGCAGGTACACCCGTTCTTCTCATGTTGAAGAAAGCTTCCCAGTTAGAGTTCTGCCAGAAGGCAAGATACTTTTGCGTAAGAATCTGATTGAGCCCATTCGCATCATCACCTTTGTATTGCACGGCAGCTTGTGCTAAGTATCCGCTTACCGAAACCGTTACATCACCATATGGCACATACAAATTGTTTCCTACTTTGATAGTCGTGGTACCCGAAGCTCCATCTACAATACCCAGATGAGTCATTGAAGCTTTGATTCCATTGGTATACCAGGTGCTCGCGCTTCCCGTTGCCCAACCTCTGTTTATTCCTTCGGCAATGTTAAAGCACAACTCAGGGTAACCAATAATGATCGCAGGCTCAGCGCTTGATCCATCATAGGTAGCGTAGTAGCGAAGTGCATTCACGAAAGAATATTTTCCAGCTTGCGCATTCACACCCAATGTGCCCATGTCGTCACCGGCATTAGCGCCCACGTAGGCTGAAAAATCAGTGTATGATTTTCCAGCAGCTATTTGTGCAGGTGCTGGACTTGCCGCAATAAACGTGCGTGGATCATTTAACGAAGTGGTGATATCCAAAAAAGTAGATGCTACGTTCTCACGAGCAATGTCAAAACCTCTGCTACCCGGGTTCTTCGGATAGTTATTGAACTGTGCATTGTAGGTGTATTGCAAGTTATCACTCAACGCATTCATGACCGGATATTGACTTGGGTTGTTGATGATGTTGGCAAATTTTTGTTTGATGTTCAAATCCGTGTCAGCTTCTTTTTTACTCAGGCTAATCAACACGCGAAGTGTAAACGAGTTGACCACCTTCTGCCATTTGTTCAAACTATTTCCTAAAAATACATCGCCTGTTAAACTAGCATCACCTTTGGCAATCAGTTGAGCAAACTCTGCATTGGATTGATCCAACAACTTTAATACTTCGATGAAGCCTGCCTTTTGTGTGTCATAATCAGGAGTGGGTGCAGCAGGACCTTGCAATGCTTTGGTTACGGGAATGTCGCCATACTTCTGAAGCATAAGATTGAAATGATAGGCGCGCAAAAATTTCCCCATGGCACTGTAGGGATTCACATCGGCACCACCTGATCTCAACGCTTCGGCTTCCATCTGCACTACGTTTTGCAGCTTCAGATAATTGAAGGATGAACCAATGAACGGTCCCTGATCATAGTTATTTGTTCCGTAATAGGTATAGTTACCAATCCAGAACTGTGCAGCTCCCTGAGAACCTTGTATGCCATCCCATGCGTTTTCTTCATTGAGGCCATTGAGCAAACCCGTTAGCAACAACGAAGGCGGAACCGAAGTTGGTAAGTTTGGATTCTTAACAAGCGTATCAAAGTCCTGGCAACTGTTGAGTACTACCAGTACGAGAAGTGCGATTATTATTTTTGATGATTTCATAGTCGATGCATTAAAAAGTTAAGTTGATGTTAACACCGTATCTGCGCAACGTTGGTGATTGCAGAATCTGTGATGTTAAATTGGATCCGATAAACTGATCGAGGTCGATGTCTTTGCGCTGGGCAAAGTAGAGAAGATTGCGGCCTACCAGCGAAACGCTCGCCTTGTTGATTCCCACTTTGCTCAGGAAGCCTGCAGGTAAGTTATAGGTGATCATCACCTGTCTAAGCTTCGCAAAGCTCCGGCTGATCAATACACGCTCATCAAAACCTACTTCTCTGCCAATGTAATCCTGCAACGAATTGTAAGTGGTATTTGGCTTGAACGTTAACTCGTTGAGGTTAGTGATATGACCAGCGTTGTCATAAGTTGGTGTGCCTGATGCAATCTGCACGCCACTGCCCAACATGGTTTGAGGAATGTTATTAGGATCGTTGTTCGGGTTGGCATTGAATTCAGCTAAGCGAGCCTCGCCATAAGCACCCTGAACGGTGGATATATCACGACCACCTTGCATTAGTTTTCTATACACGTAGTCAATACCAACTCCACCTTCGCGTCCGTCAAACTGGAAGTTCAACGCAAAATTTTTGTAAGTAACGGTGTTGATAATCGACCATACAAAATCAGGATTGGAATGACCTAACAACTGTGCCTTGCGGCCGCTACTCAAAATCAGTCCCGATCCATCGTGAATGATCTGACCATCGGGTGCGCGAAAGAATTCAGTACCATAGAAATTATCCACGCGATCGCCAATTTTATATTCCACACGACTGTCACCACCAATGTAGCTGCCGTTTACGGATGTCAATCCATTGTAGAATTCTTTAAAGCGTTCTACATATTTGGAATAGTTCATGCCCACATTCCAGGTGAAACCACTTTCTGTCTGAACAGGTGTTCCGCTCAACGCGATATCCACACCTTTCTTTTCTCTCTTGATACCATTGATGGTAGCGCCCATGAAACCGGAAGCTTCTGACCACTGTGAGGTCACGATCTGCGGTCCTTTGATGGCATCGTAGTACGTTACATCCAATCCTAATCTGTTCTCTAAGAACTTGATGTCGCCTCCTACTTCAAAAGAAGAGTTGGCGCTTGGCTTCAAAGTGGTTGACGCGAGCACCGGTGTATAGTAAGCTGCACCCTGATTGTTGTAAGGTTTTGAAACACTATAGGTGTTGCTGTTGTATTGCGGACCATCGTAAGCTGATTCATACGAAGAACCATAACCGAGTGGATTGCCACTGCCGCTGGCAGACCAGGCCGGCCCGATCGTAGATTGTGTAAACGCATTCTTTACGTTAGCATATGACGTGCGAACTTTAAAGAATGAAATCACTTCCGGGAATTTAATGTAGTCCGAAACTACTGTCGTCAACGCTACTGACGGATAGAAGCCCGTATTGTTGCCTTTATAGAAGGTTGAAAACTTATCTACACGACCCGTGGTCGATAACGTAAGGAAATGCTTGTAAGAAAAATCAAGCGAATAGTAAGCACTTGCCACCTGCATGGGTGCCGAATAGTTGTACACCTTCACGGGATTCAATGAGTTGCCGAAGTTGTAAACACCTGGTACGTTCAGATAATCCGTGGTAGCATAACTTTCATTGAAGGAATAGGTGCGCAGGTTTCCGCCTACCAATCCGGAAATGTTAAAGTTATCGCCAATGTTTTTATTGATATCAAACGCTACATCGGTGTTATTTTCGAAGAGCGAACGTCTGTCTTCACGATAATCACCCAATCTCTTCTCGCGACCATACACCGTTGCACCGTAGGGAAACTTTTCATCGCGCATCAGGTTCCAGTTGGTTACTTGTGTGCGAAGTGATGCTTTCAACCACGGAGCAATCTCATATTTCAAAGCAATGTAGCCGTACACATCTGTTTTGTAATGACCACGTGTCCATTCTTTAGCCAACAGCCACGGATTGTTGTAGCGATAGTATTCATAGTTACGTTGCACCACTCCGGTTTGTCCGGGTTGCCAATAGTTTTTCAAATCGTTGATATCCCAATCAGCTCCGGCCCAGATGTCAATGTTATAGATCATACTGTTAGGGCCGTAGTTCACATCTGGAAAGTTGGGAGTGTATTGACGGTTGTAGTTGATGTTTGACTCCAGTCTTAACTTTGAAGTTAGGTTGTAGCCAGTGGAGACGTTGAAGTTGGAGATATTCAATTCCGTGGTAGGTACAATACCTTGCTGATGCGACTGCGAAACAGAAACACGTACATCATACTTGTCGTTGCTGGATGAGAACGCAAGATTGTTGGTTGCCAGCACACCTGCTTGCAAGAAACGTTGTAAGTTATTGACACCACGTGCTACCCAAGGTGTACCTTGACGAATACCGGTTGCAGGATCAACAGGACTGTCGTATTGTGAAATCAATTGACCGTTGAACTTAGGTCCCCACACATCATAGTCATTTTGGTTATAGCCGCCAGTTTGTCCAAACTGATCGTTACCAAACTTATAAGCATTGTACTCACCTGGTCCATATTCATTCTGCACCTCCGGAATAGTAAGAAATCCTTTGTCAACCATTGTGCTTGAGTTGAACTCTATAGAAAATCCACGTTTGTCTTTTGAGCCACGCTTGGTGGTGATGATGATTGCACCGTTGCGCCCGCGTGAACCATAGAGTGCCGCTGCATTGGGGCCTTTCAACACGGTATAGGTTTCAATATCATCCGAGCTGATGTTCCAGGTGTCTGACACTACTGGCACACCATCTATCACAATCAATACATCCGTCTCACCGCGCAACACTAACTGTGGTTTGCCCAACATTTCTGAAGACGGACCAACGGTAAGGCCTGCCACTTTACCGACCAATGAGTTTAATGGATTGGGTTCTCTCGCTTTGATCAGATCACTGCCTTGCACCTTCTGCACCGTGTATCCAATCTTCGACATGTCTTTCTCAATACCCAAAGCTGTTACCACCACTTCCGATAATTGTTTTGCATCCGATGCTAATACAATATCCACTGTGGAGCGGCCACTCACACCAACTTCCTGTGTGAGGAATCCGACAAAAGAAAAAACAAGAACATCTTCATTTGTCTTAGTTGTGATTCGGTAATCACCATTGACATCTGAAATGGTTCCGTTGGTACTTCCTTTCACCAAAATGTTTACACCTGGCAAAGGTGACTTGTCTTCTCCGGAGGTTACCTTACCGGATACCGTAATCTGAGCCCATGCAGCTGACGCTGACAAAAGCCCTGCGAGAAAGACAAACGCCATACGCAATGGGCGTTGACTTTTCCTGCTGTTTTGCTTTAGTAAAGAATGTTGCATAATAAGTGTTTAAGGTTTGTGGTTGATTTAATGGTCGTCAATTTTTACGCGCCACAAAACTTGGAAACTAGTTTGATGAAACTCGTAGCTCAAGATTATTGATCGATTAAGAAAAGAGAAGCACAGGGTTAAACAAGGTAACGATGACTTAACCCGAGGCCGATGGAATAAATAATTATTGAATGTGTTTGTAACGTAGAATTAACAATGCTAAAAAACTTCCAGCTGCTAGCTTTTAGCATTCGCGGTCTCTTCTCGGAACGCTATTCAAAAACTAAACACGAGGCAAATCAAAGTCTATTGATAACCTCTTCCGCTATTCCGAAAGAAAGCGTCATGCCAGCACCACCTAGTCCGTTAATGATCGTAACACCAGGCTCTGGTTCAAGTTCCAGACGAATGACTCCGTTTACTTTGGGATACACTCCATGCCAGCGTTCAACGATATCAAATTCAATATCAAAAAAAGTGGAAAGGTATTGGAGGATCAGTTGATTCACCGCTTCGCTATCAAACGGCTCAACTGTTTTGAAGTAATGGTGGGAATCGCCTATAATCAAACCGCCATCCTGATGTTGTGACAAAAGAACATGAGCACCGTGTTCTTTAAAACCAATTTCCATTTCATCGTATCGCTTGTCAAGCGCTGGCAACGATTTACATTTTGAAAAAGCCGCATAGTGACGAAGCGTAAGGCCCGCACAAAGTGAAGGCCCGAGAATAAAGGGCTGGCGCGGCATTGCCTTCATCATTTGAAGTTTGCACTTAGTCAGGTTTTGCTGTGCGTAAAGGTTGGGATACAACGTTTCAAAATCCGCACCGCTGCAAACGTAAATTTTAGAAGCCTTCCAGGTCTCATCTTGCGTGCGCAAAAATGGATGCGTGATCTCGTGAACCAGTCTGCCAAAGCGAAGAATCAAACCATACTTTTCGTGAAGATAATTTGGAATTCTTCTGATCGCCTCCCGTGGATTAACATTGCATTCCGTCTTGCTGAAAAGTCCGCCACGCAAACCGCTCTGATTCACGGCCGGAGATTTCTCAACAACTTGTTCCGGACTTAACCATTCGCAATCAAATCCTGAATTTTTATAAAGGTCCAAAAACTCACGAAGCACAGCTTCCTCATCATCATGATACGCCAAGTGCAAAGAACCATTTTGATTTAGCCAGAAGCCTGCCTGCCTGGAGAGTTCAATCCAGTGTTCACGGCTTCGCATAGCATAGTTCAAACCCACTTCCGGCTGCTGACCGATGGGCCACACCATACCGAAGTTGCGAACAGACGCACCGACTGCAAACTGTTCGCGTTCAAAAAGCACCACGCGATATCCCTTACGCAAAGCCATGTACGCATGCGCAAGTCCAGCAATGCCTCCACCAACAATAGCAATATCCACTGAATGATCCTGTTCCATAATTATCTTTTTAGAGATCCAATCTTCCTGCACGCCATCTGCGAAGAAAGAAGCGCGAAGTACAGATGAAGTCGCAAATAGAAAATTCAGATTCACAAACGGAAAGTTTAAAGATGAACTAACTGTTAAATAAAAATTCGTGAACGTTAACGCAAACATCATTAGTCCTTCATCAGGTTGAGTGAGCGCAAAGTTTACTTCGCACAAAACATTCTGTGCGCGCACTCCTTACCTACTCAACTTTCTTCTCTCCTTCCATCAGGCGATGGCTAGCGAACACCAACGGAATATGGTTCTCGGTGTATGCCGCTGGTTCAGCCTTCTGCTTATACACGTGTGTCTATGCTTTTCGCAAAGCATTTGCAGTGGCCACATTTGAGGGATTGTTTTATTTAGGCATCAGCTATAAGGTGTGGCTGGTGATCTTTCAGGTGTTGGGTTATGCGCTTTCAAAATTCATTGGCATCAAAATCATCTCTGAACTAAAAGCACATTCGCGGAGCCGCGGAATCTTGTCAATGGTATCCATCGCGGGCGTTTCATGGTTTTTGTTTGGCCTTGTTCCTGCTCCATATAATATAGTGTTCCTCTTCTTTAATGGATTGCCGCTGGGCATGATTTGGGGAATGATTTTCGGTTACCTGGAAGGAAGACGATTTACGGAAGCCCTGGGCGCAGGACTTTCCGTCAGTTTTATTTTTTCTGCCGGCTTTGCTAAAACAGTTGGGGCCTACATCATGCGCGACTGGGGCACAGCCGAAAAATGGATGCCGTTTGTTACGGCTGCCGTATTCTTTCTGCCGTTGCTTCTGTTTCTTTGGTTACTTGATAAACTTCCTCCGCCCACTGCTCTTGACGAATCACTTCGCACGAAGCGTCAGGCTATGAATGGCGTGGACCGCAAAAAGTTTATGCTCACGTTTGCTCCCGGCCTCATCTTGCTAATCCTTGCTTATATGTTGCTCACCGCTTTCCGCGACTTCCGCGACAATTTTTCAGCTGAAGTATGGGAAGCGCTTGGAACCTTCAACTCGCCCGAAGTTTTTGTGTCCACCGAAATTCCAGTTGCCATACTTGTGCTGGCATCGATGAGTTGTCTGATGTTTATCAAAAACAATAAAGTCGCGTTGATGATTAATCATGTGGTGGTGATTGCCGGCATGTTGTTGATCGGCATCAGTACGTTTTTCTTTGAACACGATGTGATCAGCCCAACACAATGGATGGTGTTGATTGGCCTGGGGCTTTATCTCGGCTATGTTCCATTCAACAGCATTTTCTTTGAGCGATTGATTGCAGCCTTTCAATATGTAGGCACCGTAGGCTTTGTCATGTATCTGGCCGACTCTTTTGGCTACCTGGGAAGCATCGGTGTTCTGTTCTTTAAAGAATTTGGTTTCGCAAAATTGAGCTGGCTAAATTTCTTTATCTCATCGGGCTACATCATTTCCATTGCAGGCAGTGCCCTCGTACTCGGTTCCATGATTTATTTTAACAGAAAGCATGCATACTGGAGCAAAACTCAAAGGCCAGCCATCGAAGCATTATAAGTTGTTCTGTTGTAAAGCTGAACGATCTGAATAGCGTCAGCCTGATCATAGGTTTTGAGATTTCGTTCGCGAACGAGTTTTCTGAGATGCTGCGATTTTGCCACCAGATCAGGATACACATTGTGGCCAAATCTTTTCAACGGAATAATGCTGCCTTGCCGACTAACAAAGTAATCATAGTCAGCTGCGTCCGATTTTTTTCGTTTTGAAATAAGTTGATGCTTAAGCTTTCTGATTACACTCACCTCTCCCCAAATAACGACTTCATAAAACGCAGCCGTTCGGCCGGAGCTGTGTGAAATAAATTTGCGATTGATATTTGCTTCTGCATCGTAATAACGAAATGATTGAACTTTGCCAGCAGCCATTACCGAGACCTCATTGTTGTCTCTGAATAAAACGAGTTCAGGAACCTGAAAGAGCAATTCGCCCTGACGCACTTCGCCATCGGCCATGACGATCACTCCATGATTCCATTTCAACACATCAGAAGCAACAACTGACGCGCTGAAACAAATTGCCACCAGAAAAAGAAGAGTCTTCACTTCATGTTAAGCTTGCCTAACATGAAGATAACAATTAAGTAATGCTAATCAAAGATCCTTCAATGACATAGCAAGAACCTATCCCACATGCAGTTGATTCAATCCGAGTATTTGAAGCATCTCGGGAATTTGCTCAATCAGGTGAGTATGTTCTTCTTTCATCAGCTCTTCTTTGGAAAACGCACCTGTGGTAACACCCACCACCAGCCCGCAGCCAGCGGCATTGCCTTCCTGTAGATCAGATACGGTGTCTCCTACTTTAGCAACTTTAGAAATATCGCGCACACCGGTAAGCTCCATCGCTCTAAAAATCATATCCGGATAAGGACGGCCACGAGGCACTTCATCGCTGGTAACACTTCCGTCAATCAACTCATCGTTGATCCAGCCCATTCTCTTCAATAATGTATTGGTGATCATTCGGTCAAAACCGGTATCCACCACCACTTTAATATTATTGGCCTGTAAAATTCGAAACGTGTCCGACACTCCTTCCTTTTCAATCACGGACAAGTCGGTTCGGTAGAAGTGAGTCATCTCCGCCACAAACATGCCGTGTATCTCCTTTATCCATTCGGATATCACACCTCTGTTGCCATAATATTTTTTTCGAAGCAGTTGCTCAATGGCGATGGGCTTGGGAATGCCCATCACAGCGTTGGCATCTTCAATGGTAATGTCCACCTCAAAATTAGCGAGCGTGTTTTTTAACACACGTTGCACGTCTTTGTTGTCTTCTACTGTCGTGCCCGCCAGATCAAATACGACCAATTCTATTTGCATATACTTTTTTGCGACAAGGTAGAACACTCACAAAAATCTATCCTTCATTCCGTATGATCGTTCCTTTAACTTTTGCATTCAAAAACTTAACGGTTTAGTAAACCAGAATGGATAGTCGCGAAAATACGCTTCCGTAGATTTGATTAAATGAAAAACATGAGCAACCAGGTCGATTCTATTATTAACGAAGTTTTTGAACTGTATGAGAAATACGGCAGTGCCGATTACATTGGCGAACCTGTTTCACAACTGGAGCACATGTCGCAGTCTGCGCAGCTGGCAATCGACTCTGGTTTTGATGACGAAGTAGTGCTTGCCTCTTTCTTTCATGACATCGGCCACATTTGCGTGATGAGCCATGAAGAAAATAACATGGGAGGTTTTGGCGTGAAGAGTCACGAACGAATTGGGGCCGACTACCTCAGAGAAAAAGGTTTCCCGGAAACGGTAGCCAGGCTGGTGGAGAATCATGTTCAGGCAAAACGCTATCTCACGTTCAAGAAACCTGACTATTACAATCAGCTTAGCGAAGCCAGTAAAAAAACCTTAGAGTTTCAGGGAGGCGTAATGACGGAGCAGGAAGCTATGGACTTTGAACAAGACCCGTTGTTTGGCACCAGCATACTCATGCGCAAATGGGATGAGCTGGCGAAAGAAATGAATGTGCCGATTATTTCATTAGATGATTTGCGTCAGCGAGCAACGCGCGTGCTGGCCGACAAATTCAAGTAAGAATTGAATAAACTACTTCCACAATTCTTCTTTTTATCAAGACGTTGTCTCACGGCACCGAACGAAACTAAGAAACGAAAACTGCAATGCAGCACTGAGGCCCCCTCTATGTTTTATACACTTTGTTGGCCGTAGTTACCTTCGAGTCCCTTATTAGGTAAATTAAATACAAGCCGTTTAACAGAATAACCAACAATAGTCCAACCTGAAGTATTGTTATCATCTGTCCGTAATTCCATAAATAGTCAGCGTGTGTGTATCTCGTGTATTCATTAAAGTCCCGAAATTCCTGAAATTCTTGATGGAGTCGCAATTGTCCAATGACTAGTGATTCTAAAGTTTTTGTATCAAGCTGCTTTACATTATATCCGTTACTTCTGTCAAAAACTGCTCGTAAAGAGTCAGCGTGTTGGAGAAACTCAGTATCAATTTTGGTTAAATTTTTCTTTGCCTCTTCAATGTAGTCCTTCTTGTATTCGAGGTCGATAGTCATGTAAATTGTTGTCATCGACCAGAATACCAACAATGCAATATTTGCCATTATCAGCAATCTTTTCCGGCCCATCTCTTTAGTTATTGTCATGCTACTTAAATTGAAACCAATAATTGTCAATGCGATAGGCATAATTAGTCCAATTATTCTTGCCGCTAAGTCGAAGACAAACAAACCAAGGGTAAAGTAAATAACTGTTCCCAGAAGATAGGCATACATTGCTTTGGTATTCCTAGCCCAGATGAATGATGATTCCCTTGTTAATATCCATTCAATTTGTTTGAAAACGTTTAATGTTATGAAAGTCGAAACCGAAATGAGGAAGTAAAGTCTGACTGTTTGATAGTCCCAGATGACTGAATAAAATGACCTTGGGTCGTCCCACCTTACCAGCGTCCAAGCTAATGTCAACGCTGTCAATGCACTTAAACTTATTATAAAAAACTTTATCCAAATCTTCATTTATTCTCTTTTTGTCGAGCCTCGTCAATGGGCAATTACCACAACGTTTGTGTTTATGCAGTGCGGGGAATAGGAGGGCAAAAAAATGTAGCGCAGCGAAATGTTTTGCCCGACCTGCACGTCCCTGTCCCCCGGCACCGAACTAAATTAAGAAATTACTCTTAATACCTGCACTGAACCCCCGCATTGCATAAACATTTTGTTGGCTGCTGACCCACCATAGCTGAATCTATTTCGTAGTTCTTTCATTTTCTTTTGTCGTCCGGGTATTCCTTTTCATGGAATTTTATCTCTGTCGTATTCTCAAACCATTTCAATAATTTCATGTTCTTTAAAATTGACTCCTCAGTCGCTTTGTCAAATGGCTCAATATTGTCCTCAAAGCCAGCCTTAAATTGCCTGAAGTCCTTTGTGGTTGCAATGACGATTATCTTTTTATGCTTGTATTTCGTGTAAACTGAATACGTATCAACAACTATCGGTAGAAGGGTATTTATTTGCTCCTGTGTTACATCTACTCCATAGAAAACAAAAGCAATTGCGATTCCGTCCATTTCACCAAACCTTCTTGCAATGAAGAAGCCTCGATTGTTATTATATGTTTCTACAAAGTCAAAAAACTGCTTTGACATTACTCTCCTTGAAAATCGATCAAATGAAAATAACTCTTTGGCAAGTTCAATACTCTGGGGAGCTGGGTTGGTTAAAACCTCTCTCTTTACAAATTCATCAATGAAGTAACTAACTTTGTCTGCCTGAAATTTGTTCTTAACACCTTCCTTTGATAGGAAGTCGTCCCATGTGCCATCAATTTGAAAAAGCATGCCATGGTATTCATCAGAATAAATGTGTTTTGAGAACTTCTTACCGTTTTTTATGTAGTTCGCTAACAAATCACTTTCGGTTCCTGAAATTAAAATCCGTTTTTTTTCGAGAGGCTTTCCTCTTGTATATTCCATAAACTGCTTGCTGGTCTCCGCATCGAATTCTTCTTCTTCACTGGGCATTATTAAAACCTCTTTGTCCTTAAAAGCTTCTTCTCTGGCTTTTAAATAAGTCGCCAAGTCTTTAATCGTATCAAGAAATTGAATGATGTTTTGAAAAGATGATTTGTCAAAAATGTTGACAAAGGCCTCATCTGGAGTGCTTCGATTAAATGGATAGAAATGTACCTTGTCACCAAGGTGAATCATTACTCTATAAATTTGTTTGATTTTGTCACGTTTTATAATGTGATATCTGCCGTCTTTGTTTTTGACTTGAATGTCATAGGTTGATTTCGTTAACTTTCTTTCCGCGCCATACAACTGTCGGACATCTTTTTCAATCACCTTTCTAAAGTACTTTTGATAAGCTCCTTTGAATTCATAATTCTTGACACAACATAATATTAATGTGTCTTGGAAATGGATAAGTAAGTCACAAATCTCTTTTTTGTCACCAAGTTCGTCTTTAGGATTGGGGAAACACCAATAGTTCAAGAATGAACTGGTCGCTAGTTCATAAATGAATTGTTCACCGTCTTTGCCTTTTTGTTCGGAGTCCATCTTGTCCTAGGTGGGCTTGCAGCCAACAAGCTAATATATACAATTACCTAGCTTATTTTAATACCAATCACAATCCAGTTTCTAAGGCTCTCTGAAAATCTTATATTGCCTTAAACATTCTACACCTGTTTCAAAACCTACGCTCTATGAATTTAAAAATTACGTTACTCAGCGCACTGGTGGTGATGGCCGGCCAAACCATCGCGCAAAAGAAAACACCAACTCCCGTTTTAACAGCGGGCAAAAAAGCAGTCATTCAATCCATCGACAACCAATCGGCACAACTCATCTCCATCAGCGACAACATCTGGGCGGCCGAAGAAACAGCTTTCAACGAAGTGCAATCCGCCAAACTCCTGGCCGATTATGCTGAAGCCAACGGGTTTGCAGTAGAACGTGGTGTGGCCGAAATACCCACAGCCTTTGTTGCCACCTATGGCAGCGGCAGTCCGGTCATCGGCATACTGGGCGAGTTTGATGCGCTGCCGGGTTTATCACAAAATAAAGTACCTACTAAGGATCCGTTACATGCCGGCAAGCCCGGCCATGGCTGCGGGCATAACCTCTTTGGTACAGCAAGTCTTGGTGCAGCTATCTCTATCAAGCAACTGATCGAACAAGGCAAGTTGAAAGGCACCATTAAATTTTATGGCACACCGGCAGAAGAAAAATTCTTTGGCAAACTGTGGATGATTCGTGCCGGCTTATTCAACGGTGTAGATGTGGTGATGGACTGGCACCCCGGTGCTGAAACCAAAGCGCAAGTTCAAACCGGTTTGGCGTTGGTTGATTTTGTGGTTGAATTTTATGGTCAGGCAGCACATGCTTCTGCCGATCCGTGGAATGGCAGAAGCGCATCGGATGCACTTGAGTTATATACAACCGGTATTAATTATCTGCGCGAACATATCAAACCAACCGTGCGCATCCACTATCACATACAAGATGGCGGACAAGTAGTAAACGTGGTGCCCGACTACTCACGGTTGTGGGTGCGTGTGCGCGACACCAAGCGTGATGGCATGGAAGAAGTGTACACACGCGTGAAGAAGATGGCCGAAGGTGCAGCGATCATGGCCAACGTAGATTATAAAATTTCTTTGGTCTCTGGAATTTATGAATGCTTAGTGAACCGCACCGGTGCTGATCTGTTGACAAAGAACCTCGGCTTGCTTGGACCCATGACGTATACGAATGATGAGATTGCCTTTGCTAAGAAAATTCAGGAGAGCACCGGCAAACCACAGATAGGATTGCACACCAAAGTGGAGCCGTTGGAAGAAACGGACCCCAATGCAGGTGGAGGTTCGACAGATGTAGGTGATGTGAGTTGGGTGGTTCCCACCATTCGTTTAAGTGTAGCAACTGCTCCGCTCGGCACACCCTGGCATTCGTGGGCAGTGGTAGCGTGCGGTGGTATGTCCATCGGACATAAAGGTATGTTGCATGCCTCCAAAACATTGGCCATGACCATGGTGGATTTGTATGAAGATCCAAAGAAAGTTGATGCAGTGAAGGCGGAGTTTAAAGAGAAGAAAGGCGATGCTGTATACAAAGGGTTGTTGCCCGATGGCCCGCCACCATTGGATAAAAAGTAAATTTCATTGCAGGTGTCTGTGGATTGTTATCATGCACAAGTTATGGTCATGATCGAAAATGTGTTGCCGTATTACCGCGCCACTGTAGTCATGTTCTATTATTGAATAACGATGTGGAGTAACCTGCATACACATTCAACCTATTGCGATGGCAAATCTTCTTTGTCGGATATTGTTACGTCTGCCCGTTCACAGAATCTGATCAGCCTGGGGTTTTCATCGCATGCGCCTCTTCCGTTCGCTTCACCGTGGTGCATGAAAAAAGAAAACCTTAAAAGTTATATCGAAGACATCCATCAGCTAAAAGTCAACAACTCATCCATTCAAATTTACAGCGGGTTGGAAGTAGATTATATTCCGGGAAAAATTTCACCTGATGATTTTAAAGGAGCGTTAGACTACACCATTGGTTCCGTTCACTTTGTCGATTCCTTTGCGGAAGGAAACGGCTGGGAAATCGATGGAACACATTCTTCTTTTCAGCTGGGTTACGAACATATTTTTAAAAAAGATATACAGGCAGTGATTGCCCGTTACTTCGAGCTCACCCGCGAAATGGTTTTAAAAAGTTGCCCCACCATCATCGGCCACCTGGATAAAATAAAAATTCAGAATACGTATTATCCCTACTTTGATGAATCCAGCAAGTGGTATCGCGATGAAGTAACCAAAACCATCAAACTGATAAAAGACTCAGGCGCAATTGTGGAAGTCAATACGCGGGGCATTTATCAGAAGAAATCACAAACAACTTATCCCAGTCCGTGGATACTGGAACTGATCCATCAACAAAGCATACCCGTCACAATCAGCTCCGATGCGCATCACCCCGATGACCTTGTCAATCACTTTCCGGAAACGGCCGAATTACTTTTGTCAATAGGTTTCAAAAAAATACGCATCTTGTTGGATGGAAGCTGGCAGAACGTCAGCTTTGATTTGCATGGAGTCAAACTCAACTAACCTACATCCCATCACACGCTGGCTTCAAACCACCAATGGTTTTTGGTTCTCTTTATATACAGCCGTATCGGCCTTCTGTTTATACACCTGCATTTTTTCGTTGCGCAAAACATTTGGTGTGGCCACGTATGAAAACATGAGCGTGGGCGGTGTTGACTTTAAAGTATGGATGGTCATCTTTCAGGTGCTCGGCTACATGCTCTCCAAATTCATCGGCATCAAAGTAGTTTCTGAATTGGGCGCACATTCGCGCTTCAAAGGAATATTGCTGATGGTGAGTATCGCCAGTTTATCGTGGTTGTTCTTCGCCATCACACCTTCGCCCTATAATCTTATTTTCTTGTTCTTTAATGGACTGCCGCTCGGCATGGTTTGGGGCATGGTGTTTGGATATCTGGAAGGCAGAAAATTCACGGAAGTATTAGGCGCGAGCTTGTCGGTCAGTTTTATTTTTTCAGCCGGCTTCGCCAAAACAATTGGAGGTTATATCATGATCGTTTGGGGCGCCTCGGAATTTTGGATGCCATTTGTGTCTGCGTGTCTGTTCTTCCCTCCGTTGGTGCTTTTTCTGTGGATGCTGAATAAAATTCCACCGCCTACGGCAGAAGACGAAGCGCTTCGAACCAAACGCAAACCGATGACGCGGCAAGAACGCATACAATATACACTGACATTCGCGCCCGGCTTAGTGCTGTTGATTCTCAGCTACATGATGCTCACGGCCTTCCGCGACTTCCGCGACAACTTTTCGGCAGAAATCTGGAAGTCATTGAATTATGATAAGCCCGGCATCTTCACCTACACCGAATCCATCGTGGCCATTGTGGTGTTGATCGTAATTGCAAGTCTGATGGTGATCAAGAATAATTTCAAAGCCATGGTCGTCAATCACATTATTGTGCTCATTGGAATGATCATGGTCGGCCTAAGCACGCTCGCTTATCAGCACGAAATGATTAGCCCCCCAACATGGATGATATTGGTAGGTATGGGATTGTATTTTGGCTACATCCAATTCAATAGTATCTTCTTCGATCGCCTCATTGCCACATTTAAATATGTGAGCACCGTTGGCTTTTTAATTTACCTGGCCGATTCGTTTGGGTACCTGGGAAGTGTTGGTGTTCTTTTATTTAAAGAATTTGGCAACACACAATTGAGCTGGCTCCAGTTTTTTATGTCATCGGGCTACATTCTATCGGTTGCAGGATCCATCCTGATATCGGCATCGCTCGTGTACTTTATCGCGAAGCATAAAAGTTGGACCGCGACTCAATAGAATCTTATCTCAATAAATGATTTTACGTAACTTGCACCAGGAAAAAATCATTCATGCAGAAACTAGGTTTATTTCAGGGTCTTCAACAAAAGTTGTCTCCGCAGCAGATACAGTTTATCAAGCTGCTGCAGGTGCCAACAGCCGAGTTGGAAAACCGGATTGAAGAAGAACTGGAGCTAAACCCAACTCTTGAAGAAGGCGCACCCGAAGAATCATCGCAGGATGAAAACTCTCCGGATGAAGAGCCCACCGCTGAGGAACCTTCGCAGGAAGAAGAAACCGAAACTTCCAAAGATGATGAGATCGACATCAAGGATTATCTCCAGGATGACGATTACAATAGCTACAAGACCCAGACAGATGACGATGACGATGAGGAAGATCGTGAGATGCCGGTTCCAACGGCCACTTCTCTGCATGAAACCTTAATGACCCAACTCGGATTTCTGGGATTAAACGATCGTCAACTCATCATCGGGAAGCAACTGATCGGAAGTATTGAAGGTGATGGCTATATCCGAAGAGATTTGGAATCCATCGTCAACGATCTGGCATTCGCGCAAAGCGTAGATACCAATCTGGCTGAAGTAGAAGAAATTCTGAAGAAGATTCAAAATTTTGATCCGGCCGGAATTGCTGCGCGTAACTTACAGGAATGTCTGTTACTTCAACTGGAGCGCATGGATGACGGACAGGATGTGGACGTGATTGTCGGCAAACGTATCCTCAACGAGTGCTACGATGAGTTTACCAAGAAGCATTACGCCAAAATATTAAAGAAGCTCGACCTCGATGACGAGGAATATATCAAAGACGCCATTGAGTTAATCGTGCGTCTCAATCCCAAGCCAGGCGGTGAAGTGAGTTCGGGCATGGTAAAAAATCAATATGTCATTCCGGATTTCATACTCACTAACAACAACGGCAAACTGGACCTGGCGTTAAACTCGCGCAACGCACCCGAGCTTCGCATCAGCAGGTCGTACACCGAAATGTTTAAGGCCTACGACAAGGGCGACAAGAAAGATAAGAAACTAAAAGAGGCCGTTACCTTCGTCAAACAAAAGCTCGATGCCGCCAAATGGTTTATCGATGCCATCAAGCAACGTCAGCAAACATTGTTGCGCACGATGCGCGCCATCGTTGATTTTCAATACGAATATTTTCTGGAGGGCGATGAGACCAAGCTCAAGCCAATGATCCTGAAAAACATTGCCGAGATGATTAACATGGATATCTCAACGGTGAGTCGTGTGGCCAGCAGCAAAACTGTTCAAACCGACTTTGGAGTTTTTCCCTTAAAATATTTCTTCTCGGAAGGAATCGCTACTGACTCTGGTGAAGAAGTGAGCAGCCGCGAAGTAAAACAAATCATCAAAGACTTAATCGAAGCAGAAGACAAAGGCAAACCACTTTCGGATGATAAGCTGGAAGACTTGCTGAATCAAAAAGGATACAACATCGCCAGGCGCACAGTAGCCAAGTATCGCGAACAATTGAACATACCGGTGGCGCGGCTACGAAAAGAACTATAGCACGTGAGGGGACTGGCCAAGGTTATTTCAATTGTGTTTCATCCGTTGTTGATGACCACCTATCTTTTTTTACTGCTCGCTTTTTATTTACCCATTATTCTACAGCCTGTTCGCCCATCACTAAGTTTTATTGGCCTCATTTTTTTAATGACGTTTGTTCTTCCGGCTATCAATTTCATTTTCTTTAAAATAACCGGAACGGTTGAAAACCTGGCCATGCCCGAGCGCAAGCAACGGACGTTACCGTTTCTTTTCATCTCTATATTATATTGTGTCGTCACCTTTCTTTTTTACTGGAAAGTCAATGTGCCGAGCCTTACCAGCATCATGATCATCATCAGCGCCATGGTTGTGATTACCGCGGTGATCACCCTGTTTTACAAGGTCAGCATCCACAGCGCAGCCATCTGGGGCATCATTGGTCTGCTGTTGCCGCTTAACAAAATTTCGAACGGAATTTTATTGGTGCCAACCGTTGTGCTGATTGTAATCGCAGGTCTGGTGATGTCATCCCGGTTGATGTTGAACGCGCATACTCCGCGCGAAGTGCTTACCGGAAGCCTGGTGGGATTTGCCGTTGGCTTTGGCGGAATCGTGCTGTTATTCTAACTCATTACAATCATTCATTTTTGTAAATTGCTTTTGCTCTAAACAATTCCTGCTATGAATTTTCAATTCCTGAAGTACGAAGTAAAAGATGGTGTAGCCACCATCACGCTCAATCGCCCCGAAGTATACAACGCATTGAATGATGGCATTACGTATGAACTGCAAGACGCACTAAAAGCGGTGGCTAAAGATGAGCAGGTCAGGGTAGTGGTACTAACAGGCGAAGGCAAAGCATTTTGCTCGGGTCAGGATTTGAAAGCGGCCTCCACGGAAGAGAAACGTTCTTTTCTGGATTCTCTTACCAAAAGATATAATCCTATTATTCGGGCGATGCGAAATTTACCCAAGCCAATCGTATGCAGACTCAATGGCGTGGCAGCAGGCGCTGGTTGTTCACTGGCACTTGCGTGCGATATGATTGTAGCATCGGAAGAGGCAACGTTGATTGAAGTATTCATCAACATTGGGCTGGTGCCCGATTCCGGATCCGCTTATTTCTTACCTAGACTCGTGGGCATGGCAAAAGCATTTGAATTGTGTAGCATGGGCAGCCGTGTGAAAGCCAAAGAAGCACTCGAACTTGGATTGGTCAACAAAGTGGTAGCCGCCAATCAACTGGACGCTGCCATAAAAGAGTACACAGATTATTTCGCCAATGCTCCCACCCGATCAATTGGCATCATCAAAAAAATGTTGAACAAGTCTTCCACTTCATCTTTGGACGATGTGCTGGAATACGAAGCCTATTGCCAGGAGATTGCAGGCAGTACGCACGATTACAAAGAAGGAGTTGCTGCTTTTCTTGAAAAAAGAAAGCCGGCTTTTTTGGGAAGATAACAGCCGATAAAATTTCTTTTAGAATCCGTTAATCGAGATACCAGCGGTGAAGCTACTCATCGTGGTATGAGCAACATCGGTGGTCGATTGAAGCGGGCCTTTATCCTTCGCAAACAAAGGAGTCAAATTATAAAAGCAAAAAACATTAAAGGCTCCCACACCGATGCGCGTATAAACTCCGTATCGAATTTGTGTGAGGCCAAGGTCTTGCTTGTCTTTTAAGATTTTGTTCTGACCGTCCGTGTGATACTTTACCTTCATCTTGGAATCAAATAGATATCCAATGCGGCCACCGATGGCCACATTAAAACTACGGCCAAGGTCTTCCGGTGTGGTGTCAAATCTGAACTCAAGCGGTACCTCTACATAGTTGGCAACCAGCATAGACCGCTTCACACCTTTAAAAAAAGTGCGGCCCGGATACAATAGAAAATTTTCCTGTGAATCTTTGGTCGTGTCGGCAAGAACGTAACCATTCGTGAACTTCCATCGCTCCATGCTGGCACCAACGCCAGGATTAAAACTGAACTTAGAGCGTCCAAAACGAATGGGATATTGGTAATATAAATTCAACGTACGGGAACCGAAAAAGCCTTGCTTAAAGTTGGCCGCCTTGTTAAGTGCGCGGTTAAAACCGAAGTCGATCATGAATGAACCCGGAATATTGGGTCGGGCCGCTTTTTTTGGTTTTTCTTGTGCGATCAGGGAAAAAGAGAAGAAAACAAGAGAGAACAACACTAAAAAACTACGGCTCATGATCAATTGTTTATTTTAAAAGCTCCAAAAATAGGTGTTTTGTTGGCAGTGGCCAAAAGTCCCTTTTGCTGAGTGAATTTATTCTTTTAGATTTGCGGACTGTTTTAACAAACGCACTGCTGAGATGAATATTTCATCAGAAAAGTTTGAAAAAACCATGGGCCTGTAGCTTAACTGAATAAAGCATCTGACTACGGATCAGAAGACTCGGGGTTTGAATCCCTGCAGGCTCACCAGATAAACTCACAAAAGCGGCTGCGATCAGCCGCTTTTGTGTTTGTACCAATTGCCGCTTGAAACTGATATGAAACGAACCAAGATCAAAGAACTTCTCCTAACGAGTCCAGCCGGACAAACTGTAGTTGTACAAGGATGGGTGCGCACTTTTCGCAACAGCCAATTCATCGCCATCAACGATGGATCAACCATTCAAAATCTTCAGGCGGTTGTTGAATTGAATTCGCTGGATGAAAACACGTTGAAGAGAATTACGACTGGCGCATGTTTGTCGGTAACGGGTGAGTTGATTGCTTCCCTTGGCAAAGGACAAGCCGTGGAAGTGAAAGTAAAAGAACTTGAAATACTGGGCGACTGCGATGCGGAGAAGTATCCATTACAATTGAAGAACCGGCCAAGTCTAGAGTATCTGCGGGAGATTGCTCACTTGCGCTCGCGCACCAACACCTTTGGCGCAGTGATGCGTCTGCGTCATGCGATGGCTTTTGCCATTCACAAGTTTTTCAACGAACGCGGCTTCAACTACATTCATACACCTATAATCACCGGCTCAGATGCAGAGGGCGCTGGCGCGATGTTCAGAGTGACAACACTGGATGCCACCAAACCTCCGTTGGATGAACATGGCCACATCAATCACAAAGAAGATTTCTTTGGCAGGGAAACAAACCTCACGGTGTCTGGACAACTCGAAGGAGAAACGTATGCATTGGCATTGAGTGAGATCTATACCTTTGGTCCAACGTTCCGTGCTGAGAACTCAAACACTACCCGACATCTTGCAGAGTTTTGGATGATAGAACCTGAGATGGCCTTCTACGACATTCAGGACAACATGAAATTAGCGACCGACCTTTTGCAATACCTGGTGCGGTATGCGTTGGAGAATTGCGCGGATGATCTGGAGTTTTTGGATAAACGAGCGCAAGAAGAAGAGGCCGCTAAGCCACAAGACCAACGCAGTGAATTGGGTTTATTGGAACGTTTGAAGTTTGTAACCGAAAATGAATTCCAAAAACTGAGTTACACAGAAGCCATCGACATTCTGAAGAACTCAAACCCCAACAAGAAAAAGAAATTCAAATACCTGATCGAAAACTGGGGCGTTGATTTACAATCAGAACACGAGCGCTATCTTGTGGAAAAGCATTTCAAGAAGCCGGTCATCCTCTACAACTATCCGAAAGAGATCAAAGCATTTTATATGCGCCAAAACGAAGATGATAAAACCGTTGCCGCGATGGATGTTTTATTCCCCGGCATAGGCGAAATCATTGGAGGCTCGCAGCGTGAAGAACGTTATGAAAGGTTATTGAAAAGAATTCAGGAATTAAACTTACCGGAAAAAGACCTCTGGTGGTATATGGATCTTCGCAAGTTTGGCTCTGCTCCTCACAGTGGCTTTGGTCTTGGCTTCGAACGATTAATGTTGTTCGTTACGGGTATGACCAACATTCGCGATGTGATTCCGTTCCCGAGGTTCCCGGGAAATGCGGAGTTTTAAAAAAGAATTCAGAAGTTAGAAGACAGAGGTTAGAATAGATTTTTAAACTTCGTGTTTCTCCGTGAACGTGGTGTCTTGGTGGTTCAAGAGCAAAATTTCAAACCACCAAGATGTTGCTTTTCACAATCACTCCTTTCTCTTAAAGGCCAGCAATGGAATGCTTCCCTGATACGCTAGTTTGCGTGTAACACTCAAACCAAATAATTTTTCATATAGACTCAGCTCGTGCGTAAACGTGGTGAGCAAGTCTGCTTTCGTTTCTTTGATATATTGATCAATCGCGCCAGCCACATCCTCATCGATCAATAATTTGAAATCAATTTTCTTGTAGTCTGTCTTGCTGATCAGTGTCTCCATATTTTTTCGCTCCGTCTCCACCTTTTTATCGATGGCAGCCACCACATGAACCATGTGAATGTTGGCATCAAAAATTTTAGCAAACGGAATCAAAATATCCAATTCCTTCTTGGGATCCTTCAGATCAGATGCGTACACCACATGCTTAAAGTTTTTAAACTCCGCCAACCTGGGTATTGCCAAAACAGGTGCGTGAACAGAATCAATCACCGACACAGCAGTGCCGCCCAATCTGAACTTCTTCAAGGAGCTTGCACCCTGGCTCCCCATGATCACCAGGCTCGTATAATTTTTTTGAACATAGCGCGTGACCATGTCTGCTATGGTATGCGCGCTCACCGCTTTAAACGTGATAGGTGCATTCACCTTCTGCTTCAATTCCTGCACTAACTTCTCACCTTCTTCCGTTGCGGCAGCCATTAAACTTTTTTCAATTCGTTTCCAATTTAAATTGGATTTCGGCACGCCATCAACGCGCACGCCATTGAGTATGGTGAATTCAATATCCAATTTAGAAGCCATTTTCATCGCATACTGAATAGCAACTTTCGACAATGGCGAAAAGTCCGTAAGCAAAACAATTTTCAGAGCAGCCATAACAAATTTGTTTTATCAAAAATAGTCATTCGGATTCCAGATAAAAATTAAATTGCGGCTCTTTAATAAACAAACGAAACTATGAAAACCGGCTTACTTCTTTTGACGACTGCGATTATCGGCATGGGCTGCCATGCTCAGCAAATTGATCAGCAAAAAATCAAGACCCACATCGAAACGTTGTCGAGCGATGCGATGCAAGGCCGTGGCACAGGCACCGAAGGCGAAAAGATGGCCGCTGCCTATATCGAAGCCGGTTTTAAAAAGCTGGGCCTTCAACCAAAGGGTGATGGTTCCACGTATACCCAAACTTTTCCTTTCAAAGGAGGCACGCATGGAACGGGTGAAGAAGGAAAAGCTGCAAACATTATCGGCTACCTCGACAACAAAAGTGAAAACACAATCGTGATCGGAGCACACTATGATCACCTCGGCAATGGCAATCAGGGAAGTTCGTTGGATGCAAATCCGCAGGGAAAAATTCACAACGGTGCCGATGACAATGCTTCCGGTGTGGCAGGTGTGCTTGAGCTGGCACGCTATTTCAAAGACAACAAGAAAAAAGAGAAATACAATTTTCTATTCATCTGCTTCAGTGGCGAAGAGCTTGGACTGTTTGGATCAAAATACTTCACCGAACATCCAACAATTGATTTGAGTCATGTCAACTACATGCTGAACATGGATATGATTGGAAGACTTGATCCTTCTACGAATGGCCTGGCCGTAAGCGGTACCGGCACAAGTCCGGTTTGGGAAAATCTGTTGAAGAGCTTGTCCACCGATGCGTTGAAAATAAAAACAGACTCAGCCGGAGTTGGTCCATCCGATCACACATCGTTCTATCTGAAAAATATTCCCGTGTTGCACTTCTTTACAGGATCACACTCGGATTACCATAAACCATCAGACGATGCGGATAAGATCAACACAGCCGGAGAAGCAGAAGTGTTAAAGCTCATGATCAAGTTAATCGATCAGCTGGACAACCAACCTAAACTGGCATTCCTGACTACCAAAAATAAATCGATGAGTTCTGCGCGCAGCTTCAAAGTAACCATGGGCGTGATGCCAAGCTACACGTCAAGCGCAGAAGGTCTTCAGGTAGACGGTGTAACCGATGGCAAGCCCGCACAGAAAGCAGGAATCCTGACGGGTGACATCATTACTCAAATTGGTGACCTTCCGATCAAAGACATGCAAGGCTATATGGAAGCACTTGGTAAGTTTGAAAAAGGCCAGACCGTGCCCGTTAAGTTGAAGAGAAAGGGAGAAGAGATGACGGTGAGTGTGACGTTTTAACATCCATTGAATATTCGAACTTACTAGCTTCGATTTTAGAACGCATGCTGTCAAGCGATAGATATCGGACTATTGAAAATAAATACGGACACTATGCAAGTTGGGCGCTTTGGGCTGAAGCTGCAGAAAAACCAAAGTCTAATATTGGAGATATCCGAATGTTCAATATAGCCACCAATCCAAATATTGTTAATGAGCTAAATCCGCATATCATACTTTGCGGTTTAAATATTTCAAGAAGAGTTGAAAAAGTATTTGGGAACTTCCATGACGACAGGCCTCAATCCCAAGACTATAAAATCCGTTACGCACTTAAAGGCTCAAAAATTTCAGGAGCCTATATGACTGACATAATAAAGGATTTTGAGCAAGTCGTTTCTGGAAATGTTGTCTCTTTTTTAAAACATAATGAAGATTTTGAAAAAAAGAATATTGAGATTTTTGAACAAGAACTGAAGGACCTAGGAGCCGTCAATCCATTAGTCATTGCATTTGGAAATGACTCCTATAACATTCTCCAGAGGAATTTCAAAGAAAAATATCAAATCATCAAATTGCCGCATTATAGTATGCAGATCAGTAAAGAAAACTACAAGGCATTAATAGACAGTCATATCGCATAGAATTCAAAAATACTCACCCCATTACTGTCTTCCTTCGTCAACACGTGTTTTGCTTCGATGCCTTCGCCAACTCCAGTTCGATAAAATATCTTAAATTGGTTAAATGAATAAGGACATGGCCGCAGGAACCGTTGAATTAAAATCAAGTCTTCACAAGATTCTCGACAAGATTGACAATGAACAATTGCTTAGAACGGTTTATGATTTCCTAAAACAAAAAGAGAATTCCTCAGAAGGGCAAATTTGGAAAACCTTAACCGAAGACCAAAAGAAAGAAGTCTACCTGTCGTACGAAAAATCCAAAGATGACAACAATCTTATCGATTGGGAGGACGTCAAGAAGAAATCATAAATGAAACGCCAACAAAAGACTTTGGTAGAATAATCGTCATCCTCACTTCACCTTCTCCAGCACAGCCTTCTTCGCCAGCATGTAGTTCTGCTTTTTGCTGCCCCAATGATAGCCGAGTGAGAACGGAAGTGTCTCACGATTTTTATTCGACTTATAAGCCGAGTCAAGATCGGGCTGGAATTTTTCATCACCAAAGTCTTTCACCGGCTTAGTATAATCGCCATACAATTGCAGACTAAGATTCAATTGTGTTCGCAGATCACGATAGGGAATCCCGGTATCATCCTGAAATAGACTTTGCGAGTTAGCTAGGATAAGTGATTTGATTTTGGTGAACGGAGTATTGTGCATGAGATACGAGGCAGACTTTACAAACGTATTGAAAGGTGCCTTGCCCGCCACAAACTTTTCAAACTCCGGCCGGTCCACAATGCCCGAATTGGAAATGCTGATGTTGAAGTAGTACAGATTTTTGATTTGCTGATCATCTCTGTTTCTGAAGGTGATCTTCACAGCGGGTGTTTTTTCCCAATGAAGCTTTTTGGGTTCCACTTCCTTTTCTACTCCTGCCGAGTCAAGTGTGATAAATTTCATATCCAGCAACTCATGTCCTGATCGTTCTAAAAAGAAAAACAACGGGGGCAACACGCCTTTGATTTGCTTTAAATCCTTTCGCATGTGCGTGGTGATGAAATAGCTTTTCTTAAAAATATCCCGCAGCGAGTTTCCCAGGCTATCCAAAAACTGATCGCGTTCTTTTATCTCCAATGAGTCTAGCGGTGGAATTTCCACAATGGGTTCCAGTGCAGCCAGTACATATTCACTTGCGTGGGGATACAAATAATACGCGTGAAGAAAGTCCGGACCCGAGAACGGATAAAAAACCGGAAGCGTGTCGCTGATTGAAGGTGAAAATGTTTCCGCTTGCCAGTTTTTAATCTTGGCCAAACGATCGCGATACATCTTGTTCCAGTTTGAATCCATGGAAGTTCTATATTCCTTCCAATAGTGATCGGATTCTAAATTAAAAAAAGAAGACGTTGAATCTTCCTGTTGTAATCCGGCAATGAATCGCGCTTCGTTATCCAGCAGACTGTCTTTATAAATGATCTTCGTTTCCGGCTGAAGCGTGTCGGGTGCAACTGCTACGGTGTCTGCTACTGTCAAAGAATCTATAACCTCTTTTCCGGACTGCTCCTGACGAGACGAACATGAAAAAATAAACAGGGAACTGACAACAACAAGTGCGTTATGCTTTGTGATCAACATGATCTTTCTTTTTTGATGCAACGAAATATAAAATTAAGCCCGGAACCATCGTCAGGCAGGAATACAAAAGTATGTACGGATCGTCATTGGTCATGTACCCAATCATCCAACATGTGCACAAGGTAAAAATAATGGGAGGCAATGGATAAAATGGCATGCTGTACGGCCGCTGTTCTTTCGTGTATTTCCTTCGAAGAAAAAACACGCCTATCACCGTGAGCATGGAGAAGATAGAAAGGCTTACGGATATGTATTGAATGATTTCCTTGAACGAACTCACCATCACCAAAAAGATAGACCAGCCTGCTTGTGTGAGAATGGCCACATACGGCATATCAAATTTATTCTTAACCGAAAAATTTTTCAATAACGGATAATCATCACCCATCGCCTCCGTTACGCGCGGCCCTGCAATGGTCATGGCACTCAGCGTTGACAGCAGCGCGAAACTAAACAGACCCGAAAACAACATGCCCGCCCGCTCACCAAATAATTTTTGTGCCACCACATTGCCGATATCGCTTTGGCCATTGAGTTCGGCAAACGTAGCTGAGTAGAGAAACATTCCATTGAGCGCAAGGTAAACCAACGCAACAATGGAAGTGCCTGCAATCAAGGACAGCGGCAGGTTGCGGCCAGGATTTTCAAGATTGCCAGCGATATACGCTGCGGCATTCCAACCGGTGTAAGCATACACCACAAACACCAGCGACACAGCAAAGCCTGGACTGATGATCAAACTCCAATCGCCAGGGCCCGGCATGAATGAAATTCCCGAAACACTTGAGCCCGAAACAAAAAAAGGAGCGAAGCAAAAAAAAGCAATGAGTGAAAGCTTAATGGTGGTGAGAATGGTCTGCGCAAGGCCTCCCGTCTTCACGCCAAACCAGTGAATAGTGGAGACTACGACAATGGCTGTTACCGCCACAATTTTTGTTGGCATACCCAACACATCTTGTGAGTACTCTCCTATCGCGATGGCCACAGCCGAAATAGCGCCAGCAAAACCAACCACAGCACTCATCCACCCGCTGACAAACCCAAGTGCCGGATGAAAAATTTCGCTGAGGTATAAATATTCACCACCTGATCGCTTCAGCGTGGTGGAAAGCTCTGCGTACGTAAAAGCTCCTGACAACGCAATGATGCCCCCGATAAACCACAGCGTAAGAATCGCAAAACCGGAAGGAATCGGCCCAACCTGATAGCCCAACGAGGTGAACACACCCGTGCCGATCATGTTGGCAATGACCAGCGCGATGGCAACCGAAAGTGTGTAGCGATTAGTGGAACTCATTTCATCGTAATATGATAAAATAAATTCAATGGATAGTTACGTGGCGTTTATTTCACGGAGTCAAACCGGACGATCTGCTCCTCATATAGTGCATTTTTATAACCGCGCACCTGAAGTTTCACACTCGGTTGACTGCCTGTCCAATCTATGAGCAGCATGCCAAATGTTTTTTGAATGATTAAATCGCCCACGCGATGAGAATTCATTTCTGAATCCATGCCGGTATCCGACCAGGTGTGCGTCAATCCACTAGAGGTGAAATCATAAAGTTCATACGGCAAACCGGGAATTTTCATTTTGCTGATTTCGGCAATATGTCGATCGCCTGAGATGATGATCGAATTCTTAGGCTTAACGCGGCCTAATAATTCAATCATTCGTTTACGCGCTTGTGGAAAGTTTGCCCACTTTTCATAGCCATGATCTTCGGCCACAAATTGAATGCTTGATCCGATAACATGAACAGCCGCATCCGAATTTTTTAATTCATTCTCCAACCACGTCCATTGCGCCTCTCCTAATATATCACCTGTTAGATTTGCCTGGTATCGTTTCTTCGGGTCATTCGATTTTAAAACTGTGTCGCGGAAGTAGCGCGTATCCAACAACAAAATCTTTACTTTCTTCGATCCAGAACCATAGGTATGTGCGCTATAAACGCCTTCATGTTTGCGGACCGGATCATTGGCGGGCACATCCAGAAAGCGGAGCATCTCTTCCTTGCTTTCCTTCTTGCGCGAATAATTCTTTCCCGAATCATTTATTCCGTAATCGTGATCATCCCAGGTGCCAATGACTGGACAAGTGGCGATCAGTTTTTGATAATCCGCATTGTCTTTTTGCTTTTGATACTGCGCGCGCAGAAACTTCATGTCGTGGGTATCGGCATAGATATTATCACCGAGCCAAACCCATAGCTGTGGCGATTGCGCAACAATATCCGACCACATTTGCTCTTTTGTTTCTTCTTCACTACACGAACCAAAGGCAATTTTCGTTATCTGATTTTGTGCAAAGGTGATTTGCACGGCAGAACAAATGATGATAGCAAGCAGTACTTTTTTCATTCGGCCAAAAATAAGGTTCTTCTGCTTATTTCGTGTTACCGTTTGATCAAATAATCATTGGGAATGGGCCTTGAGATGCTTACTTTTCTGCCTAATTAAAACAGCCATGAAATACTTATCCGCTCTCCTATTAATGTTGGTGGTTGCAGCAACTGGTGTTGCTCAGAATGCCGACTCGGCTTATGTGCGTCAGCATTACGACAAAACCGAAGTGCAGATTCCGATGCGCGATGGTATCAAATTATTTACCGCCATCTACACACCAAAAGATAAGTCAAAAACGTATCCGATCATGATGCAGCGCACATGCTACAGCATTGAACCGTATGGTGCCGATAAATACGAGAAGTCACTCGGGCCATCGAAATATCTGATGCACGATGGTTACATTTTTGTTTATCAGGACGTGCGTGGTCGCTGGATGTCGGAAGGAACGTTTGATAACATGCGCCCCAATATTCCCGGCAACGACCGCAAAAACAAAACGGCCATAGATGAATCGTCAGATACATGGGATACCATCGACTGGCTGATTAAGAATGCAAAAGGAAATAATGGGCGTGTAGGTATGTGGGGAATTTCCTATCCCGGTCACTATACGGCTGCCGGCATTCCCGATGCTCACCCGGCTTTGAAAGCGTCTTCACCGCAAGCTCCCATCTCTGATTTCTTTTTTGACGACTTCCATCACATGGGCGCTTACTTGCAAAGTTATACCGCAGCGTTCGCGGTGTTTGGCTACCAAAAAGATAAGCCCACCACGGAAAGCTGGTATGATGATAAAATCATGAGGTTCTATGCGCAGCCGGCAAAAGACGGATACGATTTTAATCTTAAACTGGGGCCGTTAAAAAATGTGACGGAAAAATATCACAAGGATAATTTCTTCTGGCAACAAATTATTGATCACCCCAATTATGACGAGTTCTGGCAAAGTCGGAATTTAATTCCGCATCTCAACAACGTGAAACATTCGGTGATGACGGTGGGCGGATGGTTTGATGCGGAAGATCTGTATGGCCCGCTCAATATTTATAAGAAGATTGAGTCGTCAAGTCCAACAGCCACCAACACGATTGTGATGGGGCCATGGAGTCATGGTGACTGGGCGAGGGAAAGAGGATTTCAGATGGTGAACCATATTTATTTTGGCGATAGCATCTCCACCTTTTATCAGCGCGAAATTGAACGGAAATTTTTTAACGCCAACCTGAAAGATGGTGCACAAGCTGCGCTTCCTGAAGCGTATATGTTTGACTGCGGTCTTAAACAATGGAGACAATTTACCGAGTGGCCTCCGAAGGAAATTCCATCCGCTAAACTTTACTTTGGCGAAAACGGAAAGCTATCGGTGAATCAACCGACCAAACAAGAAGCTGTGTTCGAATACATCAGTGATCCTAATAAACCCGTTCCGTACACATCGCAAACAGAAGGACTCATTTTCACACCGAGACGATTCATGTCTGACGATCAGCGCGCTGCCTCTACCCGGCCCGATGTGATCACATTTGAAACAGATCCGCTGACCGACAATGTGACATTGGCTGGAGAAATCATGGCAAAGCTTAAAGTATCTATGACCGGCACAGATGCTGACTTTGTTGTGAAGCTCATCGATGTTTACCCCGATGATATGCCTCAGGAAAAACGCAATCCTTCTAACATTATCATGGCAGGTTATCAACAACTCGTTCGTCATGAGGTTTTCCGTGGTCGATTCAGAAACAGCTTCGAAAAACCTGAGCCGTTCAAGTCAAACGAGATCACCGATGTATCGTTCGCTTTGCAGGATGTTCTTCACACGTTTAAGAAAGGTCACCGCATCATGGTGCAGATTCACAGCACGTGGTTCCCTTACATTGATCGCAATCCACAGAAATACGTTGACAATATTTATAAAGCCAACGAAGAGGATTTTATCAAGTCTACGATCCGCGTATACGGATCATCAGTTGTTGAAATTGGTGGGGGAGAAAAAATGAATGCAAAAATTGAGACGAAGAAATAAAATTGATCTGCGTTTCGAAACTACGCATGCCATCGGCTTCACAGTAGTGTTAGTTCTGTTGACGATGAATTGCGCTGTTGCGCAACGAACGTGGGACACGATACCGGCATTACCGAAACACTACACAGAAAGAATAGCAACGTTCAAAAAAGAAAAACTAGTAACTGGCAAGGTTGTTCTGTTGGGGGATGGATTTACGGAAGGCGCCAACTGGAAAAAGATTTTAAAAGATTCGACCGTCATCAATCGCGGTATCAACGGAGACATCACCTTTGGCGTGCTGAACAGGTTGGGAGAAGTTGTTCAACACAAACCTTCAAAACTATTTTTACTGATTGGCCTAGAAGATCTCGCGAAGGGCATACCCGAAGAAGTAGTGTTGCAAAATATCATTACGGCTGTTAGAACTCTGAAGTCAGGTACATCGTCTACTCAGCTGTTCATTCTGAGTATTTTACCGATCAACTCAGCGGTAAAAGAATTTCCTAAAAAGTACGACCAGACCGAACACATCACCGCCATTAATCTGCAGTTGAAAAAATTAAGCAAACACTTTGGTTATACCTATGTAGATTTGTCCAATCAGTTTACCAATTCTGTGCGTCAACTGGACGAGAAGTATTCCTATGATGGCGTTCATTTGACAGCTGCCGGTTACTTGCATTGGGCGGAAATTTTGAAAAACTCAAAATACTTATGAGATTGAAAGGTTATTTTGCGGATATGAAAAGATTAGCATTCACGATACCACTTTGTATCATAGTCTGTAGTGTTTCGGCTCAATTTAAGAATATTAAACTCGCTGACTTGCCAAATGATTTGGAGTCACCTTTCGGTCCTTCTATCACGCTCAATAAAAAAAATCCGGAAAACATTATTGCCGCCATTGCCCCCGACAAATTAATGATCACCAAAGACGGTGGACTTACCTGGTCCGAGACAAAAATTCAATCACCACTCGGGCTTGCTGGTTATCCAACGTTGGTTTCCAACCACAAGGGAGACGAGTATCTTCTGCATTTAACTGATCCCAGTGGCAAAGGAAAGTCCGGAGACACCTGGATGAATGGAATTGCCTTACAAAAAACAGCGGATGATGGCGCAACCTGGAAAGGCAGCGAGCCGCTGGGTGTTAACGCACCAAAAATTCAATATCATCCATCGGCTTCTCTTGCCTATAAGAAACAGGATATCTACGTTACGTGGACGCAGTTTGATAAATATCAGTCTTCTGATACATCCGATCATTCCAATATATTGTTAAGCGTTTCTGACAGTGATGGAAAAAAATGGACCAAGCCTGTTCAGATTAATCAAGTGCCAGGCGACTGTCAATGGGGCGATGATACCGCCATGGGCGCAAGTATCGCCATTGATGCGAAAGGAAAATTATTTGTCGCGTGGTCTAACCGCGGCACCATCTATTTTGATCGCTCGTATGATAATGCGAGAACGTGGCTGAATAATGACATCGTGGTAACGCATCAACCGGAAGGCTGGAATCTTGAGATACCCGGAATAGGTCACTCAAACGGTTTGCCGATGTTAACGATTGACAATAGTTTAAGTCGCTACTCCAGCAGCATGTACCTGGTGTGGGCCGACCAACGCAACGGAAAAAATGATAGTGACATCTGGTTCATGCGAACTGGAAATGGCGGTGACAACTGGACGCAAGTTTTGCGTGTCAATAAAGACGGTGCCGGAAAGCAACAATTTTTACCATCCATGACGGTTGATCAGGTAACGGGATACATCTACATCATGTATTATGATCAGAGAAATAGCACTGGCGGTGAAACGGATGTGTACCTCGCCTACTCTGCTGATGGCGGCAGTACCTTCAACGAAGCAAAGGTGAGCGAGAGTTCTTTTATACCCGGTCCGGGTTTTTCTCCAGAGCACAATCACATTGCCGCCTACAAGGGTATCATCACTCCCATCTGGACGAGAATGGACGATGGAAAGTTAAGTATCTGGACGTCCATCATTCGGGACGCTGACTTTCAAAAAAAATAAGTCTTACTGTTGAACAGGTTCTTTCGCAATCTCCCTTAATGCCTGAACAAATACTTCGGTGGGCTGTGCACCCGAAACACCATATTTGTTGTTGATGATGTAGTACGGAACTCCACTGATGCCACGTTGGTAATTTATCTTTTCTTCCAACTCAACTTCGGCAAGTCCTTCATCTGAATTAAGAAGAGAAGAAACACGAGCTGCATTCAATCCCGCTTTGGCGGCCACATCAATCAGATTTTCTCTTTTTGTTAAATCAATGCCTTCTTCAAAGTAGGCTTTCATGAAAGACTCTTTCACAGCCGGCTGCACACCTTCTTCTTTTGCAAGACGAATAATGCGATGCGCATCGCGCGTGTTTGGCGAGATATGTTGGTTGTTGTAATCAAACTTCAATCCTTCTTCTGCGGCTATCTTTGAAACATGACCGGTTAATTGTTTGAAGCGATCGGCACCACCAAACTTATCGGTGAGATATTCTTTTTGATTTCTCCCCTCCTTCGGCATATCCGGATTAAGCTCAAAAGGATGAAACTCAAGTTCAACCTCTACTTCGCCATTTAATTGGTGAATTGCTTTCTCGAGTCTTCTTTTGCCGATATAACACCAGGGACAAACAACATCAGAAACTACGTCAATCTTAATTTTAGGAGTGCTCATTTCATTTTTTTTATTGACAACCGCTAGTGCAATTCATTAGTTCCAATTGCTTAATTCAAAGATACAATTTGCCGCAGGCTGCAAGCCACAAGATTCACGCAATTCCATTTTCAATCGTACGATAGGCATCTAATAACCAGTGACCGATGACCATCCCCTAAGTCTTATGGTTTTTCTAACCTTTAAATTATCTTTGCCTTTTAAATCGAAAATAAGAATACATGACCACTACTGAAAAGCTCAATTTTAAGGTAAAAGACCTTGCTTTGGCCGAATGGGGCCGTAAAGAAATAAAATTAGCCGAAGCAGAAATGCCAGGCTTAATGGCTCTGCGCGAAGAATTCGGGAAGCAAAAACCGCTCACTGGAGCCCGCATCGCAGGCTGCCTTCACATGACCATCCAAACCGCTGTTTTGATTGAAACATTGGTGGAATTAGGCGCGGAAGTAACCTGGTCATCATGTAACATCTTTTCTACGCAAGACCACGCTGCTGCCGCCATTGCGAAAGCAGGGATTCCTGTTTATGCCTGGAAGGGAATGAACGAAAAAGAATTTGACTGGTGTATTGAACAAACACTTCATGCCTTTAAAGGTGGCAAGCCTTTAAACATGATTTTGGATGATGGTGGTGACCTGACCAACATGGTTTTGGATCGCTATCCTGAACTGGTGAAAGGAATTAAAGGTATCTCAGAAGAAACCACCACCGGTGTTCATCGCTTGATTGAACGCATGCACAATGGAAAGCTTCCGTTGCCTGCGATCAACATCAACGACTCGGTAACGAAATCTAAGTTTGATAATAAATACGGTTGCAAAGAGTCTTTGGTAGACGCAATCCGCAGAGCTACTGATGTGATGATGGCTGGTAAAGTAGCTGTTGTTGCCGGTTACGGTGACGTGGGTAAAGGTTCAGCTGCTTCCCTTCGTGGTGCGGGTGCGCGTGTGATCGTTACCGAGATTGATCCCATCTGCGCACTTCAAGCTGCGATGGATGGATTCGCTGTGAAAAAAATGGACGATGCCGTTAAGAATGCGGATATAGTGGTGACCGCCACTGGTAACTTCGGTATCGTATTAGGCCGTCACTTTGAAAATATGAAAGATAAGACCATCGTGTGTAACATTGGTCACTTCGATAATGAAATTGATGTTGCCTGGTTGAACAAAAACGCCAGCAAAGACGAAGTGAAACCTCAGGTGGATCTTTACACCCTCAAGAATGGCCGTCAGGTGATCTTGTTGGCCGAAGGACGCTTGGTGAACTTAGGTTGCGCCACCGGTCACCCTTCATTTGTGATGTCTAACTCATTTACCAACCAAACGCTGGCTCAGTTAGAACTTTGGACAAATACCAGTAAGTATGAAAACAAAGTCTACATGTTGCCTAAGCATTTGGATGAGAAAGTAGCACGCCTCCACTTGAAAAAGATTGGCGTTGAATTGGAAGAATTGTCTGGCGATCAGGCTAAATACATTGGTGTTGAAGTAAGCGGGCCATTCAAGCCGGATTACTACAGATATTAATACTACGAAGCCTCGCGTAAGTAGTATTGATCTCTCTGCTTGCAAATAGAGAGAAACCCTGACGATGGTCGTCAGGGTTTTTTTATGACCTCACCCCTGCCTTCTCCAAACGAGAGTGTTAAAATCCTTTGTCGATTTAAAAACATTTGCTTTATTTATTTAACAAAATATAAGGATATATTAAAAATAAGGATATGGCTAAAGAATATTTGGGCGAATTCGAAGAACTGATTTTAACCATGGTGGCCGCGTTGCAGGAAGATGCCTACGGTGCCGCGATCTGCGAAGAAATAGAATCGCGACTTAATCGTGAAGTAAACCTGAGTGCAGTGCATGTAACACTCTACCGGCTTGAAGACAAAGGCTACATCAAATCCAGTATGGGTGGTGGTACAAAAGAAAGAGGTGGAAGACGAAAAAGAATTTTCACTGTCACCAGCGCTGGCATGGCCCTGCTCAAGGCTATGAAAGAAGCGCGCGTTGACTTGTGGAAGTTAGTACCGCAGTTGAAGATGGCTACAGGAATCTAAGTTGTAATTCAGATTTCAAATAAAATGGAACAGGATAAAGATCCAATGTCCCCAAAGGGCATCCTCCGCATGCTCTCTTGGTTTTGCCCCGAACATCTCTACGAAGAAATAGAAGGTGATTTAATCCAGCGATTCAAAAAAGATTCAGCGCGGTTCGGAGAAAGTAAAGCCAGAAGGCGATTTGTATGGAATGCCATCCGCTTCTTCCGGCCGGGAATAGTGCTTCGAAATAAATTGACATTAAACGTAATGCCCTATATGCTTATCAATTACTTTAAAATTGCGCTGCGCATCATGCTCCGCAGCAAAGGATACTCCATGATCAACATCTCCGGTCTTGCACTGGGATTGACGGGTGCCATTCTGCTTGGACTATGGATAGAGAAAGAATTCAGTTACGATCAGTTTCATGCTGACAAAGAAAGACTTTACATCGCCTGGAACCGGCAACTAAGCGATGGTACAATAAACTGTTGGAGTACCACACCACGAGTATTGGCCACCACGCTAAACGAAGGCTTTGCGGGAGTTGAATCGGCTGTGAGTCTTGCCAACTGGAACGACTCTTACCTTTTTACCGCTGGTGACAAGCGTATCGTAAAAAATGAAGCGGCATTTACGGATCCGGAATTCCTCTCCATATTTTCTTTTCCTTTGTTAAAGGGCGATGCAAAGACGGCATTGGAAAATCCTAACTCCATTGTACTCACCGAAAAATTTGCCAAACAACTGTTTGATGATCGGGATGCATTTGGCGAAACAATTACGCTGTCTCAGACCGGCTTTTCTGTTCCGTTCACGGTAACCGGAATTTTAAAAGACCTCCCCTCGAACACCGATTTTCATTTCGAGTTTCTCCTTTCCTGGAAATTCATTGAAAGCAACTATGGCAAGGACACTCAGTGGGGCAATAACTCCGTGGTTACGCTTGTCAAAATGAAAGAAAGCGCTTCCCTAGCCACACTGAACAATGAAATAAAAGATCTGAAAAAGAAAAACACTAATGGAGGAGATCTTACCGAACTCTTTCTATATCCACTCGAAAAGAATCATTTGTATTCTGGTTTTGAAAACGGAGTGCCTTCCGGAGGTCGTATTGAAATCGTGCGCATGCTCGGCATCTTGGGAATATGCCTGATAGCGATTGCGTGCATCAACTTCATTAACCTGAGCACAGCCCGTGCTGCGCGAAGAACAAAGGAGGTGGCAGTTCGCAAAGTAACCGGAGCATTTCGCCATTCGTTGGTTACACAATTTTTATGCGAGTCGTTGCTGGTGGCTTTTGGTGCAGGCGTGGTGTCTTTGTTTCTGGTGTACGCATTGCTTCCGTTCTTCAATGCGCTCATGCGACAACAGATTACGTTGCAGTTAAGTGACTATGCATTCTGGCTCACGGTGACCGGAGCGATTTTTATAGTGGGTTTATTGGCAGGTGGTTATCCTGCTTTCTATCTCTCCTCTTTTCAACCTGTGCGAATACTGAAGGGTGGTTTGACTATCGCCAACGGTAAAAGCTTTCTTCGCACGTTGTTAGTCGTGCTTCAATTTGGATTTGCCATCACCCTGATCGTATCCACCTTTGTCATCTATCAGCAAACCATATATGTTCAGAATCGCGATTCAGGTTATGCCAGGAACAATCTCATCTATCAATACAACACGGGCGATCTGGCTAAAAACTTTCAATCCTATAAACGCGAGTTGATTGAATCAGGAACAGCCATCTCGGTAACCAGAACAAGCTCTCCCATCACGGAACGGTTAAGCAATTCAAGTGCGATACGGTGGAACGGCAAAGACCCGGCCAACAAAAGAGTAATCGAACGATTTGCGGTTGACGAAGATATCTCCAGGACGGCAGGCATTTCAATTATACAAGGAAGAGACATGGATCTTTCAAAATATCCTGCGGATTCAACAGCTGTTCTATTAAATGAATCAGCTGTGGCGCTCATGGGATTTGAAGACCCCATCGGGGAAGTGATTGAAGACAACGGAATCAGCTGGCATGTGGTGGGCGTTGTGAAAGATTTTATACTCACATCGCCTTATCAAAAGGTTGAACCGATGGTGATGGAAGGAAGTCGTATGGAAAAAAATGGAATGCTTGGCACTGCGCATATAAAACTTAACCCGATCCATTCCACTCAAGAAAATCTTGAGCAGCTGGCGAAGCTCAATAAAAAGTATAATCCGGATTATCCATTCGAATATCATTTCGTTGACACAGAATATGAACGAAAGTTTGCCAACACGGAGACCACGCTTACCTTAACAACAGTATTCACCGGCCTTGCCATTTTCATTGGCTGTCTTGGTTTGCTTGGTCTCTCTACGTACATGATCGAAGCACGCATCAAAGAAATTGGCATACGCAAAGTCATGGGCGGGTCGGTGATGAGTATCATTCGGCTGCTGACGGTTCGTTCACTTAAGCCCATCCTTTGGGCGATAGTGTTATTTAGTCCGGGTGCGTGGTACGCTATGGATTGGTGGCTCCAATCTTTCTATTATCGTGTCTCCATTTCTCCATTGATTTTTATCGGAGCGGCAGCGTCCATTATCACAATTGCCATAATCACCATAACGTTTCAAACGTATCGTGCTGCGAAAGTCAATCCCGTAAATAGCTTAAAATCCGAATAAGACATCTTCCACTCAAAAAGGTGAATAAAACCAAAACCATATCTCCTCCTGCGTCAATCCTTCGATTGCTTGCCTGGTTTTGCCCCGAACATCTTTATGAAGAAATCGAAGGTGATCTCATTCAGAAATTTAATCGTGACCTCAAGTCGTCCGACCACTTAGAGTGGTCGGACGACTACAAGCGAAGGCGGGCGAATAGAAGATTGCTTTGGAATGTCATCCGGTTTTGCAGACCGGGTATTGTGTTACGCAATAAGTTTTCAGCTCAACTAAATCAAGGAGATATGATTAAGAACTATTTTATCGTGCTTTTTCGCAACGCCATGAAAAGAAAATTCTACACGGCCATTAACATTTTATGCCTGACGGTAGGAATATCCTTCTCACTTTTCATCGGGATTTTCGTCTATAAAGAATTGCAGGTAAATCGAAGTCTGCGAGACATTGACAGATTATTCCTCGTTCAAAGCAAAACAACCACCAACGAAGATCCTGACTTCTTTGCACCCACCATATTGACCAAACAATGCGTTGACCGGTTTCCGCAAATGTTTGAATCGCAATATCGTTTCCTTGATCGCAACATCACGGTATCGAAAGGTGACAAGCACTTCAGAATACAGAGCATGATGGGCGACCCGTCCTTCATTAACTTTTTTGGGTTCGATGTATTGAAAGGGAATGCCGATGAAGCATTGACAGCGCCTAATTCCATGGTGATTACAGAAACTACTGCTTTAAAATTTTTTAACACCGTGGATGTGATTAACGAAACACTGGTGGTGTCCACCGAACAAAATGGAAGAGTTGAATATAAAATAACAGCGGTCATTAAAAATCCAGAGGACAAAAATTCGGTCACGGACTTTATGAACATGGATGCGCAAATTTTTCTTTCACTCGCGAACTATAAAGACTTCTTTCCGCTGTTCAACGATCACTCCTGGCAGGATTTTATCATTTCGTATGTGAAACTATCTCCGCGTGTGCCGGTCACCGAAGCAGAAGCAACGATCAACAAATTGGTACTTCATGATGCTCCCAAGGAAAATTCAGAATTCCGAACGTTCCTGCTAAGTCCTTTGAAAGACTACTATCGCATTACCAACCATGGCGCAGTTCAGAAACTGGTGGTATCTCTGACGGCCATCGTGATCTTTATTTTACTACTGGCCATGAGTAATTTTATCAACATCTCGATCGCCAGTTCTTTTTCCAGATTCAAAGAAATTGGCGTGCGTAAAGTCATTGGCGGTCTCCGCAAGCAAGTGATTACACAGTTTCTCTTCGAATCAATTTTCCTGTCTGTTGTTTCGGGCGCGCTGGCTATTTTTACCTATCAACTATTACACGACTATTTTGGCGAACTGCTTGGCGCCTCCTTACCATCCATCCTTGAATTTGAAAAAGAATTTTGGCTTCTTATTTTTTCAGGCATTTTCCTAACGGGATTTCTGGCAGGAATTTACCCGGCTGTTTTCCAATCGATGACCAACCCAATCGATTCATTTAAAGGGAAATTTAAATCCGTTCGGGGAACGATTCAATTTTCAAGGGTCTTGATTGGAATTCAATTTTTGATCACCATCTTCATTTCTATTGGTGCTGTAGTCTTATCAAATCAAGCGTCCTATTTCCTCGAAAAAGATTTAGGCTACAACAAGTCGCATGTGTTAGTAGTCACCTCGGTGCCAAGATTATGGAACGATGCTGGTTTTCAAAAAATGGAATCAGCCAAACGAGAATTTCAGAAATCTCCAATCGTTGAATCTGTTTCTCTTTCGTGGGGCGCACCGGGTTGGAATTTTAGTCCCGGTGGCAACGAAGTTTTCAGGCCCGGAAGCTCAGCTGAAAATGGAGTAAGTTGTGTGATCACGTGCGCAGATGAAGATTTTAAAAAAGTGTACGACATACAAATGCTGGATGGAAATTTCTTGAACCACCCAGAATTAAACCATGCGGGTGACATCGTGATTAACGAAGCTGCACAAAAATCATTGAACGTTCAGCCTGGCGATCAATTGAAAGCCATAGGATACGGAGACACATTGTTTACCGTCAAAGGCATCGTTCAAGACTTTCATTATGCTTCGCTCCACGAAAAAGTAGGGCCGCTAATGCTGATGCATCCGAAAGATTTCAATGGGTATCGTTTCTTCAGTTTCAAACTTAAGCCGGGCAGTATAACGGAATCGGTACAAGAAGTAGAAAGGCTTTGGAAACAAACATTCCCGGATGATGCTTTTAATTTTTCCTTTGCTGACGAAGAATTAAAAAACTTGTACGTCACCGAACTTCAAATGAAAAAGGCGGCATCGGTCGCTACTTTCCTCATGTTGATTATTGTGGTCACCGGAGTGCTCGGTCTTGTGTCCTTAAACGTTTCAAAACGGACAAAAGAAATTGGAATCCGAAAAGTTTTGGGGGCTTCTCTTTCAAACATTCTCACCTTGCTGGCCAGTGAATATGCGATACTCACGGTAGCATCTTTTGCGATAGCTCTTCCCCTCACCTACTTTCTGGCGATGCAATGGCTTGAAAGTTTCGCTTACCACATTACCTTGAGTTGGTGGATGTTCCTGGTACCCGGTTCACTCCTGTTGTTGATTATTTTGGCTGTTGTTGCCGCACAGGCCTTCAAAGTTGCACGCAGCAATCCAGTTAATTCGTTGAAGTACGAGTAAATGGAAAAGGATATGACTGGTTGAAGTTACTGCTGTTTCAGGTCTATTCGATCATGCTGTAGCATTGGCACTATTTCGAAAAAACGGTCACAACTTTATTTAACGACAAACCCTGAACGATAATTGAAAACAGTACCACGCAATACGTAGCTGAAACGATTACCTCCCGATAAGGTGACTCCGGCAAGGAAAGAGCAAGCGCAACGGAGATTCCTCCGCGCAAGCCTGCCCAGACTAAAACAAAAATATTTTTGTACTTCTTTCTTAACGATGAAATAAAGAACGTTGGCAACGTGATGCTGAGCGCGCGGGAGACCAACGAAAAACCGATTGCCAGCAGACCCACCAGCCAGTAATTGTTGAGAAACGGCATCCGCACGATCTGAAGTCCGATCATGACCAGCAATATCGTGTTCATCAGTTCATCAATCAATTTCCAAACGCGATGGAGATAATCCTGAAGCTGTGTTGATGTTTTGGATCCCAGGGTAGTATTGCCAAGTACCAGTCCCGCAGCAACGGCAGCCAATGGTATCGATACATGCACCATGTTACCAATGGCGGAGATGCACAATACCACCGCTATGGAAGTCATGACCACCGTTTGAAAGTCTTTTATAAACCGCATCGTACGATACGCCACCACACCAAATGCAGCACCCAACACAAGCCCGCCAAAGACTTCGTGAATAAAAAGAGAGAAGGCATGATCAAAAGTAATTACTGTTGTTTGCTCCAACAGCTCGCGAAAAATCACAAACGTGAGGATACCGGCACCATCATTAAATAATGATTCGCCACCGATAATGGTTTCAAGTGCAGGTGAAATACGCGACCTCTTTAACATCGACATGACGGCAACAGAATCGGTTGGAGAAATCAACGCACCAAATAAGAGACAATACAGCAACGGAAGATCGATCTTAAGCAAATAGGTAGCTCCATATAAAAGAAAACCGAAAATCAGCGTGGAACCCACAACGCCCAGCGTGCTTAACATAAACACCGGCCATCGCTGCTGCTTTAATTTTTCAAAGTTGAAGTGGAGTGCGCTGGCGAAAAGCAAAAACCCAAGCATGATGTCGAGAAGGGTTTTAGAAAAATCAATACTGTTTGTTAAGTCGGTAATAAAGGTAAAAGCCACCGGCATCGACTTTCCGAAAATAGTAATCAACAGAGACAGGATAACGGAAATGGCGATCACACCAATTGTGCCGGGCAGTCTTAAAAAGCGATAGTTGAGATATGAAATTAAGGCACTGATCGTAACGAGTGCCGTAATTATCGTAAGCGTATCCATAAGGTTGTAGCAAATAGAAGTGAAACTTACCAAGTATAGTTGGCAGAGCCAAACCTCATTAACCTGTATTTTAGGAAGATTATCGAGTTGTTTGAACAGCTTATCGCTGCGCCTTAACCACCGCTTTGATCTTGACGAAGTTGGGATAGTTGAAAAGGACGAGCGCCACAGCAATCACAAGATAGCCGGCAATCTGCACCGTGCTAATGGATTCATTGAACACCACTATGGCAAGCGAAAAATTAATCAGCGGATTGAGGTACATTAAAATGCCGATGGTAGCCGAATTGATTTTATTCAATGCAAACAGATTGAGAAACAATGGAAGCACCGTAAAGAACGCTGCGATCGCGATGATGATCAGATAAAATCCTGCTGCAGTGGGTACGGCCTGAATCAGTTGACCGTACATGACATTCAAAATTAAAAATGCAAAGAGTACCTGTATGCCCAGCATCACCATGCGATCAAACCCCTGGTTTCTTCGTTGGGTAATCAAATACAGCGCGTAGGTAGTGGCGATGAATATGCTATAACCCAATTCATTCACTGAATCAATTCCCATGAACACACAACTTACCGCACACAAACCCACAGCCACCCATTGAAGTGTTGTCAGTTTTTCCTTGATCAACAAGTATCCCAACACAGCCGTAATCACCGGACAAATTAAATAGGAGAACGAAGCGGTCTTCAGGTTTACGTTATTCACCACATAAATAAACACCAGCCAGTTGCTCGTGAGTAAAGCACCTCCGGCAAGTGTAAGCAAAATCACTTCTCTTCGTTTGGCTGTTGTCAGCGATAAAAATAATGACCAATCAGTTCGGGTATTCTTTCTTCTGAAGCCGGATACGATGACCAGCAGGATGGCACATGAAAATAAAATACGGAAGTATAGGATCTCGCCTGCAGAGTATCCTTTCAATGCGCGCAACAGCATGGGAAGAAATCCCCAAATGACAAAAGCAGAAATGGCGGCAGCGTAGTGCTTTCTCATTCGCTCAACAGCTATGAACCAAACACGCCAAACATATTCAGAATTACCAGGCCGATAATGATGGGGCAAATAAAACGCACCATGAATAACCAGATTTTATAGGGTGGTATTCCGAGAACACTTCCTGACTTGAACGAGGGCATGCCTTTTTCGATTTCATTCACAAGGTCATCGGTTTTCATAAACCAACCGGTGAACACGCACGTGGACAACACCACCAGCATCATCAGAAGACTTCCGAAAGCATAATCAAAAATATCCATCACTCCGGTTTTTATCACGCCCAGAAAATCAACATGCATTATGGATAGGCTCTCAATCGCTCCAGTGGAAAGCGCAGAAGGAATACCTAAGATGAAAGCTGCTATCGCAACAATCCAGGCGGCTTTTTTTCTGCTCCATTTTTTTTGGTCCATGAAATAAGCGGATGGCGCTTCCAGCATGGAGATGGTGGACGTAATCGCAGCAAAGAATAACAACAAGAAAAACAATGCACCCGCTATATTTCCAAGAGGCATCTCCTGAAAAATATTGGCCAATACATTAAATACCAAGGTCGGGCCTTCAGCCGGAGATTGATTAAACGCAAACACGGCAGGAAACACCATAAAGCCGGCAAGTAATGCCACTGAGGTATCCATTGCACTTACCCACAAACTGGAGGTAACAATATTTTGACTTTTGGAAAGATAAGAACCGTAGGTGATCATCATGCCCCACCCTACTCCCAACGAAAAGAATGCTTGCGTCAGCGCTGCTAACACAACGTGTCCGTTGATTTTTGAAAAATCAGGGATCAAATAATACTCAACTCCTTTGCCAGCCCCTGGTAATGTGATGCTTCTGAAGATCACCACGATCAACAAAACAAAAAGAAGGGGCATCAAAATTTTCGTTGCTTTTTCTATTCCACCAGATACGCCCCCTAATACAATGAAGGCAGTCACCAAAATTACTGCGGCTCCCAAAGGAACAACGTACATTGGATTGGCGATGAACTCTGAGAAAGACATCTTTATAGAAAAGAGTGAAGTAAAAATGTAACCCACTGTCCAACCAGCAATGGTACTATAGTAACTAAGCACCACAAATGTTACGATCAATGGAAGTACTCCTACCAAAGCCGTCCAGAATTTATTTCCTTTCAATGCCTGAATTGCGCCAACCGGGCTTTTTCCTGTAAGCCGGCCTAATGCAATTTCATTGATCAACATGGGCACGGCTACCAGTACCACACAACACACATAGACTAACACAAAAGCCGCCCCCCCATTCTTGCCGGTTAAGTATGGGAACCTCCATATGTTTCCGAGACCAACGGCCGATCCGGCAGCTGCCATGATAAATCCGAACCTTGAGCCCCATTGTCCGCGTTTTTCGGTCATAGTTATTTAGTAAGAAGTTCGTAAGATTATAAGAATTGCCTCAAGTAGCAAATGGTCAACTGCCAATAGTCAATAGTGGCACATCTACCAATTGACTATTGACCATTAACTGATAAAAGTTGCCGAATGACAGCGAGTCCTTCGCGAAACGTATGTGGTTGATAACCCAACTCGCGCTTTGCTTTTTCAATGATAAATCCTGTTTTCAGCGGACGGGCTGCGAGCTGTTTGAATTTTGATGAATCGGTTTGATTGATCAATGATTTGTCCAATTCAAAAAATTCGGCAGTCTCAAGGGCGATGTCATACGGGGTCATCATCTTTTCACCGGAGATATGAAAGATACCCGTTGCTTTTTTTATAGCAGCTAGATAACATCCCATCGCGAGGTCTTCGGCAAGTGTGGGCGTGCGCCATTGATCATTCACAACATTAATCTTCTTGCCTTCTTCCAAACTTTTCTTCACCCACAGCACAATGTTACTGCGGCTCATACCTTCTGTGATGCCGTACACCAACACGGTGCGAAGTATCGACCAATTCAGTTTGCTGCTCATCACAGCTTTCTCACCGGCAAGTTTACTTTCGCCATAATAATTGACCGGCTTCGGAATGGCTGATTCATCCAATGGCCCATGCGATCCATCAAAAATAAAATCAGTTGACACGTGTACTAGGAAAGAATTTGTCTGCTCGCAAGCATGAACAAGATTTTCAACACCCGTAACATTTGCCGTCCAGCAAGCCTCGCGTTCAGTTTCGCATTGGTCCACCTGCGTCATAGCTGCAGTATGAATCACAGCATCCGGTTTTATTTCCTGAATAAGTTTTTCAGTCGCCATCCGGTCGGTGACATCCAGCAAACGACTCTTAGCGTTCTTTACAGGATAAGTTAACGGCTTTCTGGCAGTGGCGATAGTTTGTATTTCTGCATGTTGATCCAGAAGCTGCGTCAACTTCTGCCCCAACAAACCATTTGCTCCGGTTATAAGAATTTTCATTTCTTGACTTCCGGGTAAATATAACCGTACTCTTTCGTGATCTTCTTGCGCGGCATTTCCTCCACGGTTACCATCATGCGAATGTCTTCCACAGGTCTTTCGTTAGCCGTTTGTTGAGTGGCGATCTTGTCGATCACTTCAAGACCTTTGATTACTTTTCCAAACACCGTGTACTCGCCATCCAAATGTGGCGAGCCACCCACTGTTGTATAGGCTTTAATTTTTTCAGGCGACAAATCTTTTGTTACGGAGGTACCCGTCTCTTTTTCTACACGTGGCACCAGACTGAAGATCTTTTTTTGATAAGCCTGCATATCACCTGCATAGTACAGATTGTTGAGTGAATCCAGTAAGGGCTTGTTCTCAGGCTTCGAAATAATCTGGCGCAAACCCATCGTTAACTTCATCTGATCATAACGCAGATCATTAATAGCTGACTCTGGAATAACTGTGCCTTGCACAATGTAAAACTGACTGCCACTAGATTCCTTCTGTGGATTTTGTTGATCGCCTAAACGAGCTGCTGATAATGCGCCCTTCTCGTGAAAAAATTTTGGATTGAACTCCGCTGGCACGGTGTAGCCGGGGCCACCCATTCCCAAAGGTTCTCCGGGTTTTGCTTTTTTTGAATTGGGGTCGCCCGCCTGAATCATGAAACCGGCAATCACGCGATGAAAAAGAAGGCTATCGAAATAATGTTCCTTCGCAAGCTTGATGAAATTCTCTTTGTGTTTGGGAGTTTCATCATATAAAATAGCCACCATGTCTCCGTAAGAAGTCTTGATCGTGACCACATAATCTTTTTTCTGAGCGCAACTGGTAACAAGTCCAGCCACCAACAGGAATATAAGAGCAATCGTTTTGTTCATAGTTTAAATTTTTGAAAGGCCAAAAATAGATGTTTGCCTCAAAGGCACAAAACCCTTCGTGGAAGGACGAAGGTCGGTTTTAATTCGTAAGACTTTTGAAAGCCGCAGGAAGAAAATCGATTAAATCGGAAGCAATCAGGCTATGCTGTCCTTTTTCTCTGGCCGCCATATCACCGGCATAGCCATGCAGATAGACGCCAATGATAGCCGAATCAATTGCTGAGTAACACTGTGCCATTAATGCAGTCAGTATCCCGGTGAGCACGTCCCCACTTCCACCGGTTGCCATTCCCGGATTACCCGTTGAATTAAAATAAACATGACCATCCGGAGTGGCAATAGATGTATGAGCACCTTTCAACACAACAACTGATTTCACTTCAGCGGCAAACTTCTTCTGTTTTTGCAAACGATCAAAATCATTCTGAGCCGCACCAACCAGTCGTTCAAATTCTTTTGGGTGTGGCGTTAAGATACTTCCCGCAGGAATTAAGTGAATCAACTCTCGTTGGGACGAAATGATATTCAATCCATCTGCATCAATGACTAGTGGCTTTCCTTGCTTTAGAATTTCCATGAAGGCCTTTACCGTTTCACTAGCCTGACCAATACCGGGCCCAATGCCAATTGCGGTGAATGAATTCGTTTGAATGTTTCCTGAAAAATATTGATCATGCTGATCAACGGATGCCATCACTTCCGGCACTGATGTTTGAATAATGTCATATCCGGCTTTCGGAACATGAACGGTTAGCAATCCAACTCCTGCACGTAAGCAAGCGCCAGCCGATAAAACACAAGCACCCATCTTTCCATAACTGCCCGCTATTAACAACGCGTGACCATACGTTCCCTTGTGATCAAACTTCGAGCGCTTACGAACTCTGCTCTTAATGCTGCTTTTATTAATGTAGAAATAAGAGGTCTGTACTTCCTTCAAAAAAGTTTTACTCAATCCAATATCCACAATTCTCCAATCACCCACGTATTTGTAGTTCTCGGGTAATAAGAAAGCAAGCTTGGGCAATTGAAATGAAATGGTATAGTCTGCTTCTACAATCTTGCCTGTCGAAACCTGATCGATCATTAAACCTGACGGTACATCAACAGCTATCTTAACAGCTTTACTTTGATTAATGCAATTGACGGCTTGTTCGTAGATTCCTTCAATTGGTCGTTTAAGTCCTGAACCAAAAATGGCGTCAATCAAAATATCACGATCGGAAAATAATCCCTGATCGGAAGTATTGACAATGTCATACGCTTCCAATCTCCCCTTCATCCGATCAAAGTTGATTGTAAAGTCAGGCGAAGCTGGAACTGAACCTCTGACAACCCAGACTTTTACCGGATAATTCAATTCGCTCAACAACCGGGCGATGGCCAACCCATCACCACCGTTGTTGCCAGTGCCGCAGATGACTCCAATTTTTCTGGGTGCTGAAAATTCCCGCGTGAACCAATTGATGAACGCTTCGCACGCGCGCTCCATCAAATCAATAGAGGCGATCGGTTCGTGATTGATCGTGTAATTGTCTAACTCCTTAGTTTGATTGGCCGTAAGTATCTTAAGCATGATATGCGAAGATAGCGATCATCTGTCAACTTCACCAAGCACAATATCAATAGAGCCAAGTATGGCAATGAGATCGGCAATTAATACTCCGCGACTAATTTCAGGAAGAATGGAAAGATTGACGAATGAACATGCTCGCACTTTGCAGCGAAACGGAATATCGATTCTTCCATCGGCCCGGAAGAAAAATCCCAACTCACCTTTCGGATTTTCAGCACGCACATACATGTCTTGTGCCTTTGGTCGTATCTTTTTCGGAACTATTGCCTGAGGATCAAACTCTTTTGTTCGTCTATGATCGCCTGTGAGTTCATCCAAACATTGATCCATGATCTTCATGGACTCTCGTATTTCAACAAGTCTCACCCAGCTTCTATCCCAACAATCTCCAACAGTTCCCATTTTGCCTTCACCAATTGGAATTTCGAAATCCAACTCCGGATAAACAGAATAGCCATCTACTCTTCGCAAATCAAAACGCAAACCTGAAGCACGAAGCATCGGGCCCGTGATTCCGCTGTTGATGGCAAGATCAAGTGGAAGCACTCCTACATTAGCAGTGCGGTCAATAAAAATTTTGTTGTTGATTAATATCTTTTCCAGCTCATCTACTTTGGGACGGAAGTAGGTGATAAATTCTTTGCAACGACTTTCAAAGCCTACGGGTAAATCATAAAATAATCCACCGATCCACACATAATTATAGAGTAATCGCGCCCCGCTTGCCCACTCGAGCAAACGCAGAATGTGTTCGCGATCTCGCATCACCCAGAAGAACGGAGTGAATGCGCCCAAATCCAATCCATACGTACCGATTGCAATCAAGTGAGATGCAATGCGATTCATCTCGGCTACCAACACACGAATGTATTCAACACGTTTTGGGATCTGCTCGCTGATGCCCAACATCTTCTCCACACCCATGGCATAAGCGTGTTCAGAGTTCATGGCTGCCACATAATCCATACGATCCACGAACGGAATAATTTGATTGTAGGGAAGGCTTTCGGCATGCTTCTCAAAGCAACGATGAAGATAACCAATGTGCGGAACTACTTCTTTAATCACCTCGCCATCTGAAATCACTTCCAATCGCAACACGCCATGCGTTGACGGGTGCTGCGGCCCAAGATTAATGATCATCTCCTCCGATTTCAGTTCACCGGGTTTGAACTTGTTCGGCTCGGAGTCGATCAGATTATCTTCTTTAAATTGATATTGAACCTTCGACATTATAATTCTGGGAATCGGGTGTAGGGACTTAGTGTTGGATTAATATTCGATTTTTATTCCTCTGTAGTACTCCTCCTGTTTATAATCCTTACGCAGCGGATATCCGTTCCAATCGGCTGGCATTAATATTCTTCTGAGATCCGGATGATTTTTAAAGTGTATGCCATACATGTCAAACACTTCGCGCTCCATCCAGTTGGCCGACTTCCAAATGCTGTTCAATGATTCCACTTCAGGATTCTCGCGCGGAAGAACAACCTTAATCATCAACGAGACATCAAATGGGATTGAGTACAGATTGTATATCACCTCCATCGTCTTTGCTTCGGGACCGTTGTCTATACCCGTTATGCACGAAAGCATATCGAAGTAGGTAGAAGGGTTTTGGTGAAGAGTTGTACTTACCTTTATAAGATCACCAGAAGAAATTAAAATAGCTAAAGGATATGAATTATCAGCAAGCAAGGGTTCTCGTTGTCCACAGGCCGACTTTATCAGGGAAAGGAATTGCTCTATATCCTTCATCTTATTGACTCACTGCTGAGTGGATGTTTTAGGTTGTACAAATCAATATAACGATAGGCACTAATTTCCTTGTCGCGCTCTTTCTTAAAAGCCATAGTTAATTCTTTGTCATCTTTAATCAAGTATTTAAGATTTGATTTACTCACTCTGTAATTCTCAATGGAGGGAAATTTTAGCATGTCATTTTCTGCATTCAACGAAATACTTCCGAACTTTATGAGGCGTACAAAAGCAACATCTAGTTTAGAAACTGTGATCACAACGCCATTCAAGGGGATAATCGCGGTAGGTAAATCCGATGATCTCATTTTAGCAGTTCTCTTTACATACAAGTCACCCTTCATCATAATGGCGTACATATTTGAGAACAATCTATTCGGAACAACGATGATGTTGCCAAATTGATCTTTCATTATGTTTTGCTCCACAATCTCAATGGATAGAGAAGGCTTCCTTTGCAAAAAATCATCAAATGATGCATATACACCTTCGGGCGCTTCAACCAAAGCTCCCGCTTGGGCAAATGAGGGTGAGGAACCTAAAACTAAAAGTATAATTAATCTGACCTTCATTTTAAATTGGCGACAGGTTCAGATTTACTTAACAACCTCTCAATCGCCTTTGGTGCTGCGATGCTTTCACTTCTGATTTTCTCGTGCAGTTTTAGAAAGCCTCCGATCAGGGCCTCTGGTCGTGGTGGGCAACCGGGCACGTACACATCAACCGGAATAATCCTGTCTACTCCTTTTACCACGTGATAACCGTGTTGCCAATACGGACCACCACAATTAGAGCACGAACCCATCGAGATAACATAACGCGGCTCTGCCATTTGCTCATACAATCTTTTTATGCGGTCGGCCATTTTAAACGTTACCGTTCCGGCAATGATCATCAAATCGGCTTGCCGGGGTGTTGCACGAGGTGCCATTCCAAATCGGTCCATATCATACACCGTTGTGCCGGTGCTCATAAACTCAATTGCGCAACACGCAATGCCAAACGTCATGGGGAACAACGAAGACAACCTCGCCCAGTTCAACAAGTCATCCACCTTCGTGATGATAACGCCTCCGTGTTCAAACTGCTGATCGAGTAATCCCTTCATCGCAAATTATTGCTTTCTTGTTTTTGAATGGTTTGAAAATTTCTGATTGATGTTGTCATAAAAACTTCTGGGCACTGGTGAAGTAAACGTTGTTGATTGGGGCTCGGGTTTTACCCAGTCCAGATGACCATTTGCCCAGGCATAGGCAAGACCTAATGCTAATATGATAATAAAGATGACCATTTCACCTAATGCAAACCATCCCCACGCGCCATTGGTTTGATCCATCAATTCTTTTCTTGCAAACACCGTTGCCCACGGAAACAAAAAAATAATCTCGGCTTCGAACAGCAGAAAAATCAATGCGATTACATAAAACCTG
>JBGANU010000001.1:0-29881 GCA_044222145.1 Cyclobacteriaceae bacterium
TTCAGTTTCTGGTGGTGAAGCCCAATGAACACCAAATACCTGAAGTGTATGACTTGGCCAGGAAACTTGGTGTTGATGAAGTAAAGTTAAAGACCGCTCAAATTTATGATTATCAAAATGGTTCGGAGTTAATTCCAACGATCGAAAAATATTCGCGGTATAAAAGAAGGCCGGACGGAACGTTTGAAATAAAAAACGCGATGGCTAACCACTGTTGGAAGATGTGGCACAGTTGCGTTATAACATGGGATGGAAAAGTGGTGCCCTGTTGTTTTGATAAGGATGCCCATTTTGTTTTGGGAGACTTGAATAAAAATTCCTTTGAGGAAATTTGGAAGGGAGAGCCATATCATCAGTTTCGTGCTTCGTTATTGAAGTCGCGAAATGAAATTGAAATTTGTAAGAATTGCTCGGAGGGATTGAAAGTGTGGGCGTGATACGGCCGTTAAGAAGTAGCCTGTGTTTTTTGTCTGATTTGCTTTTCGATTTTCTCAAAATCAACCGCCCCACATTTACCGCAGCCAGATGCACAGCCTGTCTTGGCTTGAAAGGAGCGGTAGACCATGCGGCCTAAAAAGAAGGCTGCACCTGCGAAAAGTAGGATGATAGCAATTACCTGAAGCATGCCACAAAATTAAGGAACCAAGTCTAGAACATCCAGTTATCCAGTAAGATTCATTACGTCCGCTTTCGGACGAGTTGAGGCGCAAGTGAACACTAAGAGCAGCGGATTGGCCACAAATGCAGTTCTTTTTAGCGTTGTGAATGATGGCACCAATCTTGGCTTTGAGCGGGTTCGATCATCATAAGTTGAAACTATTTTTGAAAAATTGTCATCCTCTGTTCAGTAAATCATAATCTATGCTAAGAAACTACATCACGACAGCCCTGCGCAATCTTTGGCGATCGAAGAGCAGCACATTGATTAATCTCTCCGGCCTCGCGCTGGGTATAACCACCAGTTTGATTCTTTTCTTGCTGGTGCGACACCAATCTAGCTTTGACAATTTTCACTCGAAGCTCAATCGAATTTATCGTGTAGTTGGTCAGTCCGATGGCAATCAGGGTAAAAATTATTCCGCTGGGGTTCCACCCGTTTTGCCGGAAGCATTTCGAATGGATTTTCCAGAGGCAGAAGAAGTGGTATTTACCTCCTACCGTTCGGGTGGGTTGATAACCATTCCCCAATCGCAGGGTGAGCCAAAGAAATTTCAGGAAGAAAAAGGTATTGTTTATACACAGCCTGGTTTCTTTAAAATATTCGATCGTAATGTAATAACGGGTGATGCACAACATGGCCTTGACGAGCCCAACGAAGTTATGATCTCGAAGAGCGCAGCAGTCAAGTATTTTGGAAAGGAAGACGCAAGAGGTGAGATACTATCGTTCGAAGGAAAGGAATTTGAAGTAACGGGCATTCTCGAGGATTATCCGGACAATACTGATTTTCCTTTTGATGTAATGCTCTCTTATATCACCATCAAAAAAGAAAAAGATGAGGCCGGATGGAATAGTATCTGGAGTGATGAACATTGCTATTTCCTGCTGAAACAGGAGAGTAGTTTAAGCGAAATCGAGAGACGCATTCCTGATTTTGTAAAAAAGTATCATGGCGAGAAAAACTCCGATCATGCCACCTATGAAATGCAGCCGTTGTCTGAAATCCATTTTGACGAGCGGTATGGAAATTACAACTACAATACAACAAGTCACCAGATGATCACCTCACTGGGCGTGATTGCTATTTTCCTGATCATCACGGCTTGTATAAATTTTATTAATCTCGTTACAGCCGAAGCTATTAAGCGATCTAAGGAGGTGGGCATCAGAAAAACCCTGGGCAGTTCAAGAGGGCAATTGATTGCGCAATTTTTAGGTGAGTCTACGTTGATCACACTTTTTGCGGTTTTACTTGCAGTAGGCTTCGCACAATTCACGTTAGGCTTTTTAAATTCATTTTTAGACTCACATCTTAGTCTTGATTTTTCATCTGATGCGGGCCTTTGGATTTTTCTTTTGTCTGTTACCGTTCTCGTGGCTTTGCTTTCGGGAATTTATCCTTCGCTGGTAGTTTCTGGCTTCAAGCCTATATTCGCAATTAAGAATCAGATCAATAACAAGAACTCTTCTGGCTATATGTTGAGAAGAGGACTGGTGGTGATGCAGTTTTTTATTTCGCAGTTTTTTATCATTGGCACAATTGTTCTTATCAGTCAAATGAATTATTTCAGAACAAAAGAACTGGGGTTTAAGAAAGATGCAATTATCACGGTGCCCATTCCTGAAAATGAACGATTTGGTTTTGTTGAAAGTGGCAATAAGATGAGAACTCTGCGCGAAGAGATTTCGAGATTGAATGGTATTGAGTTGGCGAGTCTCAGCAATACGCCACCTTCGTCAGGAAGTGTTTCCTCCACTGACTTTTCGGTTGAAGGCAAGGATGAGCGTTTTGGAACTCAGGTAAAATTAGTGGACGGCAACTACGTGGAGTTGTATGGCCTTGATTTATTAGCGGGTTCGAATCTTTTAGATCTAGATACAGCGCGTGGATTTTTGGTCAATGAGAAACTCGCAGCGATGATTGGCTTTAACGAACCACAAGCTGCCATAGGCACAACTATAAAAATGTGGGGTAAGAAATTGCCGATTGTGGGTGTGGTGAAAAATTTTCACACCATGTCTCTTCATGAGCCCATTGAAGCAACCATTATGCTCAATCGTATACGAAACTATGGCACGCTATCTTTGAAGGTAAACCCGACTGATGTGCAAACCACTATCAAACAGATACAACAGAAGTGGGAGGCAGCATACCCGGAGCATATTTTTTCCTATAAATTTTTGGATGATGAGATAAAAGAATTTTATGAGCGCGAGCAGAAGATGTCCACACTGCTCAGCATCTTTACTACTGTCGCTATTTTTATTGGGTGTTTGGGTTTGTTTGGATTAGCAACGTTCATGGCGAATCAAAAAACAAAGGAGATTGGTGTGAGAAAAGTATTGGGAGCCTCGGTAGAGAGTATCGTTCTTCTCTTCTCCAAGGAATATGTGAAACTCATTTTGATTGGATTTGTGTTAGCCGCTCCGCTTTCGTGGTATGTGATGAACGAGTGGCTGAATGAATTTGCTTACAAAATCAATGTGGGACCGGCTATTTTCATCACCGGGTTGGCCATATCTTTTTTGATTGCTATCGTTACGGTTGCTTATCGCTCTCTTAAGGCGGCCACCATCAATCCGGTAGATTCTTTAAAATGCGAATGATAATTTAAGTACTCATAAAAAAACCCTTCAGTTGTCTGAAGGGTTTTTTTATTTCCTCTTGCTAGTGTTTACTTCTCAGGATTGAGAACCACCTGCAAATAATTCTTCATGTTGAAGTACATGTTTGCGGCATCCTTCACATCTTTTGTGGTCAACGCCTGAATTCTTTTTTCTACGGTAAGAACTTCGCCAACATTCGATCCCACTTCAACGCTTTGCTGAAGTTTTGTCAGCCAGTAATTGTTGTCTTTCACATCCTCCTGGTATTGCTTGATCCAGGTTTCCTTCACTTTATTCAAATCAGCTTCCAATGGCCCGTTATCTTTTATTTTTTGAATTTCATCCAAAGTTGCTTTGATTAGCTTGTCCACATTTTCCGGACCGCATGGCAATGATACGTTAATCGAGTAGTTGTTGTAGGGGTTCTTGTTTAAGCTTCCACGCATACCGCCACCATAAATTCCACTCAGTTCTTCACGCAGCGATTCAATCAACTTGATGTTCAGCACTTCAATAGCAGCCTGCAGTTTTAGATTGGCCTCGTCCGAATAAGGTGCCTCTCCTGTGAAGGCCATCGATATAAAGCTTTTCGGTTCAGTGCCTTTCTTCACTTCTTTTTTAACCACTCCTTTCACAGGTCGGATGCCCAGATCTTTGAAAGAAGAAGTAGAAGTGCCTGAAGAGGGGAGGCTGCCAAGGTAGGTTGCCACTAAAGGCTTGATTGCATTCAGGTCAAAACTACCAACGATGATGAAGGTGAAGCCATTAGCATTTCCAAACCGCTCTTTATAAATTTCAAGGGCACGATCTAAATTGATCTTACCAAAATCATCTACTTTTGGAACGCGCGGTCCGCGTGGATGTTTATTGTACATAATCATCTGCAACGAATCCTGGAACACTGCCTGCGGATTTGACATCAGGTTTTGATACAGCGCCTGTTGTTTGGTGACAAAAGAACTAAACAACGCCTCGTCTTTTCTCGGTTGCGTAAAATACAAATACGTCAGCTGGAGCATAGATTCAATGTCAGCAGAACCAGATTGTCCGCTAATTCCTTCGCTTAAATTGGAAATTCGGGGAGAGGCATTAACGGTTTTACCTGCCAGTATTTTACGCAAGTCAGTTGGAGAGATATCTTTCACGCCCATCTGCTGAACAACAGTTGATGCATACTGAGCATTATACATATCCTTATCGGGATAAAGTGATTGTCCACCGAAGCGAACTCCACTCAGCAGCACCTGATCATTTTTAAAGTCGGTAGGCTTTAGAATTACCTTCACACCATTGCTTAGCGTTAATTGATGATAGCCTAACTCTTTATTCTCAACGTCTGCTGTGATCTTACCTGCTTCCGGAGCTTTATCCATTAAGCTTGTAGCCACGACTGCTTCTTCATAAGCTGTTACCGGAATTTTCTCAGCGTTATTAACCAATGCAAGTAAGTCTGAATTAGAAGGCATCGTAAAGTCAGCCTTCTCGGGGCCCTGGAGAATGACAAGTTTATCTTCATTTGAAGGAACTAGTTTAGCCGCCAGTTGATTCACTTCTTCTAGTGTGATGCCATCCAGAAACTGTTTGTAATAGTTGTATTCATTTTCTATTCCTGGAATAGTTTCCTGTTGGGTGAAGTTGCGAATATATTCATCGGCATAATTTTCTGATTCTGATTTGTCGCGTTCGTTGTAAGCGCGTTCCATGTTGCGCATAAATGATTTTTTAGTGCGATCCAACTCATTAGCTGTAAAGCCAAACTTGCGGGCACGTTCGTTTTCTTGAATCAAAGCTGCAATAGCAGGCTCTGCACCAGCCTTGCTTACGAATGAGAAAGAGCTATACACTTCATATCCGTGTACAAATTCTCCAAAGTCGCTACCGCCAAATACAAATGGAGGATTTGGTTTTTGAGTGAGTTCCTGTAAGCGCTGACCCAGCATTGTATTGAACAATCCTTTTACGATGTGATCGCGATAGTCACCCACCAAAACTTCGGGCTTGGCCACTTTATTTGAATACAGAATTTGAAGAATATGATTGGTTGCTTCTTTGTCGGTTACAACAATACCTTCTGACGATTTTCGTGGCGGAATGGTGGCGTAGGTGCAAGGGCGCGGCTTCGCAGGATTCTTCAATTTTTCGAAGTGCGTCTTAATTAACTTTTCAGCCTCCACCGGATCAAGATCACCCACCACAATCACGGCCATTAGATCGGGTCGGTACCAATCTTTATAAAATCTTTTGATGGCATCATATTTAAAGTTCTTTAGAATGTCTTCTTTACCAATCGGTAATCGCTCGGCATACTTCGATCCTTCAAACAATTTTGGATAGATCACTTTGTTCATGCGGTCGTTGGCACCTTTTCCTAAACGTGATTCCTCCAACACAACCCCACGCTCTTTATCTATTTCTGTATTTTCAAAAGCAACGGTACTGGCCCAGTCTTCAAGTACTAAAAATCCTTTGTCCAGATTTTCTTTCTTGTCAAGAGGAATGGGAAGAATGTAAACGGTTTCATCAAATCCGGTGTAGGCATTCAAGTCGGCTCCGAACTCAACACCAATCGACTGCAAAAAAGAAACTAATTCGTTTTTCTTAAAATTTTTGGAGCCGTTAAACGCCATGTGCTCGGTAAAGTGGGCGAGACCTTGTTGATCATCGTCTTCGAGAATGGATCCTGCATTGACTACCAGGCGCAGTTCAACCTTCTTTTCAGGGCGACTATTTTTTCTGATGTAATACGTTAAACCATTCGCCAGTTTCCCAACTTTGACTTCGGGCGCAATTGGCAAAGGATCGGATAGTTTCACCTGGCCAACGGCCTGAAAGCCGCCAACGAGCAGCAATAGGACCAGGCCTTTAAAAGCAACATTCGCAAAGAATTTTTTCATAGGGTGTTTTTTGAGATTTGTGTGACAAGCAAGAAAATCAATAGTCATGATTCGGACAATACCGAATAAGTGGTATAAAGACAAATACCGGAAGGATTAGTATCCCCAAAGTTTTTTAATGATGGCCAGCATTTCGGGGTGAACGGCACTACCGGCACATAGCTCTCCGCCAAAAATATGATTGTTGCCACCCCTGAAATCAGTGACTTTCCCCCCAGCCTGTTCCACAATGAAACTACCAGCGGCTACGTCCCAAGCGTTGAGGTTGTATTCAAAAAATCCATCCAATCGCCCACAGGCAACGTATGCCAGGTCAGTTGCTGCACTGCCAAGGCGCCTGATACCATGTGTATGTTTTAAAAAAGTTTTAATGATATCGAGATAGGCATCAATCTTATCAAAGTGATAGTAAGGAAAACCAGTAGCCAATAAACTTTCACTTAATGATTGAACGGGTGATACCCGAATGACCTGATTGTTCAAATAAGCTGGGCAATCTTTGCTGGCGTGGAAACATTCTTTCTTTGTGATTTCATAGATGACGCCACATACCATGTCACTGCCTTTGGCCAAACCAATGCTGATCGCAAAAGGCGGCAGTCCATGCGTAAAGTTGGTTGTTCCATCCAGTGGATCAATGATCCAACGATAATCATTCGATCCTTGCTTGTTGGTTCCTTCTTCGCCCAAGAAGCCAGAGCCCGGCAATATTTTTTCCAATGCGAGTACAATCCTGCGTTCAGATTCTTTATCCACGTAAGAGACCAGGTTATTAAAACCTTCCTTCTGCTCAATTCTCGACTTGTCGAAACTAAGACACTCCTTCAATATGAATTCGCCCACTTCTTCGCACAGGTCGGTCACGTTTTTTTCGAGGGTGGGCAGGCTGATCATTTCTTTTGTGTTTTATTTTTAACCAAAGCGAATATAAAGATCAAAACGGAAATCCAGGCTGCCGTTCTTGGAATGAACTCACCCCGTTTAAGGTAAATTGGATTGGTTGGCGTTGCAGAATTTGAATAGTAGGCAATCATTTCTTCCCGTGAAATCAGGTGAAGCTCTGTTGTAAACGAAAAAATGATCGGTGCGATTGTCAAAATGAGAAAGAATATCAGCCACGTCACGTTTTGTTTTCCATCTTTGAAGACACTCAAATAGAACAGCCAATTGGTTAGTAAAATCCATAAAGAAGCACCCAGATAGCCCGTATAAAAAGTCCAGTTGAGCCATTCTTTTTTTAGCTGAAGAGCATCTGCCAGGAAAAGACTATCAACAGGCCACTGTAGTTTTAATACGACATATTCAATGGCCAACCAGAAAATAATGATCGTAATTTTACCGGCACGAGGTCCCAGGCTTTGATGTACAAATCCATAACCCACAAAGGCAAGCGTTAGTGCAATGGCTTGAATGATGCACGTGATTAAATAGGTCATTGTAAATATATGACCCGCCAATAATGCAATGGCCAGAGCAATCAGAATCAACTCGGCATGATTCCAAAATTTTTCTTCTGAATTGGCCTTGTCCACCAACGCAAAGAGAGGCGAAAGAGCAATGAAGATCAAAAAAGGAAAAGACTGCATCATCCAGCCACCCACCAAAAGTAGGGAGGCAGCTATGAATAAGATCCATGGGTCTATTTCATATCCGTTTTTTGCTGTCGGTTTTTTCTTACTCTCTTTTGCCATCGATCACAATTACGATTTCTCCTTTTACTTCTTTTTGAGAAAAATGTTGATGCACCTCGGCAAGCGTTCCTGTAAATGTTTCTTCATAAATTTTTGTCAGTTCACGAGAAACAGAAACCATTCGATCGGGACCCATACATTCGATCATTTGCTCCAATGCCTTTACCAGACGGTGCGGTGATTCATACACTATAATGGTACGATCTTCTTCTGCCAATTTTTTCAGAATGGTTTGTCTTCCTTTCTTGTGAGGAAGAAACCCTTCGAACACAAACCGATCGGTGGGGAACCCCGAGTTTACTAAGGCCGGAACAAAAGCGGTGGCACCGGGAAGCGTTTCGATTTTTAAACCGGCTTTTAAACACTCACGCACAAGTAAGAACCCCGGATCAGAAATACCCGGTGTACCGGCATCTGAAACTAATGCCATCGTTTCACCATCACTCATTCGCTTGATAAGACCATCCAGTATTTTGTGTTCATTGAATATGTGAAAACTTTGTAGGGATTTATTGATTTCAAAGTGTTTCAATAAGATACCAGACTTGCGTGTGTCTTCGGCCAGAATGGTATCCACCAATTTTAGAATTTCCAGACCACGCAGTGTGATATCACCAAGATTGCCGATGGGTGTGGGCACCAGATAGAGAGAGGTCTTCACGAGGTTATTCAAACTTCAAAGATTCAAAATTAATCAGATTCAATTCTGAATGTTGCGCTTTGAATTTTTATTTGAACAGCTTATCAATTTCCCGCGCCAGTTCGCGGTCTTTTTCAGTCACGACATCGCCTGCATCGTGTGTGGAGAGTTCGATTCTTACCTGATTATAAACATTCGTCCAGAGTGGATGGTGATTGAATTTCTCTGCTAATAGAGCCACACGGGTCATAAAGCCAAAAGCCTCGACAAAGTCCTTAAATTGAAATGACTTTGTCAGTCGGTTATTCTTCTCTTCCCACATAGGTGTCGTTTTTGAATTCTACTAAAGATAAGAATTCCGGGAGAGAAGTCTTTTAGCTACAAAGCAATCAGGCCCTCGATGGCGGAGGTTTTCAAATACACCTCAATTACCGTGTCTGTCGAAGGCACCATCATTTGAATGGTAAGACTTATGTAGTTCCCGTTTTTAGATGCTTTTTCGTTTACAAAATGCTGCGGGAATAATTGCTTGACTTCTTCTTCCTTGCCCTTGGGTACAATGAACTTGAACATATAGAGTGCGGGCCAGGCATAATGCTGTTCAAGTTTTTCGCGGAGAGAATTGGTCCAATCTGCTTCCATACCGGAGAGTTTGCTTCTTTGCTAGGCTGGAAATAAAAAAGTCGACAGTCAAGCTTTTCCGACTGTCGACTTTGAAAATCAGTGATTAATAAAACTTATAACGCTTGTCTTCAATCTTGGCAGCATCTTTAATGGCTTCGATGATGTTGAATCCACCGCGGCTGTTAAGGTTGTTGGCAACCTGAGTTTTGAACATAGAGTAGTCGCCAATTGCAGGGGCGATTGTTTTGTTTTGCATTTCAATGATCAGCACACCATTTTCGCCAACAAATACAGGTGAACGTTTGCCATTGTCTAATGAAAACGCACGGCCAACGGCAATGGGGTCAAAGCCAGCAGTCGACAAATTGCTCGTGTTTAACTTAAGATCAGCTGAACTTCCAACTGATGCATCAGGATACGCTTTAGCGATTTCTTCCAGTGTACCTTTTTGTGCGGACAGCTTTTCTACAATCATTTTACCTTTCAGTTCGTTTCGAACGGCAGGTGTGATTTCTTCTTTCACTTTTTCGAAAGACTTAAATCCTTTTTTGGTCTCGCCTGTCATGACGGCCACAATGTAGTCGCTATCCAAATCGAATACTTCTGACACTTTTCCAACTTTTGCATCGCGGAATAACCAGGTGATTACCTGACGGGCCTCACCAAGATTATTGATTCTTCTTTCTGCGGTGCCTAAATCATTGGCATCCATCACCACAAGATTTTCTTTCTTTGCTCTCTCTTTGAAATCTTCTACACCCGATAAATCGCCAGCAAATGTGTCGGCTTTGCGGTAAGCTTCGTTTTGTGTTTCATCGCTGGGAGTAATTTCGCGCTCCAGTGTAGCAATAGCATAAGATGTGTTGTTCTTCAACGCTGTAACGGCAATTATGTGATAACCAAAATCAGTTTCCACAACATCGCTTAATAGGCCAAGTTTCTTCGCATCAAACACTGCTTTTTCAAATGGCTTTACCATTTGGCCAGAAGGGAACCAACCCAAATCGCCACCGCGTGATGCTGTTCCATCAGTGCCAAATTCTCTTGCCTTCGCTGCGAAATCGGCACCGCCTTTTATTTCATTCAAAATCTTTCTTGCTTTCTCTTTGGCAGCCTTCTTAGCTTCGTCTGTTGTGTTATCCCATTTGATTAGAATGTGACTGGCTTTGGCATTGTAGATTGTGTCGGTGCCAATGCTTACTACTTTAACAACTTTAAAGGAACCACCATCAATGAATGGTCCGAGTACTAAACCAGGAGTAATGGTTTGGCTGTTGAGGTAAGTAGGCAAATCGGAGATGTGATATCTTTTGAAGGGAGTTTCGCCATCGGTATTTACACTAGCGAAAACTGAATCTTCGGTAACGGTATGGAAATCTTTTGCAAGCCTTTCCATTTCGCTGCGAATGTCTGTTGTGTCATTGCTTGAAGCCGCAATCGGGAAAGCCACGTAGCTGATGCTGCGAGAGTTCTCAACTTTATATTTCTCTTTGTTCTTTTCGTAGTATGCTTTGAGATCGCTGTCGGAAATTTTCACCAGTGAATCACTCACGGCAAAGAAAGGTACGAACGTGTATTTTACTTCTGCTACATCATTTTGTGAATGATATTCGCGTTCACCTTCGTCATTCGTTACATAGTTGGTTTTCAAAAGCAGGTTTTCATATTTGATTCGCTCACGACCAGGGGCCAAGTCTTTTTTAAACATGTCCCAGCGAATGCGCGGCTCGGAAGTGGCGGGTTGTGCATCGAGCGACTGGATGTAGCTCACTAAACGGGTGCGATCGAAGCCGCCAGCAGAATCCACGAAAGAGCTCTTGATGCCTTCATCAACGTTCTTGCCCTGAATCATATCCCACACTTCATCGCTGGAAACCTTAACGCCCACTTTTTCATATTGAGGAATTACGGCATTGCGTGAAATCAATAAATCCCAGGCTTGCTGGCGAAGCGAAAGCATTTCGCGCTCACCCGCCTGACGACCAAAGGTGAGGATGTAGTTGTTTTCGCGCTCCTGCACGACAGACTGAAACTCTTCCAGGCTTATTGAGTGACCATCGATTTCACCAATTGTTGTATCGCTGCCTCCGAAAATTGCCCGTGGGCCATTTCCAAACAAGTCATTTAAAATAAAGGACACAATAGCCAGTGCAACAAAACCCACTACCCATTTGGTCATTTTAGTCCTTAGTGTTCCAATCAATGCCATAACTGCTGATTAATAAATTTATATACGATTTAAACTGAACCTCGCTTATGGCCGGCTTTCGACCGAATTCATAAGGAGGGGCAAATTTAACCCGTTCCAGCAATTCGGCAAAGGCCAAATCTTAATAATCGCGAATTAATTCTGGTGATTTTCAGGCCTTTAAGCCTGTTGGAAACTGCAGATTGTGGAGGATTGATCTCGTGTTGAACAAAAGACCCCGGAGGCCGACAGACTTTGAGGTCAAGCCTTCTTTTTTCGCATGGTGTAATAGAAAAATAGCATCGTTGCCAGCATGACCGACCAATACGACTGGCCAATGCCGAGCGTCATCGTTTCGTAAATACCGATGATGACGAACACAACTGCCAACGACAGAATAAGGGTGTCAATAAGTTTCATGATGTTTTTAGTTCTCGTTCACGTCAAAGTCGCCTTGTGGGTTGGTGATCGAGTAATCCGAAAGATCCTGAGCAGCGTCCAGGCCTGTTCCGTAAAGTACTTCTGTTTGTTGTTTGATGGTCACGAATTTTTCGGTGAAGATCCTTCTCCGGTCTGGCTTCCAGAATAGTTCTTCGGTATTCAGCTGTTCGCCTTTCGCCATGTTTTTCACTTCCACTTTGCCGCGTCCGCGCCACTTGTCTTCCGATTTTATATAGAATGCTGAGTTAGCACTTAGCGTTGATGTTAAAGCACCTGTTTCATCATAGAATTCGAGATATATTCCTTCGGGAAACTCGCGATCACCGTTTTGAAATTCGAGGACCTTCTTCGCTTGTAATTTTGTTTTAACAGTTTGTCGCTCGGTGTAGAGCATATCTACATCTTCAATTTCGCGCAAGGGTCCGTCATACGTAACCGGCTGTGCAGTTTCCTGCTGCGAGCAGGAAGTAAGAATCAGAACACTGAAAAGAAAAGGAACAACTAGTTTCATACGATCTGTAATTGCAAAAAAAAGGCCAGCCAAAAGGCCGGCCTGTATTTTTAAAAAACCTGTTTAGTCTTTTCCGCGTGTTTTCAACACCACCGATTCATTGATCCAGCAGCCTTCAATCCTTTTGGTCTCACCTTCTTTCCAGCTCAACTCAAAAATTTCAGTAACCGAAGGAAATTGTGCTCTTGCGCTTGCTGCCTTTTGGCTATTGCCAGCGCGCTGGTACATTTCGTAAGCGGCAATGTAAACCAATCTGTCTTGTGCCATGCTCACCTGTTTCGCGCAATCAGACATGCTATTCTGATACAGATCACCAATTTTTTCGTAACCCTCTTTGCTGGATGGATCAGCTGCCAACGATTGACGATACAAATCGCGGGCAGCAACCTTGTTTCCTTTTTTTGATTCAATGCCACCCAAATAGATCAGCACTTCTGCTTTATCAGCGGGTTCTTTCGCTAAGCCAAGGGCTTCCTTCAAATAGAACTCGGCCTTTTCATAATTTTCATTTGACAAGTAACGAACACCAATGTTCTTAGCTAAGCCGTAGTCTTTCTCCACTTTGTGAATTTCTTCGCCCACCTCTAACCACAGTGGGTCATCAGTACACTTGCCATTGAGCATAAATCCGAATATCTTTTTTGCCAGCACGATATCACTTGGGTTTTGCTTAAACTTGGGCTCGAGGTTTTTCTTTACAAACGGACAGTCCACTTTTACAAGGCTTGTAAGTATACCGTCAATGTTATCTTTATAGCCTTTCAGTTTGTCGGCATCTGCCTGCTTGCCTTTCTCTAAAGCAATTTTTGTTTTAGAATCTATCGCTAACATGATTTTGTCATAACGCTGCAAAATCTGATCATCGGTCAGGCTTTTGTGATACAAAACGTTTGCTCTAACCACGTTCATATAGTTAGTTAATGACGGATCGGTTACGTTATTGCCATTTAACTCAAACACTTTGTCATATAAGGCAAGAAGCTCGGCCGACTTGCTTTTGTCTTTCACACTGTGTTTGAAAAGGGCATTTGCCTTGCGATTCAAAACAGTGGCTTCTTCACCACACGTTTTGATGCGAGTATCATAAATCCACATAAGTGAATCAACGAGCACTTGCTTTTTGGCGGGGTCTGCTTCTTTATCAGCAAGCTTGTCATAGATTTCTGCACCGTCAATATATAGCTTCGTATTCCAATTGGGCGCATTGGTTAGCATCCATTGCAAACCGGCCGTGGCACCGCGATAGTTACCCTGCTTCAAGGCATCGCCATACACAGCTACAGATTCTTCAGCTTTCGCTTTGTTTTCGGGCCACTTGAATTCTTTGCATTGAGCCCATGCCATGTTTCCGGCCAGGAAAACCAGGCTAAGCGCCAAAGCGCTTGTTATCATTTTCATTTTCATAAGTTGTTTCATTTCTAATCGAATCTTCTTTTAATAAACCATTGATCGTTAAACGTCACTCCAAAATATAACTTAATGTAGTTTTCTTCAATTTTATTTAATGTAAGATCGCCACGCTTTCCAATCTTAAGTGCAAAATCCATACTGGAGACTCTGCCCACCGGCAACGATAAGCCAAAATTAATGCCAAAATCTTTCAAAGCATTACCATTCACCAAATAAGGGTATTGATCCAGGCTTACGCCTGTTCGGTATGTCATGCGCTTCAGGTAGCTGCCAGGTCCGCTTGTATAGGGTGTGTATTCGCTTCCCAAGGCAAGTCGCCAAACATCTATACCACTTGCGTTTTGACCGAGGATGTCTTTGAATTGTGAATATTGAAGATACTGTGCGTCAAACCCAATTGTTAGGTTGTCGGCTTTACTCACCGATGCCCCAAATCCTATTGATCGTGGTATGGTGGTTGAACTATTGAAGCGGGCGACTGCGTATGAGATAGTATCGGAAAGAGAAATGGGGCGGAAGATTTTTTGGTAATAGTTAGTATTTACGTTTGATGCAAACTCATACACCACACCAATGTTGATTCGAAGATTTTGTTTTGAGATAGAATCGCGATGGAAAGAAAAACCGCCAGAGAAGTTGTAGTCTTTATAATAATATCTTTCCGAAACATACGGTTTGAAACCCACCCCCTGATCGGAATTGAGTAAATAATTGGCATAGCTGGTATTGATCGAACCGAAAAGATAATTGGCTCTGACGCCAAGCGAAAAATCTTCATTTAACGCCACACCATGTGCCCAAAACACCTGGTTGATTCCTCCTTTACCTGATTCCTCAACGGCTACTTGATTGGTGCTGCCAATAATATTATCGGTATAATTCAACTTATAATTTACGGCTGTGTAGGGCATCAGGCCGGTAGAGGTAGCCCATTTGCCTCTTTTAATTGGAAAGCCGAGCGCCAGATAGTTTAAGTTGCCGCTTCCATTTTTTTCAACGGCTGTGCCATCTTTCAACGTTCGCTTTTCTCCAAGTATTCCTGATTCAAATACGGTGAGCGTATTAAAGACCAGCAAAGCTGGATTTTTGCTATTCAAATAAAAGAATTGCGGATTGCTATATGCAACGCCTGCCATTCCCTGATTGTGAGCCAAGGCGTTTCCATAATACTCGCCAATGCCAAGAGCCGAAAACGGGCTTCGTGTAGCCTGGCCAAAAGCTGATGCCGCGCACCCGATCACACAAAAAAATGAAAAAATAAATTTCTTAGAGATGGACATTATGGCTCAGAATCCTGTTTAAACCGTGCAAGACGAGATCAGGGGCCACAAATATGGGGTCTTTAAGATTGTTTTCAAAAAAAGGCGTATTGCCTCCGCATAAAATTACCCCCAGTCCGGGGAATTTTTGACGGTATTGGTCGATTACTCCATTTACTTCTGCCAACGTTCCATTAACCACTCCACTTTTCATACAACTTTCTGTTGTATTGCCTACCAGATCTGTCTCGCTTATATCGGTTAGTAACGGCAATCGGGCGGTAAACTTGTGCATCGCATCAAATCTCATTTGTAATCCCGGAGAAATTGCGCCACCGTGATAGTGTCCCATCGCATCAACCAATTCATAGTTGATGCACGTGCCGGCATCTACAACGAGAGACGTTTGTTGAGGATAAATTTCCAATGCACCGCAGGCAGCAGCAATCCGATCGACACCGAGTGTTTGCGGGGTTGCATACAATATGGTAATGGGCAAAGGCAATTTGGTGGTGAGTGATATTTTTTTGCCGGTGGCCTGGACTTTAACCAAAGTGTCGTTTGTAGGCACCGTTACTGAACTAATGATGCAGTGTTCAAAAGTTTGTTGGTTGATAAAATCATCCAATTGCGAGCTTGTCGCGAACAGAAATTTTTCTAGTAGCTTAGCCCCGCTAAAAGTTGCAGCCTTTATTCGTGTATTACCATAATCAATTACGAGGTTCATAAGCTGTCAAAGTTCGAAAGGTATGAAAACACAGAACAAGTATAAAGTTATCGGACTCATGTCAGGCACTTCACTTGACGGACTTGATCTTGCTTATTGCAAGATATGGCTTCATAAAAAAGTGTGGCGATTTAAAATTCAATCGGCAAAAACAAGAAGGTATACAGCTGCCTGGAGAGAGAAGTTGGCCACAGCCCACCAACTTAGTGCTTCCGATTTATTTTCATTGGATCACAAGTATGGACAATACCTGGCCGAATCGGTTCTCTCTTTTCTTCATGAAAAGGAAATAAAGAAGATAGATTTTATAGCATCGCATGGCCACACCATTTATCATCAGCCTGAAAATGGATTTACGTATCAACTTGGTAATGGCCAAGTGTTACACGATGCATCCGAAATTCCGGTGGTGTATGATTTCAGAAGCCTGGATGTTGTACGCGGAGGACAAGGTGCGCCATTGGTTCCGATCGGAGATCGTCTGTTGTTTGGTGATTATGATGTTTGCCTCAATCTGGGAGGAATAGGCAATCTATCAACGGAGCAAAACGATAAGCGAATAGCATTTGATTTTTGTTTTGCTAACATGGGCTTGAATTATTTAGCTGCTAAAGCGGGACATGAATATGACAAAAATGGAGTAATGGCTTTAGCGGGAAAAGTTGATCAACGAATGCTTCAACAACTGCAAGTTGCCTACTCGCCCCTGCGAAAGAAAAGACCATCGCTAGGTCGCGAAGGATTTGAAAAATTGATCCAGCCAATTTTAGATAACGAGACTATTTCATTGCCCGACAGGATGCGAACATTTTGCGAATCCATTGCTGATGAAACGCGAGATGCCTATCCGCGTAAGAAAAAGGGAAAGTTACTAATTACCGGTGGCGGTGCGCTTCATTCTTTTTTGATACAACTAATTCAGCACAAGTTGAAAGGACAAGCGGATGTCGTGATTCCCGAAAAACAAATTGTTGAATTTAAAGAGGCTTTGGTTTTTGCTTTATTGGGGGTGCTACGCGTGAGAGGCGAGGTGAATTGTTTGAAGAGTGTAACCGGTGCGAGAAAAGACAGCAGTGGTGGGATTATGATTGGGTTTTAATAATCAATGAAATCGTTGATAGATGTATGAAAGAGCTTCTTCGAAAATTTGAAAGTAAACGACCAGAGATTGTATTTGAATGGAAGGATAGTGAAACCGAGGCAGAAGGTTGGGTGGTAATTAATTCTCTGCGTGGTGGTGCAGCTGGTGGAGGCACTCGCATGCGAAGCGGTCTCGACAAACGCGAAGTCGAGTCGCTCGCCAAAACAATGGAGGTCAAGTTCACGATTTCAGGACCTCCAATTGGCGGGGCAAAATCAGGAATAAATTTTAATCCGAATGATCCGCGCAAAGCAGGTGTGCTGCATCGTTGGTACAGCGCGGTAATGCCCTTGCTGAAATATTATTATGGCACCGGTGGTGATATGAACGTGGATGAAATTCACGAAGTGATTCCACACACGGAAGATGTTGGAATATGGCATCCGCAGGAAGGTGTTTTTTCTGGCCACTATAAACCGACTGAACCTCAAAAAGTAAATCGAATCGGTCAACTTCGCCAGGGTGTTGTTAAAATAATTGAGGATGAATCGTACACGCCTTTGCTTTCAAAAAAATATACCATTGCCGATATGTGCACCGGTTATGGAGTTGCGCAGGCGATCCGTCATTATTATGAATTGTGGCCGGGTTCGCAAATGAAAGGTAAGCGCGCAGTGGTGCAAGGTTGGGGAAACGTGGGCGCAGCCGCAGGATTTTATTTGTCACAATTGGGTGTAAAGGTGGTAGGGATCCTTACACGTGAAGGTGGACTGATTAACCAAAAAGGTTTTTCGCACGAAGAAATTTGTGAGCTCGTCATTAACCGCGAGGGCAATCGACTGGTCACGCCCGATCTGCTTTCGTTTGATACTGTCAATCATAAAATCTGGGATCTTGAATTTGAAATTTTTGTTCCGGCAGCTGCATCGCGACTGGTGACGAAAGACCAGGTGGATAGAATGATTGCCTCTAATGTTGAAGTCTTTTCATGCGGAGCGAATGTTCCATTTGCCGATCCTGAAATATTTTTTGGACCAACCGGATTGTATGCCGATGAGAAATTTTCGGTGATTCCCGATTTCATTGCCAATTGTGGAATGGCCCGTGTGTTTGCTTATTTCATGGAAGCAGAGGTGCCCATGGACGATAAGTCTATTTTCGATGATATATCACGCACCATTCGCAATGGATTGGAAAAAACGAAGCGCGCGAATTCTTCCCGAACAAAGATTGCACAAACCTCATTTGAGATCGCGCTGAAGCAACTTGTTTGATCTTTTAATGCGGAGGATGCACGGCCAGGTACGGCTGAATAATTAAATAGACAATGGCTCCTGCGAAATATCCCATCATGGCGAGAAGAGATATTCGTTTCAGGTACCAGATGAAGTCTATTTTTTCAATGCCCATTGCAGCAACACCAGCAGCAGAGCCAATGATCAGAATACTACCGCCCGTTCCGGCACAATAAGCAAGGTATTCCCACACCATGTGATCCATATAGAAAACATCCAGGTTGTACATACCCATGCTGGCCGCCACCAACGGCACATTATCCACAACTGCCGAGAGCAATCCGATAAGTGTTACGATAATACGTTGATCACCTACTGTTTTATCCAACCAGGCGGCAAGATGATGAAGTGCCTGCATAGACTCCAATGCGCCAACGGCCATCAATATACCGAGGAAGAATAAAACGCTTGGAACATCGATGCGAGCGAGGGCACCGGCTGCTGTATAATTTTTCTTAACGGCTTCATCCAATTCCGGATTGATGAGTTCGGAGACAACCCAGAGCACACCCAGGCCAAGCAACATGCCCATGTAAGGAGGCATGTGTGTTATGGTTTTAAAGACCGGCACAAAAATCAAAGCACTCACGCCAAGAATCAGCATTAATCTGCCGGAGTTGACCTCGGTGTCATGATTTTTGGTATGATGTTCATGCGTTTCACCTAACGTTCCCTTCAGGGTAAAATTGAGATAAAGCAAAGGAATCAGCATACAGGCAACACTTGGCAGGAACAAGGTTACCATGATATTACCAGTTGAAATCTGGCCACCGATCCACAGCATAGTAGTTGTAACATCACCAATCGGTGTCCATGCACCACCCGCATTAGCAGCTATCACAATCATACCCGCAAAGAACAATCGCATGTCTTTATTAGGTATAAGTTTCCGCACGAGCGACAGCATGACAATGGTCGTGGTCAGGTTATCCAATACCGCGGACAAAAAGAAAGTGACCCAGCAAATGATCCAAAGAAGTGTTTTAGGATTTTTGGTTTTGATCCTGTCTGTAATGAATCGGAAGCCATGATGAGCATCCACCAATTCAACGATGGTCATAGCGCCCATCAGGAAGAACAGGATTTGAGCAATGTCACTCAAATGTTCAGACAGGGAGAATGTTACAAACTCATGATACAAATCGGTCGCAGAAAGATTGGTGAATTTCTCGCCCAACTCAATTTTTAGTACGTCCAGAAATGAGGTATACGATTTACTTTCGGTAACTGACGCAGACGGCTCAGCCAGAACAAAAAGAGTCCAGCAGATTACTCCTGTGAGGAGAGCAGAGGCGGTCTTATTAATTTTGAGCGGATGCTCAAGCGCAATGGCGAGGTATCCGAGAACAAACACAATAATCACAAGAGCTTCCATAGGCAAGAATTAGGTCGTAATAAATATAACGAAATTTGGTTTTAGGTAAACCGAAGCCGAAAATTATAATGTTCCTTTAATCTGAGGATTACCGATCGTGTAGTTTTTACACAATAAAAAAGTAACGGGCTGAGTCTACTTCAACCCGAACAATCCTTCGTTGAGCTGGTTGAGGGCTTTTTCTTTTTGGGAAGTCTCCACCAGAATGGAAATATTATTATGACTTCCTCCATACGATACCATTCTAATGGGTACGCTTGCTACCGACTGGAAGACGTCTTTCAAAACACCTTCCTTTTCTGCCAGCATATTGCCCACGATGCAAATAATGGTTTGATTCTTATCTACTTCAATCGTTCCAAAACTTTTCAATTCTGTGACGATCTCCGCAAGCCGCTTATCATCATCGATGGTCAACGAAACAGCAACCTCAGACGTGGAGATCATGTCGATAGACGTTTTATATTTTTCGAACACTTCAAATACGCGTCTTAGAAATCCATGGGCCAGCAGCATGCGTGAAGATCTGATGTTAATAGCGGTGATACCGTCTTTTGCCGCGATTGCCTTGAATTGCCCTCTGCTTCCTTTGTCGCTGATAATGGTACCCGCTGCTTTTTCATCCATGGTGTTCTTCAGCCTTACAGGAACACCTTTCTTCTGTGCGGGCACAATGGTAGAAGGATGTAGAATCTTCGCACCGAAATAAGCCAACTCAGATGCTTCATCAAATGTAAGTTCCGCAATGGGTACAGTTTTCTTAACAATGCGTGGATCATTGTTGTGCATGCCATCGATGTCTGTCCAGATTTGAATTTCTTCAGCTTGAATAGCAGCACCAATTAACGAGGCGGTGTAATCGCTACCACCACGCTTTAAATTATCAATTTCATTTTTGTGATTACGACAGATATATCCTTGCGTGACGAGAATGTCTACGTTTCCTAAGGTTTCTATTAATGGACGTAAGCGTTCGCTGATTTTTTCCAGTTCCGGTTCATCATTTTCATCAATTGACATAAAGTGAAGAGCGGGCAGCATGCGGGCACCGATCTTTCTCTCTTGAAGATGATGGTAGAATAATTCGGTAGAGATTAATTCACCCTGCGCCAAAAGTTCGCGATAGCTTCTGTCATCAAATTTGCCAGCGGCCAGCAATCTGAACAGGCTAAAGTAACGGCCCACTATTTCTTGGCCAATAGCAGCGTATGCAGGTGAAGTATAAAGTTCGTGAACAAAGTTCTGATAGTGCTTTTCGAGTTCGGCTATTTCCTGCAAGGCTGCTGTTTGCTGTTGTGCTAAAAGGTGGTCACCCATTCTTACTAATGCATTGGTGGTGCCGCTCAAGGCCGAGAGCACAACAACTTTCTTTCCTGGCATTGAAAGTACCAGGTCAGCAATCTTTTTCATTCGCTCTGGCTTACCTACCGAGGTGCCACCAAATTTTACAACCAGCATAACTATTTTTTTAAGGGCTGTAAAGATAAAAATGACAGTCTAAGAATCGCGCGTTAGGAAATTATTTTTTGGTAGTTGTGACACACTGGATACAAACGAATGTTTGGTTAATCACAGCTAACCATGACGATCAGGTAGCAGATAAGAAAAGGGGAGATTATGGATGTGTATGATAAAATGCCAGCGAGTTAAAGCTGATGCAAAAACACCAAGACCACAACAGATAAATTATGCTAATTCTTTTTATCTGAAGGACAGGTATGTGTGCGAATTTCTAAAGTACCTCAAAAAGGGCAATGGCCACGCAAATGGCACCTACTGCGATTAGAAGAAACCATTCCCTCTTTACAAACGAATCGATTTTGGAGTAAATGTTTTTCATAGGCGTTCTTTTATGACTAGAAACTGAGTATTTCTCGATTTTATAAGATTAAGACACAAATCTCATTTCGGTGCAAAATTGTGTGTGAATGGATGTGAGCCAGGAGTCAAGTGCCGTATCAATGGCGCAAATGAAAAGATACTCCTATGCCGATCATAATTAAGCGGGGCAAGCCTCTGACAATTTCGAAAGAAATGAATATTTTTAAAAGATGTCTGTCCGCCTAAACCGTGTCGTTTCAATTGTATTGCTGTTCACCGGCTTTACAAGTGTTTATGGGCAAGGTAAAATTGCCGACAGTTTGCATCAAGTCTTGACCCGAAACGTCCACGATACAACACGTGTAAAGGCATTGCTTGAGCTCGCAGGCTTTTATGCAGAAGTCAATGCCGACTCAGCTTTGAGAAACGCTAACCGGGCCAGAAAAATAGTTGAGCTCAAGGAGTTGAATCGTTACTTGCCTTCCGTACTCAGGAACCTCGCTGTTATCAAAGTAGTACAGGGAGATTATGTCAGTTCCACTTTTTATTTGCATCAGGCAATAAGTAAATGCAATGCTGATAGCAGCAGATACTTGAAACGGGAGAAGGCCCTTGCCTATAATCTTCTCGGTGTGATTATAGATTATAAGAGTGATTACGACAGTGCACTTTTTTTCTATTTTAAATCACTTGAACTGTTCAATAAACTGAACGATAAAATGGGCATCATGAACCGGTATAACAACATCGGAGTGGTGTATAAGCATCTTGGCAACTATTCATTGTCACTGAGGTATTTGATGGAAGGCATTAAAAACGCACCTGATATTCGGTCAACCGATCGGTTGATGCAAAACCTGGGTGAGGTATACCTGGCGATGAACGAATTTGCAAAAGCAAAAGGGGTTCTGCGTCAGGCCCTGAAGTTATATAATTACGACAAAGATGAACCTGACAATACTGGCGAGGCACTTGTGAATGCTATGCTCGGTAATCTTTATTCATCAACAGGAAAATCGGATTCCGCCATCTACTACCTGAGTCATGCGCTTCGGATAAACGAAACCGCAAAGCATAGTTTCGGAATGGCTGAAAACCATTTAGATTTTGCCGTGCACTACAAAAACAATAAGAGATGGGACTTGGTTGTAAAAGAGGCGGGTGTGGCTACCAGGCTCCATAAAGAAGCGGGTGAAAAATATGGAATGGCGAAATCAAATTTGGTGTTGGCTGAAGCGTATCTGAAAACAGGGGAAGTTGAAAAGTCACTCAGCTGCTCTACTCTGGGGTTGGAACTGTCGAAGGAAATTAAAGCCAAAGAACTTCAACGGGGTTATCTTGAACTGTTGGCAAATTTATATGCAAAGAAAAACAACTATAGCCAAGCCTACTATTTTAGTAACGAGCTAAATGCACTGAAGGACTCGATCAACAACGAAGAAAAAATAAAGCAGGTGGCTAATATGGAGGCCTTGTACGAAAATGATAAAAAGGAAAAAGAGCTGGCGTTGGTGCGTGCACAGAAGCTAACCACCGATGCACAACTCAGCGAAGAAGAAACAAAAGCAACTTTATTGATCGTTGGACTTGGCTTGGTTACACTTCTCCTGATAATGGGAGCGTTTGCTTATCGAGCACTAAAGAGAAATCGAAAAATGCTGGAGACTAAGAACGAGGAACTTCGGAGGCTTAACCAAACCAAGGATAGATTCTTTGCCATTGTGGGTCATGACTTGCGCGGCCCGATCACATCATTCTCTGGTATCAACGATTTACTGAATTGGTATATTTCAAAAAATGATCTGGAAAAAATAAAAGTCTTTGGCGGAAAAATCACGCAGTCGGTGCGCCAATTGGATACACTTTTGAATAATCTCCTCAACTGGGCAATGTCTCAAACGGATGCTGTGCCTTACAGACCAGAACCATTGCAGTTGAAGCAACTGATTATGGAGTGTTATGGATATTTTCAGCATTCGCTAGAGGTGAAGCAGATTACTCTAACGGATGACACAGCTGACGACCTGTTTGTTTTTGCTGACAAAAATGCGTTGTCTTCTGTACTCAGGAATTTGTTATCGAATGCCACGAAGTTCACACCTTCAAATGGATCAATAAAAATTTCCGCCAGGCTAGTTGAAAATTTCGTCTGGGTGGATATTGCAGACTCTGGCGTGGGTCTGCCGGAAGAAAAAATAAAAACAATTTTTAGTTTGTCCGAAAACAAAACGACCAGCGGCACGGCTGGCGAAAAAGGTACCGGTCTTGGTCTTCTACTTTGTGCCGACTATGTTGCCCTGAACAAAGGCACCATCAAAGTTGAAAGCAAAGTGGGCGAGGGAACAGTGTTTTCATTTTCTATACCCTCTTTTCAACCACAAGAGTTGCAACAGTTAAAGCAGGAAATGATCAATGGCTAATATTCGAATACTTTCCGTGGAGGATGACCCTATCCACTCAGAAACCATTCGCATGATCATTGAACAAGCCGGCTATGAGCTGGTTGGTCAATTTGCCAACGGAGAAGAAGCTCTGCCTGCCATTAAAGCAATCAAACCCGACTTGCTTTTGTTGGACATACAAATTGAAGGAGCGTTGAATGGAATTCAGTTGGCGGAAAAAATTGGAGAAGCGATTCCTACCATCTTTGTAACCTCCCTTCGCGAAAAGGAAATTTTCGATAGAGCCAAAGGCACAAAGCCACTGGCCTTCATCCTGAAACCGTTCGACAACCTGATGCTTCAGAATACAATCGAACTTGCGGTGTCGCAGTTTGCCGGAGAAGAAAAGGGAGCATTAAGTGAAAAGGACCTGATAGTAAAAGATAGTTTTTTTGTGAAGGAAAGAAATAGTTTAGTGAAGGTGCCAATGAGTTCCATCCACTACATTGAAGCAGAGGATAAATATTGCAGTGTCTATACACAAGAAAAAAAATTTGTACTTCGAATCTCTCTGCAGGAGATTCTATCCAGGCTACCCGAAAACTTTATCCGTACACATCGCTCCATTGTGGTAGATGCAACAAAAATTCAGCGCCTGAATTTAGATACACACGAACTTCAATTGGGGAGCATCACGCTTCCGATTGGTACTACTTACAAAGACTCACTGCTTTCGCGGCTAAGAAAGATTGGGTAAATCTTTTTTAGGACTAAGAACTTCTTGCATGTGGATAAAAAAACAGGCTTTCCTGATTTTCAGGAAAGCCTGTTAGTTACAGGTATATACTGAAGTTATTTCTTCACTTCTTCATATTCTACATCTTGCGCATCGCTTGCACCCGAGTTGTTGCCTGTATTGGCACCTGCATCAGCCCCAGGGTTAGCCCCTGCTTGTGAGCCACCTGCATACATCTCTTGCGAAGCCACCTGCCATGCTGCATTAAGCGCATTCATAGCTGTGTCAATGGCTGCCAAATCCTGACTCTTATGTGCTTCTTTCAGTTTTTCGAGAGCACCGTTGATCGCAGTTTTGTTTCCTTCAGAAAGTTTTTCACCGTATTCCTTTAATTGTTTTTCCGTCTCGAATACCAGCGAATCGGCCCGGTTGATTTTTTCAACACGCTCTTTTTCTTTCTTATCAGTTTCTGCATTGGCTTGCGCTTCCTGCTTCATCTTTTGGATCTCGGCATCGGTCAAACCAGAAGATGCTTCAATTCTAATCTTCTGTTCTTTACCAGTTCCTTTGTCTTTAGCTGATACATGAAGAATACCGTTTGCATCAATATCGAAAGTTACTTCGATCTGAGGCACACCGCGAGGTGCTGGTGGAATTCCGTCTAAATGGAACCTTCCAATCGTACGGTTATCTTTTGCCATCGGGCGTTCGCCCTGCAATACATGTATTTCAACCGAAGGCTGGCTATCCGATGCTGTTGAAAACACTTCAGATTTCTTAGAAGGAATAGTCGTGTTCGATTCAATCAACTTCGTCATCACACCGCCCATTGTTTCAATTCCAAGAGACAAAGGAGTAACATCCAACAACAACACATCTTTTACTTCACCTGTTAACACACCACCTTGAATAGCTGCACCCACGGCAACTACTTCATCAGGGTTCACGCCTTTACTAGGTTTCTTGCCAAAGAACTTTTCAACCTCCTCCTGAATACGAGGGATGCGGGTTGAACCACCTACCAAAATTACCTCATCGATCTGGCCTACGCTGTAACCCGAATCGGCTATGGCTTTGCGGCAAGGTTCAAGCGTTCTTTTGATCAAGTCATCCGAAAGCTGTTCGAACTTCGCGCGTGAAAGTTTTTTCACTAAGTGTTCTGGCACGCCATCCACGGAAGTGATATACGGCAAATTGATTTCAGTTTCGTTTGAACTTGACAACTCAATTTTCGCTTTCTCAGCAGCTTCCTTCAGGCGTTGAAGTGCCATCGGATCCTTACGGAGGTCAATGTTTTTTTCGTTCTTAAATTCATCGGCCAACCAGTTCATAATGCGCATATCGAAGTCATCACCACCCAGGTGCACATCACCATTGGTAGATTTTACTTCAAATACGCCATCGCCCAACTCCAGAATAGAGATATCGAATGTACCACCGCCCAGGTCATACACTGCAATCTTCATCTCTTTGTTTTTCTTGTCCAGACCGTAGGCCAGCGCAGCTGCCGTTGGTTCGTTGATGATTCTCTTCACATCAAGTCCGGCAATTTGCCCTGCCTCTTTCGTAGCCTGGCGCTCGGCATCGTTAAAGTAAGCAGGCACTGTGATAACGGCTTCCGTCACAGTTGTTCCCAGATAATCTTCGGCCGTGCTCTTCATCTTTTGAAGAATCATTGCCGAAATTTCCTGAGGCGTGTACAAGCGATCGCCAATGCGCACGCGCACGGTGTCGTTGTTACCGCTTTCTACCTGATAAGAAACAATTTTCTTCTCTTCACCTACATCGGCAAATTTTTTACCCATGAAGCGTTTGATAGAAGACACCGTGTTCTTTGGATTGGTAATGGCCTGACGTTTCGCAGGATCACCTACTTTGCGCTCGCCTTTTCCATTATCCAGAAAACCTACGATAGAAGGAGTTGTTCTTCTGCCTTCGCTGTTTGCAATCACAACCGGCTCATTGCCTTCCATCACGGAAACGCAAGAGTTGGTTGTTCCTAAGTCTATACCTATGATCTTTCCCATAATATTTTCAGTTTTTAATTACAGTTTTTGAGATACCTCCCCTGATCAACACCTGTGCCAAGGGGGATTTTCGAACAAAAAGTGACACAATGGCACGATGTCAGGTTCGTTCAGAGAAGTAGATCGGCTGTTTGGGCGGCTGGCGTGTAGTGAATCAATTTCCCAAAAGCAATGCACAGGCACGCCACCGGGCTATTCGCTGCAAGTCCTCGCTTCAACTGGCGTTCACGATAGTGCAAACTTGACTAACAACTTCTTACCAGTTGAGCTCCGGGCTTTCCGCTTCTATCCCTGCCGCGAGATTGAGCTTCGGAATGATCTTGTCGGAAAAACAGTTGGGCAAAAGCCAAGAAGAATTTACTTTATTTCCTTGATGAGGTTTTCATAGATGGATTCGGAATCCCTGAACTTAGCCTGCTTCAAAATCTTAAAGTCACTTAACGCTTTTTTGAAGTCCTTTTCACGGAGATAAATCTGACCTCTTAAGTAGCGTGCTTTTTGATTGTTTGGATTAAATTTCAATGATTTGTCCAAATCTTTGAGACAATCTTTTTGCTTCCCAAGATGATTTTCATCAGCCGCCCTAAGAAGAGACAAATTAGAAGACACTGAATTTCTCATGAAGATCAACGATTGAAGATTCTTGTCAATAATATCTAGTTCTGATTGAACGTCTTTCCACTTGCCCATATCCGCATAGATTAGCCCCAATTCTATATGGGCGCTGGCTTCGATGGGATCGAAGTCTCGATACAATTTCAAAATATAAATAGCACTGGCTGTATCTTGGCTTTCCAAATATTGCTTTGCGACCAATTCAAATAATTGCTCATTACCCTTTGGGTGCAATTGTAAGGTTTTCGTGAAATCTTCCGTTGCTCCTTTCTTATCACCCACTTCCTGTCTCGCTATACCTCTTTGTAGCCACACTTCGTGATCTAAAGTGTCGGATTTTAAGAATTTCGTGAAATCGATAATGGCTCCATAGTAATCTTTGGCGTTTATCTTGACCAATCCTCTTAATCGATAAGTCACCATGGTTTCGGGCTGAATGCGGATCATCTCATCGAAGTCTGCGTAGGCACCCCGCCAGTCCTTCAAATTGTAACGATAAATACTTCTTTTTTTATGAGCATCAAATATGTTGTTATCAAGTCGTAATGCCTTTTCATAATAAGCGTAAGCTGAATCGTGCTTGGCGGTGTGCTCAAACGTCAATGCTTTCAAGAAAATAGCCAAGGCTGATGGTTCAACCTGCTGAGCCATGCTCATGTATTGAAGTGCCTGGTCTCCCTTGCCCGCCAACAATAGGCAGAATCCTTTTTTCATATATCCGAAGGCCAATTCGTTTAGGCCGTAACCGTTCCGAATCAGATATTGTAGAGCAAATTGAAGGTCAATTTTCTTGTCAAGGATTGTTTGTCCCCCGATAAATTTATCCTCATGCGTTTCATTGGTCAGGAATATTTTCTTGAAATCAACAAACGCCTGATCGTAGTTGCCCAGTTCAATACTCAAAAATCCTCTCATCATGAGCGGGAATGTTGCAGATGGATTCAACTGCACCAACTTATTCCAGTCCTTAATGCTTTCCTGCGGTTGATTTAAACTTAAATTGGCGAGACCTCGCCACAAGTAAGCAGCGGAGTAATTGGGATTTGCTTCAAGGGCTTTATTGAAATAAATGATAGACTGTGTATCGTTTTTCTTGACTTTAAATGTCAAAACTCCTCTCATGAAGAATGCATCGGGAAAGCTTGGATCAATCTCATTGCATTTCTCGTAATACTTTGTCGCCTTCCTTAAGTCTCCTTTTAATAAAGCCATGTTGCCGAGACTGTGATGGCTTTGCACGAGCGTAGGATCAATTTCTATTGCCTTTTCATATTCGTTGATAGCTTTATCAAATTCGGACTTCAATTGAAAGACTTCCCCCAATTCGAAACTTATCTCGGCTCTCTTCGCATTTAAAATTTTAGCCTTTACGAGATCATTCTTTGACTGATCGAATTTGTAAAGATTTTTGAAGGCAACACCGCGATAGTAGTAAGCAATCCAAAATGTTGAATCTAACTTTATGATTTCCGTAAAATTTTCAACAGCCTGACTAGGTTTTTTCTCTAGCAATGAATTCAGGCCCTCGTTCATAAATACCTGTATATTTCCAGGCATACTCCACTTGAATTGAATTTCTATAAAGTCATTTGGATTGATAATTGGTAAAGAGTTCTCATCCAGATATCGTGAAAAATCTACCTGACTAAAGGTCGTTATGGGAATAAATAGAAGGAGATAGTTCAGAAGTCTCCTCATCGTGATTAGGCGGGTTGTGATCATGAAATATCAATTAGCTAAGAAAGTTCCAAAAAACAGCTTCATATTTTTAATGAAAATATAATATTTAATTGCAATCAAGATTTAATTGGTTGAATGCTTGAAAATGGCAACCTTGCTTTTTGATAAGTACTCTTCCATGCTCCCATTTTTCGAAAACAAAAGTTTCGCCATCGATCTTGGCAATAACAATACGCTACTCACCGATGAAAATCAGCTCCTCTATTCTCAGCCCTCTTATATTGTGTTTGATGAAGAGAAGCATGCTGTGAAGGCCGTGGGAGACGAAGCCTATAACATTTTTGAAAAAAATCATGATCAACTGAAGCCTGTCAAGCCACTCCGGTGGGGTGTCATTGCCGATTATGATTCAGCCTCCATGATGATTAACAAAATGGTGAGGCAGGTGTATAAGAAAAGCATACTCAGCAGTTTCAATCACATTATATCCGGAGTGCCACTCTGCTCCACGGAAGTAGAGCGGAGAGCATTGCGCGGTGCCATTGAACAATTCAACTCCAGCAAAACACATTTACTATTTGAACCATTGGCTGCTGCTGTGGGCCTGGGCCTAAACATTCGTGAGCCTGAAGGCAAAATGATAATTGATATTGGCGGAGGGATAACCGAAATAGTGGTGATATCGCTTTCTGGCGTAGCGGTATTTCAATCCATCAAAGTAGCCGGTGATTCTTTTACGGAAGAAATTCAAGATCACTTTAGGCGCGTACACAACCTGACCATCGGCTGGAAGACTGCCGAACAAGTGAAAGTGCAAGTTGGTGCTGCCACGACTTCGTTAGTCAATCCTCCTGCGCCCATGATGGTTAAAGGAAAGGACATAATGGAGGGGATTCCGGTAACGAGGAAGATCGATTATCAGGAAATCGCTTATGTGTTGGACAAATCCCTTCAAGCCATTGAGCAGAGTATTATTCAAACACTGGAAATATGTCCACCTGAATTGGCTGCTGATATTTATCAAAACGGAATTCATTTAACAGGCGGAAGTGCATTGCTTCGCGGTATGAGGGAACGTTTGCAAAAAACAACTCAGCTGGATGTGCATTTAGATAAAGAACCCTTGTTGTCCGTTAGCAAAGGAATATCTCAGGCTCTTCGCGATCCAAAGAAGTTTCAATCGGTGTTGTTTGAGTAAATCACCTTTCCAAGAAGTCC
>JBGANU010000001.1:29900-569368 GCA_044222145.1 Cyclobacteriaceae bacterium
GGGGGGCCAGGACTCGAGGTTATTCAAACTCGAAATTTTCATGAATAGTCGAATACGATTCTTTATAAAACCGATCTGGTTCAATTGGTATGTTTAGAATTTCTCTTGCGAGATTGACATTGCAATAGCCCTTTTCAGGAGTCAAATACTCCTTGAAGGAATGATGTTCCCAGTCTTCAATTTTTGAAACAAGCCTTGCTTTGATCGGATTTTGATGGATGTAATGAAAACAACTATGCGAATATTCATTGCTGTCTATTTCCTTATATTTTGTGTTTTGTTGAAAAAGCGAACCTGTGAATCCTTCTTGTTTTTGAATGGCTCTTGTATACGAACTGAGTAAAGTGCGCATCGCATTTGAAAACCTTGTAGGTTCAAACCCCGACTTTGTGTAAACCAGGAAATGAAAATGATTTGGCATTAAGCAATAGGCAAGAAAATCGAGTTGGCTTTCTAGTTCGGTTGAGGCTTTCGAGATAAAAAAATTATAATTCCTTTCTTGAAGAAAAATACGTTGCTGATTGTTGCCGCGATTATAGATGTGATAAAGAGTCTCCGGTTGAAGTTGCATTACGGCTAAGATACTCACAACCTCGAAAAGAAAAAGTCCTGCCACCACTTTGAGTGATGGCAGGACTCGGTTATTGACTCCACTCCGTAGGCGTTCTATCCCACCGGTGATTTTTAAGTTTTAGCTCAAGTGCTTTTTCAAGTTTCTTGCCATCACTCGTGCCCACGTTCATTTCTACGTTCTTTATTTTTCGCATGCCGGGTATGATGGTGTGAACGTCATCGTTGCAAAGTATAAAACGCAAAGCCATTTCGGCCATCGTCATTCCGTTTGGAAGTAAAGGCTTTAGCGCATCGGCATGATCAACACTTGAGTTCAAATTCTCAGGAACAAAATAAGTAGATCGCCAATCGTCTTTTGGAAAAGTAGTTTGCTTAGTCAATGTTCCGGTTAGCGTTCCTTCATCAAACGGAACCCGCGCAATGACACCGATATCCAATTTTCTGCAAAGCGGGAATAAATTATCCTCCGGATTCTGATCGAAAATATTGTAAATCACCTGAACGGCATCAATCAATCCTGTCTCCAGCGTTTGCAACACATTATCTGGCTCCCAACGATTGACGCTGATGCCGAAGTGTTTTACTTTCCCATCCTTCCTTAATTTTTCCACAGCCAATTTCCAATCGTCAAGATGGGCCCAACTATCTTCCCACACATGGAACTGTTGAAGGTCAATGCAATCCACACCCAGGTTCTTCAAACTTTTTTCCGTGTATTCAATGATGTGCGCTGCGGGAAAACAATCGGACAATTGATAGGAGGCTTTAGATGGCCACTTGAAATTTTTAGGTGGAATTTTGGTGGCAAAATAAAGCCGCTTGTTTGCATGACGTTTCAAAAGTGCTCCTAAAATCTGTTCACTCTTTCCGGCTCCATAGCCCCAGGCTGTATCAAAAAAATTACAACCAAGCTCAACCGACCTTTCCAGGGCAAGATCAACTTCGCTTGGGCCCGAGTCGGTCCAGCCGGCAAGGCCCCACATACCATAACCAATTTCACTTACATTCCAATTGGTTCTTCCAAATCTTCGGTGCTGCATAACTGTATTAATTTTTGAACCTCGAAGATAGTATTAATGAAAGGCATTGGAATGCCGACTGCATACTTTTCTTACCTTTGCCCGCATTTATTATATGACACTCGAACAAGAAATAGCCAAGCGCAGAACTTTTGGAATCATTAGTCACCCCGATGCCGGTAAAACCACGTTGACGGAAAAGCTTTTGCTTTTTGGTGGCGCCATCCAAAAAGCCGGTGCTGTTAAATCTTCCAAGATAAAAGACCACGCCCGCAGCGACTGGATGGAGATTGAAAAGCAACGTGGTATTTCGGTGGCCACTTCTGTGATGGGATTTAACTACAAAGACATCAAGATCAATTTGCTGGATACGCCCGGTCACCAGGATTTTGCTGAGGATACCTATCGCACACTTACGGCCGTGGATAGTGTGATCATGGTGGTAGATTGTGTGAAGGGAGTTGAAATGCAGACTGAAAAACTGATGGAAGTTTGTCGCATGCGCAATACGCCTGTGCTTTGCTTTATTAATAAACTTGATCGCGAAGGTCAGGACCCTTTTGACTTGCTGGATGAAATCGAAGCTAAACTCCGCATTAAGGTTCATCCGTTGAGTTGGCCCATCAGCATGGGTAAATTGAGATAAAAGATATCAACGACTCCATTCTTGATCAGTATGTGGGAGAAAAGAATGCACAACAATTGAGAGCGGATGTTGAATTGCTCAATGGCGTTTACCCGGAATTGGAGGTGCAGGATTACCTGGATGGAAAAGTGGCTCCCGTTTTCTTCGGAAGTGCCGTAAATAACTTTGGTGTAAAAGAATTATTGGATACGTTCATTCGCATTGCACCACCACCTATCCCAAGAGAAACAACTCTGCGTTTGGTGAAACCTGAGGAGACGAAGTTCAGCGGGTTTATTTTTAAGATACATGCCAACATGGATCCCAAGCATAGAAACAGGATTGCCTTCTTACGAGTATGCTCAGGGAAGTTTGAGAGAGGTAGCAACTATTTACATGTTCGGAACGAAAAGAACATTCGCTTTTCAAATGCTACAGCTTTCATGGCGCAGGATCGTGAAACGGTTGATGAAGCGTGGCCTGGCGATATCGTTGGTTTGTTTGATACCGGCAACTTGAAAATTGGAGATACGCTTACAGAAGGAGAGAAAGGAATCTACACCGGCATCCCAAGTTTCTCGCCAGAGATTTTTAAAGAAGTGGTGAACAAAGATGCCATGAAGACGAAGCAACTTGAGAAAGGACTGCTTCAGTTGATGGAGGAAGGCGTAGCGCAGATGTTCGTTTATGAATTAGGAAAAAAGAAAGTAGTCGGAACTGTAGGTGCTCTCCAATTCGAAGTCATTCAATTTCGATTGAAGGAGGAATACAGTGCCACGGTGGAGTTTGTTCCTCAAAATATTTATAAGGCGTGTTGGATCAGCAGTAAGAACGAAGCGAAGCTCCATGAGTTTATCGACTCCAAGCAGCGACACATTGCGCTTGATAAAGATGGAAAGCTTGTATTTATGGCGGAATCAAAAGCCTGGTTGCAAATGGTGCAGGATAATTTCCCCGAAATTAATTTCCATTTCACTTCTGAGTTTAAGGACTAACTTTAAGTCCGATGAAGTATCAGGACCTTGATGTTTTATTTGAAGACAATCACCTGCTGATTATTAACAAGCCATCTGGCGTGCTGGTGCAAGGCGATGCCACTGGCGACAAACCTTTGGTTGAAATTTGCAAAGAGTACATCAAAGTAAACTACAACAAACCCGGAGATGTTTTCTTGGGTGTTGTCCATCGACTGGATCGACCCGTGAGCGGTGTTGTAGTTTTTGCACGCACGTCAAAAGCGCTGGAGCGGATGAATGCACTTTTTAAAAATCGTGAAACCAAGAAAACCTATTGGGCATTAGTGGATCAGAAACCAGCAAGAGAGGAAGACACCCTCGTTCATTGGTTGGTAAAGGACGAGAAGAAAAATAAAACGACCGCCTATAAAAAAGAGCATCCTGAGGGCTCTCGGTCTGAATTGAACTACAAAGTTATTGGCTATCAGTCGGGGTTGTATTTGATTGAAGTAAATCCCATCACAGGCAGGCCCCATCAGATTCGCGTGCAACTGGCTTCAATGGGTTGTCCTATTGTGGGTGATGTCAAATATGGTTTTGATCAACCCAATCCGGATGCGAGCATTTGTCTTCATTCACGCGCACTCAGGTTTGTTCATCCGGTAAAGAAGGAGCCTGTTCACATTACTGCTGTGTTACCCAAAAATCATTTTTGGAAGGCATTTTCCTAAGTCATTCTTTTTCTATCTTGAATCCTTAAAAAACGGGTGGCATGAGTTGGATGCAGAAATTACAGGCACGATGGAAGGTGAAGAGTATTTTTCAGGTTGTCATTATTCTGATCGTGTTTGCCTGCACGGGATTCACTGTTCTGTTTCTGAAACGTCCCCTTTTCAATTACCTGTTTGTGGATGGTCAGATACCCGCGATGGCGTCCGTTATTTATTACATTCTTATTCTTCCCATTTACAACATCATTTTACTCTTCTACGGATTTATTTTTGGCCAATTTCATTTTTTTTGGAACTTCGAAAAACGTTTCTTTGCCAGAATAATTTCTGTTTTTAAAAAATAAAAAATCTACCACTATGAAAAGATTATTAATTCTGGTTGCCGCTGCTTTACTGGCTGCCTGCTCTTCGCCAAAGTATACCTATAACTTCGATCATTATAATTACCAGGCGGGTAAGAAAACTTCGTCAACTGCCGGAGTTGCGGTAGTTGCCGGGCCTGAAAAAATTCAGCCAGAATTATTAACTGCTTCCGTGGACGACAAACTGGTGTCAATCGAGACAAACGCGTCAGTTGTTGATACGAAAACAGTTGTACTGAAAAAGACTTTCGCTGAGTTGACAAGGGCAGAAAAGAAAGATGTGAGAAAGGAAATCAAAAAGGTAATCAAAGCTGAAAAGAAAAGCATCAAGACTACTCAGACTACTCAAGGAATGGATCATGACCTTAAGTTGGCTGCAATTTTTGGAGCCGTGGGTGTGGTTGGTTTAATATTAGGTGGAGCCTCAAGTGTCTTCTGGGCAATTGGTGGTATTGCGCTGCTTATCGGTGTTGTCTTCTTTGTGATATGGCTGACAAAGCAATAGCAATTAATGGCTGATAAATCAGTAAAAAGTATCCTGATAATTTTTTTTAAAAAGGCCTTTTAGAGGCCTTTTTGTTTCCAGACGGCAGAATGAAAAAATACCACTTAAAAGGTATTTCGCGGGTCTTCCATATTTCCTTCCTTTGAAGACTAACCAAACCATAAACGAATGAGAAAATTAATAACTATTATCCTAACCGCTGCCTTGATGACGGCTTGCTCTGCTCCTAAGTACACGTATTACTTCGATCGATATCCCACTAAAAGTATTGCGAAGGAAAAAGCGGCTCCAGTACTCCAATCAGAACGTGTAGCTTCTGAAGAGCTGACTTATTTGCCGGTTGAAAGAATTGCCCCAGATGAATCAACTCTAAGTCAGAGTCTTTTAGCGAGCACTTCAAATAATTTCACTAATTCGTCTATTAAGAAGAATGCTAAGCCAGCCAATAATTCTAAAACAACGCTTTCGAAAATAACCAAGGAAGACAGGAAAAGCCTTTCAAAGGCGGTGAAAGAATTTAAGGCAATAAAAAAATCAACGGAAGCGGTTAAGGGTGAAAAAAGCAAAAATGGATTTGCCATCGCTGGCTTTGTATCTTCCATTGTAGGCCTGCTCGTTCTCTGGCCACTTTGTATTGTGGGGCTCATTCTTAGTGCGATTGGATTGAAAAGTGAAAAAAAGGGAATGGCTATTGCCGGCCTTGTTATAGGAATTGTTGGAGTAGTAATTGTATTGGCGGCTGGTGCTGCCCTTGCCTCGTTATAGCGTAACTACACCTCGACTTTTTTAATAGGCCTCTCGGGGCCTATTTCTTTTTTTATAAAAAAATATTTTTTTTTGCACTCATCGAAAATCAGCCCGGGCTACTCAGCGCGGATGTACTCATTAGATTCGGAAATTTTGTAACGCTGCAATGTATATTCTATGGATATTCTAATTGAAAACCTATCGAAGCGATACGGTCCGCAAAAAGCGGTCGACCAACTTTCGTTTCAAGTGAAGACGGGGGAGATCCTTGGCTTCCTTGGGCCGAACGGTGCCGGCAAAAGCACCACCATGAAAATGATCACTGGCTACATCGGCATTGGCGAAGGTGAAATTAAAATTGGAGAGAAATCTGTGCGCGAGCATGGCGATGAGTTGAAAAAGCACATTGGCTATTTGCCAGAGAATAATCCGTTGTATCTGGACATGCCGGTGATTGACTATCTCCGGTTTTGTGCCGACCTGCAGGGAGTTGCTTCAGATAAAGTGGATGAGCGAATACGACTGATGGTGAGAATGTGCGGTCTTAACGAAGAGAAGCATAAAAAGATAGGAGAGTTGTCGAAGGGATATCGTCAGCGGGTAGGTCTGGCGCAGGCGATGATTCACGATCCTGAAATTCTGATTCTGGATGAGCCTACCACAGGTCTTGATCCAAATCAAATTGTAGAAATCAGAAAGTTGATTCGCGAGATCGGCAAAGAAAAGACTGTGATATTAAGTACACACATTTTACCCGAAGTAGAAGCCACGTGCGATCGGATTCTCATCATCAATAAAGGAAAGATTGTGGCCAATGGAACAGCTGAGACTTTACGGAAACAGGCGACTGGTCAGGAGATCGTGCAACTAAGAATTGAGGATGGGCCTGCCGATCAGATTTTGCATGAGCTTCGAAGAATGCCAACGGCTGATCTCGTAGAGATACTGGACCGAAGCAACAACCGATTTGAACTTCAAAGCCGGAGTGGAGCTTCGTCAAAGCGCGAGGTATTTAAGTTATGCGTTCAAAAAGGATGGGTGCTTACTGAAATGGTTCCGATTGAAACGCGCCTCGAAGATATATTCAGAAACTTAACAACGAATTAAATATGCATACGATTTGGGTTATTACTAAACGAGAATTGCAATCCTTTTTCGACTCGTTGATTGCCTACATCATGCTCGTTCTCTTTTTGGGCTTCAGCGGATTTTTCACGTGGCTATACGGGTCTGATATTTTTCTCACCGGTCAGGCAAGCCTCGAAAGTTTTTTTGGAATTGCATTTTGGACACTGTTCTTCTTTATCCCGGCATTGACAATGCGTTTGTTGGCAGAGGAGAAAAAAACGGGCACCATTGAAATGTTGTTGACCAAGGCGGTTACAGACCGTGAAGTAGTTATTGGAAAATTTCTTGCTACTTTTCTTCTCATTACTGTTGCCCTGGCGTTCACGTTACCTTATCCCATTACAATCGCAAATATTGGTAATCTCGACATCGGCCAGGTTGTTTGCGGCTATTTTGGTTTGCTGCTATTGAGCGGAGCTTACATAAGCATTGGATTGTATGCGAGTAGCGTAACGAATAATCAAATTGTCGCCTTTTTAGTAGCGCTTTTCATAAGCCTTTTCTTCCATTTGATATTCGATGTTTTGTCGGGCAACTTCACTGGCCTGATGGGGCAAATTTTAAGCACACTTAGTTTGTCCAATCATTTTGAAAGTATTGCACGGGGCGTACTGGATACGCGTGACATCATTTATTTCTTGTCCATCATTTTTGCCGGATTGTTTTTGTCCGAGCTTTCTTTAACCAAACGCAACTTAGATTGAACATGAAGCAGAAGCTTTACATCACCACAGCATTGCTTATTGGTATTCTTTTCGTGTTGAATTTATTATCAAACGAATTTCATTTGCGATTTGATTTGACCAGCGAGCGCCAGTATACGCTCAGCGATGCAACACTCGACATCTTACACAATCTGGAAGATCCTGTTACCATCAAGGCTTACTTCTCTACTGATCTTCCTCCCAATGTTGTAAAGACGCGACAAGATTTTCAGGAAATGCTGATCGAATATTCTAACCGGGCAGACGGTTTGATTCAATATGAATTTATTAATCCCAACGAAAAGGAATCCACGGAGACAGAAGCTGTTCAGAACGGCATTCAGCCGGTTATGATCAACATTCGCGAGAAGGATCAGATGAAACAACAGAAGGCATTTTTGGGCGCAACTCTTTCGCTGGGCGATCGAAAGGAAGTGATTCCATTTCTCCAGCCGGGTGCCGCGATGGAATATGCACTGACAACGGCCATAAAAAAAATATCGGTAGTGAATAAACCAACGGTTGGTTTTATCCAGGGCCATGGTGAACCACCTCTTTCCGATCTTTCACAAGTGCAGGCACAGCTTTCCATTCTATATACTACGGAGGAGATTCGATTAAGCGACAGCACGGGCATTCCGGATCGCGTTAAAACACTGGCCATCATCCGACCGATGGATAGTATTCCGCCAGGCGATTTGCGAAAGCTGGATGATTTTCTTTCCAAAGGTGGCAAGTTGGTTATTGCTATGAATCGCGTGAATGGCGATTTGCAAAATGCAAATGGATACGCAGTGACAACCGGCCTTGAAAACTGGCTTCAGCAAAAAGGGATTGTGGTGGAGGACAACTTTGTTGTAGATGCCAAGTGCGGTTCGATCAACGTGGTTCAGCAGCAGGGTGCTTTTTCATTTCAAACCCAGTTGCCCTTTCCTTTTTTGCCGCTTGCAGGAAAGTTTGCCGACCACCCGATTAGTAAAGGCCTGGAAAGTGTTTTGTTTGAATTTGCCAGCACCATTTATTACTCCGGAGATACAACCAAAAAGTTTACGCCTCTGGCCCTCACTTCGGATCAATCAAGTGCTTTGAAAGCTCCGCAGTATTTTAATATTCAAAAGCAGTGGACGCAGGCCGATTTTCCTCAGCGCAATCTGACGATGGCTGCTGCTGTGGAAGGAAAACTATCGGGTGGCATGATAACAAGACTGGTTGTTTTTGGAGATGGAGATTTTGCCGTGACGGGACCGCAGCAAGGACAACAAAGAAGGCCAGCCGATAACATCAGCTTACTGACCAACTCCATCGATTGGCTTTCGGATGATACAGGCTTGATTAGTTTGCGCACTAAAGGAGTTACATCAAGACCCATTGATCAATTGGAAGATTCGACAAAGGCGATATTAAAGTATACCAATTTCGTCTTGCCTATTCTGTTGGTGATTGGATACGGCCTTGTGCGCATGCAACAAAATAAAATGAGAAGGTTAAAAAGAATGAGTGAAAATTATGAAGAAGCTTAGTAACAAAATTCTTTTGATTGGATTGCTTGCGTTGATTGCTGCTTTTGCCGGCTCGCGATTGTTTCGATCGCCAGCGCTTGAAAGTAATTTGAGAAAGGAACTGGTGACATTAGATACCGCAACAATTACAGAAATCAGAATCCTGCCAGGCAAAGAACATACTGAAGAATTGAAGCTTGTGAGAGATGGAAATGTCTGGAGAGTAAACAAAGGTCAGCATTCGGAGCCCACCAATGGAGCATCCATCAAAGGCATGTTGAGCGCGCTAACGAATTTGAGGGCTCAACGCATGGCTACCAGAAAGAAGGAGAAATGGCAGGATTATAATGTCGGAGACAACAGCACGCACGTGTCGGTGTATCACCAGGGCAGCAAACTCGCAGATTTTCATGTTGGCAAACTTGGGTTTGTGCAAAGCGGGTCCGGAGGATTTGGTGGAGCATATACCTACTTGCGTTTAGATGATGAAAATGAAGTGTACACCGTGGAGGGTTTTCTGGAGTCTTCTTTTAATAATTCATTTAATGATTTACGAGATAAGACATTCCTCAAACTGGATAAGAATGAAATTGTCAGGCTTTCTTTTCAATATGTTGGCGACTCGAGTTTTGTAGTGGAGAAACGAGATTCCGTTTGGTACATTGGTAATGAGAAAGCCGAAGCCTCCAGGATGGAGGTATTACTCAACCACATTGGTTCGAAGTATCTCGTTGAATTTGCGGATGACTTCACACCCACGGGTGCCGCTGATGCTTCGGTGCAGATGAACGGGAAAACCGGAGCCATGGCCACCGTTAGTGGCTGGAGAAAAAATCAAAATGATTGGATTCTAACCTCGACACTGCAACCGCGAAAATATTTCACAAACAAAAGTTCGAGCGTTGTTAGCGACCTGTTTGTGACGCGGCAAAAATTATTGGCAACACCCGTCAATAAGTAGTTTCTGATATCACAAAAAAAACCCGGCTGATCACCGGGTTTTCTGTTTACAAGGTTATCGAAAATCTATTCGGTAACTCCGTCAGCAAGTAAAATCACTTTGTTCTTCAGTACTTCCACCACACCACCGGTAATCTTCACCTGCCTCGTTGCTTCTTTTGATTTGTATTCCACCACTCCGTCTTTCAGCAAGCTGATAAGGGGAGCGTGATCGTTCATGATCTGAAAGGAGCCATCCGAGCCCGGAAACGTAGCAATGGTTACATCACCTTCAAATACTTTCTTTTCAGGAGTTATTATTTCTAAGTGCATCTCTTTTAATTGAACGATTAATTATGCCTGCGATTCAGCCATCAACTTCTCACCTTTTGCAATTGCTTGCTCAATGGTTCCTACCAGGTTGAATGCTGCTTCTGGCAGATGATCCAATTCGCCATCCATGATCATGTTAAAGCCTTTGATGGTATCTTTAATATCCACCAACTCTCCTTTCAAACCTGTGAACGCTTCGGCCACGTGGAAAGGCTGAGACAAGAAACGTTGAACACGTCTTGCGCGCGATACTGTTAGTTTATCCTCATCCGACAATTCATCCATACCTAAGATGGCGATAATGTCTTGCAATTCTTTGTAACGCTGAAGAGTCAACTTAACGCGTTGGGCGCAATTGTAATGCTCTTCACCTACGATGTCGGCACGCAAAATCCGGGATGTTGAATCCAATGGATCTACCGCAGGGTAGATACCTAATTCAGCAATCTTACGAGACAATACCGTGGTTGCATCCAAGTGAGCAAATGTAGTAGCAGGAGCAGGGTCAGTCAAGTCATCGGCAGGAACGTAAACGGCCTGTACAGAAGTGATCGAACCATTTTTTGTTGATGTGATACGCTCTTGCATAGCACCCATTTCAGATGCAAGCGTAGGTTGATATCCCACGGCAGATGGCATACGACCCAAAAGAGCGGATACTTCAGAACCTGCTTGTGTGAAACGGAAAATGTTGTCAATGAAGAAAAGAATATCGCGGCCTTTACCGGTGCCATCACCATCACGGAAATATTCGGCAACTGTCAAACCAGAAAGAGCCACACGCGCACGCGCACCAGGAGGTTCGTTCATTTGACCAAACACAAATGTTGCCTTAGAGTCCTTCAGCTTATCCTGATCCACTTTTGAAAGATCCCAGCCACCGGCATGAAGTGACTTCATAAACTCTTCGCCATAATTCACGATACCGGCTTCAATCATCTCGCGAAGAAGGTCATTTCCTTCACGTGTTCTTTCACCCACACCGGCAAACACAGAAAGACCGGAGTATGCTTTGGCAATGTTGTTAATCAATTCCTGAATCAATACTGTCTTTCCTACACCGGCCCCACCGAACAATCCGATTTTACCACCTTTTGAATAGGGCTCAATCAAGTCGATTACTTTGATACCGGTATATAATATTTCCTGAGAAGTGGAGAGATTTTCGTACAGCGGTGCAGAGCGGTGAATCGGCAACGATTTTTCACCTTTTGGCTGCTTGATGCCGTCAATGGCCTGACCCACTACGTTAAACAGACGACCCTTGATGTCGTCACCGATTGGCATCTGGATAGCCGCACCTGAGTCTGTCACTTTCATGCCGCGCACAAGACCTTCAGTACCGTCCATGGCGATGGTACGCACCCGGTCTTCGCCAAGATGTTGCTGACATTCCAACACCACTACAGTGCCGTCTGACTTGGTAACTGTTAAGGAATCAAGGATGTTAGGCAATTTCATTCCGGCTTCGTCAAATGCAACGTCTACTACCGGACCGATTACCTGTGTTATTTTACCAAAATTTGCCATTTAGATATGATTTACGAATTGGATTTGATTATTGATAAGATTGACTTAATAGGTCAAAATTTCCGACCGCAAAAATAGGTTTTTATGGGGTTAATCCAAACCTGGGTTTAAAGGAATTTCCCAATTGAAAGTGTAATCTCAGATATCAGAAAATCAGCTGGTTGTGCCAATAAAACCGGGCTTTTGCCCGAAATATTTTCTAGCTGCTCTTCAATTCAATGCGAAACGTAGTTCCCTGATTTTCGTCAGACGACTTCACGTATATTTTGCCTTCGTGGTAGAGTTCTATTATCCGCTTAGCGAGTGCCAGGCCCAAGCCCCAACCTCTTTTCTTTGTGGTAAAGCCCGGCTTAAACACATTGGCGACATTGGCCTTTGGAATCCCCTTTCCGGTGTCTGAAATATCAATAAACACCTTGCCTTCATTTCCCCTCAAAATTTTGATCGCAATGGTGCCGGTGCTTCCCATGGCATCCACCGCATTCTTGCAAAGATTTTCGATCACCCACTCAAACAGAGGTGTATGCACTTTTGCCGAGATGGTATCGGAAAGTGTATACACTTCAAAGTTAATTTTGGATGACACCCGTGGCTGCAGATAGTTAATTACGTTATTGATCAGACTGTAAATATTTTCTTCCTTGAGTGCCGGAGTTGATCCTATGCTCGAGAATCGTTCGGTAACAACTCTAAGTTTTCGAATGTCTTTTTCCAGCTCTTCAACGATGCCTTTGTTTTTGATTTCAGGGTCATCACGCAACACTTCTATCCACGCCATTAAGGATGAGATAGGAGTACCCAACTGATGCGCAGTCTCTTTTGCGAGACCCACCCATATTCGATTTTGTTCGGACGTTCGCGAGTAATTAAAGGCGAGATAGGAGATAAATCCAAAGATGGCGATCACCGAAAGCTGCACATAGGGATAAGCAATCAACTGGGTAAGTAAAAATGAATTTTCGTAATACACATAACCAAGACTTTCCACAGTGCCCTGGTCGTTGCGGTAGATCATTTGAATGGGATTGAAGGACGCTTTCATCTCTTCTACCTTCTTCTGTAAGATGGCCTTCTTTTTTTCTTTACTCAGCGAAGCGTCCAGATCGATGTTGGCATATTGGTATTCGTTGTCTTTTGTAATCCAGATGACGGGAATAGATTTATTTTTAAAAATAATTTCGTCCGTTACGAAGAAAATATTTTCATCGGCCACATCGCTTAGCGTGTATTCAAGAGCTTTTGCAAACAAATCAACCTGTTGCTTTTCGCGATCCTTCAATTGTTTTACCAACACGTTGGTATAGTAAATTGAAGTTGTGCTGATCACCACCGAGACAGCCAAGATCACCCACTTCAATTTGGTGTTGTCCTGATAAAACTCCATTGAAGGTAAGGTGGACTTTCGGGCCATTACTGTTATGCGATTTTAATTACTGTAGATTTTGAAGGTAAAGAAAAAACCGGATGGTGTCATCCGGTTTATAAATTTTATTAGGGAACGATAAAAGTTCACGATGAATTACTCTGGCAGACAAAGTTTATTCGCGCATCAGGAACCACTTGGCCAGCACCTTGTAACTTACTTTAGTTCCCGTCATTAAAATTCCCACACGATAAATTCTTCCGGCAATCCAGGTGGTGAGAATAAACCCGCCAATAAGCAACACCATTGAAAGCGCAAGCTCCCAGGCAGGAACACCAAAAGCAATTCGTCCTACCATGGCCACTGGCGAAGTGAAAGGAATTACAGACAACCAAAAACTAATTGGTCCGTGTGGATCGCGCAAGATAAACATGAACAAACCAAAATAACCAATGAGCAAGGGCAGCGTAATGGGAAACTGAAATTGCTGCGACTCTTGTATGGATTCAACGGCAGACCCAACGGCCGCGAAAAGAGCTCCATATAAAAGATAACCGCCCAGAAAATAAAAGATGAATACGAACGCAATTTTTGCGAACGGAATCTCACTAAAGTTGGCCAGAAAGTCATTCACCTTCGCGTTTTGCTGATCAATTGCCTCCTTTGCTTCGGCATTGTTTTCAAGTTTTTTAGTCACTTGTTCCATGGCTTGCTTCTGAGGCATTTTTAATCCAAAGTATCCAAGCACGCTGGATGACAGCACGGTGATCAAAATAATCCAAATCAGAAACTGTACTACGCCAACCGATGCGATGCCAATGATTTTGCCAAGCATCAATTGAAAAGGTTTTACCGATGACACAATCACCTCCACTATCTTGGAAGTCTTTTCATCAATCACACCTTGCATGATTTGAATACCATAGATCAGTACAAACATGTAGATCAAAATACCCAGGCCAAATCCTAAGCCATACAACAAACCTGAGTTACTGGATTTTTCTTCGCCTGTTTCAGTGAGATTTATTTGCTTAAGACTGATGTTTGTTTTTAAACTCTTCAGCGTTTCCTTGTCGATTTTATATTCCTCCAGCTTAAGATCTCTCACACGTTCTTCCAGTATACCCTCGAGGTCCCCGACCTTTTCTACGCTAGGATTTTCTTGTGTGTAGATGGCAAGACCTTCTGGCTTATTAATTTCGAATGGTGGAATATAAAGCAGCGCAAAATCTTTCGTTTCGTTGTAAGCCTTCTTTGCCTGATCGAGTGGCATGTGAAGTTGCACGAATGTAAACTTCTTGGAATTTTCAAATGAAAATTTTCCACTTTCATCCACTACCTGCACGGTGTCGGCCTTAGCTGATTCGGCTTCACGAACCATGATGTAGATAAGTCCGCCAATGATGGCCGGGAAAATGAGTGGCACTAAGACAGTAGCCACCAAAAATGATTTTTTCTGAACGCGTGTTAGAAACTCACGCTTGATGATTAACCAGATTTTATTCATAGATCAAAGATGTCTTGGTGGATTTATACTTCTTGTAAATGTTTTTTCAATGCCTCGTCTCCTTCACCTTTAACAAGACTAATGAAGATATCGGCCATGGTGGGTATTTTTTCCTGAAAGGAGTGCACCTCGGTGATGTCAATCATATCGCGGATGACCTGATTGCCTTTGATCTCCTTGCTAGCCTTGATGGTTGAGGTGAATAAATTGTCCTCAATCACTTCTTGCTTGATCAATTCATATTGACCGGGCAGTGTAAAATGATTTCCACGATGCTCTACCAAAAAAGTATTGGAGCGATATTGATCCTTGACTTGTTTCTTAGGCCCTTCCATAATTTTCTTTGATTTATTGATGAGGGCAATGTGATCGCAAAGGGATTCTACCGTTTCCATTCGGTGTGTGGAGAAGATGATTGTGCTTCCTTTTTCCTTCAGCTCAAGAATCTTTTCGGTGATGAGTTGTGCATTTACCGGATCAAAACCGGAGAAGGGCTCATCCAGAATAATCAATTTGGGTTCGTGTAAGACCGTGCTGATGAATTGCACCTTTTGCGCCATTCCTTTCGAGAGGTCTTCCACTTTTTTGTGCCACCAATCGCGTATATCAAATTTGTCCAGCCATTCTTTAATTTTAACCAAGGCATCTTTTCGGCTCAAACCTTTTAGCTGAGCCAGGTAAAGAAGTTGATCACCTACCTTCATTTTTTTGTAGAGGCCGCGCTCTTCTGGCAGATAGCCAATGATTTCAATGTGACGGCTGTTGAGTTTCTCGCCAAACACGAGCACCTCGCCTTCATCAGAATTAATAATTTGGTTGATAATTCGGATGAGGGTGGTTTTGCCGGCACCGTTTGGTCCCAGCAATCCATAGATTGTTTTTTCCGGAATGGTGATACTCACCTGATCCAATGCCGTGTGATTGGAATACCGTTTGGTAACGTTCCTGGCGATTAATGCATCCACAAGTTAGGGGGTTAAGTTGTTTGTGATTAGTACCAAAAATAATAACAGAATTACAGAATCGTCAACTTAAATTGATTTCGATTCTGTTACCTCTGTTACGTGTTGATTTACTATGAATTTGAAATAACGGAAGCAATCAGTTTGCTTTCTCTTTGAAAACGATTTTGCCCATCGATACATCGAGATCGAATGATAGGGCATTTTGAGAATTTCTGGCTGAGTAGGCCTCGTTGGCATAGGTGTCATCTCCGATCTTCTTCAGACTCTTACAAAGATTGACGCTGCACAGCCAGGAGTCACTGATTTTCACCAACACAGGTACATCATCCGAAGGCATTAAGATGATCATATTGCCAGCGCCTACACTGCCCTTTACTTTATTGCTTACAAGCGGCTTGTCACTGAAATCCATCAGTACGTTTCCGAAGCCCACATCGGCAATCATCACGTGTGTTCGGGAGAGATTTAATTGACGGATATTAAGTGAGCCCAGGTCTACCTTCACATAGAAGGTATCCATGTCCACTCTGTTTTCCATTCCGGAACTATAAGAGACGTTTACATCGGCACTGCCCGTGTTGATTTTCAAATGACTAACCGATAGGCCCGATAAATCTATGTTGGCATTGCCTAATCCATAATCGAGATTGAGGGAATAGGGCTTGTTGTCGGTGAGATAAATTTTCCAAAACTTATCATTGGGTTGGGCATCCGCTCCGAACACCTGATAGGATATCTTTTTACCAACGCCTTTTTGCCCCTCTTGCTCAAGAGCAAGTTTCACTTTACAGGTTTGATCTTTTAATTCGTTGCTAAAAGAATGATTGTATTCTTCAATTTCCTGATTGCTGTATACATTAAGAATGTCTGAATTTTGACTTGGGCGGATGAAGCAATTTCCTGTTTTGGCTTTCAGGTTCAATTCGATACTGGTGCAATTCTCAAGGTTATCCACCGAGAATTGCTTCTTGATCTGCCCGCTAACCCCGGAGGCCACTCCACTAATAACAACCAAAGACACGTATTTCCACATGCAGATTTTTACGGTTAGGTCAACCAAAAGTTACTGTGATGTAAGAAAGGTTAAATTATTGCTAAAAAAATAACCCGTAATAGGTCTTATACGGGTTATTGATGATAGGGTTGTCGCTGATTTTAAGAAAAGTACTCTTTCATTCTTTCAAAAAAGCCTTTTTCGTTCTCATCGGGGTGCGGCTGGAAGTTGACGGAGGTCCGGAAACTTTCCAGTTTGGTTTTTTCCTCTGCGGTAAGTTTTTTAGGTGTCCACACATTTATATAAATAAGCTGGTCACCGGTTCCGTAGCCATTTACATCTTTTAAACCTTTTCCACGAAGGCGAAGGATTTTGCCACTTTGTGTGCCGGGTTCTATTTTGATCCTGACTTTTCCTCCAATAGAAGGCACCTCCACACTTGTGCCAATTGCCGCATCTATGAAACTGATGTGCAGATCGTACACCAAATTTGATCCATCGCGCTTAAGTTGCTTGTCTTCCTGTTCTTCAACGAGTATCAGCAAGTCGCCCGGTATACCACCACCCGGAGCTTCGTTCCCTTTTCCCGACATAGATAGTTGCATGCCATCGGCAACGCCCGCTGGTATGCGCACGCTGATCATATCCTCTTTTGAAACCAGACCGGAGCTGTCCACTCCGGGAGGACGCTTGTCAATGGATTGACCGGCACCCCCGCAGGTTGAACATGTGGTGGCAGATACCATCTGACCCAGCATGGTGTTCACAACCTTTCGCACTTGCCCTGAGCCTTGGCAGGTGGGGCATGTTTTAAACGTCACACCTTCGGCACGCACCAATCGGTTTACTTTGATCTTTTTCTCTACGCCATTTGCAACTTCTTCCAGCGTGAGCTTCAGTTTGATACGCAGGTTAGATCCTTTGCGCTGGCGTGTGCCACCGCCACCTCCTCCAAAGAAGCTGTCGAATGGGCTTCCACCTCCTCCACCGAAAATATCTCCAAATTGACTGAAGATATCATCCATGTTCATGTTATGACCACCTCCGCCATTTCCCTGCCGTGCATGACCAAATCGATCGTATTGAGCTTTCTTATTACTATCGCTCAAGACCTCATACGCCTCAGCTGCCTCCTTGAATTTTTCTTCAGCTTCTTTATTGCCCGGATTCTTATCCGGGTGAAACTGAATGGCAACCTTTCGGTATGCCTTTTTTATTTCTTCCGGAGTGGCGGATTTACTAACGCCTAGTATTTCGTAATAATCTCTTTTGGCCATATGCTTATCGGTGCTTTGCGCTGCGGTGTTTCAAATTATGATTTATGCCTTCGTTTAATTTCCAACTACCACTTTCGCAAAGCGAATAACTTTATCATATAACAGGTATCCTCTTTCTACAACATCTACTACCTTCCCTTTCAGCTTTTCATCGGGCACAGCGATTTGTGTAATCGCCTCGTGCAGATCGGGATTGAAGTCTGTTTCTTTTTTAAACTCCATGGATTTGACTCCATTTTGCTCCAATACTTTTTTGAATTTATTCTGAATCAAAAAGAAGCCTTCCGATTCCTTATCGTTTTTGTCTTTGAATGATTTTTCAGCGCGCTCAAAGTCATCTACTATCGGCAGCAATGTTTTGATCAATTGCTCATTGGCCGATTGTATCATTTCCAATTTTTCCTTCGCTGTTCTGCGTCTGTGGTTTTCGAATTCGGCATACATGCGCACGAACTTATCTTTGGCTTCTGCCAATTCGTCCTGCAGCTTTTTTATAGATTCCGTTGCCTCGGTCTCTTTTCGAGTTGATGGGTCGGCTTTTACTGATTCGGTTGTCTCAGAATCCTTGACTTGTGTCGTTTCTGAAGCTAAATCTGGGTTTTTATCCAGTTCAGCTTCCTGATTCACATTTTCTTTCATCGTTCGTGTCTTAAGTAAGCCGCAAACTGACAAGAATTTTGCCAATCGGGAAATTGTGCCAAGTTGACTTCCTAAAACTTGGAGCAAACAGGCAATGTTAATGCAGATTTTTCCAGATCAGGTCTTTGAGTTCAACTATACCCTGATTGGTGAGGGACGAGATGAAGGCGGTTGGAATACCTTTCGGCAATTCCTTTTTTACAGCTGCCTTTAACTCATCATCCAGCAAATCCGATTTTGTGATTGCCAGTAACCGTTTCTTATCCAGCAATTCAGGATTATACTTTCTAAGTTCGTTCAAAAGAATTTCAAACTCCTTTTTTATATCGTTGGTGTCTGCGGGAATAAGGAACAGCAATACTGAGTTGCGTTCAATGTGCCGAAGGAAGCGAATGCCCAATCCCTTGCCTTCTGCCGCGCCTTCAATGATGCCGGGAATATCGGCCATTACAAAAGATTGGTTTTCCCGATACTGCACAACGCCAAGATTTGGGGTGAGCGTGGTAAAGGCATAGTCAGCGATTTTAGGTTTGGCAGCAGACACAACTGAAAGTAATGTCGACTTGCCGGCATTGGGGAATCCCACCAAACCCACATCGGCTAATAATTTTAATTCGAGGATGATCCACTCGTCCACTCCGGGTTCGCCCGGCTGCGCATGTTGTGGCGCCTGATTGGTTGGTGTGGCAAAATGAGAGTTTCCTTTGCCACCACGACCGCCCGGAGACAGAATAACTTCCTGACCGTCTTCATTTATCTCGCAAACAAGCTCCCCTGTTTCTGCTCTTCGCGCTACCGTGCCCAACGGCACCTCCACAATTTGATCTTTACCAAATGCTCCGGTGCGATTTTGTCCTTCACCGGCTGTTCCATTCTCTGCGTGAATATGCTTTCTGAATTTTAAATGGAGCAGCGTCCAGAGTTGTGCATTACCTCTTAGTATGACGTGTCCACCACGTCCGCCATCGCCACCATCGGGTCCGCCTTTCTCAATAAATTTCTCGCGATGGAAATGCAAGCAACCAGCGCCTCCGTTTCCGGAACGCGAGTTGAATTTTACATAGTCGATGAAGTTGGGATTTGACACGATGTGAATTTTAAATAAAGAGAGTCAGAGAAATATTTATGAGTACCTAAAATTCAAATCATCCGCAACAACTACTTGATCACCTTGCAAATGTTGTTGAAGATTTCATCGATAACACCAATGCCATTAACAGTAGTTAAACGATTCTGATTTTTATAGTAAGGAAGTACGTGAATGGTTTTGCTGAAATATTCTGTTACGCGTTTGTTGAGTTTTTCTTCTTCATCGTCAGCGCGATTTTCGGTTGTTCTGCGTTTCGCAATGCGAGCGCGTAACTCAGCTTCGTTAACATCCAACGCGATTACATAATGAATGGCTGTTCCATTTTCTTTCATGAATTTATCCAGGGCTTCAGCTTGCGGAACCGTTCGCGGGAATCCGTCAAACAGAAAACCTTTGGCATTCGGATTTTTGTCTAACTCTTCCTTCAGCATGGCGATGGTAATTTCATCTGGCACCAACGCTCCACTGTTCATTATTTCTTTTACTTTCTTTCCAAGAGGCGTATCATTTTTGGTATGCCACCGAAACAGATCCCCGGTAGAGATATGGACGAATCCATACTTCTGAATTAATTTTTCACTTTGCGTGCCTTTGCCCGCGCCCGGAGGTCCGAAGAGAACGAGGTTAATCATAAAGCCAAGATTTTAAAATAAGAATGCCACAAGATAATGATCAATTGAACAATCGCCAATGACTGGAAAGGCGATTATTGCACTGCTTTGTAGATGTCTTTGTGATTTCGACCCAGGCCGTCATAATCCAGCCCGTAGCCGAGTACAAATTCTGAATCCAAATCGAAGCCGACATATTTTACGTCAATTTTTTTCTCACGGGCTTCCTTTTTTCGAAGCAAGGCAATGGCCTCTACAGATTTGGCTCCGAGTCCCTTTAGGTCGTCCATGATCTTTTGCAAGGTCAATCCGGAATCCACAATGTCCTCTACAATGATAATGTCCTGGTTAAATAGACTTTCTTCATGACCGATAAGTGACTTGAGCTGACCGGTGCTGGATGTGCCCGAATAAGACGAGATTTTTACAAACGACACACGACATGAAAGATTAATTTCCTTCAGGAGGTCTGATGCAAACATGAACGAACCGTTTAAGACGGGTAAGAAGATTGGACTCTTACCTTTATAATCAGCGTTTACTTGATGAGCAAGCTCTGACACCCGCTCCAAAATCTTATTGGAACTAATTGATTTTTTAAATTCGAGATCTTTGATCTTCATGCCTGAATGAACAATGGGGCGCAAAGATAGTTTTTTGAACGAGAGTTACAGAACTCTCAAAAGGTGCCTGTTCAAAATCTGAAATCTAAACAGCAAACTAATCCTTCACCCTACTGAATTTCAATGCCTTTAACATCCAATTGGGCAATGATTTTTTGGGATCGCGATTCTTAAGATTGAGGTACCAGCCAATCTTCTTGAGTATAGGAATGCGATGTGTCTCAACGAATTCGATCAGCGTGCCATCCGGATCTTCCACATAACTAAAATATCCTGCTGCTTCGCCCATATCAAAACTGCCTGAGCTATCTACTGTAAACGGATGACCTTTGCTTTCGCATAGTTTTTTCATTTCGGCCATGCCACTGATATCGAAGCATAAGTGAATAAAACCGCGATCGCCCCAGAAGCGATCTTCGTATATTTTTCGAGGTGCACGACCTTGAACTGAAACTAATTCGATCTTGCTGCTTCCTAATAATTTTGAGAAAGAACCCCTTCGTGGTTGACTGTGCTTCAATAAAACGCGCCTTACTTTTGTGTCGCCACCTGGCAGGCAGGCGAGGTCGTCAAATTTTCCTTCTACATCATAGATCACTTTATCGTAGCCAAGAATTTCGCTGTAGAATTTTTTTGCTTTCTCCACATCAGTAACGCCAATCATACAACCGCCAGGGCCGCCCATCAGGTTACGGTTTTCATCAAACCAATCTTCACCCTGCACGATTTCAAAAATATTTCCGTAGGGATCTCGCACGAAGAATTGTTCAGTTCCGTCTGGCGATTTGGTGATGCTGCCCAGCATTTCGGCATTTTTATTCTTTAAAAATGTGAACGCACTTTTTACATCGCTTGATTTAATCCTCGTCACAAAAATGCCGGTGTCGCCCAATTGAATATCAAATGTCGGCATCACCGGTGTGCGACTGGTGTATTGCCAGATTTCCAATCCCGCTCCCCCTTTAATATTAAGCGCTAAAATTGCATGACGCTGGTGAGGTTTGCCTCCGGTGTAGGGAAGCATGAGATTAGCCTCTGCCACTTCATCAAAAATTTTGATATCCATTCCAAAGTGCTGGCGATACCAGGTGAACGCCTCCTGAACATTGGGAATGCCAATGCCTACTTGTTGGATACCTGCGATTATTGGGTTCATAGTCGGTAATTTTCGGTTCGAATATAAATAATTCCTGACTTTGATTATTATGATCAAGTCAAGGTAGCTTTATCTTTTCAGACGCCAGTTTGCAAAAGTATCTGGCTATCGACCGTTAGACAACCAACCGCGCTGATACCCCCACAACCCCTAGAGATTTAATAGCTATCGTCCAGTGCAAATGTATTCTTGCGATACATCCATTGACCTTTGGTGAAATCCGGGAACTCTACACTTTGCCCACCCATTTGAATGGAAGTCTCCGAAAGAGGAGTGATCGCACTCCACGCTACGGCATCATACACATCCTGTGGTGTGTTCGTTTTTCTTTTCACGGCTTCCACAAAAGCATTTAATACAAACCAATCCATTCCACCATGGCCTGCGCCTGATGCATCATTACCATATTTTTTCCAGAGAGGATGATCATATTTATCCAACCACTCTTTGGCATCTTCCCAGCGATGCTCTTCCTTGCTTACACCTTCGATGTAAATGGATTTATTCACGTCCATCCAAATACCATTAGTGCCCTGCACGCGGAAGCCGAGCGAATAAGGCCGTGGTAAGTTGGTGTCGTGCTGCAATAAAATCGTTTCGTCATTCGCAGTGCGAATCATGGTGGTGACTACATCACCAAGTTTAAAATTGATTTTTGCATTCGGATGATCTTTGCCACCCGTTTTTACAATGTAATTGTGCAAGCCTCTTGATTTAGTTGAATAAGAAACTAGCTCCGTAAAACGATTGCCCCGATTGATGTCCATCATCATGGCAATCGGACCAACTCCGTGCGTTGGATATAGTTCGCCATTGCGATTAATGGAATGTTGTGTTCTCCATTGTGCTTCCGAAAATCCTTTCGCGCCAAACTCAGCTCCAACACCGGGATCGGTTTTGCCATCATTGAATTTTATTCCACGCAAGTCATGCTGATAGCCACCCTGCAAATGAATGAGCTCGCCAAAAATTCCCTGACGAACCATGTTCATTACGGCCATCACATCACGTCTGTAACAAACGTTCTCCAACATCATCAAGGGCATGCCTGTTCGTTCCGATGTATGCACAAGCTCCCAGCATTCTTCCACCGTCATTCCCACATTCACTTCGCAGCCTACATATTTTTTTGCATTCATGGCGTCCAGGCACATGACCGAGTGCCACTCCCATGGTGTAGAGATGATGACCGCATCTATGTCTTTGTTCTCTAATAATTTTTTGTAACCATACGGACCATCCAATATCGTGATGGGTTTTGGTTTGTTTGCTTTGGTCACGAGTTGTAAACTCATATCCATCATCGGTTGTTGAATGTCGCAGAGTGCAACCACGTCAACATCATTTCTTTTCAGTGCAAGTTCGAGGTGACTTTGCCCACGAAAGCCAACGCCAATAAAACCAAGTCTTACTTTAGATTCTTTGTCTTTTGGAAAAGCTACGTTGGATGGTAGGATAGACAGACCGATTCCGGCTACAGCCGAAGTCTTTAAAAAATTTCTGCGGGTAGAGTTTTTCATAGGAATTGATTTGAGGTATTGCAAAATTTAGAATTCTAGAGCTCTCTCATTAAACATTCATACAAGTCAATCATGCTGGTGATATCGTCTTTGTGAACTTTCTCATCAGGAGTATGCGGACTTAGTTCCGGAGCACCGACAAAACACCAGTCAAACGGATAGGCCGTTCTTTGTAGTTCACCGCCATCGCTTGAGCCCATGCCTTCTACTTCTAATTGATAAGGCACTTTATTCTTGTCGGCAATGGCAATAATCTTATTCACAAAACTTCTGCGCGGAATGTTGCGATCGCGCATCGAGATAGCGGCACCCTTTCCATGTTCAACACCATCGGAGATCCACGTGATATCAGAGATCAATGCCTGACGGACTTTCCATTTGTTGTAGATAAAATCTGCGAGGTAGGGGACCGACCCACCTCCGTGTTCTTCCCAGCAACTGAAAATAATGACACCATCTCTTAGCGTTTCGGCAACTTTCAATGCATTGAATATTCCAAGCCGATTGTCGAGATAAGGAGTCTGAATGAATTTTTTGTCTTCGCGGAAATTGATTTTATAGGTGAGTGCGGTTCCACGGTCGATTTGCCTTCCGAATTTGTAGAAGGCATGATTCTCTTTATCGAATTCGAGTTCGCACTCAATTGGGCCAAGGTGATCATGGCCAACCAGTCTTGTTCCCATCTCAGCATCGGGACTTCCAATAGAAAGCAGTTGGTTAAAATAGCGAACTGTAAAACCAATTGAATCCATGTGGGCAAAGATGGCCGTGCGCGGCCTTCCAAATTTCAGGATCAAACAATCTTGTAATTCTTCACCTTGAAAAATTTCGGGTTGCACTTTCCAGTTTTTCTTGTGCTTTTTGATGTAGTGAAGCAAAAATTCTTTCATAGGCCCTTCATGACCAGAAGGCGCCTGTACTTCACATAATTGTTTAAGCAAGGCCCAGTTTTCGTGTTGAGTCGGTTGCTTTTTTATTTTTCTTGTTGTTGCCATAATTCCCATGCAACTTTATCTTAAATTTTCGTGAGTAAAAAATTTGTATGGAACTGTTTGTATTAGGAGAGCAAAATTCATTAGCGGGTCATTTTTTAATGGGATTGCGCGACAAGGATTTACAACAGGATCGTTTCAAATTTCGAAAGAATCTGGAACGACTTGGCGAGATCATGGCATTTGAACTTTCCAAAAAACTGGAGTATGTAAAAAAGGAGATTGAAACTCCGCTGGGCAAATCGATCGTAAGCGTGGTGGAGCGAGAGCCAGTTCTCATCACCATCTTGCGGGCTGGTCTTCCGTACTTTTCAGGATTTCAAAATTTTTTTGAAGTATCGGATTGCGGATTTGTAGGTGCTTACCGACAAGAAAAGGGAGATGGTATCAAAATAAAACTCGACTATCTCGCGACTCCGTCATTAGATGGTGCAGATGTAATCCTCATTGATCCCATGCTGGCAACGGGTCGTTCTGTTGTGGATGCGTTAACGCAATTGTTGAAGCGTGGAACACTGCGACATCTTCACCTGGCATCGCTGGTGGCAACACCAGAAGGTATCGAGTATTTGAAAGCAAACATTAAAATACCATTCACACTTTGGACGTTCGCAGTGGATGAAAAACTTAACTCACAATTTTATATTGTTCCGGGCTTGGGTGATGCGGGCGATTTGTGTTTTGGTGAAAAACTGTAAAACCTCACCTAAATCCTCTCCAGTGGAGAGGGACTTTTAATGCAGATTCAAGCTTATGGATAATTGCCTAATTGAAACATTGATCATTAACTAATATGTGGGAAGAAATTCTTAAGGCGATACCGGTGTTTTTGTCAACGATGGTCAAGTTTGTATTTGGTCCGTTGGGAGGTTATGCTGCGAGGCTTCATATCCTAACCACCATCATTAGCACCATTACCGGAATGATGACAGCCGTTGTTGGATTCACGTACTTCGGAAACTTTTTAAGAGAGAGAGTATTTAAACGATTCTTTCAAAACCGAAAAAAATTTACACCCCGCAACAGGAAGATTACAACCTTGTATAAAAAGTATGGATTGGGTGGAATAGCTTTTCTAACGCCCATATTGCTGACACCCATTGGAGGAACATTAGTGGCAGTGAGTTTTGGCAGTCCAAAAGAAAAAATAATACTCTACATGTTTATTAGCGGAGTAGCGTGGGCTATTATTTTTAGTTCGCTTGTTTACTATTTTGGGAGCAAGATTTTGCCTGATTATCTACAGTAATTCATTTCACTTCTTCATCCGGCAGCATCTCAATATCTCTGATCAACACTTTCTTGGCAATTGCTTGTCCTGTTTTCGTGGCGGCTAATCCGCCCAATGCTGTTTCTTTATAGCGTGTTTCCATGCTGGCGCCAATCTCGCCCATGGCTTCGATTACTTCATCTACTGGAATAACACTACTCACATTTGCCAACGCTATTTGTGCCGAGCTATTCGCAATAGCAGCAGCACTAGCATTGCGAACAACACACGGTACTTCAACAAGTCCGGCAACTGGATCGCACACTAAACCCAGCATACATTGAACCGTGATGGCCACTGCATTAAAAATCTGATCGGTGTCTCCGCCTAAACAATACACGATAGCACCCGCTGCCATGGCCGCTGCGGTTCCTGTTTCCGCCTGGCAACCACCCACTGCTCCGGCAATCGAAGCCTTTTGTTCCATGATCAGTGCAATGCCAGCAGCAAGCAACATCGCTTCCAAAATCTTTTTGTCTTCGATGTGATGAATTTCCTGAAGCGTATATAACACTCCCGGCATAATGCCCGATGCACCAGCAGTTGGCGCAGCCACAATTCTGCCCATGCACGAGTTAACTTCCTTCGCAGCAAGCGCGCGTGAGATCAGGTTCTGAAATTCTTTTGACAACACCGGCTTAGGATATCGATACACTTTCTTCGCTCCGTTGTTGATCATACCCGATCGCGATGTCATGTCTTCCTCCAATCCGGTATGCACAGCATCTTTCATGACGTCCCATGCGTTGGCGAGTCCATCCCAAATATCTTTTTCAGTGCGGTTGCGTTGTTCCTTCTCATATTCAATTGCCACTTGATGCAATGAAATATTTTTTTCCTGGCTGTATTTCTTCCAGCTTTCGAAAGACTCAAATAGGAATGCCATAAAAGTATATGTTAGATGTGCGAAGTACGATTGTACAACCTGTTTTTCAAACGGTTGTCGGTTTTATTTGGTTCTGTCAGGCTGTTTGTGATGAATAGCTTCTGCTATTGCCTGATTTATTCTATTTTCAGCCCGCAACAATTGCTTTCAAAATTCTATAATCGATTCTATGAAAAAGATTCTGTTTTTACTTTCAATTATTCCTGCGTCAGTCTTTGCCCAGTCAACAGACGAAACGACAATCAAATCAATATTTGACAATGCTTTGCGCGATGGTAAATCCTATGAAATGCTTCATCATCTTTCCACGAAAGTGGGGCCAAGACTTTCCGGATCACCGGGAGCCGCAGCTGCAGTAGAATGGAGCAGACACGTCATGCAGGACTTTGGATTTGATTCGGTTTGGCTGCAACCTGTGATGGTGCCACATTGGATACGAGGACAACAGGAAATCGGTCGCGTGGTTAATTCTAAAAAGATGGGCACCGTATCGATGAATGTTTGTGCATTGGGTGGATCAATCGGCACAGGCCCTGATGGAATTGTTAGCAAGATAATCGAAGTCAAAAGTTTTGAAGAGCTGGCACAGCTTGGAACAAAAAATGTGCAGGGTAAAATTGTGTTCTTCAATCGACCGATGGATCCCACACAGATCAACACATTTGCAGCCTACGGTGGAGCCGTTGGCCAACGTGGAGGTGGTGCATCTGAAGCCGCTAAGTATGGAGCGGTAGCTGTTATTGTTCGCTCGATGGGTTCCAATCTCGAAGATTATCCACACACAGGCGGTATGCGATATGCCCCGAACGTGACGAAAATTCCGGCTGTTGCTATCAGCACACGTCATGCGGAGCAATTGAGTAAACTGGCAAAAGAAGACAAGGACCTTCAGTTTTACATAGAGACGCACTGCGAGACATTGGAAGATGCGCCTTCCTTCAATGTGGTGGGAGAAATAAAAGGTGGCGAGTACAAAGATGAAATCATTGTGGTAGGTGGTCACCTCGATTCATGGGACCTGGCACAAGGAGCTCATGATGATGGCGCTGGCTGTGTGCAATCAATTGAAGTGTTAAGGTTATTTAAAGCGATGGGTTACAAGCCCAAGCGTACTATTCGTGCCGTGATGTTTATGAATGAAGAGAATGGATTGCGTGGAGGCACAAAGTATGCAGAGATGGCAGAGAAGAATAAGGAGAAACACATTGTGGCCATTGAATCCGATCGTGGAGGTTTTACACCACGCGGATTTACCATGACAGCGCCTGATGCAGTCCGGCAGAAAATTCAAAGTTGGAAACCGTTGCTTGAACCTTATGGCCTCACAGACTTTTCACAAGAAGGTGGTGGTGCCGATATAGGTCCGTTGAACAAACAAGGCGTGCCCGTGCTGGAATTTCTTCCCGATTCACAGCGATATTTCAATTATCATCACACACCGGAAGACACGATTGATAAAGTGGACAAGCGTGAATTGGAATTGGGATCGGCTTCGATGGCTGCGTTGGTATTCCTGATTGATAAATATGGACTGAAGTAGTTTCAATACAAATAAAAAATGCCAACCGATTCGGCTGGCATCTTTTGTTTCTTGTTGATGCGATCAGGCAGTAGCACTTTCATGCTTTGCATATTCCTCTATCGGCAAGCAACTGCACACCAAATTTCTGTCACCATACGCATTATCGACTCTGCTTACTGAAGGCCAGAATTTCATCTCTTTCACAAATGGAAGTGGATAAGCTGCTTTCTGTCTGCTGTAAGGTCGAGTCCACTCATCGGCCGTGATAACAGCCGCTGTGTGCGGAGCGTGCTTCAACACATTGTTTTCTTTGTCGGCTTTGCCTTCTTCTACTTCGCGAATTTCATTTCTGATTTCAATCAGCGCGTCAACGAAGCGATCGAGTTCAACTTTCGGTTCGCTTTCGGTTGGCTCAATCATTAACGTGCCGGCAACCGGGAAGGAAACCGTTGGTGCGTGGAAGCCATAATCCATTAAACGCTTGGCAATGTCTTCTACTTCTACGCCAAACTTTTTAAAGTCGCGGCAATCCACAATCATTTCGTGTGCACAGCGACCGTGTGTTCCCGTATATAAAATTTTATAATGACTGCTTAATCTGTCTTTGATGTAGTTAGCATTGAAGATGGCAAGCTTGGTTGCATTCGTTAAACCTTCACCACCCATCATCGCGATGTAAGCATACGAGATGGCAAGAATGCTGGCGCTTCCCCATGGCGCTGCAGATACAGCAGAGATTGCTTTATCGCCACCGGTTTTTACAACGGCATGACCAGGCAGGAATGATTTTAATTTATCGTTGCAACAGATGGGTCCCATGCCAGGGCCACCGCCACCATGTGGAATGCAAAATGTTTTATGAAGATTCAAATGACATACATCGGCACCAATGTTAGCCGGTGATGTTAATCCAACTTGCGCGTTCATGTTGGCACCATCCATATAAACAAGGCCTCCGTTTTTGTGGATGGTCTCGCAGATTTCCGTGATGGCTTCTTCATATACACCGTGAGTGGATGGATAGGTGATCATCAGGCAAGCCAGCTTGTCCTTATATTGTTCAGCTTTCGCTTTCAAATCAGCGACATCTACTTTTCCTTCCGCATCGGATTTTGTTACGACTACTTCCATACCAGCCATTACAGCGCTTGCTGGATTGGTGCCGTGAGCCGATGCTGGTATCAAGGCAATATTTCTGTGATGATCGCCACGACTTTGATGATAAGCGCGAATCACTAACAACCCTGCGTATTCGCCCTGAGCGCCACTGTTGGGCTGTAAGGATACACCAGTGAACCCTGTTATTTCTTTCAACCAGTTTTCCAGATTGGCAATCATCTCCGTGTAACCTTGAGTTTGATCTGCCGGAGCGAATGGATGAATTTGACCCATCTCTGGCCATGTTACCGGAATCATCTCCGTTGTTGCATTCAACTTCATGGTGCAGGAGCCCAACGAAATCATGGAGTGTACCATCGACAAATCTTTGCTTTCCAATTTCTTAATGTAGCGAAGCATTTCGTGTTCGCTGTGATAAGAATTGAAGATAGGGTGTGTGAGGTATGTTGACTTACGAACCAGAGACGCAGGCCAACTGATTTCACTAACAGGCTTAGCTGCTGATGGAGTGTTAGCATTCAATGCTTTTGCTAACGTTGAAATAATTTTAGTAACATCTTCAATTGAAGTTGTTTCATCGATCGAAATGCCGATGTGATTATCTGCGAAGTAGCGGAAGTTCAATTCATTCTTAGTGGCTTCGCGCTCGATTGCTTTTTTATCCGCAACAGCAATCTTTAAGGTGTCAAAATAATTTTCGTTGATCTGTTTTAGTCCTAGTGCTTTCACACCGGCTTCGAGCGTCTTTGCCAAGCCGTGAATTCTACCAGCAATTTTTTTCAAACCTTCTGGTCCGTGATAAACAGCATACATGCTCGCCATTACTGACAAGAGCACCTGTGCTGTACAAATATTCGAAGTAGCCTTCTCTCTGCGAATGTGTTGCTCGCGTGTTTGCAGCGCCATGCGATAGCCGGGATTGCCTTGCGCATCTTGGGAGATGCCAATGATTCTTCCCGGCATTTGTCTTTTGAATTCATCTTTGGTAGCAAAGAAGGCTGCATGCGGGCCGCCAAAACCCATCGGCACACCAAAGCGTTGCGAGCAACCCACTACTACATCGGCACCCATTTCACCGGGCGATTTCATCAACAGCAAACTCATCAGATCTGCGCCAATGACCACAAACAAATCTTTCTCGTGTGCGGAAGCAATGAACGCTGAATAGTCTTTGATCTCTCCGTTGTTGTTTGGATTTTGAATGTACACCCCAAACAAATTCGAATCGGTGATATCTAATTTTGAAACATCGCCAACTACCAGTTCCACACCGATAGGAGCAGAGCGTGTTTTTAATAAATCAATTACCTGCGGGAATGTGTTTTCGTCAATAAAGAATTTGTGCGCATCTTTCTTCGAGCCTTTTTTGGAAGCATGAAGCAAATGCAGTGCTTCGGCAGCAGCCGTAGCCTCATCCAGTAACGAAGCATTAGCAATCTCCATTCCCGTAAGATCGATAATCAATGTTTGATAATTGATCAACGCCTCCATGCGACCTTGCGCAATCTCGGCCTGATAGGGTGTGTAGGCGGTGTACCATCCCGGATTCTCTAAAATGTTTCTGAGAATAACGCCCGGAGTGATGCAGTTGTAGTAGCCCGTGCCGATGTAGGATTTATACATCTTATTTTTCGAAACCAACTTTTTGAATTCGTTGAGGAACTCAAACTCCGATTGTGCTTTAGGCAAGTTCAACGGCTTTTTCAAGCGAATGCCTGCCGGCACGGTTTGGTCGATCAATTCGTCCACCGATTTTGCTTTCACCACTTTTAGCATTTCGGCTATTTGTGAAGCATCGGGTGCATTGTGACGCGATTCAAATTTTTCGGAGTAGGTTGGATCTATCATGAGTTGATCGTTAATTGTTAAAAGTTAATGGTTAATCGCAATGGTGTTTCGTACGAACGAATAACCATTAACGATTAACGTTTGTTAGAAGCGTTCGAACTGAGAGAAGAAAAAGCTTCCTTCAATTTCGGCATTGGCATCAGAATCGGAACCGTGAACTGCATTGGCATCAATTGACTTGGCGAACAAAGCACGGATAGTGCCGGGAGCTGCTTTCTTAGGATCGGTGGCTCCGATTAGTTTACGGAAATCTTCCACAGCGTTTTCTTTTTCAAGGATCATCGGAATGATGGCTCCTGATGACATGTATGCACAAAGCTCTCCGTAGAAAGATCTTTCCTTATGGATTTCATAGAATTTGCCCGCCAGCTCGCTGCTCAGTCTGGTTTTTTTCATCGCCACAATGCGAAAACCGGCTTCTTCAATCATTTTAATTATTGCTCCTGAGTTTCCTGCCGATACTGCATCGGGCTTAAGCATGGTAAAAGTTCTGTTGGTTGCCATCTTTATTGGTTTATGGATTAATTTTTAACAGTTACGGATTTTAAAACTGGCCGCAAAAATATCAAAAGAAGCCAGAAAGAGGAAGCTGCATCCAATAATAGGTCTACTTAAATTTAGTCGTTGCCATTGCCCGGCAAGTCTTATTTTTCTATTCCCTCATTTATAAGCATTTTTGCGCCTTCGATGAAAAATCTCCCGGCCTTCAAGTCATTAATCAGCCAGCCCAAAAACGCTGTGATCGTGACTCATTTTAAACCCGATGCCGATGCGCTTGGCAGTTCACTGGGATTGGCCGGATACTTACGGAAAAAGGGCCATCGTGTAACGGTGATCACCCCGAGCGATTACCCGGAGTTTCTCGCCTGGATGCCGGGCAACGAGGGCGTGATTGCGCTTTCGAAGGATTCAAAGGAGCCGGAAAAAAAAGCGACTGAGCTGATCGCAAAAGCCGACATCATATTTTGCCTTGATTTTTCCAGTCTCAGCCGCATCAACGATCTGGGCGAAAAAGTAAGAAGTTCTTCGGCTGTGAAAGTGTTGATTGACCATCATCTTGAGCCGGAAAATTTTGCTGATTTTGAAAAGTGGGATGTGAAGGCTGCCTCTACCTGCGGACTTGTATTTGATTTGATCGATGAACTGAACGACAAGGATTTGATCGATGTCGATATTGCAAACTGTCTTTATGCCGGTGTGATGACCGATACCGGTGGCTTTCGGCATAACAACACCACGCAACGCGAATTCCTGATCGCCTCGGAGTTGGTAGGCCGTGGTGCAAGTCCGTTCCTGGTATCCAAGCAAATTTATGACACCAACACAGTGGAGAGGCTTCGGTTGTTAGGTTATGTGTTAAGTCAGAAATTAAAAGTGTTGCCCGAATACAAAACGGCTTACATGACGCTTACTTCGGATGAGTTGAAACAATTTGGCGCACAAACCGGAGATACTGAAGGATTAGTTAATTATGGCCTCTCTATTCAAGGCGTAAAACTTTCGGTGTTGATGTATGACCGAAAGGAAGAAATAAAATTATCGCTGCGTTCGCTGGGCGATTTTTCAGCCAATGAGATAGCCCGCAAATATTTTGAAGGTGGTGGTCACAAGAATGCGTCCGGAGGTCAATCAAAATTATCGTTGGAGGAAACGCTTCAGAAATTCCTGAGCATCCTGCCCGAATACAAAGAGAAACTAAATTCAAATTCATAATTTTTAACATTTAAAAGAATGACACAAAAACTGAAATTATTAACCGGGTTGCTTTTGATTGCGATGGCATGCTCGAATGAACAGGAGACATCGTCTGGCCAAAAGTTTACGGTGTTGCGTAAAGGAGATGGCGTAAAGTTAGATTCAGGAAAATTCCTGGTGTTGAACATGGTGTTTAAGGATGGCAAAGACTCTGTTTGGAATGATACCCGCAAAAATGGTGTGCCTGCTGTTATCCAGGTTCAATCACCTGCTCCGCAAGGCGATGGTGTTTTGGAGGCGATCATGATGATGACGAAAGGAGACAGCGTGACGTTCAAAGTGCAGGCAAAAACTCTTTTCGAAAAAACATTTCACGATAGAATTCCTCCAAAGGTTGACTCAACCAGTGTGTTCACCTTCAACATTGGTTTGAAAGATGTTCTTAACCGTGAGCAATTGCAGGCGCTTCAAAGCGAACTTGTAGCGAAGCAAAATGCCGACTACGAGAAAAAGCAGAAGGAGCAACTTTCGAAAGATGTTGAGATGATTGACAAGTATCTGGCGGAAAAAGGGGTTACTGCGGAAAAAACAGAATCAGGACTTCGCTATGTGATCGTCAAGGCAGGTAAAGGTGAGAAAGCCGTTGCAGGTCAAACCGCAAGCATTAATTACACGGGTCGATTGTTGAACGGAACTTATTTCGATTCCAGCATTGAGTCAGTTGCGCGCGCCAATAATGCTTATCAGGAAGGCCGCCCGTATGGTCCGTATGATGTAACCGTGGATCAAAGTCAGGTGATCGCGGGATGGCATGAGGTCATTAAGTTGATGAACAAAGGTTCGAAGGTAACGGTGTATATTCCTTCTCCACTTGCTTACGGAACGCAACGCAGGAGCGAAGAGATTGTAGAGAACTCGATTCTGGTGTTTGACATGGAGATGGCCGATCTAAAGTAATGCAGGTATGAAGAAGATTTTTTTTATAGTTATTCTGGCCCTGGCAATGGGTTGTAGCGATAAGACGGTGGAGTTGTCGGATGCAGAACAACTTGCGAAAGATATTGAAACGATTGATGCATGGCTTACTGCCAATAACATCACTGCACAAACTGATCCAAGTGGTTTGAGATATGTGATCACGACCACCGGCACCGGTGTGAAACCAAAAATAACCAATACGGTTTCAGCGAAGTATACGGGCAAGTTTTTAAAGGACAAGGTTTTACCAGCTAATAGCACGGTGTTCGATCAATCAACCACTGCGATTTCTTTTAAGTTAACTGACGTGATTGTGGGCTGGCAGATTGGAATGCAGTTGCTGCCTAAGGGGAGTAAAGCCACCTTATACATTCCTTCAGGACTCGCGTATGGAAAACAAGGATTCGGTAGCGCCATTCCAGGCAATGCAAATCTTTTCTTTGAGGTCGAGTTAGTTGACGTGAAGTAATAGTTGCGATGGAGATTTGTTTTGCCACCAACAATGCACATAAGCTTGAAGAGGTACAGGCATTGTTGGGGAACACATTTCGAATCAAAAGTTTGAAAGACATTGGATGTCGTGAAGAATTGCCGGAAGAGCGCGATACGCTCGAAGGCAATTCTTCGCAAAAAGCCGAATACGTTTTTCAGAAGTACAAGGTAGATTGCTTTGCCGATGACAGCGGCCTGGAAGTGGATGCGTTGAAGGGAGACCCTGGTGTAGATTCCGCTCACTACGCGGGTCCTCAGCGAAATCATGACGATAACATGAACTTGCTTTTAGAAAACCTGGCAGATAATCTTAACCGAAAAGCCCGGTTCAGAACGGTAATTACTCTTATTGTCTCGGGAGATGTTCATCAATTTGAAGGGATTGTGACGGGTACTATTTTAAAAGAGAAAAGAGGGCAGGGTGGCTTTGGTTATGATCCAGTTTTTCTGCCCGATGGATTTTCAAAAACATTGGCAGAGATGAGCATGGAAGAAAAGAATAGGATCAGCCATCGCGCAAGAGCCATTCAAAAACTGACGGAATTCCTAAAGAAATAAATTCAAACCAGCGCGTTAGGCACAAGATGAATAAACCATTCACCATCGGTATCACGGGCGGAAGCGGATCAGGCAAAACTTATTTTTTGCAGGGACTCTCTTCCCATTTCAAACCGGAAGAGATTTGTTTGATTTCGCAAGACAATTATTACAAGCCAATTGAACAGCAACCTGTGGACGAAAATGGTGTGCAGAATTTTGATCTGCCGATATCGATCGACCGCGATGCCTTTCAACACGACTTGTTGCAACTGAAGGCGGGACAGAATGTGGTGAAGAAAGAGTACATGTTCAACAACACGAATGCTACGCCTAAGCTGTTACACTTCAATGCGTCACCTATTTTAGTGGTAGAAGGTTTATTTGTTCAGTACTTTGAAGAGATCGACAAGGAACTTGATTTGAAAATTTTCATTGAAGCGAAGGACCACATCAAGATTGGCCGAAGGATAAAGCGCGATCAGATTGCGCGCGGTTATGACATTGATGACGTGCTTTATCGCTACCAGTATCATGTGATGCCCGTGTTTGAAACCCTGATTGAACCGATCAAGCACAGGGCCGACCTTGTTATTCCCAATAACTCAAGCTTTGATCGTGCGCTGGAGGTTTTGGCAGGCTACCTGAAAAGTATCATTCGTTAATAGTTAAACGTTATTCGGAGATTAGGTCGAAATGAAGCTCAGAATTACTATTAACGGTTAACAATTAACTGATGACTTCCTGACTTGCAAAATCTGGCCGAATCAATACCTTTGTAGCCCTAATGCGAAAAAACCTTTTATATCGGTCTTTTATGATGGCAGCCGGAGTTCTGGCAGCTGTCGTAATTGTGTTTTCGCAATCTTTTTATCATCAGGCTCAGTCGAATCTTGAAAAGATCAAGACCGAACAATCTCCTGATCAGGATGCCCACAAGGCGTTTGTAAGCGCCCCATCAGATGCTGTTGTCAATAGCACGGTGGAGAATGTGAACGAGCAAGTTCCGTCTTTACTGGAAGAATTATTTACTACGGACGAAGAATCCGAGTCCGTTTCGATTGTACCTACATTATTTGCCAACTATTTCAAGACGCTATTCAGGGCCATCATTTCGCCCAACGCTCCCTAGGCAATTTTACGTTTAATTTTTTTTCGGACTTCGGGTTCAACGTGCTTGAACGGAATCCATTATTAATTCTAATTTCTCAATTCTAAATTTTATTTTTTTATGCAAAACAAAGGATTAGTTGTCGTCCTCACGGTCGTCATCACTGCACTTTGCTTGTACTACCTGTCCTTCACCTTTGTGTCGCGGGGCGTACAACAAGATGCTATTAACAAAGCCACCGACAAGAATGGTGTGGTAAACCTGGCACGCAAGCAGGTATATCTGGATTCACTTTGGAATCAACCCGTTTACAATTTGTTCGGTGCAGAATTTACCTACAAAGAAGTAAAAGCAAACGAACTTAGCCTTGGTCTTGACTTGCAAGGTGGTATGCACGTGGTGCTGGAAGTTTCGCCAGTTGATATCATCAAAGGCTTGAGCGACAATAATCAGGATCCGGCTTTCATCTCTACGCTGCAGAAGGCGCGCGAAATGCAAAAGACGAGTCAGGAGAGTTACAGCGCTTTGTTCTATAAAGCATTTAAAGAAACCTTCCCTGGCAAAAGTCTTGCGTCAGTTTTCGCAACGGCTTCTACGCGCGGCAGAGTAAGTCTTTCGGATACGGACGATGTGGTGATGAAATTTCTTAACACGGAAATTGAAAGCGCTATTGAACGTTCTTATACCATTTTAAAAACACGTATCGATCAATTTGGAACGTCACAGCCCAACATTCAGCGTTTGGGAACGGGGATGATCCAGATTGAAATCCCCGGTGCCGATAACCCACAGCGCGTGCGGAAACTTTTGCAAGGTGCTGCCCGACTTGAGTTCTGGGACATTGTTGAATACAACGATCCTCAGCTCAATCAATCGCTCGTTGCTGTTAATCAAATGTTGTTGAGAGAGCAGAATGCTAAGAAGCCAGATGCCATCACTGATACCAAGGCAAAGTCTGATGACCTTGCCAAAGCGTTATCTTCTGATACCACGAAAGCCGATACAACCAAGACTGCACTGGAAAAACAATTGAGCAAGTCAGATACAACTGGCAGCTCACTTGATTCGCTTACTAAACTGAATCTTTCTCCATTGTTTGCCCTGAGCAATCCGGCAAGTCCTTTTTTGTATGCAGTTAAAGACACCGCTACAATCAACGCTATTTTGAAACGGCCTGATGTGAAATCACTCATGCCACGCACGATCGGTTGGTTTTGGGATGTTAAAGTTGAGCCAGAACTAACTCCGGGAGTTGATGATCTTCGCTTGAATTTTGTAAACACCGGAAGAAATAGCAAGCCATTATTAACAGGTGAAGTGATCACCAACGCACGTCTTGACAACGATCAGTTTGCTCGTCCTGCTGTAAGTATGACGATGAATGCAACCGGCTCAAGACAGTGGGCGAAAATCACCGCTGCTGCTGCTGCTAAATCACCGCAGGGAAGAGTGGCGATCGTGTTGGATAATTACGTGTATACCGCGCCAACTGTGCAAGGCGAAATTCCAAATGGCAATTCGCAGATCACCGGAAGCTTTACACCGGAAGAAGCAAAAGATTTGGCGAACGTGTTGAAAGCAGGTTCGCTTCCGGCACCAACGCGTATTGTTGAAGAGGCCATTGTTGGACCATCGTTGGGTAAAGTGGCGCAGAGCCAGGGCTTCATTTCAATGGCGTGTGGTCTTGCCATTGTGGTCATTTTCATGGTAGCGTACTATGCTAAGTCGGGCTGGGTAGCGAACATCGCCTTGTTGTTCAACATCTTTTTCATTTTGGGTATTTTGGCCCAGTTCAATGCGGCACTTACGCTTCCGGGCATTGCAGGTATCGTGCTCACGATGGGTATGGCAGTGGATGCGAACGTGTTGGTGTTTGAACGTATACGCGAAGAATTGAAGCAGGGAAGATTATTGCGCGATGCAATCAAGAAAGGTTATGAGAGAGCTTTCTCTTCTATCTTCGATTCGAACTTAACAACCTTCCTGACAGCGATGTTCTTGTTTATTTTAGGTCAAGGTCCATTGAAGGGTTTTGCGATCACGCTAATGATAGGTATTGCCACGTCATTCTTTTCGGCTGTCTACATCTCACGCGTGATCATCGAGTGGATGGTGCGCAAAGGTGATGGTGCCAAGATGACCTTCAAGACACCGCTTTCCATTATTAAAGAGAGTCCAAATTTCGATTTCATCGGCAACCGCAAAAAGGCCTACATCTTCTCCGGGTCCGTCATTCTCATTGGTTTGATATTAACGTTTGTTCAAGGTTTGAATCTTGGTGTTGATTTCAAAGGAGGTCGCTCTTATGTGGTCACCTTCAACAAGCCAATTGAGGCAACCGACATGAGAAATAGTTTGGCAGAGAGTTTTGAGAATTCCAGTACAGAAGTGAAGAACTATGGAAGCAACAACGTGATGAAGATTACAACTTCGTACAACATCGAAGATGACTCTGACTTAGCGGATGAAAAAGTAAAAAATGCACTTGTTCAGGGTGTCCAGAAATTCACCGGATTGCAGTATGCCGAGAACGATGCGAAAATCGATGATCAGCATTTTACCATCTCTTCTTCTTCAAAAGTAGGAGCTACGGTAGCGGATGACATCAAAGACTCAGCATTCGAAGCAGGTTTGTTTTCCATCATTGGTATTTTCTTATATATCCTCATACGATTCCGCAAATGGCAGTATAGCACGGGTGCTATTGTCGCGCTTGTTCACGATTCATTGTTTGTGTTTGCTTCTTTTGCAATTGCCGGTGCGTTGGGTATTTCATTTGAAATCGATCAGGTGTTTGTGGCGGCTATCCTTACGGTGATTGGTTACTCCATTAACGATACGGTGATTATCTTCGATCGTATCCGTGAGTTCCTCGCGATTGGAACAAGCCACGATCGCAACACCATCTTTAATAACGCTATTAACAGTACGTTAAGCCGTACGATGATTACGTCTGGAACGACATTGATTGTAGTGCTGGTACTATTGTTGTTTGGTGGCGAGGTGCTCCGCGGATTTTCATTTGCACTTTTCGTTGGTATTGTAATTGGTACTTATTCATCTATCTTCATCGCAACTCCCGTTGTAGTAGATTTTGATAAGCCGAATAAAGCGTAAGAGAACAAAACAGATAAGAGATAAAGAGCAGGCCATTGGCTTGCTCTTTGTTTTTGGTCGAAGTTAGCTTTTGAATTACATTACAGTACTTATACATTTCTTTATGAAGATCGATGCCTATTCCATTTTGATTGTGTTGAGCGTGTTGGTTGTGATCTCCTACCTGTTTAATTACTTGTCGGGTAAATTAAAGATCCCATCCGTTTTGCTCTTGATTGGCTCAGGAGTGGGCCTCAAGTACATGGCAGAGGCTTTTCATTTGAACCTGCCACAAACGCAAACTCTTTTAGAAATACTTGGCGTAACGGGCTTGATTTTTATTGTTTTAGAGGCTTCCCTTGATTTAAAAATCGAGAGAGCCAAACTGACGATAATAGGGCGAGCGTTTCTTTCGGCATTCGTCCTGCTTTTTGTTACTGCTGGATTAATGGCGTTAATCTTCACCGTTTTTTACCAGACGAACTTTAAACAAGCTCTTATTCATGCCATCCCTTTGTCGATAATCAGCAGTGCCATTGCCATCCCCAGCGTGAGCAGTTTGGAGCAAGAAAAAAAGGAATTCGTTATCTATGAAAGCACGTTTTCTGATATTCTGGGAATAATTGCTTTCAACTATTTGCTTTCCGAGCATTCTTCAGGGTTGGCGGCCATCGTTGGTTTTAGCCGTGATTTAATTTTGATTTTCATCATTTCAATTTTCAGTACCGGTGCCTTGCTGTTTCTTCTGAATCACGCTACAACCTCCGTTCGGTTTTTTCTAACTTTTGCGATTATCATTCTGACGTATTCTATCGCAAAATATTATCACTTGCCTTCGCTCGTTTTGGTGCTTTGCTTTGGTGTTGTCTTAAACAATTTCAGGCTTTTTGATTTTCCAATCGTGAGAAGATTACTTTCGTTCGAAAAGCTGAACGATGTTTCAAGGGAACTTAAGATGATGACTTCGGAAACAGCATTTGTTATCCGAACCTTTTTCTTTTTATTGTTTGGCTATTCAATTAACCTTTTGCTGCTGGCTTCCAAAGATGTCATTCTCGTGGGTTTCATTGTTATGGGGTTGATTATCAGCTTGCGATTTATATTTCTTAAATATCTTTTGCGAGTGAATTCAACAGCCTTGACGTTGATTGCTCCCCGAGGTTTAATTACGATTCTCTTGTTTTACGGCATACCCGCGAGTCAACGGCTCGAAGCGCTTAGCGAAGGAGTCTTATTTATTGTTATTGTCTTTACCGGACTAATGATGACAGTTGGGCTTTTAACTAATCGAGCAAACCCGAATGAAAGAGTGGAAGACGTGATCTAACGAGCTTGAGAATTTCTATGAGTAGTTAAGAATATCAAAAGGTGTTTAATAACAAGTAGGTTGCTGCTCCACCTAAGTAGCTAATCACGGTTAGAAAACTGATTTTTTCAGAGACCAGATAAAATCCATTTTCTCCACTCCCATCACAGCAACGCCAGTTGCCGAGCCAATCACCAATAAACTGGTAACACCATGAACTTGAAACGTGTAGCTAATAACAACGAAAATAGATCAGGCTCCACGTTTTAATTAAATTCTAATCTGAAGGCGTGAATGGTAAGAGTAAGGTGTCTAACTTTATGCGATGAAGATTCTGCTGATCGAAGACGAGCCAAAAACAAGTCAGTACATCAAGAAGGGATTGGAGGAAAATGCATACGAAGTAGATGCCGCAACTGACGGTATTTCAGGAAAGCATCTTGCCTTGCAAAGCAATTATCATTTAATCATCACTGATATTATTTTACCAGGGTTGGATGGGAGAACACTTTGCGCGCAGCTGCGTGAGGCAAATATTGACACACCTATTCTCATGCTCACCGCTTTGGGCACTACCGATGAAGTGGTGGCTGGCTTTGATCATGGCGCTGACGATTATTTGGTGAAGCCCTTCGAGTTTAAAGAACTACTGGCCCGCATAAAATCTTTATTGAAGCGACAATCAAGAACAACACAAACCGAAAATGTTTTGGGTATTGCCGATTTACGATTGGACGTCAATAAGCGGGTAGTTGTTCGGGCGGGCAAAAACATTGAGCTAACGGCAAAGGAATTTTCCCTGCTCGAATATTTTCTGCAAAACGCAGGCAAGGTAATTTCGCGTGCAGAGTTGGCCAGGAATATATGGAAGGTTGACTTTGACACTGGCACTAACATGGTGGAGGTGTATGTCAACTATCTGCGGAAGAAGATCGATAAAGAGTTTGACCGAAAACTTATTCATACCCAATTCGGAATGGGTTATGTATTGAGAGAAGAGTAACATGCAAATACGAACTCGTCTTACCATTCAATTTGCACTTCTGGTAAGTTGTATTTTAGCGGCAGCTTTTTTTTCCTTGTACATCATTGCCAAACAACACAGCGATGATGATTTCTTTCGCAGGCTGCACGAGAAGGCACTCACCTCAGCCATTTTATTGCTAAAAGTAGAGCAAGTAGATTCTACGCTTCTTAAAACAATCGACTTGTCGAAACGTGATGTTTTGTTCCGGGAGAATATTTCCGTTTTTACCGATGCCAGAAAGGAGATCTATACTAACAATGACTCGCTTGAGTTTACGGTTTCAGAAAAGACTTTTTCTGAGATCATCAAGGGTAGAGAAATTCGTTTTCACGAAGGTGATTTTGATATTGTAGGATTGCGTTTCACCGATCGCGGTCAGGCGTATGTAATTATTGCCGGGGCCATTGACCGCGATGGGCACTTGCGAATGATTGATTTGAGGGGACTGTTGCTCACGCTTTTTTTTGTGATGATTGCAATCGTCACGCTCGCAGGCTGGATTTATGCAGGCCGGGCGCTGATGCCCATAAAAAAAGTGGTGAAAGAAGTTCTGGATATTTCTACAGTTGACTTAAGTCAGCGGTTGCATGGAGGAGAGAAACCCGATGAGATTGGAAAATTGGTTTCCATTTTGAACGGACTGCTGGGCCGGATTCAAAATGCATTCACCTTGCAAAAGACATTTGTGACCAACGTGTCGCACGAGTTAAAAAATCCACTCACAAAGATTACTTCTCAGCTTGAAGTGACACTGTTGAATAACCGCAGTGAAGAGGAGTACAGGGCCATCACCCAGTCGGTTCTGGAAGATATTCGCGAGTTAAATCATTTGTCGAATAGTTTACTGGAGCTTGCGTCTTTAAATCAGGATAATCGCAATTTTACCATGACCCGGGTCAGAATCGATGAGATATTGTGGGACATTCGCGAAAGTGTACAAAGTATGAACACCTCTTACAAAGTCAACTTTCATGCGATGACTATGCCTGAAAATGAAGAACGGCTTTATCTGCTAGCGAATCCACATCTTCTTAAAACGGCCATTCAGAATCTTGTTGAAAATGCCTGCAAATTCTCCAACGACAATACGGCAACGGTTTCCCTTGATTGCTCGCACGGTGAAATAGAAATCAAGATTTTTGATAACGGGATTGGTATAGAGGAAAAAGAGTTGGAGAATATTTTTCAGCCATTTTACCGCACCAATAATACCTCCCAGATAAAAGGCTATGGCATTGGCTTGTCGTTGAGCCAAAAAATCGTTTCCATCCACAATGGAACGATGGCCGTGGATTCCACCGTTGGGCAAGGCACGCTAATTCGTGTCGTTTTTCGGGCCGTTTGATTTAACTTCTAATTTCCTTCTAATCACAAAGATGGCCGATCAGTCAATTTTAAAATTAATTTTGAAGCGGTTTCATAGTTTTACAGGTAACTTGAAAGTACTTGGGATGCATTTCTAGTCGAATCGAAATTGCTAAACAGTTATTCCCGGGGCGGGCTTGCGAAAGTAAGCCCGTTTTTTTATGCCGTTAAACTATACAAGGCATCTTCGTTGTTGATCATAATTTTTCGTCCATTTATTTTAATCACTTTTTCGGCCCGAAACCAACTAATCGTCCGGGCGAGTGTCTCATTTGTGGTGCCGGCAAAAGACGCCAGGTCTGATCGCGACAGTGATATTTCAGGAGGGTGTGCGCTGTCGGGTTTTCTGTACTTCTCCCGTAAGATTAGCAGACTCAACGCAATTCGCTCTTTGGCCGATCGTTGTGCAAAAGCCGCGATATGATTTACCAACACGGTAAACTCATGACTTAGATTTCGCAACAAGATGGTCGATAAAGAAGTTGAGTTTTCCAATGCTTTCAGGAATGACCACTCGGTCATAAAGTAGATTCCACATTCCTCCAACGTCATCGCGGATGCTGGATGTCTGTCACCGCAAAGTAAAGGCCGATAGCCGAACATTTCACCGGGCGTATAGATGTAGATAATCTGTTCGCCACCACTTGGAGTTCGTTGATAAATTTTCACCTTACCTCTTTTCAGAATATAAACTCCTTTTGGATAGCTACCTTCCTGAAATAATTCCCGGCCCTTTTTTATTTTTTTGAGCTTGGTGAGTGCTTTAAACTTCAACAATTCTTCTTTAGATAAACTTTCAAAGATGGGCTTGCTATTGAAATAAAATTTAGAAACACTCGGCTTATTCATTGAATAGGATTATCTCGTGAATTAAATATACGAAGCCGTGGGGCTACACAGATGGCTGTATTATATGAATGGTGAAGAGTGTTCATTGCGAACGTGGAACAAATGGTTCTGATTATTTTTTTTATAATTTGATATCCGTCAAATTATAAGTTGGTAAGTCTTTCCTATTTGCGGTATGGCAAAAGGAAAACTCATTTCAATTTCTTATCGACTTCCCTATCGATTTTCTGTTTCACATGGCAGGCTCGTGACTTCACCGAGTGCGGGTGGATTGGCTACGGCACTTACGTCTTATTTTGATCGGAGTGTTGAACAGGCTGAACGATTTGAGTCTCTTCATTGGATTGGTGTCTCCGACATTTCAAAGAAAATATTTGATAAAGTTGGCGAGTCAGGTGTTGTGGAACGTGGCGAAATTAAAATGCATCCGATTTTCATAACCAGTCAATCGAAAGAAAATTTTTACGATGGATTTTGTAATTCAGTTTTGTGGCCATTGTTCTTGTATTTCCCTTCGTATGTGGTGTATAAAAAAATATACTTTGATGAATACATCAAAGCCAACCAGCTTATGTTGGAAAAGATAAGGCGCATCTACGCTCCCGGAGATACTATCTGGATTCATGATTATCACTGGATGTTGTTGCCCTCTCTTTTACGAGAAGCGCTCCCGGACGCAAACATTGGTTTCTTTTTACACATTCCATTTCCGAGCTACGAACTGTATCGATTATTGCCAAAGCCCTGGAGAGTCCATCTGCTTCTCGGACTTTTGGGAGCAGATGTTATAGGATTTCAGACATCTGACTTTGCCAAGTGCTTCAGGGAGGCAATTAATTATTTACTCCCCGTCCCCCGCAAAGATGTAATGGGGGAAGAGTACCCTACGATTAGCAGTTTCCCCATCAGTATCGATTTCGAAAAATTTAACCAGGCAAGCGAGTTGCCTCAAGTGCGCAGAAGCGCAAAAAGAATTCGGAAAAAACTGAACGTAGAAAAAATTATTATATCAGTTGATCGATTGGATTATACCAAAGCAATTTTCAGCCGGCTGCAGGGCTTCGAATTGTTCCTCGAACAAAACGCAGAGTTCAGGGAACGGGTAAGTTATATTTTGTTAATGGTGCCCACGCGCGAATCAATTCTAAAATACAAGGAGAACAAACTGAATGTTGAGGCCTTGATTAGTCGCATCAATGGCAAATACGGAACGATCGGGTGGACACCCATTGTCTACCAGTATCGCACAATGGATTTCAAACAGTTGGTGGCGTTGTATGGAGCTGCTGACATTGCAATGGTAGTACCGTATCGGGATGGCATGAACCTGGTGGCGAAAGAATTTGTCGCAAGTAGACCTCATGAAGATGGAGTGTTGATATTAAGTGAAACCGCTGGCGCAGCGAGCGAGCTTGATGACGCTATTCTTGTCAATGCCAATGACACGGGTGAAATAGCCGATGCTATCCTGGAAGCTTTGTCGATGCCCGTTGATGCCCAACATGTGCGAATTCGGAGAATGCAACGGAAGATTCGGGAGAACAATGTACATCAGTGGGCCGGCAAATTTCTGTCGTCTATAAAAGAACATCACGAACTTGAAATAGCCTTATCATGAGGAGCTTAAATTTTTCGGAAGTCGACCGCGACTATTCACGAGCGAAGGCCAGGCTAATTCTTCTGGACTATGATGGCACGTTGATTCCATTCGATATGCACCCAAAGGATTCGAAGCCCACACCGTTTGTGAAATCCATTTTGCGGTCATTGACGGATGATCCGAGGAACTGTGTTGTGCTCATTAGTGGAAGGGATAAGGAAAACCTTGAAGCACGTTGGAATGATTTGCGCATGATGCTGGTGGCGGAGCATGGAGCATTCTATAAGCAATTTAATAGTGATTGGAAAAGTATGTTCTCCACATCGGTCACGTGGATGCCACAGGCGATCGCGGCTTTAAACGCTTTGTCGTTTCAATATCCCGGTTCGTTTGTGGAGAAGAAAATCTATTCGATCGCATGGCATTACAGGGCGATAGCCGATCGGATAACGCCCCCTGAAACGAGGCAAATATTGGCAGCGTTGAGGTCGCTTCCCATGCACAGCCACTTTGCCATTTATGATCATGAATATACGATCGAATTGCGATCACCTGAAATTGATAAGGGTTCATTTGTAGCCCGATGGATGGGTGTACAGTATTTTGATTTTATAATGGCAATTGGCGACAGTCAAACCGATGAAGACCTCTTCCGGATACTGGATCAAAACAGCTATTCGATTAGAGTGGGCAAGTCAGATTCGTCTTCTGCTCAGTTCTTTCTCGAAAACCAGGCTGCCGTTTTGCCCTTTCTTCAAGAAATAGTGAACGCAGAGCAAGCTGGACTTGATAAAATAAAACTGAGTCACGGGGGCACAATTGCGTATTGAAAAGCCCCGGGTCTGTGATTTTAATTAACGATCGATCATGAATCATTTTGTAGTCGAAACCATCGGAGTGTCAGAAAAAGTTTTTGCCTATGTTATCCTGCCAGCCCTCATCTTTCTGGCGCGTATTGCAGAAGTGTCTATTAATACGCTCCGAATAATTTATATGCTTGGCGGCAGGCGAAGTACAGCCACTGTCTTGGGTTTTTTCGAGGCGTTCATTTGGTTGATTGCCATGCGTCAGATTTTTCAACATGTAGATAATTGGGCGGCTTATGCGGCCTACCCCGGTGGTTTTGCTGCCGGCATTTTCGTGGGCATGATCATAGAGGAAAAAATTGCCTATGGTAAAGTGATCGTTCGTATCATTACGCGAAAGGACGTGGGTCCTCTCATATTGTTTTTTAATGAGCGAAATTTTCGTTACACAAAAGTTGAAACAGAAGGACCAGAAGGACCAGAGAACTTGATCTTTACCGTTCTTGAGCGCGACCACCTTGACACTCTTTTGAGCACCTTGAAAACGATCATTCCGACTGCCGTCTACACAATTGAAAATGTACGTACCGCGGAAGAAAGCAACGCCATCCAACATCGCGAGAGGATCTCACTCTTTACCAGACTGAGGGGGATCATCAAAATCTAAGACATCTTTAGTACTTCGAATTAGAGTTTATTTCTTTCGCGGATCATCCAACTGATTTTCATAATTTTCACCTTTTATCGGTACCCAATCTTTTCAAAACTTCAGGCCAACAGAGAATCTTAGAAATGAAAGTAGGCGTCATTCTTAAACTTGCTCCTTCCTGGCTGCTGCGTAAACTCGCCAACCGACAGTTTCTGATGGTGGGCGCTGTGGTGGTGGGCTTATGGGCCGGATTAACTGCTGTGTTGTTGAAAGTGGCTGTGCACTATTTACAAACTTCTTTGAAAACTGTTGGTGAGCAGTACAACTGGATATACTTTGTTTCACCCACCATTGGAATATTTTCAACTTATTTATTTATCAGATTTGTGCTCAATGGCGAATTATTGAGAGGTACTTCACATGTTTTGTTAGCCATAGCTAAAAAGTCTTCTACACTTCCACGCAAAGAAACATTCGGACACGTCATCACCAGTGCGTTGACAGTTGGGATGGGAGGTTCTGCTGGTCTGGAGTCTCCGATTGTCCAAACCGGCTCGGCAATAGGTTCTACGTTTGCATCTTTCTTTTCCATTAGCTATCGCGATCGTACGTTGTTATTAGCGTGCGGAGCGGCAGCCGGTATTGCCACTGCATTTAATGCGCCTATCGCGGGTGTTCTCTTTGCATTGGAAGTTCTTATAGTAGACGTGAGCATTTCGGCATTCATACCGTTGCTGATAGCGGGTGCAACGGGTGCGTTGTGTTCTAAGATTATTTTGGCCGAAGGCATCCTGCTTTCATTCAAGCAGGTCAGTAATTTTAACTACCACAATGTGCCGTTCTACATTTTATTAGGAGTTGTTTGCGGGCTCGTGTCCGTTTTTTATTTGCGCACCTTCATGAAAACAGAAGTTGTGATCACCCGATTTTTCAAAGCACCCCTGGCTCGTATGGTGATTGGATGTTTGTTGTTAGGAGGCCTGATCGTTTTATTCCCTGCTTTTTTTGGAGAAGGTTACTCCTCCATCACGTCACTTGCACTTTATAAACCCGATCGCCTTTTCATTGGAAGTCCATTGTTTCATTTTGTTTCAAGTGCGCCCTTGGTTTTGGGGCTTGCCATTCTGCTAGTGGCTCTCGTCAAAGTATTTGCAGTTTCCTTTACCTTAAATGCAGGCGGCAATGGTGGAAACTTTGCTCCTTCATTATTGGTGGGAGCTTGCCTGGGATTTTCGTTTGCCTTTCTGCTGAATACGTCCGGCCTTACCCAACTGCCAACATCAAATTTTTGTTTGGTAGCAATGGCGGGTGTCCTTACGGGAATTTTTCATGCGCCACTAACGGGTGTCTTCCTAATTGCGGAGATCACGGGTGGTTATGAGTTGATGATTCCGTTGATGATTGTATCTGCTCTAAGCACTGCAGTGTCAAGATATCTGCACCCTCACTCGTTGGACGAGGCAAAATTAAAACAGAACGATTACTCCATTTCCTTTGATAAGGATTCGCATGTGTTGTCCGAGCTTTCAATCAAGGGTTGCATTGAAAAAGACTTTACTCCGGTGCCACTTCATTTTAAACTGCGCGGCCTGGCGGATGTCATCGCCCACTCGAAACGAAATATTTTTCCGGTGGTGAATGAGCAAGGCCATTTAATGGGTTTGATTTTTCTGGAGAACATACGTGAAATTATGTTTGATACGGCAGCCTATGACACAACGGAGGTTAGTCAACTGATGCAAAAGCCGTTGGTAACAGCCAGCGTGGAGGATGACATGAGTGTGATCATGGAAAAATTTGATAAGAGCGGAGTTTGGAATATTCCCGTAGTGAAGGATGGTAAGTACGTTGGGTTTATTTCAAAGTCGCGGATATTTTCTAACTACCGCGAAAAACTGAAGGGCGATTGATTACTGTTCTGGATTAGCTTCTTCAACCCGCACACCAACAGCTAGAATTCCTTTCAGTGTATCCTGTCGGGTGTATTGTTCTAATTTAATTTTATATCGACCCGGAATCTTAAACTCATAATTGCGAAGCAGTGGAAAGCGATGATCGTAAAGATCCCCCAGTCCGCTTGAGCCAAATGGTGCACCGGTTTTTTGATCGAATAGATCCTGCGTGTCGAGTTTGCTCTGAAGTTCATTACCCGTAGAGTCTTGAAGATGATAGGTAATAAAAATTCTGGAGTAGGGGTAATCCAGCGAATTGCGAACGTTGTAATAGAGATTATACTTTTTCCCCGTGTCGGTTATTTTGAATTCAAAATCGGGAGCGTCACTCACCTTCCACGTGCGATCAGCAAAATCATGATTCGTTTCGTACAGGCGATTGGTATCGCATGCTGTGAAAACGAGAAAAAGAGAACCAATAAAAAAAAGAGAAGATCTGGAGATCATGGCTGAAGTAATCAACTGTTAATTCGGTTTTTCAGGATTGTTGGGATTGTTAGGTCTTGGTCCTGAAGGACGTTGTTGATTAGGATTCCTCGGCTGGTTTGGATTGTTTGGTCTTCTCGGCTGATTTTGATTGCGCTGGTTTTGATTGGACTGATTTGGGTTGTTAGGTCTGTTCTGATTTGGATTATTGGGCTTATTCTGATTTCGTTGATTGTTGGGATTGTTTTGATTCCGCTGATTGTTTGGATTGTTCTGGTTCTTTTGGTTCGGATTGTTCTGTCCCTGGTTTTGATTGGCATTCGGATTTTGATTGCGTCCATCGCGCCCACCTTTGCCGCGGTTCTTATTTCTTCGGTTGGAGTTACCCGACTTGTCTTTAAATTTTTTATCCAGACTTTCCAGATCGCGGTTGAGGGTAGACAACGGTTCGCGTTGTGCCACTACATCTTCTTCGAGGTTGGCAGGTTTTTTTCCTTCTTTATTTAAACGTAAAATTTCATTTACCCTGTCGGTATTGATTGGATGCCAGTTGTTGTCTTCTTTGTATCCAAACCACATGATCTTTCGGAAGATGTCGGTCTTTTGAAGTTGAGCTTCTCCCTTTTCGGTAAGCAATGGCGCTTCCACTTTTGGAATATGTTCAAGGGCTTCCATGTACGTTTCCAATTCGTAATTGAGGCAGCACTTCAGACGACCGCATTGGCCAGACAGCTTGCTAGGATTGAGCGAAAGGTTTTGATAACGCGCTGCGCTGGTAGCGACATTCTTGAAATCACCCAGCCATGTAGAGCAACATAACTCGCGTCCGCAAACGCCAATACCTCCCAAGCGACCTGCTTCTTGTCGCAAGCTGATCTGTCGCATTTCTACACGCACTTTAAACTCGCCCGCCAAAACTTTAATCAGTTCGCGGAAGTCAACGCGATCTTCGGCTGAATAAAAGAAAGTGGCTTTGGTGTTATCGGCCTGATACTCTACATCCGAGAGTTTCATGCCGAGTTTCATTTGCTGTACAATTTCCCGGGTGCGATACAGTGAAGGAGACTCTCGCTTTTTTACCTCCTCGTATTTTTCTAAATCCTTTTGATGAGCAAGGCGGTAGATTTTTTTTATCTCCGAATCGTTGGCGACTTTCTTCTTTTGCATTTGCAATCGCACCAGTTCGCCTTGTAAAGAAACGTACCCCAGGTGATGACCATTTTGTGACTCGAGGATCACAGCGTCACCCGTAGTCAATCTCAGTTTTTCTGTATTGCGATAAAAATCTTTCCGGCCGCCTTTGAAGCGAATCTCTACCACATCAAACTTATCTTCCGATGGCATGTCCATGTTGGACAGCCAATCGAACACATTCATTTTATTACAGCCACCCGTGCCACAAGCTCCGTTGTTGTCACATCCGCCAACCTTTTCTCCCTTTTTTGTTCCGCAAGCACAGCCCATCTTCTAATGTACGATTTATGATTTACGATTTGTGAACTGATCAGACATAGTCTGCAAATCTACACCAATATCTCTTCTGAAGTAAGCCCCGTCCCAACTCAAGGTGGCCACTGTTTTATAGGCATTTGCCGAAGCCTGAGCGAGTTTGCTTCCACGACCCGTTACTGCCAAAACCCGTCCGCCATCGGTTACGATTTCAGTTTGTTGATTTTTTGTACCCGCCTGAAATATCAATGCATCGGCAGCTTGCCCAAGCCCATGGATAACCTTTCCTTTTTCATAATCACCGGGATAGCCCCCCGAAACCATTACAACAGTCATCGCAAAGTCAGGATCGGTTTCAATAACCTTACCGGCCAGCTCGCCTTTGGCAGCTGCTTTCAGTAAGTCAACGAAATCATTTTTTATGCGCGGCATCACCACTTGTGTTTCGGGATCACCCATGCGAGCGTTGTATTCAATCACGTAAGGTTCACCTTTCACATTCATCAATCCAATGAAGACAAATCCTTTGTAGTCAATCTTTTCTTTTTTTAGTCCAGCGATGGTAGGCTGAATCACCAGTTGCTCCACCTTTTTCATGAAAGCACTATCCGCAAACACAACGGGGGAGACAGCACCCATGCCACCGGTGTTGAGGCCCGTGTCTCCATCGCCAATGCGCTTGTAATCTTTTGCTTCCGGAAGAACCGCATACGATTCGCCATCGGTGAGAACGAAGACTGATAGTTCGATGCCATCCAGAAATTCTTCGATGAGCACTTTGGTGCTGGCTTCACCAAATTTTTTTTCCTCCAGCATCTCGCGAATATTGTCCTTCGCTTCCTGAATGTCAGAACAAATAATAACACCCTTCCCTGCGGCCAGTCCATCGGCTTTTAATACGATGGGAGGTTTGCACGAATCAAGATAGGTGAAGGCTTGTGGTAGTTCTGTAACGGAAAATGTTTTTGCTTTTGCCGTAGGTACTCCATTTCGCAACATGAACTGCTTTGAAAAATCTTTGCTGCCTTCCAATTGCGCCCCTTCTTTGCCGGGGCCAACCATCAAAATCGATTTGAGTTTAGGATCAGCTTCAAAATAATCGCGAATGCCTTTTACGAGCGGAACTTCGGGGCCAATCAATACAAGTTCAATTTTTTCCTGTAAGCAGAAGTTGCCAAGCTTTGCAAAATCGTCCACTGCAATCGCCACATTTTCAGCTACTGTTGCTGTGCCCGCGTTGCCCGGGGCAACATAAAGCTTATCACACTGTTTGCTTTGCTTAATCTTCCAGGCGAATGCATGTTCGCGACCACCATTGCCAACGATAAGAATGTTCATACGATCAAAAGAAGGCAAAGATAAAATTATTCCACAAGTCGCGTACTGATATAGAAGTTGCGATCTATTTTAAGGTCGTTGTTACCTTCTGCCGACCCTTTCAATTTTTTCCACTTGGCGGTGGGCTTGATCCACTGCTCACCATGCCATTGAATTTTCAGGGGCAAATCGAAGCCCTCCTGGCAATTGGTCCAGCGGTACTGGAGTTTGTTATTTTCAATTTTGTATTCGAGCACCGGAATCTGTGTGGTTCTGAGATACTGATCAAATACGTTGCTGAAATTTATTCCTGATTGTTTGCTGATAAATGATTCGACCTCCTTACTGGTCACGGTCTTGTGCCAATAGGTTTTATTTAAACTACGCAAGAGCTGCCGGAATTTTTCATCGTCATTAATTACCTGACGAACCGTATGCAAAATGTTCCCTCCTTTGTAATACATGTCTCCGCTTCCTTCGCGATTGACTTCATACGGCCCGATGATGGGGATGTCATTGCTGATTAATTTACGTGTGCCAATCACATAGTCATTGCCGGCCTCAACTCCGTATTCGCAGGTTGTAAAAAGTGTTTCGGAATAATTGGTGAATCCTTCATGCACCCACATATCTGCAAGATCATTTGAGGTGATGTTGTTGCCAAACCATTCGTGCCCGCTTTCATGGACAATAATAAAATCCCATTTCAATCCCCAACCAGTTTGCGATAAGTCTCTTCCCAGGTATCCGTTGCCGAATTTATTTCCATAGGCGACAGCGCTCTGATGTTCCATACCTAAGTGAGGCGATTGCACAAGCTTAAAACCATCTTCATAAAAAGGATAAGGCCCAAACCAATGCTCAAAGCACTTCAACATTTTAGCGACTTGTTGAAATTGAAGTTTTGCTTTTTCCAATTCGTAATCCAGTACCCAATAGTCGCAATCCAGCTTTCCGTTTTCGCCTGCAAATGTTTCTTGCCAGTGAACATATTTGCCGATATACGGAATGATGTTGTAGTTGTTGATGGGTGACGACACACTCCATTCGTATGTAGCTAAATGGTTTTTGTTTACGGTTGACACAAGTCGACCGTTGGCAACGGCTATCAGCGAATCGGGAACAGTAATGCTAATGGATGCACCTTGATCAGGCTCATCGCTTTGATGATCTTTGCACGGATACCAAACACTGGCACCCAAACCTTGACAGGCAACCGACATCCAGGGTCTTCCTTTTTGATCTTTCGCCCATATCCAACCGCCATCCCACGGTGGCCGGATGGCTTCACGCGGTTTTCCAGAGAAAACAACTTTGATCGTGGACGTGCTTCCAACTTCCAGATTGTTTTGAAAATCCAGGTAATAGACTTCGCCATCTCGCTTAAAGTTCAATGATGTGTTTTTCCAGATGACAGAGTCGATAGTCATCGGTTGCTGAAAATCAAGTTGCATGACATGACCTGCCCTGGTGATTTTAAATTCAATAATGTTAGAGCCTTTGATGGTTTTTGTTGAATAATCAGGTTGCACAGCGAGATCATATTTTAACACATCCCACCAGTCGCGATTTTTATTCAATGATCCGCGGAGGGAATCCTGGTGAGTGAAAGTTGAAATGGGTTGCTGAGCTAATAACGATGTAGGGAAGTATAGGAGTGTGGAAAGAGAGATCAGAAAATTCTTTGACATGAAATTCTAAAAGCGGTTTTTACAAAAGTTCACTTGGAGTTTTTCCGAATTTTTCCTTGAAGGTTTTAGAGAAATAAGAAAGATTCTTAAATCCTACCTGGTAGGCAACTTCGGCTACATTGCCTGTTCGATTTCGCAATAATTGATTTGCGCGTTGCAACCTAATATCCCGGATAAATTCATTCGGTGTGTGCTGGGTCAGTGCCTTTAACTTTCGGTACAATTGTATTTTGCTCATGCCTACAGCCGATGCAAATTGTTCTAAGCCAAAGGAAGGATCCATAATGTGCGACTCTACAACAGTCATTACTTTTTTAAGGAAGCGGTCTTCCATGGATTCGCTCTTCAATTCGGAAGGCTTAAGCTCAATCGCCATCGAGTATTTTTCACGCAGTCTTTTCCGGTTGGTGATGAGATTCTCTATTCGTAATTGCAGTTCGGCCATTTGAAAAGGTTTGGCCATGTATTCGTCTGCACCAATGCGGTATCCCTGAAGTTTCGATTCCATCTCGGCTTTTGCTGTGAGGAGAATGATGGGGATATGACTGGTGCGCTCGTCCTCCTTTAATAGTTCGCACACTTTCATTCCGTCTTTTCCTGGCATCATCAAATCGCTGATGATTATCGTGGGTATTTCGCGGATGGCGATTTCCACGCCTTGGTTGCCATCCACCGCCTCAATGACATGATAAGAAGTCGACAGCTCATTTTTGAGATATGCCCTCAGGTCAGTATTGTCTTCAATAATCAGGACAGAGGTATCAAAATGGGATGATTCATCTCCCATTGCTTCCTTTTCAATTTCCAATTCGTCTTTGTCAAAATTTCCCCGTTTCCAATCGAGCGCTGGTTCCGCAACAGGGGTAATTACCTCTTCCTCACGGAAGGCAGAATTCCCAAGGGGCAGGCAAATCGTAAAAGTTGAGCCCTTGCCAACTTCACTCTCTACGGCAATGGTGCCGTGGCAAAGTTGAACAAGCTCTTTGGTCAGTGCCAATCCAATGCCTGAACCTTCATAGGCACGGGTGAGCGTATTGTCGACCTGGTAGAAGCGATCAAAGATTTTTGGGAGCTGCTCCGAGGCAATGCCAATGCCGGAGTCTTTTACGCTGATAATTGCATAACCATTTTCAAATTCATTGTGATTATTTCCGCGGTGGATTGAAATGGTTACCTCACCGCCTTCGGGTGTAAACTTGAAGGCATTGGCAAGAAGGTTATTTAATATTTTTCCAAGTTTATCGCGGTCGTAGTAAAGTTGCACAGTAGGTTCGGAATGAACGAGGCTGAAACGGATTTGTTTGGAGTCGGCCAAGGATTGAAACTCACTCATAATGGTTGTCACAAATTGAACCAGTTCTCCGACCGACACTGCCAATTTCATGGACCCCGCCTCAAAACGCGAAAGGTCCAGAAGTTGATTCACAAGATTTAGTAAGCGCACCGCATTTTGATGCATGCTGGTCAGCTCCGTTTGTCTACCGGGTGAATTGCCGGGCGCCTTTAAATATTTTTCGAGTGGCCCGAGAATGAGCGTAAGTGGAGTGCGGAATTCGTGAGAAATATTGGCAAAGAAGCGGGATTTCAGCGTGTCTATTTCCCGATATTTTTCGGCCTCCATTTTTTTCAGATTTACTTCATTTTTCAGCCGTTCTCTCCTGATGACTTGCTGTCTGGCAAATATCAATAACACAATTCCAATACTGATGTAGAGTGAATAAGCCCACCATGTTTTCCATGGAGGTGGAAGAATAGTTACGGCCATGGTAGCTGGTTGTTCGCTCCAAACCCCATCATTATTGCTAGCCTTTATCAGAAAAGTGTAGTTACCTGGAGATAGGTTTGTGTAGGTTGCCATTCTTGTTTCTGTACTTACCCAATCTTTGTCAAAGCCCTCCAACTTATATTGATATCGATTTTTCTTGGGAACAGTATATTCTAGCGCTGCAAATTCGAAACTCAAAATTTTAAAATCATAAGGAAGTATTAATTCTTTAGTAAAACCTACCGCCTGGTCAATAGTAAACCGGTCCGGGTCTGTGTCACCAGTACCTTTTATGACAACGGATTTGGTTGAAATTTTTATGTCCGTGAACTCCACCGTAGGTGCATGCTCATTGCTCTTTAAACTATCAGGATGAAAAATAACAAGCCCTTTGGTAGAGCCGAATGCAAGTTCATTGTTGCTGAAACGACTAGCTGATGCACTGTTGAACTCATAGCCAGGAAGGCCATCTGAGACATCAAAGTTTGTCAATTCAAGACTTTTCGGATTGAATTTTGTCAAGCCACGGGTGTGCCCAAGCCAGAGGTTCTGCTTATGATCTTCCAGAATACCATTGATCACTTCACTTGGTAGTCCATCCTTTTGACGATAAACATTTTTTAATTTTAAGTAGGTTGAATCCTTTACATGATGCAATTCATACTTGGCTAGCCCTTGATTTGTACCAATCCATAAAATACTATCGGTGATCATGGCGGAAACAATGTTAGACCGATCGTCATAATAGATACCGTTTTTATCAATACCTATCGGGAAGAAACGGTCAAGGTTTCTATTAAATAGATAGATCATGCCATAGGTAAAGGATGTTGCGAATATTCTCCCATGGCTATCGGAGAAAATGTTGCTGAAACTAGTGCTTTTAAGTGTTTGTGGCAGCCGTTCATCCGGGATAAGTCTCTTGAAGCTCTTATCAACTTTATTAAAACGGTATAAACCTGATCGATTATTCCCTGCCAGAATTGTGGTAGGAGATTCCTCAAAAATTGAAAAAACTTCATTGTTAACGGGCAACCGATAGTTCACAAAATTTTTTATTCTGGAGTCAAAACTGAAAATACCATCTCCCCAGGTGCCCAGCCAGAAAATGCCATCCTTACCTTGGGTGAAGGCCGTTACTGCCGTATTTGTAAGCCAGTTTACTTTCTGTTTTGCTTGAATTACATCGGAGACTTCGTAAACCTCTTTGGGTCTCGTCAAGTGGTTTAACCCCCCGCCAAGACTTGAGGCCCATATCCCCCCTGATTTATCCTGGAAAATATCCTCAATATTACTAGTGAGTAGTTTCCTATTAGGCAGGCCGTGTTCCGAATACACCTGAAAACCTTTGTTATGCATAATCTTGCCAAGGCCCGCATAATAATAGCCAATCCATTTATTTCCTGATCTGTCTTCGATAATCTGAATAACCCGATTTTCTGCGAGGGATTCTTTTCTCTCAGGCTCATGTTTAATAGTGACAAACTGGTTGGATATCGGGTCTAAAATATTGATTCCCGCCAGTGTACCTACCCAGATTTTTTTGGTCTTCTTGTCCTCGTGAATGTCCTCCACATAATTATTGGAAATGCTGCCTGCACGGGCATTTTGCTGATATACCATTATTGAATCGCTGCGCTGATCGTTATACCGAACAAGACCCTCGTCTGTGCCGAACCAATAGTTGTGATTAGAGTCTTCGATAATGCAGGTGACCCGGCATGTCTTTTTAAGATGACCGGGTAAGTCAATTGTTTTTAATACTCTCTTAGAAACCGGGTCTATGCTAGAGACACCACGCCCATCAGTTCCAAACCATAAAATCCCTTTCGAGTCGCGGCAGGATGCCCATACATTCCTGTTTAATTTTTCATACTGGATTTTTGTGACGGACTTTCCTGATGGATCCATGTAGTAGACGCCAGCCTTGACATGGCTGGGCGCTGCGGCACCTAGCCATACATTTTTTTTCTGGTCTGTTGTAATGGCACCAATTCTTCCGCTGAACACTTCATTTATTTTGAAATCATTTGTGAATTGGTCCATAAATTCGTCATAACGACTCAGTCCTTTATTGGTGCCAATCCACAGAACAGAATCGTAATAAAGGCTTTCTATGAAATTTTCTATGAGAGAAGCGGGATCGTTTATCTCATGCCGATAGACTTTGAAGGTATAGCCATCATAGCGGTTAAGCCCATCATCAGTGCCAATCCATAGAAACCCTTTTTGATCCTGTACAATGGCCGTGGCAGAGCTTTGAGAAAGACCTTCTTCAACGGATAGATTTTCAAAACGGAAAGATGGTGTTTGACCATCTGATTTTGCAAAACAAAAAACAATACCCAGTGTGGTGAAAAGAGTCCTCATTTAATCAGGTGAGTAGAAATATAACAAATCTTACAATCACTGACACGTTTTTGACATCGGGTTTCAAGTTCAAAAATACCAAAGACTTGCTTTAACAGATTCTCTTCCTTCTTTGTCTGATTCTTTTCAAAGCTTGTATCCCTATGAGTTAGATCTCAAATTCGTGTCATTAAAGTACTCCAAAACAAGTACTCCAAAAAGATGACGACCTACGATAAACTAACCACTCGCGAACTGGAAGTCGTAAAAAAGATCGCAGAAGGGTATCCTTCGCAGGAGATAGCAGCTATGTTGTTTATTAGCCCAAGCACGGTGAAAGTGCACCGGAAAAACATGATGCGCAAAATGAATGTGCGCAACTGTACCAGTGTGGTCAGTAAGTGCATGGCGCTAGGATGGATATGAGAGCGGACATCGCTTGGCTTAAATTATAATACACCAGGTGACAGGTAACACCGTTCTGAGTTGAAATACTTGATTTGGCGGACGGATAAATTAATTGACCATTCATTAAAATTAAAAAGCCATGAGAACTTTATTCACAGTTTTTTTTGTACTGACCGCAACAGCGATTTTCTCTCAAACCATCCGCAGGGTAAACAACAACCCGGGCGTAACGGGCGCTAACATTTACGCCACTATACAAGCAGCACATGATGCTGCGAGCAGTGGAGATATAATTTATGTGGAGCCTTCTCCTACAGAATATGGTGGTTTAACAAGTACTAAACAATTGACAATAATAGGCCCTGGATATTACTTGAACCCAGCGACAAGTCAGAACGCCAGAACATCGCAACCAATAATTTTTTCGACCGGCAGTGGTGGCTCGACTCTTATGGGTTTGGAGGTGAATAATGGGGGCTATGTTGAAATCGACTTTGTGTCAAATATTACAATCAAGAGATGTAAGCTTAGCTATGTATACCTAGCCAGGCCAACCAATACTCAATCATATTCCAATATTGTTATTACTCAGAGTATTTTAAGTAGTTTCCTTGATTACCCCGGTTTTGGTCCATCTTCCCCTTCACCAGCAGGAACGGTAAGTGTAATTCAAATTGCAAACAATATTATTGGAGGTGGTTTTTTAAATAGTCAGTATTCTGGAACTATTACGAATAATACTTTTCTTGGTCAAAACAACTTGAGTGTTTCCAATTTTTCAATTAGTAATAACATTTGGAGTAGAGATCGCTTGGATATTGGTCCATACAGTTTTTCTGGGACAAATAATACTTTTTTTAACAACATCGCGAGCGAAAGTCAATTTGGAACTGCAAATGGAAATTTGGCCAACATTGATATGAAAAATGTTTTTGTCGTTGACCCTACCATTTCTCTTCCTTCGGGATATACCTCTGACTCACGTTATCAAATCAAGACGGGCTCACCCTCTATTGGTGCCGGCTTTGGTGGGGTTGACTGCGGAGCCTTTGTGGGTAGTGACTCTTACGTGTTGTCTGGTGTACCACCATATCCAACAATTACAAAACTTATCAATTCAAGCACTGGCAACTCAACAACGCCACTCTCCGTCACAATAAGCACCAAGTCCAACAACTAAACCTCAATCATCATGATGCGCCTTATCTTAATCGGTTTGGCCTGCGTAAGTTGTTTGCTTGCTCAAGGTCAAAACATAAATAAAATTGAGTATTTCATTGATACCGAACCAGGCTATGGCAGTGGCGTTAATGTGCCTTTTACCGCAGCCGCATCGGTCACTGATCTTACTTTTTCTGTTCCTATTACATCTGTAAGTGATGGATTTCACACCCTTTATGTGCGCTCGCGTGATGCAAACAGCAAGTGGAGTGTGGTGCAGGCAAGGCCGTTTTATAAAGTACCCGCTTCCGCATTAACAGTTCCCAACCTTAGCCGCATAGAATATTTTGTAGATACCGATCCTGGTTATGGGTCGGCATCTAATGTTCCCTTTACCGCAGGCACAAGTGTAACTGATCTTGCTTTTAATGTAGACGTTTCTGCGCTGGCGCAGGGTGCGCATAAACTGTACGTGCGTAGCAAAGATGCCAACAACAAGTGGAGTGTTATTCAAATAAAAGACTTTACGGTCTGCAACGAAACAGCGCCCGTTGCTTCGGCAGCTACTGCTATTAGCACCACGGGCTTCACCGCCAATTGGGCGGCTGTTGCAGGGGCAACCAGCTATCGGTTGGATGTCAGTGCCGATAACTTTGCCACGTTTGTGTCAGGCAATAGTGACCGCACGGTAACAGGTGCCACCTCAGCCAGCGTAACAGGTCTCACATCAGGCACAACCTATAAATACAGAGTGCGTGCTGTAAATACGTGCACCTCTGTTAGCTCTGTCCCTATTGATGTAACAACCTCATTTGTAGTGCCAGCGGCACCCACCGGCCTGCAGTCTGCTTACGTGAGTAGTACGGGTTTCGAACTTTCCTGGATAGGCCTGGCAGGAGTAACCGAATACCGCGCTGATGTATCTACCGATAACTTTGCCACCTTTGCCACGGGCTGGCAAAATTCTGCACTCATTTTTCAAAATGCATCCACCAATAGGATCGGCTGGTCGCTATTGGGATTGAGTCCGTCAACCACCTACAAAGTACGGCTACGAGCTGTAAACCCCGGAGGCACCTCTTCTAATTCCGGTATCATCACAGTAACAACTCCAGCGCATCCAATTATGGCATCTCCCAATCTGTGGATAAATACGGTTGGCGTTTCCGGAAATCAAACGTTTATCAATGCACTATGCAGTGATGCAGCAGGTAATGTGTATGCAGTAGGGAAATTCGGTGGAGTGATTACATTAGGCAGCACCACGCTTACAGCTATTGGTGGAGCCGATATTTATCTTGTCAAATACAATTCTGCAGGAGTAGTGCAATGGGCAAAATCGATTGGTGGAACCGGTACGGATGAAGGCTGGCAAGTAGCCGTTGACGCAACGGGCCTTTACATTAGTGGCGTGTTTGATGGCACAGTTGATTTTAATCCCGATGCGGGGACAAATTCGGTGGCAACACGCGGTCCTGATTTTAATCCACGGTTCAATAATCTGAATGATGGCTTCGTAGCAAAATATAATGTAGCTGACGGGTCATATGTATGGGCACAAGGGATAGGCGATGCCTGGCCGGAATATTATTCAAGAGCCCTGACATCGGATGCTAACAATGGAGTATTTCTAACGGGTATGTTTTCAGGAACAAATGACTTCGACCCCGGTGCTGGTACAACCAATCTCACTTCTTTAGGAGGCCCTGATATTTTTATTATGCGATTAGATGCCAGCAATGGAAATTTTTCATGGGCAAAAGGCATGGGTAGCGCCAATTGGGAAACCGGAACTTCGCTATTAGCAGATGGCACTAATCTGTTTGCTACCGGATGGTATTATGGAAACATAGATCTGGACCCGGGGGCTGGAACAATTTCTGCCAACGGCTCTGGTATGTATTTAAGCCGATTTGTATCCGCCACAGGTGCATTGGATTTTGCCAAGAATTTCACCAATGGAGGAAACTATCTGGAGGGTTATGATTTAGCCAAAGACAATACAAACCTTTATTTGACCGGAGCTTTTGGAGGTACCTCTGATCTTGATCCTAATGCGGGGGTGAGCAACATCAGCGGTAATGGTGGATTTGTTGCCAAGTATTCGTTGGCGAATGGAAGTTTTGTGTGGGCCAAGGCCCTCCAATCTAACTCCTATATGTATCCAACCCGAGTAATTGCAGATCAGGCGGGTATCTATCTAAGTGGCAATTTTGCCTGGCTCGCTGATTTTGATCCTGGGGCAAATGAAGCAAACCGCGTGGGTAATAACTCTGATATTTTTGTTGCCAGATATTCAAGTACCGATGGTTCGTTTCAATGGGCCAAAAGTATTGGCAGTGGTGGTTCTGAGTATACACGTGGGGGCTTAACATTAACAAATGATGGTTTGTATCTGGGAGGTAGTTTTCAAAATACTGTCAACTTTGATCCCTATACAAATGTGCTTACCAAAACAAGCATGGGTGATGCGGATGGATTCATTGCCAAATATCAGGCATCGCCAATTGCTCCACCTTCAGCTCCAACTGCCACAGTGGCTACAGCTATTTCAACCACCAGCTTCACGGCCAATTGGAATTTAGTTAGTGGCGCCACCGGTTATCAACTTGAAATCTCATCAGATAATTTTATTACTTACCTGCCAGGTTATAATTCGAAGAGCCTAACCACTCTCACCGAAAATGTGACTGCATTGACAGCTAACACAGCTTACAAGTATAGGGTGCGTGCCGTAAATGAGGTAGGGGCATCAGCCAACTCTAATGTAATTGATTTGATTACACTCGTGGCACCACCACCTTCGCCAGTAGCAATTGCAGCTACAAGTGTCTCTTCCACCGGATTTACTGCTGGTTGGAATAGTGTAAGTGAGGCCACCGAGTATCAACTCGATATTTCATCGGATAATTTTAGCACATTTCTGTCAGGATATAATTCCAAGAGTCTGACTGGTATTACAGAAATTGTCACAGGCCTCACGGCAAACGCGACTTACACGTATCGGGTCAGAGCTGTCAATGCAGGAGGTGCTTCTCTAAATTCAAATGTTATTAGTGTAACAACATTAACGTCAGGACCAATAGCGCCCGTAGCAACTGCTGCAACAAGCATTTCATCCACTGGCTTTACGGCTAATTGGAATGCCGTAACTGAAGCAACCGGTTATCAATTGGATATTTCAAGCGATAATTTTTCAACCTACCTAACGGGATATAATTCAAAGAGTCTTACCGGGATAACAGAAACGATTTCAGGTCTTGTAGCGAGTACATCCTATCAATATAGAGTAAGGGCAGTGAATGCAAATGGAACGTCCGTTAATTCCAACACTATTAACATAACAACTGGCGCAGCTGGCGTAACCCCTCCGGTTGCACCGGTCGCCCTTGCGGCTTCCACAATTACCCAGATAAGTTTTCAGGCAAACTGGGGTTCTGTTGTAAGTGCCACCGGTTATCAGCTCGATGTATCATCTGATAATTTTGGATCCTTCTTATCTGGCTATAACAGCAAAGTCTTGGGCTTAGTAACCAGTGAAACTATTTCGGGCTTAACCTCAGGAGCTTCTTATCAATATCGAGTTAGAGCTTTCAATACAGGTGGAGTTTCGGCCAACTCTAATGCGATTTCGGTGTCTACCAACTCCAGCACAAAAACTGATCAGACCATCACCTTCAATGCAATCTCCACGAAGACATTGGGTGATGCACCATTTACAATCGGAGCAACTGCTAGTTCGGGATTGGTAGTGAGTTACGCTACGGCTTCAGACAAAATAACGATTGCCAATGGTGTAGCTACAATCGTGAAAGCAGGACGAGAAACGATAGAGGCCAGTCAGCCGGGTAATGCCACCTTTAATCCGGCCACTACTCTCATTCAGAGTTTTTGTATCAAACCAGCAAAGCCAACCGTCACGATTAGCAGTGGCACCAATACAGAGACCATTAATCTCGCTTCCAGTGCCACCACAGGCAACCAGTGGTTCAAGGATGGAACCGCCATTAGTGGAGCTACCAATGCTACGCTCAGCGTAACAGGAGTTGGTGTTTATAAAGTACAGGTAAAAGTGGATGATTGCGTAAGTGATTTTTCAGCAGAAGTTCCGTTGATCATAACGGGTGATATTAATTCACACGGAGATGGTGTGACCGTCTACCCAAATCCTGTGGAGGACTATCTTGAGGTGCGTGGTATAACCGGGAACATTGCCAACTCACACTTATTTGATATGACGGGTCGCAGCAATTCCATAGACTTAGAAAGGAAGAATGAAATATATCAAGCGAATGTGCGGCATCTTTCAGCGGGAGTTTATCTGCTACGCGTTCAGCAGGGGAAGAGCATTCATCAGATAAAGTTTATTAAGAAGTGATATCAGGGGACGAGTAAAACAAAAATGATATGAAAACGAATTTCAGAGGAAGTGTAGAGATACGATTTATACTTGCAGGCGTCTTCATCTTGTTACAATTATCAGGTTGCGGTTCAGGCGGAACAGATCCCCAGCCCGTTACAAATTCGAAGCAGGATGAAGTAAAAGCCAAGCTTATTTCACCCACCTGGAAAATACAAAGCGTGTCGGTAGATGGCACGGATAAAACAAGTCTTTATAAAGATTTGAGTGTGAAATTTACTGCAACAGGTTTTACCTCTACCAGTGGCGGGGCAATCTGGCCAGCCTCTGGCACATGGTCATTCACGAGTGATGATGCCAGTGCTATAAAGCGGGATGATGGACTAGTAGTTACGTTACAAGAAGTAACAGATACCTCGCTTAAACTTGCCTTGACATGGAGCAAAACAACAATTGGCCCCGGTCGAACGGGGTCTGTGAGTGGAAACCATCTGTTTAGCTTTGGAAAATAGAATATGGTAGTTGGCTAGAGCTACACTATAAAAGTAAAGGGGCCAAGAGCCCCTTTACTTTTATATCCTATTTCAAAAAATCAATTCGCGTATTCACTCAAAAACTTAATCCGCATCAATCTTAAATTTTCCTCTGAGAAATCTGAATCTTCATCTTTCATCGCTTCCACGGCATCTTCAATGCTGTCTGTTTCTGAGTTGAGGAAATAATCGTAGATCTGCTCTTGCTTGTCTTCGTCCAAAACCGAATCGATGTAGTAATCGAGATTGAGTTTAGTGCCGGAGTAACAAATATTTTCTATTTCGGTGAGCATTTCGCTAAACGAAATACTTTTTGATTCAGCAATCTCATCCAAATCTACTTTGCGGTCGATTTGCTGGATGATAAAAATTTTGATCTTGGATTTGTTGACCGAAGACTTCACTACTACATCGGAGGCTGTTTCGATGTCGTTGTCCTCCACATATTTCTGAATCAGTTCGAGAAACTCTTTTCCAAACTTATTCACTTTGCCCATGCCCACACCGTTGACCGAAGCAAGTTCGTCTTTGGTGGTGGGGTAGGTAGTCGCCATTTCTTCGAGCGATGGATCCTGGAAAATAACATACGGAGGCAGGTCCTTTGCTTTTGCTACTTGCTTGCGAAGCGTCTTCAGCATCTCGAACAAACGGAGATCGTATGATTTGGTGTTGACGATCACCCGCTCCGATGATTCTTCTTCTCCGATTTCTGTGGTGAAGTCATGGTCTTTGGCGAGCTCGATTGGATGCGGCTTCACCATAAATTTCTTGCCCTTCTCCGACATTCTTAAGACACCGATGTTGTCAATGTCCTTCTCCAGATATTGATAAATCAGCGCCTGACGAATGACCGACTTCCAATAATCTTCATTTTCATAATCGCCTTTCCCATAGATAGCCAGATCAAAGTGGCCATAGCTTTTTACGTACTCATCTTCAACACCACGGATCACGTTCACCAAATGTGCCAGACCAAATCGTTCGTTTGTTTGTTTAACAGCCTCTAGTACAATGCCCACGGCCTCGGTGCCATCAAATCGTTCGCGAGGATGAACGCAATTGTCGCACATGCCACAGTTGCCTTCTTTGTACTCTTCGCCAAAGTAATGCAGCAGCTGCATGCGCCTGCACACGGGCGACTCCGCATAGAACTCCATCTCTTGCAAAAGGATGCGGGCATTTTCTCTTTCCTGAACGGATTTGTCTTTGTTGAATTTCTCCAGCTTGTTCAAGTCGTTGTGACTGTAGAACATCAAACAGATTCCTTCCAATCCATCTCGGCCCGAACGACCTGTTTCCTGATAATAACCCTCAAGAGATTTTGGCACATCGTAGTGAACCACGAAACGAACATCGGGTTTATCAATGCCCATTCCGAATGCAATGGTGGCTACGATGATATCCACCTCCTCGTTTAAGAAATCATCTTGATTTTTTACACGCACATCAGGATCAAGACCGGCATGATAAGGAGCGGCATTAAATCCGTTCACGTTAAGTAATTGAGCAATCTCCTCAACTTTCTTACGTGACAAGCAATAGATAACACCCGACTTACCCTTGTGGTCTTTTAAAAACCGAATGAGTTGTTTCTTGGTTTCTTTCTTCGGTCTTACCTCATAGTATAAATTCTTGCGATTGAAAGAAGAGATGAATACATCGGCTTCTTCCATCTGCAGATTTTTCTGAATGTCAATTTGCACTTTGGGAGTTGCTGTTGCCGTAAGGGCAATCACAGGCAAGTCGCCAAACTGGGCAATCATTGTTTTTATTTTGCGATACTCCGGACGGAAGTCGTGACCCCACTCCGAAATACAGTGAGCTTCATCGATGGCAACAAACGAAACGTTTACTTTTTGAAGGAAGGCAATGTTCTCTTCTTTGTTCAATGACTCGGGAGCAACGTATAATAGTTTGACTTCTCCATTCACACATTCTTTTTTCAGGCGAGTGATTTCTCCCTTGCTAAGCGTTGAGTTGAGGAATCGAGCATTTACTCCGTAAGCATTTAATTGATCCACCTGATTTTTCATCAGGGCAATCAGAGGTGATATAACGATGGCCAGCCCGTCCTTCATCATGGCCGGCAATTGGTAGCACAACGACTTGCCAGCTCCGGTGGGCATGATCACAAAGGTATTGCGACCGCTGAGTATATTTTTGATAACCGTTTCCTGGTTGCCCCGGAAAGAGGTATATCCAAATACTTCTTTTAGTTTTTCTTTTAATTGATCTTTCTCTTCAAGCACCATCATATTCCAAAGCCTCCTTATATCCTGAATTGTTATATTTGCCCTCTTGCAAACTTAACTTCGAAAGGGAATTGAATTTAGTAAAAAATATCAGAAACATTGCACGGGCAGTATTATTAAATGAATCCAAGGCTGTTGAGAATCTCACAAATTTTATAGACAACGATTTCGAAGCGTGTGTTCGGTATATTTTCGAATCAAAAGGTCGTGTAGTCATTACAGGAGTTGGTAAAAGCGCCATAATTGCAAATAAAATTGTGGCAACGTTGAATTCTACAGGTACTCCTTCGTTGTTCATGCACGCTGCAGATGCCATTCACGGTGATTTGGGAATGATTCAACATGAAGATGTTGTCATTTGCATATCAAAGAGCGGCAATACCCCTGAGATCAAGGTTCTGGTACCGCTTTTGAAACGTAGAGGTTCCAAGCTTGTTGCCCTGGTCAGTAACGTTTCATCGTATTTGGCACAACAGGCCGACTATGTACTAAATGCGACTATAAGTGAGGAAGCTTGCCCAAATAACCTGGCACCCACTACCAGCACAACAGTACATTTGGCTATGGGCGATGCATTGGCGGTGTGCCTTTTAGAACTAAGAAATTTTTCCAGTCAGGATTTTGCCCAGTTCCACCCGGGCGGTTCATTAGGTAAACAGCTTTATCTAAAGGTAGAGGATATCTTTGTCCAGCATCAACTGCCTTTGGTAGGACCCAATGCACCATTAAAAGATGTAATCATTGAGATTACATCCAAACGCCTGGGCGCTACTGCCGTGGTAGATAGCGAGCAACGACTGTTGGGTATTGTAACAGATGGAGATCTTAGAAGAATGCTTCAAAAGGAAACCAACCTTGCCGAACTGAAAGCAGCCGACATCATGACAAAAACTCCAAAAACAATTAATCGCGATGAGTACGCAACTCTGGCGTTGCAAATGATGCAGCAAAATAACATCACACAGTTGGTGGTAAAGGATGGAGAAAAAGTAGCGGGTTTTATACATCTTCACGATTTGCTAAAAGAAGGAATCGTCTGATTCCAAAAAAATAAAAAAATGAATAAAGATCTTTATGTAGTGTTGATGGCGGGCGGTGTAGGTGTCCGCTTCTGGCCTTTTAGTCGTAATGCAAAGCCTAAACAATATCTTGATGTGTTGGGTCTTGGCCGCACTCTTTTACAATCTACCTACGATCGCTTTTTGCCACTGTGTCCCATCGAAAATATTTTTGTTGTCACCAACGAGGAGCATGAAGCAATTACCGCCCGGCAGTTGCCAGAATTAAAAAGCGATCAGATTTTGGCTGAGCCGATGAGAAGGAACACCGCACCTTGCATTGCGTATGCTTGTCATAAAATTGCATTGAAGAATCCCAATGCTGTGGTGGTAGTTACGCCATCTGATCATATCATTTTAAATGAAGCCGAATTTCAGGAAACCATTCGTAAGTCAGTTGATCATGCCAAAGGTCAGGACAAGCTCATCACGTTAGGGATTAAACCTACACGTCCCGAAACAGGTTACGGATACATTCAATATCTCGAAGGGAAGAATCACCTCAAAAAAGTGAAGACATTCACCGAGAAGCCCGAGCTGGCCCTGGCTAAGAAATTTTTGGAGAGTGGTGAGTTTGTGTGGAATGCAGGTATTTTCATCTGGGGAGTGAAGGCAATCTTAAATTCATTTACTAAGTATCTGCCTGAGATGGCCGAAATATTTGATGAGGCCACTCCAAATTTTTATACGCCAAAAGAAAAGGAAGCCATTCAGACAGCCTATGCGCAGTGTAAAAATATTTCCATTGACTACGCCATCATGGAGAAAGCAGACAACGTGTATGTGTGGTTAGGAAATTTCAATTGGTCAGACCTGGGGTCATGGGCTTCCCTGCATGACAATTCAAAACGCGATGAAAATAATAATGCGATTGATGCTGATGTGATGACTTATGACACGCGTAATTCAGTGATCAAAGGGCCAAAAGATAAATTAATTGTTGTGCAAGGGCTCAATGGCTATCTCGTAGGTGCATTTGATAATGTGGTGATCGTTTGTGAAAAAGATAAAGAAGAACTCTTTCGAAGATTTGTCAACGATTTGAAAGCGAAATCAAACGGTGCCGATTATTTATAGTTCTTCTGCCGCAGCACTTCATAGATCGCAATACCCGCTGCCACCGAAACATTGAGTGATTCAATTTTTCCACGCATGGGAATTTTTGCCACATGATCTGATTCTTTGATTAATTGAGAAGAGATGCCATCTTCTTCGCTTCCAACGATTAGAGCGACTGGCGCAGTAAAGTCTAATTCATAAAGAACTTTATCCGCTTTTTCGGTGCAGGCAATTACCTGAATGCCACTTTCTTTCAAGTATTGAATCGTCTTCTTCATGTTTGAAGTTCGGCAGACAGGCAGGTGACTCAAGGCGCCTGCAGACGTTTTCATCGCATCACCGGTAATAGGCGCATTGCCCGTATCACCAACGATAATCCCATCCAATCCGGCACACTCGGCCGTTCTCGCAATGGCGCCAAAGTTTCTCACATCTGTGATACGATCCAGGATCAAAAAAAATGGCTCGCGACCTTCGCTGAAGATTTTGTCGATGATGTTTTCAAGCGGTGCAAACTGCACAGCCGACAACATGCAAATTACACCCTGATGATTTTTTGTGGAAAGGCTGTTGAGCTTTGGAAGCGGAACAAAGGTGAACGGTACCCGTTGTTTTTTTGCCAGCGTGATAAGTTCCTTAGCAAGATCATTGTTTAATCCGGCCTGTATAAAAATCTTTTCAATATCACGCCCTGCTTTGATAGCTTCCATCACCGCGCGCGTGCCAAATATCATTTCCTTTTGTTCCATGCTCAATATTAGCAGATTCAAAATTCAAAACTTGATTTTTCTTGTTTTGAATTTTTTCAGCAGGGTTAGAACCTGCTCTTGCGCCACAAGTCGATTGTATTGAACCAGGTCTCAGCAAATCGTTTCTCGCGCACCAGCACAAAGTAGTCGGGGTCGTAAACACTTCCCGTCTTTACAAATGAAAAGCTTTCGCTTAGGTTTTTATAATTCCATGTTTCGTTCTGCGATGATTTAATTACTTCATCTGGCGCCCCGAAGATGAGGTAGATCATTCCCCGATCTGTTTTCCATCCTTCCTTGTATGAACTAAAATATAAATTGGCCAACTCCACTCTGCGGAAATAGCTTCTCATGAAATTCTTTGCCCGCTCTTTGTCCCGCGTAATATCTAAAATTACCTTGTCGAACTTTGCTTTATCACCATTTGAGTTTTTAAGCTGATCGTACTCTTCTGGTGCGCACACATAAATCAACGGGTTCACCAGATCTTCTACCCGTGAATATTTAGGATAGGCCCCGTTCGCATTGCGAAAGGCAAATCCCTCAGCTGCGTTGGTGTCTTCCTGAAGCAAATAGAGGCCACGTGAGTTGAATTTTATTTTGTCTCCTTCTTTCACGGTAAAGGTTGAGTCGTGAAAGATGAATCGGTCAACAGCGGACTCATTATCAACAAATGGCGGAGATGCCGGATGAAAATCATCTCTATAAAAAGAAGCCCGCAACGATTTCGCTGATCCACTGCCGTGAACAATGTATTCATTGCCTGGCAGTACAAATGGTTTGTTTACAATTCCAAAGGAGCTCGATAGAAATCCGTTGACAGGATAGTTGGCTTCCATCAGCCTGCAATAGAGCCAGTTTTTCGATACCGTGGGCGCACTTACTTTTGCCACCAGCAACCATGGTTTGTCGGGTAATGGAAATGTGAGCGTGCCAGTTTTCGTGCCGTCAGCCGAAACTGATGTTTCAGTTCCTTCAGGAGTGATGCTTGTTCCTTCGCGTTGACCAAATGAATCTCTTTTTTGCCAGGCGATACTACAGTTGTCCAGAGTGAACTGCACGGTTGCTATGCGAAGAGAGTAATAAATTTTAAGGTTATCGGAAGTCTTCACCAACTTCATCTGGAAGTCGATGTCGTTTTGCGGATTGTACAGGTAATTCAGATTAAGGGAACCAATCGCCTGCCCAACGCCTGAATGTGCAACACTTATGAAAGCAAGGTAGAAAAGAAGCTTTTTCATTGGATGGATCAATCAAATTCTTAAACACTTAAAGATACCATGATTGCTAAAATACAACGATAAATCTAAATCGTTCTTTTACTTTTGTGCCACAAAATTTGCCTCATGTCAAAAGTATTTACAACCGAAATCACCTCCGAAAGCATTCCTTCGGATAACCCCATTCATCAGCGTCTGCTGAAGGCTTATGTGCTGGCCGAGAACTATGTTGAGGGCGATGTGCTGGAGGTTGGCTGCGGGGAGGGAAGAGGCATCGATTTGATTTTGAAACGAGCAAAAAGCTATACCGCCATCGACAAGATTGAGCCCGTCATTAAACAACTTCGGGAAAAGTACCCATCAGGAAAATTCTTAAGTGGCAATATTCCGCCACTTACCCAATTTGCTGATAACTCGTTTGATTGGGTCGTCAGCTTTCAAGTGATTGAGCATATTCAAAACGATCATTTATTTCTGTCGGAGATCAACCGGGTGCTTCGCAAAGGTGGAACAGCTTTGATCACGACTCCGAATAGACCGCTGTCTCTTTCGCGAAACCCCTGGCACATCCGTGAGTACACGGCAACAGAACTGACCGATCTGGCAAGAAAACATTTCTCAAGTGTGGAGATGAAAGGGATCACCGGTAATGAGAAAGTGCAGCAGTACTATGATCGCAATAAAAAATCGGTTGACCGGATCATGCGATTCGATATTTTCGATTTACAACACAAACTTCCTGCGGCTGTTCTGCAAGTTCCTTATGAATGGTTAAATCGATTTAATCGAAATAAGTTAAAAGACACGGCCGATGAATTGGTCATGAGCATTCGGCAAGAAGACTATCTGTTGACAGACCGTGCCGATCAGGCATTGGATTTATTTCTGATTGCAAAGAAAGCCTAGATAAAACAAGAGCGGGCTTGAGTGTTTCTCAAAGCCCGCTCTTATGGATTTTAAAATGAGATCAGCTACTCCTCCAGTTGCAGATTGGCAACATGTTTCTCGTAAGCGTCTTCATATTTCTTAGCCAAATCATGCTCTCCATTTTCATGAAGTGTGCGTTGCAGATCGCCCAGAACAAACAAGCTTTTTCTTAACTCAAGTGTTATGCCTTGTCCGCTGTTGATCAGGTAGGTTGCCATTTCATCGGCACGGTCACCTGCCACTTTAGCAATCTCAATGGCTTTCTCTTTTTCACCCACCTTAAACAATAGCTCAACTGTTCCCGGGATTGTTTGATCATAAGGCACTGCTTTGTCGGGCATTTTCTCCAGGCTAAATAATAATGCCTTGCGTGCCATCTCCATCTTATTTTGTGTCGGGCCTTCCGCTGATAGTTTTTCGGTGACGTGTTGTTTCTCGGCTTCATATTCCGAAACCAACGCTTCGGCCAGATCATTAAATGCACTCCGTGTATTCAACACAAAACCTCGGTAATCCTCGTTGTAATAGACCTTCGGATTATCAAGTTCCCGGTATTGATACTTGTTGATCATGTTGTCAAACATCACTTCAGTGCTCACAAAATTCTTTCGTGGATCGGGGTTTTTGATCGGTAGTAATCTCATCGCCATGCCTTCCTGAATGGTGTAAGGCGTGAGGTCGATGTTGATCTGAGAGAGAGACGTGTTGTTAAAATACAAAGGACGTTCCCAATTGTTCGTCACGATCAGGTCAATGATTGCAAGATCCTTCTTTTCCAAACCTCCGCGAAGAAGTCTCCACTGCATTCTGTCAACAACCAGGCTGTCCATACCTTTTGGAATGATGCCTTTTGCGAGGACGTCCGCTTTGTCAACATCCAACGTCATGATCTTACTTGGAATGATATTGCGGTCGCCATTTCTTAGCTGTGGATAATTTTTTGCTAACAGCCCAATGTATTGTTTCGCATCAATGCTGGCGATTTTCAGGTCGGCAAAGGGAAGATAATCGTTGGCCCCGCCTTGCTGATAATCTTTCAGCGTAAGCGTGTACGGGAAAGCAGTTGACTCGTAAGCAGGTCGCAACGATTGGTCGATGTACCAGTCGGTATTAAAGTAACTCAGTACTACTACCCGTACATCGGTGCGGAAACCTTCCGTCTCCTGCACATACCAAAGTGGGAAAGTGTCGTTATCACCACCTGTGAAAATGATGGCGTTGGGAGCGCACGTTGACAAGTAGTTCTTTGCAGAGTCAACAGAGAAGAATCGATCTGAACGATCATGATCGTCCCATCCATCAAATGCCATCAGGGCAGGCGCGGATAGAGCTAATACAGTTGCCACAACAGCAGATGTTTTCAGATTTCTAAGGAAGCGGTTAAAGAATTCTGCGATGGCGATCACGGCAAAACCGATCCAAAACGCGAATGCATAAGTAGATCCTGCGTAGATGTAATCTCGTTCGCGCGGTTCTACCGGTGGAGAGTTTAGATACACTACGATGGCAACACCCAACATAATAAAGAGCAGACCAACTACGGCAAAATTTTTGGTGTCTTTCAGAAACTGATAGAACATACCGATCAATCCCAGGAGAAAAGGAATCATGAAGTAGTTGTTGCGACCGCGGTTCTCTGCGAGTGCTGCCGGCACTTTCTCAAACCATTTATTAGGCGAAAGCCAATCGGCACCTTGTTCATCACTTTCGCGACCGGCATAGTTCCACATGAAGTAGCGTATGTACATTGTTCCAATCTGATGACGGAACATGAAATAAAGATTTTGAGTGAAGGTTGGTTTCTCGCCTTCCTTCAATCCAATGATACTTTTATACGTCTCTTTGTGTTCTGCATTCCAAGCACGCGGAAAAATAGTTTGCTGTCCGGGCTCGTATTCGTATTTGAACTTGCGATCGGTAATTTCGTATTTGTCTTTTCCTTTCGTGTAAACCGGGTCACCATACTTTATTCCAACGGGCTCTGCGGTGAAGTAAGGTCCGAATACCAATGGGCGACTTCCGTATTGCTCGCGTTTCAAATAGCGAACGAAACTCATCACATCTTTTGGTGCGTTTTCATTAATTGGCGGATCGAAGTTGGCACGAATGACGATGGTGGCGTAAGAGCAATAGCCTATTAAAATAAATGTGGTGGCAAGCAGAAATGTATTGAGAACGGGTCTGTCATTGATGTGCGTGTATCGAATGCCGAAAACCAAGGCTCCAACAAATAATAAACAGAAAACAATAACACCCGAGCCAAATGGCAGGCCCAAGTTATTGACAAAGAACAGTTCGAATCCGCCTGCGAGCGAAGGCAGACCCGGCACAATGATATCGTTAATGAAAATGACAATGCCGACACTCAGAGCAAGTGCAGCGATAATTCCCCAACGACTGGGCTGGTATTTCTTGAAATAATAAATCAAACCGAGGGCAGGCAGCGTCACGAGATTTAACATGTGAATGCCAATGGACAGGCCGATGATATAGGCAATCAAAATCAGCCAGCGATTGGCTTTGCTTTCATCTTCAATGACCTCCCACTTTAGCACACCCCACACCACAATGGCTGTGAAGAAAGAAGACATGCCATAAACCTCGCCTTCAACAGCTGAAAACCAAAATGAATCGGAGAAGGTGTAGGCAAGGGAACCCACTAACCCAGCGCCCATCAATACCCATGTTTTTTCAGCAGTGAGGTCACTTAGCTTCGATGCGTCTATTAGCTTACGACCGAGCAGGATGATGGACCAAAACAAAAACAAAATGGTAAAGGCACTGGCCAATACACTCATAAAATTGATCCAATAGGCCACCTTGGTTACATCGCCAAATGAGAGAAATGAAAAGATGCGCCCGAGCAGCATGAACAATGGTGCACCTGGCGGGTGCGACACCATCAGTTTATACGAAACCGCTATGAACTCGCCCACATCCCAATAGCTGGCCGTTTCTTCAAAGGTGATGCAATAGGTGATCAGGGCAATGCCGAATACAATCCAACCGGTAATGTTATTGATCTTTTGAAAGTTCATGCTTCGTTAATGAAAATTTAAGGGGCGAAAATAGGTAAAATAGTCCAGAGTCGTTAGCCTTAAAGTATCGATCGGCACATCTGCAACCTCCTGATTTTTTGGACGTTGAAGACCAGCCGGCCAACTATTTATAGACCACGATATAAAACAGAATCCACAACAGAAAAATCAAAACGTATGAACATGAAACGATAATCCAGGCTTGTTTCTTTTCCTTGCGCGAAAAGAAATGCACTCCTGCTACCAGCACCACCCAATACAGAATTTCAAATAGGTTAAGTGCTTTAAGTGGATAGACGTATTGTGGCGCCACTTCCGAGTAGTCGACAAAATTCATTAGCGAAAACGGATAGAATGCCCGAATATCCAGCAGGTTGGGGTCAGTTTCAATAAACAGAAACCAACCGATCTTCAACAACTCGGGAATGATGAAAACGTATTCGGAAACAACCGTGATGCCCCAGCACTGGCTGTATGTAACACGATATCCAAACATGAAGCAGCCCACCCAAATGACAAAGGCGATAACCGTAAATTTCCAAAGGTAAATGAGCGGTATGGTAAGAAACTGCAAGGCGCTGATCAGTTGAAGAATGCCACCTTCGGGCCGGTCCTGAAGAAACTCGAAGGCAGCCGTTTCGTTTTCAATGAACGTTTTTTTTACATAGAGCAATAAAAACGTGATCAGGCATAACAAAATAAAAGTTAGTCTCTTATTAGCTGCAAATAGTGATTTTGTTTCTTCGATTGGTTGCATGAAGGGGATTAACTGGGGAGAGTCAGGAGTTTTTGCGTTTATTTAGAAAAAGACCAAATGGGTCTGCTGATTTAACTCAGGATATAAAAAATGTTACTTAGATTTTTAATTTGCCAACTTTGTGGCGTTGTTTTTTAGCAAAAATAGTTATTTTATAATCTGTGAATTTGTGGCAAGATTTAAGCCTTCGCGATATTTCTTAATTCTTTCGTTATTTCTGATTTTCTTTTCCCGCACTTCTTCCGCGCAGGTAAAAAAGGATACGACCATCATTCTTATTTCCAGTATTGCCATTCAGATCGAAACCACTGATGCGTTGAACGATCTGTATAATTTTAAGTTTGAAAAGGCAGAGCAACAATTTCGGTGGTTCAAACAAAAGTATCAGTGGCATCCGCTCCCGTATTTTTTGCTAGGCCTCAGCGAATGGTGGAAGATCATGCCCAACACAAAAAGCACGCAGTACGATGATCGCTTTTTAGCGTATATGGACAGCACCATTGTAGTGGCGGAAAATCTTCATAAGAAATATCCGGAGTATCGGATTGAAGCAGCATTTTTTCTGGCGGCAGCACACGGCTTTAAGGGCAGGCTGTATGCCGATGAAGAAAGGAAGAACTGGGGAAAGGCAGCGGCAGCCGGGAAAACTGCGTTGAATTACCTGGAAGAATGCAAGGCGAAAAATTATTTGAGCCCCGAGCTATTGTTTGGCGATGCGCTGTACAATTACTTTTCGGTTTGGGTGCCGGAAAATTACTCAGCATTGAAGCCCGTACTTTGGTTTTTCCCGAAAGGAGATAAGCAACTTGGTTTAAAGCAACTGAAGGAAGTTTCGTACAACGCATTCTACACACGCACAGAAGCAATGGTGTGGCTCATGCGCATTTCAAACAGTTATGAGAATAACCAGGCGCAGGCCTTTCAGTTGGCGGAGTATCTGCATCAAACCTATCCGGACAATCCTTACTTTCATCGCTACTATGCACGCATGCTATATTCGCGCGGCATGTACACCGATTTGGACCGGGAGGGAAAAAATATTCTTGCACGAATTGACAGTGCGCAAAGTGGATATGAATCCACCAGTGGGCGATATGCCGCATTTTATTTAGGGCAGTTGTATGATGCCCGCAGAAAGCTTGAGGATGCAAAAAAATATTATCTGCTCGCGGTAAAATATTCTGAAGAGATTGGTGCTACTGACTCAGGGTATTATCTGTTTTCATTAATCGCACTGGGCGAGATCAGCGAGAAGCAAGGGGATAAAGCCACGGCAAAAAAATACTTTAAAGAAGTGAAGCGATTATCGGGGCGCAAAGACGAGGCTTATAAAGATGCCAAGAAGCGATTGAAGAAATTGGAGAAAGGAGATTGAGCCAGCTAAACATTTGAATTGTGGAATTGCGTGATCTTATTGTTACTCCTGTTGTGACCACACTGGTTTATCTGGCTGCCTATCTGGTAAGGCCCTACGTGACAGACGCTATTACCAAGAGATATTTTTTTCCGGCTCTGACTGTCAAGATTCTGGGAGCACTTGCGTTGGGTTTCATTTATCAGTTTTACTATAACGGAGGTGATACCTATAATTTTCATACGCACGGCAGCCGCCATATCTGGGAGGCGTTTATGGATTCGCCTGAAAAAGGATTTGACATGATGTTTTCAGGCGGTAAGCATGAAGGAAGCTTCTATGAATATTCTAGTCGCATTCCATTCTTTACGGACCCTTCATCATTTTTTATCATCAGGCTGGCGGCATTTTTTGATCTCTTTACATTTTCGACTTATTCAGCAACCGCCATTTTTTTTGCGGTGCTCAGTTTTGTTGGGATGTGGATGTTTTTTATCACGTTTTATGAAAGATATCCAGAGTTACATCTGCAGATTGCCTTTGCCGCCTTTTTTATACCCTCAGTCTTTTTCTGGGGATCTGGCCTTATGAAAGATACCGTCATGATAGGCTGCATGGGGGTACTAACATTTGAATTAAATCAGCTTTTTTTCAAGAAGAAAATTTCTTTAGTCCATGTTCTTCTATTCCTTCTCTCCCTGTGGTGCATTTTTTCGGTAAAGAAATTCATTCTTCAGGCATTTCTTCCAGCGGCCTTCTTGTGGATTTACCTGGGCAACTTACAGATGATCAGATCCACAATGGTTCGATTACTTGTTTTGCCTTTGATCATTGTTTTTTCAATAGTTTCCATTTATTACTCCGTTGTTAAAGTAGGAGAGGGTGATAGGCGATATGCCGTTGAGAACATTGCTATGACGGCCAAAATTACGGCCTATGATATTAGGTTTCAAACCGGACGAGATGCGGGATCTGGCTACACTCTTGGAGAGCTCGATGGTTCCGCAGGTTCACTTATTAGACTGGCGCCACAAGCTATAAACGTTACTTTGTTCAGGCCTTACTTATGGGAGGTGAATAACCCTCTCATGCTTTTGTCGGCATTGGAGAGTCTCACCTTTTTTGTTTTGGTGTTGATTCTCTTTCTTAAGTACAGATGGCGAGTTATAACGTCTTTTCGCAATCCCGACATAAGTTTTGCGTTTATTTTTTCCTTGATTTTTGCTTTTGCTGTGGGTGTATCTTCCTTCAACTTTGGCACACTGGCGCGATATAAAATTCCTATGATGCCGTTCTTTGCTTTGGCGATCATTCTCATTTTTTATGAGAACAGATCCAAGAATAGCGAGGAGTTGGACGATACAGAATAGGTTGAAATAATTTTTTGTCGTCCGGCACGCCCCATTTGTTTTCGTGCCTGACTATCACCGATTAATTTCCCTAAAGCTTCCATCCATTCATTTTCGGATGAACATAAGAAACCATTCACCCCAGCATCGATAATCTCGGAATTGACTCCTACGGAAGACACAACTGCCGGTATCTCAAGTGCCATATATTGCAGGGCTTTAAATCCACATTTTCCTTTCGTCCATATGTCATCGCTTAATGGCATGATGCCGATGTCCATTTTCAGGAGATCTTCAATTTCCGTTTCCTTCGACCAAGGAATAAAATTCACAGTATCCAAGGCCAGCTGCGGCCGTCTATTAGCGATGATCAGAATTTGAACTTGATTTGGAAATTTTAATTCCAGTTTCTTCAGGATGGGTACCAATGGCTTTATGTATTTCAAAGTGGAATGAGTGCCAGTCCATCCGATCGTTACTCGAGCAGTTTTTTTTTCGATCGTGAATTTATTCGGGTTATGTAGGTTGTCCGTGTCAATTGTGGTTGGATTGAGAATCACAGTTTCATTAAACCGCGATGCATATTCTGCCAAAAAGGAATTTCCGCAGCTTACTTTATAACTCCATTTACATATCGATGAAACTTTACTATGCCATTTTAGAAATGCGGCTATTCGATTTTCTTCTGAAGTATTTGGCAGCCAGATGGCATCGTCAAAATCATAAATGATTTTTTTCTTTAAGAGTCTGCCAATTATCCATTCAATAACAGGCGGACCAACGGGCAGGCATTCCCGGTGAATGAACACGTAATCTATCTTTGAAAGGCTGAATAGTATGGCAAGGCGCCTAACCGAACCTTTTATAAAGCCGATGGTTTTTCGAAGTTTAAAACCTGACTTATATAAGACTTCCCATGTTTCTCTATCCCAAAAAGATTGACTTGATATACTGAACCCCTTTTCTTCCAGAAGATGAAAATATTGTTCAAAGCGAAACCGTTGCGAAGGAGCTTCTTTCAACGGATAAGGGATTAAAAAAAGGATTTTCATATTAACTTTACACAAAAATGGGTAATAATCTATAAATGGTTTGCTTTCTAGTATTCCAGCAGAAATTCAATGATTGATTTAGAAGAGCAAATTATCGATTCTGGACAGCATGATGTCTTTAACTGGAAAGAGCTATGGCGGTACCGTGAGTTATTCTATTTCTTTACATGGCGCGATATTAAAGTCAAGTACAAGCAAACCGCTTTGGGTGTACTGTGGGTCATGCTTCAGCCACTTCTAATGATGATTATCTTCACTTTTTTTTTCGGTCGAATGTTGGGCATTGCCTCCGAAGGGATGCCATATCCAGTGTTTGCTTTTTCAGGATTATTGCTGTGGAATTTCTTTTCATCAGCTATTACCAACGCAGGTAATAGTATGGTGCAGAACTCGGCCATTATCAAAAAAATCTATTTTCCGAGGTTGATCATTCCGGTTTCTTCCATTCTGTCAGCATGGGTAGATTTAATGGTGGCTCTAATTCTTTTTATCATATTTCTTTCTTTTTACCCGGTTAGCGTAAATATTCTTGAATTGTTCTTGTTTTGGCCAGCAGCTTTTATATTGAGTGTTGTGAGTGCGCTGGGATTGGGATGCTGGCTTTCTGCGTTGATGGTGAAGTATCGTGATTTTCGATTTGTGGTGTCGTTTGTTATTCAGGTCGCATTTTTTCTAACACCTATTGTTTATCCTGTATCGAAAATCAGTTATCCTTTTTTGAAATATATTCTGGCCGTTAACCCAATGTACGGAGCCATCACATTATTTAGAGTGCCGATGATGGAAAGTGCCGTTGATTATTCTCTTGTTGGTATTAGTGTTCTTTCCGGATTGCTCATGCTGACCATTGGAATAAGTTATTTTAAGAAGACGGAATTGTACTTTGCTGACCTGGCATGAAACCAATTCTTGAGATAACAGACATTTCCAAAAAATTTCTGATCCAACATCAGCAATTACCTTATTTAAATTTTAGAGATCGGATTACGAGCATCTTTCAGCGAGATTCTCAGCAGGAGGAATTTTGGGCGTTGAAAAACGTCTCGTTTTCAGTTCAAGCAGGTGAATCCGTAGGCATTATTGGAAGGAACGGAGCTGGAAAATCTACGTTGCTGAAAATTCTTTCCAGAATTACTCCCCCGTCTTCGGGAAAAATAGTTGCAAGGGGTAGGGTTGCCTCTTTACTAGAGGTAGGCACAGGCTTTCATCAAGAATTAACAGGAAGGGAAAATATCTTCATGAACGGAGCGATTCTGGGAATGAAGAATTCTGAGATCAAAAAACGATTTGATGAAATAGTTAATTTTTCGGGTGTAGAAAAATTTCTGGATACCCCGATAAAGCATTACTCAAGTGGTATGCAATTAAGGCTTGCCTTTGCTGTTGCTGCGCATCTCGAACCGGAAATATTAATCATAGATGAAGTGCTGGCGGTTGGCGATGCGGAGTTTCAAAGGAAGTGCCTAGGCAAAATGGAAGACGTGAGCAGAAGTGGTAGAACTATACTTTTTGTCAGTCATAATCTGGACGCTATCGAATCACTTTGTAAAACATCTTTTCTTTTTTCTAAAGGAAAACTTATTGATCAAGGCCCATCCAGTGATCTTATTCGAGAATATATTTCCCATAAAGAGAACATTTTATTTCAATCTGTCGCCCTATCTGAATTTACTCAGCTGGAGGAATTGTCCTTTTCATCGTATTCTCTTATCTCTGGTTCTTCGTTAGAGTTTCGCATCAAATTGAAAACGAAAAATAACGAATCCATAAAGATGACGGATCTTTGCTTGCTATTTTACAACTACAAAAAGCAAAGAGTTGCTGTTTATGATTTAAGAAACTCATTCGGGAGATTTATTCAAGAAGTAGATGGTCATTCATATGAAGGTAAAATTTCCCGATTTAATTTGATAGAAGGATTTTATTATGTAGGTCTATATTATGGAGTAGATGCTGTGCAGCATGATTTATATGACTTAGCGCGAATACAAGTAAAGAATGTTGCGCAGGACGCAGGCATAAAACCATACGATATTCAATATCGAGGTTTTGTTGAATTGATTTGACAGTATGGATGGTAATTTAAAATAAATGAAAATTTCAAAACTCATTACCGTGCTCAAAAAGAGCCTGGGAGAAGCGAGGTGGAGTCGGTACGATAAGTTTAGCGATAAGGTTGAGGTATTTAAGATTCTATTTCGATTGCGATTTTATACCGAAATTTCAATCCGACAAGAGGAGATAGCTACTCAAAGAATTTTTGATTACACCGTAACCGGACCGAGTTACTCCGAAATTCTTTACCTTTTTCGGGAGATTTTTCTAGATTTTCAATATCAGGTTTCGTTTAAAAACGAATCACCAACAATTATTGATGGCGGAGCTAACATTGGTATGGCCATTCTTTTTTTTAAAAAATTTCATCCCTCTTGTAAAATTATCGCTTTCGAACCTAATCCCAGAGTATTTAAGTTTCTACGCCAAAATGTGACAAGTAATAAATTAAAAGACGTGGAGATTATCAATTCAGGATTGGGCGGTCAAGACGGGAACATCGATTTTTATGTGGACAATAATAATTCACTTATTAGTTCAGTTGATCAAAATAGGGGCGGCAAAGAGGTTACAAAAGTTAAAATAATTAGACTTTCAACTTTTTTAGTTAATCGCACATTTGACTTTGCCAAAATCGACATTGAAGGAGCGGAGTGGGGAGTAGTAAACGATTTGAATGACACGCGCACGATTCAAAACATAAATCAATATATTTTTGAATATCACCATAACCTGAAACCGCCAACTTATCAGCTCTCGGACTTTTTAAAAATATTCGAGCAGAATGGATTTGGATACAATCTTAATGCATCCTTTAGAAGTCAGGGAGAGTTTCAAGACATTGCCATTAATTTTTTTACAGCGAAGTAGAATCCGATTGTGGCAAGTTCCATGAATCATAAAGTGTCGATCATAATGCCAGCCTATAATGCTGGCAAATACTTGTCGGAAAGCATCAAATCTGTTCTGGCGCAGACTTATGCTGACTGGGAACTGATTATTGTAGATGACGAGTCGCAAGATGATACTGCCAGTATTGTGGAAAGTTACCAACGCATCGATAGCCGGATAAAATATTTTTGGCAGAAGAATGGCAAACAAGGTCGCGCCAGGAATAAAGCAATTAGGGAATCAGAAGGTTATTATCTTGCATTTCTGGATGCCGATGATATTTGGCTTCCACATAAGCTGACTCATCAAGTTAATCTTATGAAAGAGCACCAGTCCGATTTAGTGTTTGGTTATTCTTGCTTGTTGGAAAATGGACTTAGGACTGAGAAGACGATTGGTAGAGGCTCAGGTAATTATCAAGGTCAAGCGGCTATTGAATTCTTGCTGTATCATGATGCCTTTATTATGTCCACAGTTTTTGTCAAACGAGAAGCTGTAATGAAAGTTGAATGTTTTGTTGAGGATTTGAAGATTCAATATTGCGAGGATTGGCATTTATGGCTGAAACTTGCCTTGGAGAACTTTTCATTTTATACCGATACCGAAATAGTTTCGTATTACAGAATTCATTCAGAATCCGCAGCTATTACAGAAAAACAGGCGCAAATTAAATTTTTCTTTGCGTTACTTAATCTGCATCATCAATATCGGAATAACCTTCTGCTTACTGAGGCAATTCGATCACGCATTGATGACCTAATGTATCACAGTGTATGGATTGATGAAGATTTGGTCGATGCAATTGTTAAGTTCTTAAGGACAAACAACTATATAGGTGCATCTTTTTTTCTGTACAAGCCATTGTACAGATTGAATCTTTCATTGTTTAGGAAATTTTTTTTAGGAGTCAATAAAATCAAGAATTAGTGTCCGTTAAGGTAAACAGAAAAACGACCGAGCAGTGGTATGACCACAGAAAGTGATCATGGTTATTCATATAGCAATTGCATTTGATGCTCATTATTTGAATCCGTGTTATGCGCTGTTAGCTTCGATTATGCATAATCACGAACGTGGTTCGGTATGTATCCACGCAATTGCAACAGGAATTGATGACTCAATTTTAGATAGGATCAAAAAACACATTCATCAATTTGGAAACGAAATACAGTATTACTCCATTTCTGATTCACGGTTGAATGACTTTGTGACGATGAATACCTGGACATCAGCTGTTTATTACAGACTGTATTTTTCTTCGCTTGTTCAGGATAAAGTGGAAAGGCTAATTTACTTAGACACGGATACGGTAGTACTGAAAAGTCTTATGGAGCTTAACTCTGTCTCCCTGGGTGGATTTCCGGTGGCAGCTGTTTGGGATAATTACGTTCGTACTCAACCTTTGATCGGAATAGAAAAAGAGGGGGAGTACTTTAACTCTGGAGTATTGGTGATTGATGTAAATCGTTGGCGAGATGAAAAAATTTCTGAAAATGCCATTCGCTATCTACTTGATTATCCTGAGCGAATAAAGTTTGTTGATCAGTGTGCTCTCAATGCGGTTCTAAAGGGTAAGTGGCAAAAGCTTGAAAATAAATTCAATTTACTTTATTCTTACGTTCCTGAATCCCTAAGTAAAAAAGAACTCTCACTTTTTCTTACGGATAAAGTAATTGTGCATTTCACACTTCAGCGGCCTTGGCATATGCTGTGTAAAAGCCGCCTTCGTTATTTTTACTATAAGTATTGGAAGATGTTTCCAGGACGCAAAAAGATAATTATTTACGATGACGCTTCGTGGAATAAAATATTAGCCTGGTTGAAAATACGGATGGTGGAGTTTTATTTGGATCATGAAACCATCCGGAAAATATGGGGTGCGAGGAATTTCACGAACAGATGAAGTCAGTCTTGGTAACTCAATCGTTTGGCCGCGAAAGTGAATATCGAAGAGCGATATTCATGATCTGGAGTTTTCGGGCCCACACCAAGCGTTTCCTTGAAGTAATTTTATTTACCGACCAGCCGGATTATTTTACTCCTTATTTTAAGGATCAACTGGTGCGATATGTATTGCTTACCCCCGAAAGGATAAAATCAATGAGAGGCAATATTGATTTTCTTCACCGAATGAAGATTGCCCTGATAGAGGAAGCTTTCAATATATGTCCTGATTGCGACCTGATATATGCAGATTCGGATACTTTTTTTGTTGCTGACACCAGCGGATTTATTGACTCAATTTCACCCGAAATTTCGTTCATGCACACCCTGGAGTATGCATTTCAAAGCTTAAAGGAGATGCCGTTGCCGGCTGGCGTGCCGTTCAGAGCATTTTTGAAGCTTATAGAGGATCGGGAATTTTTGCTTGCGGATGGCGCACCTTTGAAAGTAAAACCAGATCAGACCTCATGGAATGCTGGCGTGATGTTCCTGCATAAATCTCACATCAAGTTTTTGCCTGATGTTTATGCTCTCACAGACCAATTTTATCCCCCAACTCGGAATCACGCCAGTGAGCAATATGCGTTTTCAATCGTTCTCCAAAATAGAACCAAATTGTTGCCCTGTGAGGAGGTCGTCTATCATTACTGGAATCGCGTGAAAAAGAATATAATGGATGATTTCTTGGAAAAGAAAACTCATACTCTTTTATCCAACCAATCAGCTGATAAAAATTCAGAAATCATAAAACAATGGACAGCCTACCTTCCGGGCTATTTGGAAAGTCATGTTTGGATGTTGAGAGATTTATCTATTCAAGCACTTAACGAAAATAAATTTCAGGAAGGTTATATCTTAGCCGCAAGAGCCTTGTTAAAGAATCCTATACATTGGAAATTCTTGAAGGATATTGGTTATCATTTTTTCAGGCAAATTGGGTTAAAGAAATAGGATATGAAATGGCTGCGATCCGGATTGACAAAGCTTACATGGTCATATCTAAATCCTAAATACTGAAGATATAATGGATTTAATCAAAATAGGATTTTGTGTAGCGTATGACTGGCATTTACTCAGATACTCACTCCCACTGATTTATGATCATGCAGATTACATTTGCCTATCCATAGATAAAGACAGAATAAGTTGGGCGGGCGAGAAATTTAGCTTTGATGAAAACTCATTTAAATCATTTGTGCAGGCGATTGATAAGGAAAACAAAATAAAGATTTTTGAAGAAAACTTTCACATTCAAAGCCTTTCACCTATGAAAAATGAAGTGAGGCAACGAAATCTTATTGCTGATTATATGGGTAAGGGAGGATGGCATATACAGTTAGACTGTGATGAATATTTTTTGGAATTTGAACGATTTGTTCATTTTCTGAGGAAGCTGCCGGTGAGACAAACTATAAAATCAAATATTACCTGTGCCTGGATAACCCTCTTTAAGAAATCAAGCAGGGGATTTTTTTATATACCGCCTACCACCAGTTCAATTGAATTCATTCAAGTAGCCACAAAAGACCCTTTGTATGAGTACGGACGGAGAAATGGTAATTTTAATTTGGATACCAACTTCATGATGATTCACCAATCTTGGGCAAGAAGTGAACAAGAAATTTATCAAAAGCTAAACAACTGGGGGCATAAAATGGATTTCGATATAGAGCGATATTTTAATAAATGGCAATCGTTAAATGAATCTAATTATCGTGAATTTCAAAATTTTCACCCCATCACTCCGACAGCATGGCCTTCATTAGTTTTTGGTGAAGGTTCAAACATTGAAGATTTTATTCAGAAAATTGGAATCCCCACTTTTCCATTGTCCAGATTTGAATTGATGCTGCGCAACAACCGAAGCATGGCAAGGATAACGGCGCTGAAGAAAAAAATATTTCCTTAGAATATTTGAGATGGATGTTTCAATAGTCATAATCAACTTTAATACGTTTACGCTTACTTGTAACTGTATCCAAAGTATAATTGAAAAAACAAAAGATGTTTCATTCGAAATTATCCTGGTGGACAATGCATCTGTCGAGATAGATGCAGAAGAATTCAAAACAAGGTTTCCGGAGATCGTACTTATTAAAAATCAAACCAATGAAGGTTTTTCGAAAGGCTGTAATGTGGGTATCGAACATACAAAAGGCGAGTATATATTGTTGCTGAATAGTGATACTATATTGGTGAACAATGCAGTTTTAATATGTAGAGATTTTTTGAGAAAGCATCCAAAAGTTGCGGTGGTAAGTTCGCGCCTGGAGTACGAAGATGGCACGATTCAGAGTAATTGTCATCGATTTCCATCAGTGAAGTATGGTCTGTTTGAACTTTTCAGGATGCAGAAAATTATTCCGAAAAAGTGGGGCGGAAAAATTCTGTTCGGCTACTTCTTTGACTGTAATTCTATTGCCTTTCCGGATTGGGTATGGGGTACTTATTTCATGTTTGAAAAACGAAAGCTAAGGCAACTGGAAAATAACAAACTGGCGGAAGATTTTTTCATGTATGTGGAAGACATGCAATGGTGCAAGGATTTTAGATTAAGAGGGTATGCCATTGCCATTCAGCCAGAAGCAAGGGTGATTCATTTAGTTGGAAAAAGTGGAGCGTCAAGGTCCAGCATGATGATGGTTAATACAGAAAAATTCATGGCCAAGTATTATCCGGCATGGGAAATAAAATGGATTAAAATCATTAATAAATTACTGACAAGGAAAGATGCCTAGCGAAAAATGGAGGCCAGCGTAATTATACCCACTTATAACGGGGCTCATAAAATAGCCAAGCTACTAGATTCTTTGCTTGTTCAATCAAAAACTGATTTTGAAATCATTGTGGTAGTTGATGGATCTACTGATGATACAGTGGATGTATTGAGACGGTTTCAAACTGCCTTTAAGAATCTTCATGTGATTGTGCAGGAAAACAGGGGACGTGCAAGAACACGTAATGCCGGGGCAGCCATCGCTAAAACAAGTTTATTCATCTTCTACGATGACGATATGGAGGTGGACAGAGAATCTGTAGAAAGGCACGTTCAGTTTCATCGCAAGAGATCAAGCCTTTCAATTGTTACGGGTTATCAAAATGAGTTGCCAGGATTGACTGATATTCAAAGGTACAAATCGTATTTGACAGAATTTTGGTTTTTAAGATTCGAACAATCAGTAACCCGATTTGATTTTACTAATCTATTTTTTTCCACGGCCAATTGTTCAATACCCAGAGAAATCTTTGAACAGTTAAAAGGATTTGACGAACAGCTTACGGATGCAGAAGATTATGATCTTGGATACCGTGCACTCAAAGAAAATATACCCGTGTATTTTGATAAAAGTAATTTATCGATTCACCGGGAACGCATCACTTGCTTGAGCTATATTGAAAGACAAAGACAGTACAACAAAGCCAAGCAGAAATGGAAAATCATTCGACAGGTTCCATTAAGTATTGAAGGGAAATCATATTTAAAACTCATTTTGTATGGGATGTTTGCTTTCAGATTTTGGGTGCGAGCCATTGATCTGGAACTATTTCTTTTCCTCCCCAGGAGATTAAGATATAAGCTTTACGATGTTGTCATTCAGGCGCTTTCTGTCGAATTTCCTAATGTGAAGTTAATATGAAGAAGAAAGTAGTGTATGTCATTTCTGACATTGATAAGGCACTTGCTTTTGAATGGATTGCAAAAGGTCTTCGATCTAAATTTGAACTGAGTTTTATATTGATTGGCAATGACGGGAGCGAATTGTCTGCTTTCCTGCGCCAACATCAGATTTTATATCACGAGGTAAACGATGTTAAATACCCAACCACGATTAGGAAATGGATGGCCTTATTTCTTCTTTTGAGATCCATTAAACCAGACGTTGTTCATACTCATTTATGGCGCGCAAATGTATTAGGATTAACTGCTTCCTGGATACTCCGAATTCGCCAAAGAGTATATACCCGGCATCACGCAACTACTCATTATAAAGAATACCCGTCAGGTCGGAAGTGGGATCTACTCTGTAACTTTTTGGCTACCGATATTATTGCTATCTCTAAAAGCATAGAAGAGATACTGGTGAAATGGGATGGGGCCAATCCAAACAAAATAAAATTGATTCACCATGGTTTTGATTTTACATATTTTTCCTCATCTCAAGAACAAAAAGTCTCCGAATTATATAAGAAATATAATCTAACGGCTGAGAATTATCCGATCATAGGGGTGATCTCACGCTATGTGGAGTGGAAAGGTATTCAATTTATTATACCGGCTTTCAAAAGGCTGAGAGATCATTTCCCAAATGCCAAGCTATTATTGGCGAATGCTAATGGTGAATATGGAAATAGAATAAAAGATCAATTGCGAGAATTACCAGCGGATTCATTTCAAGAGATTCCTTTTGAAAAAGATCTTGTAAACTTGTATCGACTGTTCAATGTATTTGTACACGTTCCAATCGATCCTTATGCCGAAGCTTTTGGACAAACGTATGTAGAACCACTTATTGTGGGTGTGCCTTCAGTCTTTACTCTTTCTGGAATAGCACGAGAGTTCGTTCGACATAAAGAAAATGCCTGGGTTGTGGACTTTCAAAACAGTGCACAAATTGAAGAAGGTATTCGCACGATCATCAGCCAAAAGGATTTTAGGGAGGCCTTGATCAGGAATGGGAAATCGGCAGTACAGAGATTTTCAATTAATGAGTATTTGGGTCAGTTGGAAAATCTTTATTTGAATGGATAAAACAGACCGGCCTCTGATTTCGGTAGTCATACCTGCCTATAACAGCGAGAAATTTATTGAAGAAACGCTGCGCTCGGTGATGATACAGTCTCATAAGAATATTGAAATCATTGTTGTGGATGATGGCTCTACTGACGGGCAGAAAGAAAAAATTAGTAGGCTCGCTGAGAATGATTCGCGTATCCAATACATTTACCAGGAGAATCAAGGGGTTTCGGCCGCCCGCAATCGGGGATTCGCTCAATCAAAAGGAACTTATCTGGCTTTTCTAGATTCGGATGATGTTTGGTTACACGACAATCTTGAAAGCAAGCTAGTGAAGATAGAATCAGGGCACTATGGGTTAGTTCACTCTGACGGATTCGTAATGAATGAGAATTCGTATCCTACCGGACAAATTATTTCTGGCAATGAGGGAATGCTCTTAGACGATCTGCTTGCTCTCAAAGATACGCAGGTGCCCGGGCCAAGTAGCATATTGGTGAAGAGAGAGGTGGTCGAAACGGTAGGTTTATTTGATCAACAACTTTCAACTTCCGCTGATCATGAATTTTTTGTAAGGGTGGCTGCGCGATTTAGAATTGGACGATTGCCAAAGCCTACCTGGTCTTATAGAATACATCCTTTTAATATGCACAAAAGGATTGCTTTGATGGAAAAGGATTTTTTATACGAGTTTCAAAAGGCATCATCTAATCATTTTTTCAAAAACAAGTCATTTGAACGGAAGTGCTATGCCAACATGTACTTGATTTTGGCAGCTTCCTGGGCTAAAGATGGGCAAAACATAAGGAGGGGACTATACTTCACCATCCTCGCTCTTAAATCACATCCAGTTGCAGTAACTAATATTTCAAAACGCATTCTAAAGAAATGGTTTTAAGATTAAAATTGCTTCTCAGGTATATGATAAATTTCGGATCCTTATCCGGATTCTTCCTTTTTTTTCGGGTTGAATTGCTGAAGACTGAAGCGATCAAAATCGATGGGTTTAAGTGGCCGCTCAATCTTCGATCGGGCACAACAGATATCTTGGTTTTTAGAGAAGTTTTTTTATTCAAGGTGTATGCACTCGACACACAATATCAGCCCGCTGTAATAATTGATGGAGGTGCTAATATCGGTCTGACCAGTGTATTCCTTGCGCAGCGGTTCACCCATTCAAGGATATATTCAATTGAACCTGACAAGTCAAATTTCGAAATGCTCCGAAAAAATACAGAACACTATTCGTCCGTTGTTCCCATCCATTCTGCGTTGTGGAACCGTGACGCGTTGTTAAGAATTAGTAATCGGCAAACTGATAGTTGGGCTTTTGAAGTTGAAGAGTGTCAAGTCGAAGACGATAAAGCATTCCAGGGATTATCACTGAATTCAATCATGAAGAGGTATGGTATCAATCGTATCGATATTTTAAAGCTGGATATAGAAGGGTCGGAGAGAGAATTATTCACCGATAACTATGATTACTGGATAAGCCACACGAAATATATATTAGTAGAACTGCACGACTGGATGAAGACAGATTGCTCCAGAACAGTCTTTCGTACTTTATCCGAATATCGATTTTCGACCACGATATTCAACGGAATGCTTTTGTTGAGAAATCTTGATATCGACTAAGTTATGTGCGGAATAGTAGGTATTGTAAGCAAGCGAAATATTCACCAGCCAGATATCCGGTCCATGACGGACGCATTGAAGCATCGCGGACCGGACGCTCAGGCTACGTTTACGAATGAATCGCAGACAGTAGCCCTTGGGCATACCCGTCTTAGCATCATAGATCTTTCATCCGAGGCAAATCAACCGATGCATTCAACCGATGGGCGATATGTTGTGGTCTTTAACGGTGAGATTTATAATTTTAAAGCAGTGCGAGAGGAAATCGAGACACTTCGTCCTGATTTAATTTTTAAAACCCATTCGGACACAGAGGTAATATTGAATGCGTTCGCTGCCTGGGGAGTTGACATGGTGAAACGATTGGAGGGGATGTTCGCTATTGCTCTGTATGATAAACTGTCGAATCAATTATTTTTATTTCGCGATCGAATCGGTAAAAAACCCTTGTTTTATTTTTTCGATGGCGAGTATTTTATATTCGCATCAGAAATAAAAGCTTTACGTAAACATCCAACTGTCCTTGCAGCAAAGGAGATCGACAAAGAATCAGTTTACGAGTTTCTTCACCTCGGCTACATTCCTGAACCGAAGACAATTTATAAGTTCATAAGAAAATTTCCAGCAGGTTTCATTGGTGAGCTGGATAGCAGTCTTGAGTTTAGATTTCGCCCGTACTGGCAACTGGATGATCAGCTCTCGAAGCCTTTTGTTATTAAGGACGAGACTCAGGCAAAATCCCTTCTTCGGGAGAAGCTAAATAGTGCCGTACAAAAACGTTTGATAAGTGATGTTCCACTGGGTGCATTTTTAAGCGGAGGAACCGACTCTTCTCTGATTACGGCAATGGCCTCTCAATTCACAAGAAGCCCGATCAAGACGTTTAGTATCGGATTCAAGGAAAGTGCATTTGACGAACATCATTACGCAGCGCAGGTTGCCACCGCGTTGAAAACAGATCATCATGAATATATTTTATCTGAAACGGAGGCAGCGGAGACGTTAGAAAAATATCTTGCGCATTTTGATGAGCCCTTTGCTGACACATCGGCCATTCCTACTATGCTTGTCTCGCAACACGCACGCAAGGAAGTAACGGTTGCCTTGACGGGAGATGGAGGCGATGAATTGTTTTTAGGATATGGTGCTTACACCTGGGCCAGTAGATTGAGTAATCCTTGGATTAAAGGAATCCAAAGTTCAATGGCATATCTGCTTGATCGCTCTGGAAATAGTCGCTACCAAAGAGTGGCTCACATGCTTGAGAAAGTAGATCGCCCTCTCCTTCGAAGCCACATCTTTTCGCAAGAGCAATATTTCTTTTCCGACAGGGAGCTGGTAAGTTTGGTCAAAGATAATTTAGGCTATCGTGCGTTTAAATATATAGATTCCCCTCGGGCCAATCATTTAAGCGAACCAGATAAGCAAGCTTTGTTTGATTTGAAATATTACCTGAAAGACGATCTGTTGGTAAAGGTGGATAGGGCTGCTATGTTTTACGCGCTGGAATGTAGAAGTCCGTTATTAGATCAACAGGTAGTTGAGTTTGCTTTGAATTTGCCCGATCATTTTAAAACAAAAGGGAATGTAAAAAAGTGGATATTGAAAGAGTTGCTGAGAGAGTACTTGCCATCTGACTTGGTAGATCGACCAAAATGGGGATTTAGCATACCGTTATCCAAGTGGTTAAAAAATGAATTTTATTATTTGATTGACGAATGCCTCGACAGGCAGACGGTTGAAGAAGCACAGTTTGTAAATTTTGATTACGTAGAGCGGTTAAAAGATGCTTTTTTAAAACAAGAACAAGACTATTTGTATAATCGAATTTGGATTTTGATTGTTTTGCATAAATGGATAAAAGATAACGGATAGTCGTGAAGAGCTTTGGTATTTTTAACATGAAAGATATCCGTTCGGGTAAGCTTGCCAGTAATAGAAATAATCTGTTATTAATTTTTGTGTTTGTTTTTTGTTTGGTGTACACCAAATGGATCATTATTCATTACGGGCTGCCATACACCACGCACGTTGATGAAACAACTATTTTGAGGGACCCTTTTAAAAATATTATTGAGTACGGGCAGGGAGATTTTTCGAGGCCAACCAATTTGTTCAATTGGATTTTTATTGGCTATTCTGGTTTTGTATTCATCGTTGGGTTAATCACCGGGGCATGGTCTGGTTTGGAAGATTTCAAGTTGTTTCTAATCTCTGGTTCAGGCGATGTATTGCTCATCGGGCGATTATTGTCGTTAATCGTAAGTACAATAGGATCCATAATTTTACTTCGGCTTATCTTTAAGATAACAGATTTATTTCACCTGCGAGTTATCTTCTCATTGATCGTTTTATTTAATCCCATTGAATGGAATTCAACTAATTGGATAAAATTTGATCCTTATTCGTATTTACTGTATGCCATGATTTTAAATGTGGCCTACGATTATTTCGTACTGGAAAAAGATAAATCGAGAAGTTGGCTTTTTTTGGTTGTGTCAATAGGAGTAGCGCTTCGAATAGAGATAATTGCTTATTTAATTGGTTTTTTCATCTATGATTTTTTCTTCCATCGGTCGAATGAACAATTTTTATCAAAAGTCAAGTTCTACACGATCACGCTAGGTTTAGGTGCACTCCTTTACAGTGCGATCACATTTCTGCCACTAACGATTTTATTTAATACTTTTCACCAGGTACCAGTTGCAAAAGATCTGACAATGAGCCCCACTTTTGAGGAAGCTATTGCGACTAAAATTCCCGGATACGCATCGTTACTTCAATCTGTTTTTAATTCAAAATTCTACTTGACTGCTATTTTGGCCCTGATGGGACCATTGGTTCCTTTATTTTTTATTTTGAACATAAAAAACCGATCCACTCGATTTATTTACGCTCCCTTTTTGGTTACGGTTGTTGTGCTTTTAATTTTTCCAATAAAGGAAGTGCATTATCTACTAAATGTTTCTATTCTTCTTGTTGTAGGAGCACTATTATATCTCAATAAACTAGCGGATCAAAGGCGAGTTGTAATTTTAGCAGTATTGAGTTTGATATGGACGATTAGCTATTGCTTAAATTTTTTAGTCATAATCAATCATGGTGATGTAAGATTAAGTGCCAGGGAATATCTGCTAGAAAAAACAAAGCCCAATGATGTAATTTTGATAGAGGGAATATTCGCTGATATTTATGACAGTCCTGCACGAAATATGCTCAGGAGTGAAGCCGCACGTTTTATCGGAAGCACCGGTCTATCTTCGGAATATCTGTCACGCCATACCAAGGTGGATGAAACCAGACAGATCATTGAGGTGTCAACATATCAGCCGTTTAAAGATACGCCCTATGAAGATATCTTTAGTATTTCATATGATACTGTCGCAGTCAAGAGGGCGCACCCCAAATACTTTGTGTACGCTGCAAGATCTTCGCAGCACCTCGCGTTTCAGCGCCATGTTTCTTATGCAACTCATTCTTCTTTTTTTTCCTTCATAGAAAGGAATGCCTCGCTTGAAGCTTCATTTCTCTATCCGGATGCCGATCGAAGATTGTTGTATAGCAATTTCTACTATTTTCATCCGGTTCTGGTTTATAAGTTCCGAACCGATTTTTAAGATCTTTCATCCACTTTTGGCCATCAATATTTCAGATTCAAAAGTATTGTAGCAGATAAAAATTAATTTTGTAGATTAATTGACATACAAATTATGAAGGTAATAATCACGGGTGTAGCCGGTTTTATGGGCTCCAATCTGGCAATTCGACTTCTGGAAGCAGGCCACTCGGTAATAGGCATCGATAATTTTAGTTACGGATCAAGACGGAATATTAAGGCGATTGAGGATCATCCTGACTTTCAATTCAGGGAGTGTGATCTCTTAGATGAGAACTGCCTGGAAAATTGTCGGGGTGATATACTTGTTCATTTGGCTTCCCAGAAAATTCCGCGATACAGCTCTGCTATGAGAACGCTTGTTGAGAATGGAAAAATGCTTGAGGTAGTAATTCAAAAATGTCTTCAAGATAAAATGCGCCTTGTATTTGCGTCCACCTCTGATATCTATGGAAAAAACCCTATTTTACCATATACAGAAGATTCGGATTCTTTACTCGGCCCTTCTACGGTTAAGCGGTGGGCATATGCGCTTTCAAAGATTTATGGCGAGCAATTATTGCAAGCTTATAATCAAGACCATAAATTATCATACACGATCATGCGGTTTTTTGGGAGTTACGGACCCAATCAAAACCTGACCTGGTGGGGCGGGCCGCAATCTGTTTTTATTCAGAATTGTTTGGATGGTAAGGCGTTAGAAATTCATGGAGATGGTAGTCAAACTCGTACGTTTACGTTTGTTGACGATACAATTGATGGAATCTACAAATGCATCACGCAAGCCGAGGCAACGAACGAAATTTTTAATATAGCCGGAGACCCTGAATCAGAAATATCTATTTATGACTTAGCTATATTAATAACCAAGTTAGTAAATGGTAAAGATGCAAAACCGAACATTAAATTTATCCCGTATGAAACTTTTGGTAAGTACGAGGATGTCAAAAGAAGAGTCCCCTCTATCGACAAAATAAAGAAGCAGCTTGGATTTAACCCCCAATATAATTTGGAAGACGGACTTCGTAAAACAATTGAGTGGCAAAGAAACCTTAAGCCTGAATGATCTATTTCCTTATCCCCGTTTTTAATGAGGAAAAAAATATCCCTGAACTAGCTTCTAATTTGAAGTTAGTTTTGAATGATAAATCAAAGCATTATGTACTCGTTGATGATTGTTCCACAGATGAGACGATACAGATAATAAAGGAAAATTTTCAGGAGGGATTCTATACTGTCTTAGCTAATCCAATTAACTCTGGCCCTGGTTATTCATTCAATCATGGATTTGAGTTTATACTTTCACATGCGAAGGGTCAAGGTGACATAGTGATTACGCTGGAAGGTGATAACACTTCTGACTTAAGTCTTGCTCCCTTGATGGTTGAGCTGATTGAAAAGTGGTCGTTCGGACTTGTACTTTCATCTGTTTATTCACAAGGTGGTGGGTTCAGTCAAACGTCATTTTTTAGAAAAGTGATTTCCCTTGTGGCCAATCAGCTTTTGCGTTTCATATTTGATGTTAAAGTACTCACGTTGAGTTCTTTTTACAGGGCCTATGACTTAGCCGTGATCAAGAACATAAAATTGAAATATGATGTGATCATTCGGGAAAGTGGATTCATTTGTGCTCTCGAAATATTGGTGAAGTCGATTCATGTCAATACTCGTATCATAGAAATTCCCATGCTTCTTCGATCTGATAAACGAAAGGGTAAGTCTAAAATGAAAATCATCAAAACCTCGTTGGAATACGTAAGATTTTTAATGACGTATTGGATGAAACGAAACTGATTCCAACGTTTTTCTGATAAACGATGATGAAGGAGCGCAAAGTGTACTTTGAGAATCTGGACGGCCTGCGCTTTTTTGCTGCCTTTTTAGTTTTCATCTATCATTTATCAATCTGGTTGCATCTCCCCAATAACCTTTTTGGAAAATTTAGCCGAATTATTCTTTCTATGGATAGCTCAGGTGGGGAGGCTGGTGTGAGGTTCTTTTTTGTACTCAGCGGCTTTCTGATTACGTATCTGATGTTTGAAGAGGAATCAAAAACCAACTCATTTTCGGTCTTTAAATTCTATGTGAGAAGGATCCTTCGTATCTGGCCGCTTTATTTTATCACGTTGATAATCGGCTTTGTTATCTATCCAATCGTTGTTAGTTCAGCAGCATTTAACGAGCAGGCGAATCCCTTGATGTATGCCTCATTCCTTGCAAATTTTGATAATATTTTTGGAGGTAAACCTCAAACCGGAATACTGGGTGTGCAGTGGAGCGTGTCTGTAGAGGAACAGTTCTATTTGATTTGGCCCTTGTTATTTGTGCCCTTTGCAAAAGGAGGTCGATTTATTTGGGTGATCTTATTCTTATTGACAATTTCCTTCGTGTATGCTCAGCGCAATGGACATCCTTATCACCCACTCAGTTGCGCTCGCGAACTTTCATTAGGAGCATTGGCAGCTTGGCTAGGTTTCTTCCACCGTTCATTGATTGTCAAGTTTTTTAGCCTTTTCTCAAAACGCTTAACAATTTTGAGTTATGTGTTTGGAATTTTTGCAATCTTTTTTGGATTTCAGTTTCATAAGCATTTTGAGGCATTTGGTCATTGGTATTCTTTTTTGATTTCAGTTTTTTTTGTTTTTGTTATTACGGAACAGAATTACTCCCCTCATTCTTTTTTTAAGGCGGGCGAATTGAAGATAATCACGCACTGGGGCAAGCGCAGTTATGGGTTATATCTTCTTCACATGGTAGCTATCACATTATCTTTGCTGATTACTGACATGCTGGTGGTTGAAATTTTACTAGCTTTTATTTTTACGTTTTTGTTTTCAGGGTTGACTTATCGATTTGTAGAGAAGCCCTGTTTGAGCTTAGGTACGAAATTTAGAACATTGTACCCCTAGTGATTAAAATTATGGGTAAGAAAAAAATTCTGTATTTAACTCATGACGGCCTTACTGACCCGTTGGGAAGGTCTCAGATTTTGCCTTACCTATGTGGACTATCGCAAGAATACGAAATTGTAATTGTCAGTTTTGAAAAACCTGATCGGTATGCGAGTCAGAAAAGGAGCGTAGAAGAAATAGTAAACAGCCATAAAATTAAATGGGTGCCATTAGCGTATCATAAAAGTCCCAGATTGTTATCAACCGTTTATGATGTCTTCTGTCTCTATCAAAATGCGTTGCGCCTAAATAAACTTCAAAATTTTGATATTGTACATTGTCGCAGTTATGTCACAGCCCTGGTGGGTATGAGGCTAAAAATGAGGCATGCCTTAAAGTTTGTTTTTGATATGAGGGGTTTTTGGGCAGATGAGCGTGTGGAGGGGGGATTATGGAATCTGACAAATCCGGTTTACAGATTAATTTATGGTTTTTTCAAAAAAAGGGAGAAGGAGTTTCTTCAATGTGCTGATCATGTGGTTGTATTAACAGAAGCAGCGAAGAAAATAATCGTAGAATGGGGGACAGCGCCATCAAAGATAACCGTGATACCCTGCTGCGTTGACATGGATTTGTTTAGCCCTAACCTGATCACGTCAGAGCGAAGGCTAACAACTCGTTTAACGTTGGGATTCGACTCCGGAGATTTTGTTTTGCTTTATCTGGGCTCGTGGGGCACATGGTACCTGACTGATGAAATGATAACCTTTTTCAAGAAGATAAAACTAAGAATTCCCAATGCGCGATTTCTGATACTCACAACCGATCGCGTTGAAATAAAAGATCAATCCATACATGACAGTGTCGTGATTAGATCCGTCTCACGTCAAGAGGTTCCCTTATTTATTGCACTTTCAGATGCGGCAGTGTTCTTTATCAAGAACTCTTTTTCAAAACAGGGTTCATCGGCTACAAAAATGGCCGAGATTATGGCGATGAATATTCCAGTGGTGACAAATACGGGATGGGGTGATATAGAAGCACAGCAGGGAAAAATCCCAGGATTGATAAGCGTAACGACACCTGTTGATTTTGAATTGGCGATACAGAGGATGCAAGAATCGTATTCGAATATACGTGCCGCAATTCAAAATGAATTTGCACTTTCGAGAGGTATAGAAAAATATGAATCCATTTACGCGCAATTAAAATAGTAATTAAATAAATGGGTTCATATGTGCCATTTTGATCTGTTACCAATGACGCTTTAGAAGAATGAAGTTGAATTAGATATTACGATTGTGAAAAGGATTATCTGGTTAAGTTTTCTATTGATAATGGCTATACAAAATAGCTTTTCTCAGTGTACTCCGATTACTGCTTCAGTTTCGAATCAGGTGTGCCTTCAAGAAAATATACTTATTGCAAATACGACAACGGCAGCATCATTTGAATGGGATTTCTGTCCGGATAATTTAAAAGAAACCCCTACTCCCAACTTGTCGGGTACTCTTTCAACTTTCTCAACTGCTGTAGATTTAAAGGTGATCAATGATGGAGCAAATTGGTATGCGTTTGTTCTGGATCTATCGAACAGAATTACTCGGGTTGATTTTGGGAATAGCCCCAATAACACACCAACATATAAGGAATTTGGAAATATTGGTGGGATATTAAGCTCTCCAAGTGGCATGGATATCGTCAAAGAAGGAAACAATTGGTATGGGGTGATTGTAAATTCAAACAGTAGTCAGTTATTGCTACTTAACTTTGGCACCTCACTTGACACGACCCCAACTGTGTCAATCCTTTTTTCTTCTTTAGCTGGAAGCGATCCATTTGGAGTTGTGAGGCTCGTCCCCATGCCGGGTGGCGGTCATACCGTCTTAGTTACTGAGTTTAGTTCAAGAAACATTAAGATCATTCCTTTTGTAAATGGACTTGAGCAATCAGCTGGGACAGCCATTAATGTTAGTTTCCCCTCGGCCAGGCCTTTAGATATTCAAGCAGTAGAGACCTGTGGTAACTGGAGTTTGTTTGTTGTGGGTTTTGACACGAAAGCGATTTATCGTTTAGATTTTGGAAACGATTTTCAAAATGTACCTACCATTCAACAGATCAGCGCTAGTTTTTCGTTTTATCCTTACCGAGTCTGGGCCGGAAGAGAAGGAGATGAATTTTATTGTTTTGTGGCCAACTCAAATGGAGGGCTGTACAAATTGGAGCTGGGAATGGACTTACATAATAATTCGCCCGTTGGAACTGATCTTGGTAATCTTGGTGTACTGGTGACCTCCTATAATCTTTCGATTATAAACGACTCCGGTAAATGGTCAGCTTTTATGGTAAATGGAGTGAATAACCCTCCCCTTTATAGAATTTCTTTTCCTGAGAATTGTGGCAGCAACACTTCTATATCGGCACTGAGCGTACCACAGAATGTTTCCTATACAACATCCGGATCAAAGAAAATTGCACTTACTGCGCTCCAAATTGGAAATACAACTTCGACTTCTTTCCCGTTGGTTGTTCAGAATCTTCAAGTTCCGGATATTGATTTTATTGCTATCAACAATTGTGTTAATCACGATGTGAATTTTGTGACAAAGAATTTATCAGGCAACCTTATTTCCTACGATTGGGATTTTGGTGACGGGTCTGTGCATGCGATAACTCCAAATCCCTTAAACCAATATGGTTCTGCAGCGACATACGCAGTGAATCTGAAAGTAACGGCCGACAATGGATGCGGTAATTCCGTTACCCGGGATTTGAAAATTTATGTTGAGCCAAGTCCTTTATTCAGTTTCCCTCAGGGCCTGATTTGCACCAACAATGAGTTTACCTTCACCAACGGCACGGTTGATAGTTTTGACGGTAACCTAACATATCAATGGTTAGTGGATAATAATCCTGAGTCTACTGCGAGGGATTTTAAGTATGCCTTTACATCCGTTGGTAATAAGGCAATTAAGTTGATAACCTCCATTCCGGGATGTTCGAATGAGAGTATTCAATCTATTCAAGATGTTCAATCGGGCCCCTCTGTTGGCTTTACAACAGAAGGTAAATGCGAAGATGTTGCCATAAATTTTACCAACATCTCCTCTGGAAACATTGCAGGTTATTTGTGGGACTTTGGCAACGGACAGACGAGTCAAGCAATCAATGTGTCACAGACATATTCAAATACCGGAGATTATGTAGTTTCCCTGGAGACAGTCGGCAACAATGGATGTGTAAGCAAGACATCAAAGACTCTTCGAATCTACTCCACCCCCCAACCCAATTTCTCCCTCGATCTTCCTCCCTTTTCGTGCGCGGGTACACCTTCGCAGTTTAACGATCTCACTCCTTCACTTACGGACAGCAACGTTACTTCCTGGAATTGGAGTTTTGGAGATCCACTGAATGGCGCGGCAACTGTGAAGAACCCAAGTTATATTTTTTCAGCAGCTGGATCGTATGATGTTGCTCTTGCCACAACTACCAATTTTGGATGCACAAATTCAATCACCAAAACGGTACAGATAGTAGACCCACCAAAAGGGGATTTCAAGATAAGTCCCGCGTGCCTCAATCAGCCCGCATATTTCACGGATACTTCGGCCGGATCAAATAAATCATGGTTATGGAAAATTGGAAACAGTTCGTATACAATTCAAAATCCTGCTCATGTGTTCAGCAATCCGGGCGATTACTTAGTACAGTTAGCCATAACAGGATCCAATAACTGCATTGCAACCTTGACCAGGACGATTAATGTTCCTGTACCACCAATTTTAGATTTTTCAGTCAAGAATGATTGTGCCGGCCAGGCCACAGTTTTTGAAGATATCACCTCGCAAAGTGCAGATCGAACTATTCTCGAAAACTGGGACTTTGCCGGAAGGGGAAGCGCCACGGGTTCGCCAGTAAATTTCATGTTTAGTGAGCCTGGTGCATACAATGTGAATCTTAAGGTTACAAACCAATCTGGATGCAGTTATTCACTCTCGAAAAATATTTCCATCGCGGCATCGCCAATTGCAGAATTCACTTCTTCGGTTGAGAGTGGTCCGCCCCCTTTGAGCGTTCAGTTTGCAAACACATCATTAAATGCCAGTTCATATGAATGGAGATTTAATGATCCTTCCAACGCGATCAGCTCCACACCATCCCCAACCTTCACTTATAATTCACTTGGCGATTTTGTGGTGGATCTAACCGCAACGAATGATCGGGGTTGTTCAAATACGTTGAGTAAGATCATTCACATAATTATTCCACGCACTGAATTAGAGCTAGAAGAATTCACGCTGCTGCGTGATGCTGCCACTGGCTCTTTGCGCCCTGTTCTCACCATAAGAAACAACGGCAATTATACGGTTGGTTCGGTAGAAGCGATTATTGATATCGGAGGAAAGGCGCTTGTCAAGGAACGTATTTCAACTTCCATTCGGCCAAACGTATCGACATCTGAGGCAATGAATTATGAGTTGCTTACTTCTGCCAACTCATTTGATTACCTGTGTGTCACGTTGAGTATTGAAAACGATGCTCAGTTGGAGAACAACAGTGCTTGTATAAATCTAGAGTCGGATGAGATTTTATTTGCTCCCTATCCCAATCCGATTCAGGGTGAGCTTCACTTCAAATGGATTTCGAATACCACGGGTTCGGCTCATGTCCGGATCATGTCACAGATGGGACAAGTGGCATTTCAAAAAGACGGAATTGACTCAAAGGCGGGGTTGAATGAAGTAATTTTAGATGTCTCCAAATTAAATTCCGGGTTGTACGTGCTGATCTTTGAAGGTTCAGCAAGCCCCAAGACCTTTTCGATTCTAATTTTAAATTAATCTTCCGGGTTTCGAGCTAATTGAAAGGGAATATTATTTCTCTTCTCATTTCATACCAAATTTTATTCTGTTAATTTTCGGTTCAATTTACCCAAATAGCGTTTTACCCGGAGAATCGGTTTCTGACAACGGAAGCCACAAGAATTCAGAGTGAGTAAACCCCAAACACATCATGAAAGTTAAACTTGACGCAATTGACCGGAAGATTTTAGAAATTCTTCAGTCAAATTCTAATATCACTAACGCTCAGCTCGCGCAGGAAATCGGGCTGTCACCAGCTCCTACATTGGAACGCGTAAAGAAGTTAGAGAACCAAAAGGTCTTAAAAAGTTATCATGCAGTGGTGGATGCCGCGCACGTAGGTTTGGGTGTTAGCACGTTTGTCATGGTTTCACTGAAGGGTCACAACAAGGAGAACATAGACAAGTTCATGAAGACCATCAGTAAGATTGATGAGGTAATAGAGTGTCACCACGTAACTGGCCAAGCGGATTTTATTTTAAAGATAATCTGCACCGATATTCCGGCCTATCAAACTCTCATGCTGGAAAAGGTTTCCAACATTGAAGTTGTCGACAGCATGCAGTCGATGGTAATACTCTCTACCTTTAAAGACAGTAAAGTAATCCCCATTCCCTAACGGAATTAATGATGGAGAAGACCCGCATTTTGGACAACGAACAGGTTCATCAGAAAATCAAAAGACTGGCTTTCGAGATGTATGAAAATAATTTCAAAGAGAACTCATTGGTGCTGGCAGGCATTGAGGGTCAGGGCTATCTGCTTGCTCAACTTTTATCAAAACAATTAGAAAAAATATCTCCGATCCATCCCCACGTAGTAAAAGTAAGTCTGGATAAACTTTCTCCTTTGCAAAGCGATGTGGAGTTGGATTGTGATGTTAAAGAAATAAAGAAGAAGTGTATTGTTCTGATCGATGACGTACTGAATACCGGCAGAACCCTTGCCTATGGACTGAAACCATTTCTGACAATCGATGTCAAGAAAGTTGAAGTGGCCGTGCTAGTCAATCGTAGTCACACACTATTTCCCATTCTTCCAAACTACACTGGGTTTGAACTCTCCACTACACTCAAAGATCATGTGGAGGTAAAGTTGGGGAAGGAAAGTTCGGTTAGCTTAAAGTAATTCAGCATCGCGTAAGAAGAACTATGTCAGTCCATAAAAAATCTGGTTTAAAGAAAATAACTACCCATCAATTGCAGGAGATGAAAAATCGTGGCGAGAAAATCGCCATGCTCACTGCATATGACTACAGCATGGCCAGAATTATTGATGGGGCAGGGATTGACGTTATATTGGTAGGGGACTCAGCCTCGAATGTAATGGCAGGAAATGAGACCACACTGCCGATAACGTTGGATCAAATGATTTACCACGCAACATCTGTTGTCAAAGCCGTTGAAAGAGCGTTGGTCGTGGTGGATATTCCCTTCGGTCATTATCAGGGAAGCTCTGGCGAAGCCTTGCGTTCGTCTATCCGGATCATGAAGGAATCGGGCGCGCATGCGGTGAAGTTGGAAGGTGGTAGCGAAGTGAAAGATTCTGTCCTAAGAATACTAAGTGCTGGTGTTCCCGTCATGGGGCATTTGGGTTTAACCCCGCAGTCTATCTATAAGTTTGGAACCTATTCGGTGAGGGCTAAGGAGGAGGCTGAGGCCAATAAGTTAATAGACGATGCGCAATTACTTCAAGAGTGCGGTTGCTTCGGTCTTGTGCTTGAAAAAATCCCAGCTGAACTGGCAAAGAGAGTGGCCAGTCAATTGCAGATTCCGGTGATTGGAATCGGAGCGGGTCCGGATGTGGACGGACAGGTACTCGTGATGCAGGATATGCTCGGTATTACCAAAGAGTTTAAGCCAAGGTTTTTAAGGCGCTATGCAGATCTCCACAGTGTTATCACGGGGGCAATCGGGAACTACGTGGAGGATGTGAAGGCAAGGGAGTTTCCGAACCAGGAAGAAAAGTATTAATGAGTCTTATAAATTTTCTAATTTTCGAGTTCAAATTTTAACAAAGCAAATAGTTCTTAAATACCATACTCATGAGCGATCAGAAAATCAGCATTAGCAACGGTAAACTTACCGTACCCGAAAACCCAACGATTCCTTACATAGAAGGTGATGGCACTGGCATTGACATTTGGCCGGCTTCGCAATATGTTTTTGACGGAGCTATTGAAAAGGCTTATAAAGGGAAACGTAAAATAAATTGGAAAGAGGTGCTGGCGGGTGAGAAGGCATTTAACAAGACAGGTAGCTGGATGCCCGAAGAAACCATGACCATCTTCAGGGAATATCTAGTGGGTATCAAAGGCCCGCTTACCACCCCGGTTGGTGGCGGCATCCGATCGCTTAATGTCGCGCTGCGCCAGGAGTTGGATTTATATGCATGCGTTCGCCCGGTAAGGTGGTTCAAAGGTGTGCCCTCCCCGGTTAAGGAGCCTCACAAAACGGACATGACAATCTTCCGTGAAAACACCGAAGATATTTATGCCGGTATTGAGTTTCAGGAAGGCACAGAAGACAACAAAAAATTCCTCGGATTCTTTAAGGAAGCGTTTCCAAAACAGTTTAAGAAAATTCGCTTTCCAGAAACATCTGGAATTGGTATTAAGCCCGTGTCAAAAGAAGGAACCGAGCGTCTGGTGAGGGCAGCCATAAAATTTGCCATTGATCAGAAGAAGCCAAATGTCACCTTGGTGCATAAGGGCAACATCATGAAATTTACAGAAGGTGGCTTCCGCGATTGGGGCTATGCGTTGGCAAAAAATGAATTTGGCGCAAAAGAGATTGATGGCGGTCCCTGGATGGAAATCAATAGCAATGGACATAAAATCGTTGTTAAAGATTCTATTGCAGATGCCTTCTTACAACAAATTCTTCTTCGCCCTGACGAATATTCAGTGGTAGCAACCTTGAACTTGAATGGTGATTATGTTTCAGATGCACTCGCAGCGATTGTTGGTGGTATTGGAATTGCACCAGGCGGAAACATAAACTACATGACAGGCCATGCCATATTTGAGGCAACACACGGCACGGCACCTAAGTATGCAGGTCAGGACAAGGTTAACCCTGGATCCGTTATCCTGTCGGGAGTAATGATGTTGGAATATATGGGCTGGCAAGAGGCGGCCGATTTGATTGTAAAGGGACTGGAAGGAGCGATCTCTACTAAACGAGTTACGTATGACTTCCACCGCCAAATGGAAGGGGCCACTTTATTGAAGTGCTCTGAATTTGGAAAAGAAGTTGTTAAGAATATGTAGGATTCTAAATGATCAAAATAAAGCAACGAGCCGGGTGTAAAACCTGGCTTTTTGTTTTTCGATAGGCTTGGCGATAACCACCTGTGAGCCTTTTCCTGGTGTAGAGTTAAAAACAACACGACCACCAATTTGATGTGTGGCATTGCAGATCCTTTTTATCCCAGAGTGTCTTTTTGAAGCAGCAATTTTATCAAGATCATAGCCAACTCCGTTATCTGAAACGGTGCATTGAATTAAATCGACACCGATAAACTTTATTGAAGCTTGAATATGTGTGGCGTGGCTGTGCTTAAGACTATTGTCCGTTGCCTCCAAAAGAATTCTAAATAAAACATCTGAATCTTCTTGCGATATACAAGCCTTCCATGGCTGTCCGCTTCCTTCTAATGTGAAAACAGTATTCTGATATAATTCCTGAAGATCGGAGAAGAGAATTGTCAATTGATGTTCCAACGCAGACAGTCCAGTCTTTCCAACTTCAAAAATGTTTACGGAAGGTTTATGAAGGTCGATTCGATTACTGGAAAGAATGGATACCATATTAGTCAGAAAAATTTCTGATAGGTACGGCCGTTTCCAGCAGTAGTCAATACCACTTTATAGGTATTTTGAAAATGAAGGAGGGCCGAAACGGCTTGCGGAAGCTAGAATTCCAACATTTTTACAACGGTCAATGCGGCTTCCTCACCTTTGTTTCCATGCTTGCCGCCCGCGCGTTCCAGTGCTTGTCTTTTGTTTAATGTAGTGAGCACGCCAAAAGCAACCGGCTTGGATGACCTAAGATTTACATCCATGATCCCGTTTGCCACGGCCTGGCAGATATAATCGAAGTGAGGCGTGTCGCCTTGAATCACGCAACCAATGGCGATCACCGCTGTAATGTCCTTTCGATCGGTCATCCACTTTGCGCCCAGGGCTAATTCAAAACTCCCGGGAACACTTTTACGAATGATGTTTTCTTTTTTAACACCAAGTTTCAGCAAAGCATCGTGTGCGCCCTGATACAAAGCTTCTGTCACGTCATCATTCCACTCGGCCACCACGATCGCAATTTTTTTTGCGGTGAGATTGAGTTTACTTTTTCCTGAAACTGACTTTAACGTGCCGGCCATATTTAATTAGGTTATATTCCTTTTACTCCTGGTGGTAATAAGAGGTAATAAAAAAGGGATAGAATTTCTATCCCTTCAAAATTAGAGTAATTTTTTTTATGAATTTGTTTCCAGTCGTGCCTTGAACTTCCGAGCGTTCTGATATTCCGAGGAATCAAAAAATTGGTCAATAATTTTCTGATACGCTTCTTTGGCTTTATCGTTTTTATTTAATTTCTCGTACGCCAACGCCTCTTTCATCAAGTAGGTAGGAGTGAAGTATTTGTTGGGGCTATGGCTGGATGCTTTGCCGTAAAATTTAGCCGCTTCTTCATACTTTTTCTGCTCCATATAGGCATCTCCTATTAGGCTGAACGCACGTGGCTGTACTAGCAAATCGTTGGACTTGAAATCTTCAAGATAAAGGATGGCAAGAGGATATTTACCCTGCTTCAAAGAAATTACGCCCGCATAAAAGTTCGCCAGATTGGCCGCATCTGTGCCGCTGTAATCTTCAATGATTTGCTCGAAACCAAGGTTGTTTCCGTCTCCTTTTAAAGCGAGGTTCAAGCTGTCAGCTTCAAAGTAGCGCACAGCCTGAAACATTTCTTTTTGAGCCTGTGCATCTTGTCCGTTGAGATAATATCTGTATCCAAAATATCCGCCAACAATTAGCACAATTGCCCCCAGCACTCCCAAAACAAGTTTGAAATGCTCTTCAATCCAATGTTCAGCACCCTCAAGTTTCTCAGCAATAACTTCCGGGTTCTCTAATAAATCGCTGTTTTCTTCTTTTTTAGCCATGGTAGTAATAAAAATTAAACCCCGCTGTCAATAGCCATTGGCAGCGGGGTGCAAAACTAAGAATTAGGGTTTATTAAACAAAGGTCAACTGATCAATCCATAACGTATGGATAGTCGGTCTGCACATAAACATCTTTTAGAGCTTCACTCGGATCGGGGTAGTTCGACTCCTCTGCAAACTTCACGCTTTCCTCAACCTTAGCATTCACCTTTTGGTCGATGACTTCAAGTTCCTTTTCAGTAGCCAGTTTATTGGTCAGAATGGTTTTCTTAACAACTTCAACAGGGTCGCGTTGCTTATATTCTTCAACCTCTTCTTTCGAGCGATATTTTCCAGGATCTGACATCGAGTGACCCTTATAACGATAGGTTCTGAATTCAAGTAAGGTTGGTCCTTCACCATTTCTGGCTCTCTCTGCAGCTTTAGAAACTGCAATATGTACGGCCTCAACACTCATAGCGTCAACAGGCTCTGAAGGCATGTCATACGCCTCGCCAAGGGTATACAGATCAGTTACGTTTGAAGTTCTTTTGACAGACGTTCCCATAGCATAACCGTTGTTTTCAATCACAAATATCACCGGCAGTTTCCACAGCATGGCCAGGTTCAAAGCTTCGTGAAAGGCACCTTGTCTCACCGCTCCATCACCCATCGAGCACACGCACAGATTTTTAGTCTTGTTAAACTTCTCAGCGAAAGCAATTCCGGCACCGAGCGGAATTTGACCGCCAACAATACCATGACCGCCAAAGAAATTATGCTCCTTATCAAAAATGTGCATGGAGCCGCCTTTTCCTTTTGAGATGCCAGTTTCCTTTCCAAAAAGTTCTGCCATAACAGCCTTAGGATCGGTACCCAAAGCAAGCGGATGAGCATGGTCGCGATAAGCCGTAATCCATTTGTCATCCTTGGTAAGTGCTGAAACAGCACCTGCGGCACAAGCCTCCTGCCCTATATACAAATGACAAAAGCCTCTTATTTTCTGTTGGCCATATAATTGACCTGCGCGTTCCTCAAACTTTCGCATCAAAAGCATGCTTTCATACCAAAAAAGATAGGTCTCTTTTGAAAAGGATGTTTTTTCTGATGCCGCCTTGTTTTTGGCTTGGGTAGTGGTAGCCATAATGATTAATTTTGATTCAAATATGAGTTGCGAAAATACAGTACAAGTGCGCAACTGCCAAACAATCCAACTTTTTATAAGAATAGTGACTTCTGTGTAATTTCAATCCGTTGACTCGTGCTGCTTCAGAAACTTCAATTATTCAATTTCAAAAATTATGAGGAGGCTGAACTTAATTTTTCTGACGGAATTCAGTGCTTTTTAGGGAACAACGGAAGTGGCAAAACAAATTTGCTGGATGCCATCCATTACCTGGCCTTTACAAAAAGTGCAATCAATCCATCTGATGCTCAAAACATTCGCCAGGGACAATCACAGTTTTTTGTCAAAGGCATTTTTTTGCTGAACGCCATGACAAAAAAGGAAGTAATCTGTTCTTTTCAGTCGGGGCAAAAGAAACTTATACGCGAGGATGGCCAGGATTATTTAAAGTTCTCCGAGCACGTTGGAAAATATCCGACTGTACTAATTGCCCCGCAGGACATTGAGCTGATTTGGGATGGTAGTGAAATGAGACGGAAGTTTTTTGACAGCCTGATCTCTCAGTTGAATAAGTCTTATTTGGAGAATCTCATCCTGTACACTAATCAACTCAAGCAGCGCAATAGCCTTCTGCGAATGTTTTCTGAAAGTGGAAAAGTGGATTATGATTTACTGAACACATACGACAGTCAACTCGCCAAAGCAGGACGATTCATTTTTCAAAACCGCAAAGAATTCCTGAGTGAATTTCTCCCCAGATTTAAACAACACTACCATTTTCTGGCTGGCAATGAATTGGAGGAAGTTAACATTTCATACAGATCGGATCTTCAAACTTTTGATTTGGAGGAGCTGTTGAAAAGGAATCTCCAACGCGACATCATGCTTCAGCGGACAACGTCCGGAATCCATCGCGATGACTTCGTGTTTACACTCAACACCGGAGAGTTAAAGCGCTTTGGCTCTCAAGGACAGCAAAAGTCTTTTTTAATTGGGTTAAAACTTGCGGAGTTTCAAAGCATAGCCGAGCAGAAAGGTTTCCGACCGCTGCTATTATTGGATGATATTTTTGATAAGCTTGACGATCTGCGAATACATAAATTAATGCTGCTTATCGCGCAGGGAACATTTGGCCAGCTTTTTATGACAGATGCCCGCCAGGGCAGAAGCAAAGAGATTTTGGCGGCAGCTGGACTTGATGCAAAACTTTTCATTGTTGAAAATGGTAAATTGAAAGCCGATGGCCAGAGGTAAAGATGATAATGAGGGTAACACTCAGCACATTGGTCAGGCTATTCAGCAATTGCTCAGTCGCTACCAAATAAAATCAAAATTTGATGAAGCAAACCTTGTGGCTTCGTGGGAGAGATTGGTCGGAAAACCAATCGCGAAGCGCACAAAAAAGGTCTATATCAGAAACAAGGTGTTATTCATTGAGTTGGACTCGCCTTCCATGAAACACGATTTAAGCCTGCACAAAACTAAGATTCTTGATATTTTGAGGAAGGAATTCGGAAATGAAGCCGTTCACGAAATAGTTTTGATGTAATATCATTTCCCGGAGAGTCATCGGTATTTCTAAAAAGGAGTCATTATTGATTTATAGCAGAAATACCCACAATAAATCATTAGCGCTCGTTTGTCTAAACCGAAAAACCGTATAATTTTGCACTCCTATTTTTTAGCAACGAGCTAAAAATTTGGAAAAAGCAGATCCTGGGCGCTTGGGATGGCTTTAATCGTTCTTGAAGAGATTGAAAAAATTGCTGGGGAGATACTCAAGCGGCCAACGAGGACAGACTGTAAATCTGTTGACTTATGTCTTCACAGGTTCGAATCCTGTTCTCCCCACTTGGTACAGGCGTAACTTGTTGCGCCTCCACAAGCGGGAGTAGCTCAGTTGGTAGAGCGATAGCCTTCCAAGCTATAGGTCGCGAGTTCGAGCCTCGTCTCCCGCTCACTTTGGCTGTTGTAGCTCAGGGGTAGAGCACTTCCTTGGTAAGGAAGAGGTCGAGGGTTCAATTCCCTTCAACAGCTCTGGTCTCAACAGACTTAAAAAATATTCCTTCCGAAAACGTTCGGAATGAAACGATGACTTTGAAATATGATTGATGAATTTTTTGATCACCGATGGGTAGCGACCATTGTTTAGGTGTCGAAAATTCTACGAATAACCCTTATTCGAAAGGCTTAATATGTTTGGGGTGTATGACTTCTTGAAAGAGAAGTCTTGAATAGTAACTTTTTAATTATTTATACACTTTAAACTTTAACTGGGATTTTCAAATATGGCAAAGGAAACATTTGACCGCTCGAAACCGCACGTAAACATTGGTACAATTGGTCACGTTGACCACGGTAAAACCACTCTTACGGCAGCTATTACACAGGTTCTTTCTAAAAAAGGACTTGCCGCAGTTCGCGACTTCTCTTCAATTGACAACGCTCCTGAGGAAAAAGAAAGAGGTATCACCATCAACACCTCACACGTTGAGTACGCTACAGACAAAAGACATTACGCTCACGTAGACTGTCCAGGTCACGCTGACTATGTGAAAAACATGGTTACAGGTGCTGCCCAGATGGACGGAGCTATCCTTGTGGTGGCAGCTACTGACGGTCCTATGCCTCAGACTCGCGAGCACATTCTTTTGGCTCGTCAGGTAGGTGTGCCTGCACTTGTTGTTTTCATGAACAAAGTTGACTTGGTTGACGATGCAGAATTGCTTGACCTTGTTGAGATGGAAGTTCGTGAATTGATGTCATCATATAGCTTCCCTGGCGATACCATGCCGGTGATCCGCGGTTCTGCACTTGGTGCATTGAACGGTGAGCCAAAGTGGGTTGCTAAAGTGGAAGAACTGATGGATGCAGTTGATAACTTCATTCCTATTCCAGTTCGTTTGATCGACAAAGATTTCTTGATGCCTGTAGAAGACGTGTTCTCGATCACAGGTCGTGGAACTGTTGCCACTGGTCGTATCGAGCGCGGTGTTATCAAAACTGGTGATCCAGTTCAAATCCTTGGAATGGGCGCTGAGAACTTGACTTCTACTATCACAGGTGTGGAAATGTTCCGCAAAATCTTGGATAGAGGAGAAGCTGGTGACAACGTAGGTTTGTTGCTCCGTGGTATTGAAAAAGAGCAAATCTGCCGTGGTATGGTTATTTGCAAGCCAAATTCTGTAACACCACACGCTAAATTCAAAGCTGAGGTTTACGTTTTGTCTAAAGAAGAAGGTGGTCGTCACACCCCATTCTTCAACAAATACCGCCCTCAATTCTATTTCCGTACAACAGACGTAACAGGTGAGTGTAAGCTTCCTGCCGGTGTGGAAATGGTTATGCCTGGCGATAACATCTCAATCGAAGTTGAGTTGATCAACAAAATTGCGATGGAGAAAGGTCTTCGTTTCGCTATCCGCGAAGGTGGCCGCACAGTAGGTTCTGGTCAGGTAACTGAAATCCTAGACTAAACTTCACTTGCCGAAAGGCAAATGACTGATAATCAATAATAAAGCGTTTCCTAGATTTTTCTCGGAAACGCTTTTGTTTTCTTTCTCTTTGTTCTACCTTTGCAGTCCTTTTAAATTAAGGTAAACGGGTGGGATTTAAAAGGGAAGAGCTGAACTGAAAAGGTTTACGGGTGTAGCTCAATTGGTAGAGTAGTGGTCTCCAAAACCATTGGCTGGGAGTTCGAGTCTCTCCACCCGTGCAAAGAATAAAAGGAATGGAAAAGCTTAAAAACTATATTCTTGATTCGATCGATGAGATCCGCAATAAGGTCTCATGGCCAAAATTCAATGAACTGCAAAGCAGTGCCATCTTGGTATTGGTAGCCTCTTTGATTTTTGCATTGGTGATTGGATTGATTGATTTGGGTTTTAAGAACGCTCTGGCTTGGTTTTATAGGGAATTTTAAGGTATAAATCCAATGGGCGAACTAAAGTGGTATGTACTTCGCGTAATCAGCGGACAGGAAAAGAAAGTAAAAGCTTACCTGGAAACTGAAGTAGAACGGTCAAAATTGGCTGATTTCATACCGCAAGTGCTCATTCCTTCTGAGAAGGTGTATGAGATGAGGAATGGCAAAAAGCGTGTAAGAGAAAAGAATTTCTTTCCAGGCTACATTCTCCTCTCAGCAGATTTGACAAATGGAGAAGCTTATCACGCGGTGAATAATATTCCGGGCGTGATTGGTTTCCTAGGTAATAATGGAACAAGTTCTTCTAAAGATCCAGTTGCTCTTCGTCAATCTGAAGTGAATAGGATTTTAGGAAAAGTCGATGAGATCGATGAACAAGACGCCAAACTGGAGAAGCCATTCATTAAGGGTGAATCGGTGAAAGTGATGGATGGTCCGTTCAGTGGTTTCACAGGTTCGGTGGAGGAAATTTTTGAAGACAAGAAAAAATTGAACGTTACGGTGAAGATTTTCGGTCGTAACACTCCAGTGGAATTGAGTTATATGCAAGTTGAAAAGTTAGAATAACAGAGTAATGGCAAAGCAAATTGTAGGTTATTTAAAATTGCAGGTGAAAGGTGGAGCAGCTAACCCAGCGCCTCCAATCGGTCCTGCCCTAGGTTCAAAGGGTTTGAACATCATGGACTTCTGTAAGCAGTTCAACGCACGTACCCAGGACAAACCTGGTCAGGTGCTTCCGGTATTGATTAGCATCTATAATGACAAGTCTTTTGACTTTGTTATCAAGACTCCTCCTGCAGCAATTTTGATCATGGAATCGATCAAGTTGCAGAAGGGTTCAAAAGAGCCTAATCGCGCTAAAGTTGGTTCAATCTCCTGGGATCAGATCAAAAAGATCGCAGAAATTAAGATGCCTGATTTGAATGCATTCAAAATAGATTCAGCAATGAAGATGATCGCAGGGACGGCACGCAGCATGGGTGTTACTGTTAGTGGCGCTGCTCCCTGGGATAAATAAAGTGTATAGTTAAAAGTTGAAAGTTAAGAGAGCAGCTTCCAAGCCGATTAACAATTAACTAATAACGATTAACTGTTAACTGAAAAGAAAATGGCAAGAATTACGAAAAATAGAAAGGCTGTACTGGCCAAATATAATCCAGACAAAGTGTACACGCTGGATGAAGCATCAAAAGTGTTGAAGGAAATCACCTTTGCAAAGTTTGATTCTTCTGTAGACGTGGACATCCGTTTGGGTATTGATCCTAAGAAATCTGACCAGATGGTGAGAGGTGTAGTAAGCCTTCCACACGGTTTGGGAAAAGTAGTTCGCGTATTGGTGCTTTGCTCACCTGATAAACAGCAGGAAGCAAAAGACGCTGGTGCAGAATACGTAGGACTGGATGATTATATTCAAAAAATCGAAGGCGGCTGGACGGATGTTGATGTGATCATCACCATGCCGACAGTAATGGCCAAGGTTGGTAAACTAGGTAAAGTACTTGGACCTCGCGGTCTTATGCCAAATCCTAAGTCTGGAACGGTTACCCTTGAAGTGGGTAAAGCAGTGAAAGATGTAAAGGCCGGTAAAGTAGATTTCAAAATTGACAAACAGGGTATCATTCACGCCAGCGTGGGTAAGGCTTCCTTCACTGCAGATAAGATTAAGGACAATGCAGCTGAACTTATCAACATGGTGACTAAGCTCAAGCCCGCTTCATCGAAAGGAACATACCTTCAAAGTATCAGTCTTTCTACTACGATGAGCCCAGGTATTAAAGTGGATGTAGGTTCAATAGCAGGTTAATCATTACGAACATGACCAAGGAAGAAAAAGGACAAATCATAGATGAGCTGGCTGAGAAATTCTCTCAGAACCCTCACTTTTATATCACGGATGCATCGGGTCTTACAGTAGCTCAGATCAATGCATTTCGCAGAATTTGTTTCAAAAGTGGCGTAGAATATCGCGTTTACAAAAACACGCTTATCCGCAAGGCTTTAGAGAAACAAAAGCAAGCCGACAATTTTCAAGATTTATACAAAGTGTTACACGGATTTTCAGGTGTGATCTTCTCGAAAGAGTCGAGCAATGCTCCTGCAAAAGCCATCAAGGAATACCAGAAGAAATTAGAAGGTAGACCTGCCTTGAAAGCCGCCTCCATAGATGCTTCCATATTTATCGGGGCTGAACATCTTAACACGTTAAGTGAGTTGAAGTCGAAAAACGAACTCCTTGGCGAAATCATTTCCTTGTTGCAATCACCTGCGAAGAATGTTCTTTCTGCTCTGTTGAGTGGCAAGCAAACAGTAGCAGGTCTGGTGAAGGCATTGGAAGACAGAAAACAATAATAACTGAATCAAAAATTTTTAAACACTTACTAACATGGCAGATATCAAAGCAATTGGCGATCAACTGGTAGAACTTACCGTAAAAGAAGTAAACGAGCTTGCTTCTTATTTGAAAGAAACTCACGGCATTGAGCCTGCAGCCGCTGCAGTAGCAGTAGCAGGTCCTGCAGCTGGTGGTGGTGGCGGTGCCGCTGCAGAAGCAAAAACTAATTTCGATGTGATTTTGAAATCAGCAGGTGCTAACAAACTTCAGATCGTGAAGCTTGTGAAAGAACTTACTGGTCTTGGCTTGAAAGAAGCTAAAGATTTAGTGGATGGCGCTCCTAAAACAATCAAAGAAGGCTTACCAAAAGACGAAGCTGAAAACCTGAAGAAACAACTTGCAGAGGCTGGTGCTGAAGTAGAGTTGAAATAATTCTTGAAGGCGAAGGGTACCGTCTTATAAACAAAATTTAAGCCCCAATCCCGACTTGTCGGGACTGGGGTTTACCTATTTGTACCCGATTATCAGTTTCATATTTCTAGTCCAGGATTTTTAAACCAACAGTACCTTGGCAAAGAAGACTAACAACGGCAGGATTGATTTTTCACACATCGAGAAAGTTCTGGAGTATCCGGATTTTCTAGATGTTCAATTACAATCCTTCAACGACTTTTTGCAAATCGAAACCCCCGCTGAAAAAAGACAGAACGAGGGGCTCTTCAAAGTATTTGCTGAGAACTTCCCAATCTCTGACTCCCGCGAGAACTTCGTGTTGGAGTTTGTGGATTATACAATTGATCCTCCGAAATATTCGGTTGACGAGTGTATCGACCGCGGCTTAACCTACTCGGTTCCGCTGAAGGCAAAATTGCGCCTCACTTGTAATGACGAGGACAATGAAGATTTCCAAACCATCGAGCAGGAAGTATTCCTTGGGAATATTCCCTACATGACAGGCAAGGGATCATTTGTGATCAATGGCGCTGAGCGCGTTATCGTATCGCAGCTTCACAGATCTCCTGGTGTGTTCTTTGCCATGAGTAAACACACGAACGGAACGAAACTTTACTCTGCCAGAATTATCCCGTTCAAAGGATCGTGGATTGAATTTGCGACAGACGTAAACTCTGTGATGTATGCATACATCGACCGTAAGAAAAAATTCCCAGTAACGACTCTACTCCGTGCCATTGGATACGGTTCAGATAAAGCCATTCTTGATTTGTTTGGTTTGTCGGAAGAAGTTGAGGCTAGCAAGGCAACTCTTAAGAAAGTAGTTGGTCGCAAGCTCGCTGCAAGGGTGTTAAAAACCTGGACGGAAGACTTCGTGGATGAAGACACGGGTGAAGTTGTTTCAATTGATCGTAACGAAGTGTTGCTGGAGCGTGATCACGTGCTAACAGCAGAGGATGTTGATACGATTGTTGAGTCTGGCGTGAAGTCCATCATACTTCACAGAGATGATGTAAACGTCACTGACTATCACATTATATTTAATACGCTTGCGAAGGATAACTCCAACTCTGAAAAAGAGGCTGTTGAGCAAATTTATCGTCAGTTAAGAAATACAGAAGCCCCCGATGAGCAAACAGCTCGTGATGTAATTCAGAGCTTGTTCTTCAGTGAGAAGCGTTACGACCTCGGTGAAGTTGGTCGTTACCGGATCAACAAAAAGTTGGGTCTTGATCTGAGCTCAGATCAACGAGTGCTTACTACGCAGGATATTATTCTGATTGTAAAATATTTGATCGGACTTATCAACTCTAAAGCCGTTGTCGATGATATCGATCACTTGAGCAATAGGAGGGTAAGAACGGTGGGTGAACAATTGTATTCTCAGTTCGGAGTGGGTCTTGCCCGTATGGCCAGAACCATTAAAGAACGTATGAATGTTCGCGACAATGAAGACTTCAAGCCGGTTGATTTGATCAATGCGCGCACGTTGTCTTCGGTGATCAACTCGTTCTTCGGAACCAATCAGCTTTCACAGTTCATGGACCAAACTAACCCTCTTGCCGAGATCACGCACAAGCGTAGGATGTCGGCACTGGGGCCCGGAGGTCTCTCTCGTGAACGCGCAGGTTTCGAGGTTCGTGACGTGCATTATACGCACTACGGTCGTCTTTGTACGATCGAAACGCCTGAAGGTCCAAACATCGGATTGATTTCGTCTCTCTGCGTTCATGCAAAAGTGAACAAGATGGGCTTTATCGAAACACCTTATCGCCATGTAGAAAACGGCAAGGTGAAAGTGAAAGACGATGTGATCTTCTTAACTGCAGAAGAAGAAGATACTCACAATATCGGTCAGGCAAATATTAAATTTAAATCGAGCGGAGAGTTCATTGATGAGAAGGTGAAGGCTCGTTTTGAGGGAGACTTCCCTGTGGTGGATCCAAAAGAGCTTCGTTACATGGATATTGCTCCAAATCAAATCGTATCGATTGCAGCTTCTATGATTCCATTCCTGGAGCATGATGATGCTAACCGTGCATTGATGGGATCGAACATGCAACGTCAGGCAGTGCCATTGATGAGACCTGAAGCTCCAATTGTAGGAACAGGCTTAGAAGGGAAAATTGCAATTGACTCTAGAGCGTTGATATTGGCCGAGGCAAATGGCGTAGTGGAGTTTGTGGATTCGAAGAAGATCACACTTCGCTATGAGGTTTCTGAAGAGCAGCAGATGGTAAGGTTTGACGATGAGTTCAAAACATACAAGTTGATTAAATTCAGAAGAACCAACCAGGATACTTGTATCAACTTAACTCCGCTTGTAAGAAAAGGAGATAAGGTTACTAAAGGACAGCCGATCTGTCAGGGCTATGGAACTGCAAATGGTGAGTTAGCGCTTGGACGCAACTTGCTGGTTGCCTACATGCCATGGCAGGGATACAATTTTGAGGATGCCATTGTTATCTCAGAGCGCGTAGTGCGAGATGATGTGTATACTTCGATTCACGTTGAAGAATTCGAACTTGAAGTTCGTGATACCAAACGTGGAGAAGAGGAATTGACGTCAGAGATTCCTAACGTGAGTGAAGAAGCCGTTAAGCATTTGGATGAGAACGGTATCATTCGTGTAGGAGCCGAAGTGAAGGAGGGAGATATTTTGATTGGTAAGATTACTCCGAAAGGAGAAACGGATCCAACTCCTGAAGAGAAACTCTTGCGTGCCATCTTTGGCGACAAAGCGGGTGATGTGAAAGACGCTTCTATGAAAGCGCCTCCATCATTGAAAGGTGTTGTTATTGATACAAAGCTCTTCTCGCGCCCTAAACGCGATAAGGATGTTCGCTCTAAGTCCAAGAAAGAATTGGATGCACTGAAAAATCGTTACAGCAAAGACTTAACAGAACTTCGTGCTGAAATGATTAAGAAGTTGACGACTCTTTTGACGGGTAAAACAAGTCAAGGGGTTAAGCATAAATTTGGTGATGAGTTAATCAGCAAAGGAGTGAAGTTCTCTTCTAAAGTGATCGAAAGCAATCTCTTCCCAGATAAAAACATTTATCGCGATGAGAGCAACTATAACGTTCCTGAAGATGTAAATCTTATCGCAGATGTTAGTTTAGATAGTTGGACAACAGATGATCATACCAATGAGTTGATCTCAGAAGTTGTGAAGAATTATTTGAACAAACGAAATGTAATTGGTGGCGAATTCAAGCGTGAGAAATTCACGTTAGAGGTTGGCGATGAATTGCCAGCTGGAATTGTGCAACTCGCAAAGGTTTATGTTGCTAAAAAGCGTAAACTGAAAGTGGGTGATAAGATGGCTGGTCGTCACGGTAACAAAGGTGTTGTGGCAAGAATTGTTCGTGAAGAAGATATGCCATTCCTGGAAGACGGAACACCAGTTGATATTTGTTTGAACCCGCTTGGTGTGCCTTCCCGTATGAACCTGGGTCAGATTTATGAAACCGTGTTGGCGTGGGCTGGTAAGAAGTTGGGTAGAAAATATGCCACGCCAATTTTTGATGGTGCTTCATTGGATGAAGTGTCAGCTGAGTTGAAAGAGGCAGGTTTACCTGAATTCGGTCGTACCTATTTGATTGATGGTTTAACAGGTGAGCGTTTCGATCAACCCGTAACGGTTGGTATGGCGTACATGCTGAAACTTGGTCACTTGGTTGATGATAAGATGCACGCGCGTTCCATCGGACCTTATTCACTTATTACGCAACAACCATTGGGTGGTAAAGCACAATTTGGTGGTCAGCGTTTTGGTGAGATGGAAGTGTGGGCGATTGAAGCATTTGGTGCTTCTCATATTCTCCAGGAAATCCTTACAGTTAAGTCTGATGATGTGATTGGTAGAGCGAAGGCTTACGAATCTATCGTGAAAGGCGAAACCATGAGGAAGCCAAACATCCCTGAATCATTCAATGTACTTGTACATGAACTCAGAGGCTTGGCACTTGAGATTACAATGGATTAAATTTTCTGAGAGTACGGGCGGACAATTGTTCGCCCCTAACCAATTATACTATGTCATTCAGAAAGAATAAAAAGATCAACAACGATTTCTCTAAAATCACCATCAGTCTTGCTTCTCCGGAATCGATTCTGGAAAGCTCACATGGTGAAGTGACGCAACCAGAGACCATTAACTACCGCACGTATAAGCCGGAGATGGGTGGTCTTTTCTGCGAGCGCATCTTCGGTCCTGTTAAGGACTGGGAATGTCATTGCGGAAAGTATAAGCGCATTCGTTACAAGGGAATTATCTGTGATCGTTGCGGAGTAGAAGTTACCGAGAAAAAAGTAAGACGCGAGCGCATGGGCCACATCGAACTGGTGGTTCCGGTGGCTCACATCTGGTATTTCCGTTCACTCCCAAATAAGATTGGATATTTGATCGGCCTTCCTACCAAGAAGCTTGATCAGATCATTTATTATGAACGTTATGTTGTTATCAATGCAGGTATCAAAGAAGAGGACGGTGTAAACCGCCTTGACTTCCTGACAGAAGAAGAATATCTCGATATACTGGATAAACTTCCTCGCGAGAACCAATTATTAGATGACAATGATCCTAAGAAGTTCATCGCGAAGATGGGAGCTGATGCTCTTGAAATGTTATTGTCTCGCCTGAACTTAGACGAACTTTCTTATCAGTTACGTCACCAGGCAGCAACAGACACTTCTCAGCAACGTAAGGCAGAAGCATTGAAACGTTTGAAAGTCGTAGAAGCTTTCCGCGATGCCAACACACGCGTTGAGAATCGTCCGGAGTGGATGACCATTAAGATGGTTCCTGTTATTCCACCGGAATTGCGTCCGCTTGTGCCTTTGGATGGCGGTCGTTTTGCAACATCAGATTTGAATGATCTTTATAGACGTGTTATTATTCGTAACAATCGTCTTAAGAGATTGATCGATATTAAAGCACCTGAGGTTATTCTTCGTAATGAGAAGCGTATGCTTCAGGAAGCTGTTGATTCATTGTTCGACAACTCCCGTAAAGTAAATGCGGTTCGTTCGGATGGTAACCGTGCCTTGAAATCCTTGAGCGATATGCTCAAAGGAAAGCAAGGACGTTTCCGCCAGAATTTGTTGGGTAAGCGTGTTGACTACTCCGGCCGTTCGGTAATTGTTGTAGGCCCTGAGTTGAAACTGCATGAGTGCGGTCTTCCTAAGGATATGGCAGCCGAATTGTTCAAGCCATTCATTATTCGCAAGCTTATCGAAAGAGGCATTGTGAAGACAGTGAAATCAGCTAAGAAGATTGTTGACCGCAAAGATCCTGTGGTTTGGGATATCTTGGAAAACGTATTGAAAGGACATCCTGTTCTTTTGAACCGTGCTCCAACACTTCACAGATTAGGTATACAGGCTTTCCAACCAAAACTTATTGAAGGAAAAGCTATTCAATTGCACCCTCTTGTTTGTACTGCGTTTAACGCTGACTTTGACGGTGACCAGATGGCCGTTCACGTTCCCCTCGGACAGGAAGCAATTTTGGAGGCTTCAATTTTGATGCTTTCTTCACACAACATTCTTAACCCTGCTAACGGTGCTCCTATCACTGTACCATCTCAGGACATGGTGTTGGGTCTTTACTACTTAACAAAGGGACGCAAAGGTGAGAAGGGCGAAGGCAAAGTATTTTATTCACCTGAAGAAGTCATCATCGCTTACAACGAAGGCAAGCTGTCGAAGCATGCCATTGTGAAAGTAAGAGTGAATGCAAAAGATAAGAAGACTGGTTTGATCTCGAAGAAAACTGTTGAGACAGTTGCGGGTCGCGTTATCTTCAATCAGGTAGTGCCAGAAGAAGTAGGCTTTGTGGACGAACTTTTAACAAAGAAGAAACTTCAAACCATTATCGCTGACGTTTACAAGTATGCTGGTCTTGCCAAGACAGCTAAGTTTTTGGATGAAATTAAGGAGCTCGGTTTCCAGATGGCATACAAAGGCGGCTTGTCAATGGGATTGGGTGATGTGAAAGTTCCTGAGGAAAAACAAAAGCTGGTAGATGAAGCGCAGAAAGAAGTTGACTCTGTATGGAGCAACTACATGATGGGCTTGATCACAGATAACGAACGTTACAACCAGGTAATTGATATTTGGACTCGTACCAACACCATGTTGACCAACACGCTGATGAAGCAGTTGGAAGAAGATCAACAAGGTTTTAACTCGATCTACATGATGATGCACTCTGGTGCTCGTGGATCGCGCGAACAGATTCGTCAGTTGGGCGGTATGCGCGGATTGATGGCGAAGCCACAGAAAAACCTAGCTGGTTCAGTTGGATCTATTATTGAGAACCCAATCCTTTCGAACTTTAAAGAAGGGTTGGATGTGTTGGAGTACTTTATCTCTACACACGGTGCTCGTAAGGGTCTTGCCGATACAGCTTTGAAAACTGCTGATGCTGGTTACTTGACAAGAAGATTAGTGGATGTTGCTCAGGATTTGGTTATCACAGAAGATGACTGCGGAACGTTAAGAGGATTGAAAGTAACTGCACTTAAAGACAACGAAGATATCGTTGAGCCTTTGTCTGAGCGTATTTTGGGTCGTGTATCAGTTCATGACATCTATGATCCAATCAATGACGAATTGATTTGCAAGGCCAACGAAGAGATTACCGATGAGGTAGCTAAGAAGATTGATGAAACCAGCATTGAAGAAGTAGAGATTCGCTCGGTACTTACTTGCGAAACCAAAGTAGGAGGTTGTGCAAAATGTTACGGCCGAAATCTTGCAACCGGTAAAATGGTTCAAGAAGGCGAAGCTGTTGGTGTAATTGCAGCGCAGTCAATTGGTGAGCCTGGTACACAGCTTACACTTCGTACTTTCCACGTGGGTGGTACAGCCTCTAACATTGCAGTTGATGCTAACATTAAAGCGAAGTTTGCAGGTGTAATTGAATTCGAAGGTATCCGCACGGTGGATACAACAGATAAGGATGACAACAAAGTGAAGGTAGTAATGGGCCGCACAGGTGAAATCCGAATCATGGACAAAGAGAAGACCCGTGTTCTTATCACCAATCACGTTCCTTATGGATCATTCCTTCAAGTGAAGGATGGCCAGAAGGTTGAGAAGGGAGATCAGCTTTGCTATTGGGATCCTTACAATGCCGTTATCTTATCTGAATTTGACGGTGAGATTGAATTCGAGGCGATCATTGAAGGCATCACTTTCAAAGAAGAGTCTGACGAACAAACTGGTCACCGCGAAAAAGTAATTACTGAAACGCGCGATAAGACTAAGAACCCTGCCATCCTTGTAAAAGGTAAGACAGATACAAAAGGTTATAACATACCAGTTGGTGCTCACTTAGCTGTTGAGCAAGGTGAGAAGATCAAGTCGGGTCAGGTGTTAGCTAAGATTCCGCGTACAATGGGTAAGTCACGCGATATCACGGGTGGTCTTCCACGTGTAACGGAATTATTCGAAGCTCGTAACCCTTCTAACCCAGCGGTTGTAAGTGAGATTGATGGTGTGGTAACGTATGGCGGTATCAAGCGTGGTAACAGAGAAATTTTCATCGAATCACGTGATGGTGTTCAGAAACGTTATTTAGTGCCTCTGTCTAAGCACATCCTTGTTCAGGACAACGACTTTGTGAGAGCAGGTCAACCATTGTCTGATGGAGCGATAACTCCTTCGGATATCCTGTCAATCAAAGGACCAACTGCAGTGCAGGAATATCTTGTGAATGAAATTCAGGAAGTGTACCGCTTGCAGGGTGTGAAGATCAACGATAAGCACATTGAGGCAATTGTTAGTCAGATGATGCAGAAGGTTGAGATCATTGATTCAGGAGATACAAGCTTCCTTGTTGGAGAATACGTAGACAAGTTTGAATTCCGTGAAGAGAATGACACGATTCTGGATAAGAAATTTGTTACGGATCCGGGAGATTCTCAAAGGTTCAAACCAGGTCAGATCATTTCTGCCCGCGAACTTCGCGATGAAAATTCCTCATTGAAGAGAAAAGATCAGAAGATCGTTGAGGTGAGAGATGCATTATCAGCTGTATCACGACCAACTTTGCAGGGTATTACTCAGGCATCGTTGAAAACTGAAAGCTGGCTGTCTGCCGCTTCTTTCCAGGAAACTACCAAAGTATTGAGCGAAGCCGCTATCCGTGGTAAGGCCGATCGTTTGGTGGGATTGAAGGAGAACGTAATTGTAGGACACCTGATTCCTGCTGGAACCGGACAGAGACGATTCAACAACATGATCGTTGGTTCGGAAGAAGAGTACGATCGCCTGGTGGATGCAACCGCTCCTGCAAAATCAAAGGAGAAGGAGTTGCAAGATTAATATTCTGAATAGATATCAAATTAGCCGGTGGAATTTCCATCGGCTAATTGATTTTATAGACTAACCGAAAAACACGATGGCTGAAGACAAAAACAATCCCGCCCAGAACCAAATCAACATTGAGCTTTCCGAAGAGATAGCCGAGGGGATTTACTCCAATCTGGCGATGATTGCTCATTCTAACAGCGAGTTTGTAATCGATTTTATCAGACTTATGCCTGGCGTGCCCAAGGCCAGGGTGAAATCCAGAGTGATCATCACCCCGGAACATGCCAAACGGCTACTGGCCGCCCTGAAGGACAACATTGGAAAATACGAAGCCTCATTCGGACCAATTAAGCAAACAAATGACGTTCCCCAGTTTCCTGTAAATTTTGGTGGAACCATCGGAGAAGCCTAGAAAAGGCGCTTTTGATTCGGGCGATACCTTAAATTTCTTCTAACAAAGGTTTTGCATCCTATTTTTCTTTAGATACCTTTGCAGTCCTTATTTTTGAAGGGTTTAAAAAGAAAATATAAATGCCTACCATTCAACAGCTTGTAAGAAAAGGACGCAAGAAATTGACTTTTAAGTCAAAGTCTCCTGCTCTTGATTCATGCCCTCAACGCAGAGGTGTATGTACCCGTGTTTACACGACTACCCCAAAAAAGCCAAATTCGGCCCTTAGAAAAGTGGCGCGTGTGCGCTTGACCAATGGTAAAGAGGTGAACGCCTATATACCAGGTGAGGGTCATAACCTTCAGGAGCACTCTATTGTGTTGATCCGCGGTGGAAGGGTAAAAGATCTTCCAGGTGTTCGTTACCACATCATCCGTGGTGCGCTGGATACCGCTGGCGTGAGTGGAAGACTGCAGAGTCGTTCTAAATATGGTGCTAAGAGACCTAAGGCAGGAGCGGCCGCAGCGGCAGCTAAAGGTGCACCAGCAAAAGGCAAGAAATAAAAGCATTGAACCATGAGAAAGTCAAAACCAAAGAAAAGATATCTATTACCTGATCCTAAGTTCAACGACACGTTAGTAACGAAGTTCGTGAACTACATGATGGAAGAGGGAAAGAAAAGTGTAGCCTACAACATTTTTTATGATGCAATTGCCATCGTGGAAAAGAAGGCCGGTGGTGAAAATGGTCTTGAGGTGTGGAAACGCGCTATGACTAATGTTACCCCTGCTGTCGAAGTAAAAAGCCGCAGGGTAGGTGGCGCTACTTTCCAGGTACCGGTAGAAATCAGACCTGAGCGCAAAATAAATTTGAGCATCAAGTGGTTGATTGAGTACGCTCGCACTCGTGGTGAAAAGACAATGATGGATAAACTGGCTGCGGAAATTTTGGCAGCTTCTAAAGGAGAAGGTGCTGCTATCAAAAAGAAAGATGATACGCACAGAATGGCAGAGGCGAATAAGGCATTTTCACATTTCAGATTCTAATCCTACATGGCAAGAGATTTAAAATTCACCAGAAATATTGGTATCGCAGCTCACATTGATGCTGGTAAGACTACCACAACCGAGCGTATTTTATATTATGCTGGTGTTAACCACAAGATCGGTGAAGTTCATGATGGCGCAGCTACTATGGACTGGATGGCCCAGGAGCAGGAGCGTGGTATCACGATTACTTCTGCTGCCACTACCGTTTATTGGAAATATAAAAGCAATGATTACCACGTAAACATTATTGATACACCTGGGCACGTTGACTTCACCGTTGAAGTAAACCGTTCACTCCGTGTATTGGATGGTTTGGTTTTCTTGTTTAGTTCTGTTGATGGTGTTGAACCACAATCAGAAACTAACTGGCGCTTAGCGGATAACTATAAAGTAGCAAGGATCGGTTTTGTTAATAAAATGGACCGTTCCGGTGCTGACTTCCTTGATGTAGTTAAGCAGGTAAAAGAAAAATTAGGAAGCAAGGCAGTTGCGTTGCAGTTGCCAATTGGTTCAGAAGAAAATTTCAGAGGTGTTGTTGATTTGGTGGGCAATAAAGGTATTATCTGGAATGAGAGCGATAAGGGCATGACCTTCCAGGAGATTCCAATTCCTGCTGACATGATTGAGGAGGCCAAGGAATATCGCGAGAAACTTCTTGAAGCAGTTGCCGAAGTTGATGAGACACTGATTGAGAAATACTTCGTTGATCCTAATTCGATCTCTGAGGCAGAAATATTAAAAGCATTGCGTGAAGCTACCATCAGCATGAAAATTGTGCCTATGGTGTGCGGTTCTTCTTTTAAAAACAAAGGAGTTCAAACGATGCTGGATTATGTGATGGAGTTATTGCCATCACCAATGGACAAGGATGTTATCGTTGGCACTAATCCCGACAACGATGAGCCGGTTGAAATTCGTCCTGACGAGAAAGAGCCATTTGTAGCGCTTGCGTTTAAAATCGCAACTGATCCATTCGTAGGTCGCTTATGCTTCGTACGTGCTTACTCAGGTGCTCTCGATTCTGGTTCATACATCTACAATACAAGAACTTCCCAAAAGGAAAGAATTTCACGTGTATTCCAAATGCACGCGAACAAGCAAAATCAGATTGACAGACTTCATTGCGGTGATATTGGTGCTGTAGTGGGTTTCAAGGATATCAAGACTGGAGATACACTTTGTGACGAAAAACGCAAGGTAATTCTTGAGTCAATGGTGTTTCCTGAGCCAGTTATCGGTTATGCTATTGAACCCAAGAAACAGGCTGATGCTGATAAACTTGGTATGGCCATCGCTAAGTTGGTGGAAGAAGATCCAACATTGCGCGTAAATACAGATCAGGAAACTGGTCAGGTTATTCTTCGCGGAATGGGAGAATTACACTTGGAGATCATTATCGATCGTCTGAAACGTGAATTTAAAGTTGAAATCAATCAGGGTGCTCCTCAGGTTGCTTACAAAGAAGCTCTTACCAAAGCGGTTGAACATAAGGAAGTTTACAAGAAGCAGACGGGTGGTCGTGGTAAATTTGCCGATATCGTATTCGAAATCGGGCCACGCGCAGAACTGGGCCCTGAAGACAAGCCAGGGCTTGAGTTTGAGAATGATATTGTGGGTGGTGTTATTCCGCGTGAGTTTATTCCAGCGATCCAGAAGGGATTCCAGATGTCGATGTCAAATGGACCTCTGGCCGGATATCCAATTGATAACATGAAAGTGCGTCTGTTCCACGGATCATTCCACGATGTTGACTCGGATTCTCTATCATTTGAATTGGCGGCCAGAATTGGATTTAAAGAAGCTGCCAGAAAATGTGCTCCTCAACTTCTTGAGCCAATCATGGGTGTTGAGGTTGTTAGCCCTGACGAATACACGGGTTCTGTTACAGGTGACTTGAACAGAAGAAGAGGTATCATGAAGGGAATGGATACACGTGCTGGTGCTCAAGTTATCAAGGCGGATGTTCCGTTGGCTGAGTTGTTTGGATACATCACCGATTTGAGAACAATCACCTCAGGTCGCGCTGCTGCATCGTTGACATTCTCTCACTATGCACCTGTGCCAAGAAACTTGGCCGAGAAAGTAATTGAAGAAGTAAAGGGCGCTGTTGCCACAAAATAATATCTAAAAGACGTTTAGATCATGAATCAGAAAATCAGAATTAAACTTAAGTCTTACGATCACAATCTGGTGGATAAATCCTCTGAGAAGATTGTAAGAGCAGTGAAAGCAACAGGAGCTGTTGTTAGCGGCCCAATCCCTTTGCCAACAGAAAAAGAGAAATTCACCGTGCTTCGCTCACCACACGTGAACAAGAAGTCTCGTGAGCAATTTCAACTTTGCACCTATAAGCGCCTTGTTGATATTTACTCAAATAGTGCCAAGACAGTTGATGCCCTCATGAAGCTTGAGCTTCCAAGTGGCGTTGACGTGGAAATTAAAGTGTAGTTGCCGGCCCAACTGGCTGTGTGTATAGCCTGCTTTGACTTAAGGTTGAAGCAGGCTTTTTTATCTAGCCTGATTCACTCCAGTTTTTTGTGAAAATAGAGTTCGTAATCTGGTAATAGACTGGGGTGAGATATTTTGACGAGATCTTTCAATATAAGATCAGGTCGTGCGTAGCCCAGTTCTAAAAATTCGCTTCCTCCTTTCGCGCCCTTTCGCGCATCGTACGTGTAAATTGATTTGTTTTGAAACGGTTTGAAATTCGAATAACGCGTTTCAGCGTCCTTGATTTCTTGCAGTGTGCTGAATGAACCAACTCCGATCCAAAGATCAGCATCCTTCGCTTTTGCATAAACTGATTCAAAACTAAGTTCAAGATATCCCTGCGATTGATTTTCTTCCCACAAATATTTACAACCGGCATCTTTCAACAATCGGGCTGCATAATTTTGGCCACCCGGCATGAACCATGCATCGCCATAAACGACTCCGCTTAGTACCGTTGGCCTCGTTAGTTCTTTCTGTGCAAAATTTGTTGTTTCTAAATAAGCCTTTTCAATTATTTGAAATACAGAGTCTGCAGCTTTCTCCTGATTAAAAAATAATGCCATGAATTTGATCCATTCTGCACGACCTAATGGATGCTTCTCTAAGTATTCTGCATTGATCACCACAGGTACTCCCATCTCCTGAACCTTCTTTAACTGACCAAGGTCGCCACTCATTGCGTATCCCATCACCATAGAGGGTTGAAGCACGAATAGTTTTTCCAAATTCATTCCTTTGTCTACCCCGAGATCAATTACTTTTCCGTCATCAATTCTTCTTCGCATTTTTTCCGAACTGATATAATCAGTGGTGGGGAAGCCGATGAGTTTGTCCGTTTCGTTCAGATAATCCAGAAGGGGAATATGGGTGGTAGAAGTACAAACAATACTCTCCAAAGGCGTGATAATAACCTGTGTAGCCTTATCATGACTTGGTATTGCCTCACCTTTTGGTACTAATAAATAGCGATAACCAGATGTGGCTCCCTGATAAGGATATAAGACCTCCACCCACTTGACTCTTCCATCAGAGGTCACACGGAAGCCCTGAGCATATTTGATGGCAGTGTCTGAGCCTGCATGCGATGACTCTGATTCATTTCGCGGGGATTGACAGCATATTAAAAGGAGAATAGCTGAAGCAAGACTAACGGTCTGAATTCCTCGCATGATTCTTTGTAATTTCATCCACTATCATTCTTGATCCTCTTCTGGAGGAGAGTTTTTTTTGTTTTATTTTTTCTTCGATTGAAGAGATAAAATTTTCTGATTGACCCAGATAATGTTTTGTTATAAGCATTTCAATGCTTTTCCGAAAGGCAAGAACGTCCTGTTGAATTCGTTGCTGATAAAAAAAATTATTGGCTTGCGTGTGGGTGATGAAGTTTTGAATCATCGACCAGGTTTCCGGGATTCCTTCTTTTGTGAAAGAAGAAGATGTGACCACACTCGGTGTCCAGCCAGATGACGGGATGCTAAAAAGATGGAGAGCGTGTTGAAAATCTGCCTGTGCTTTTTTTGCAATGTTAATATTTTCTCCGTCAGCCTTTGCAATGATAATGCCGTCAGCCATTTCCATGATTCCTTTTTTTATGCCCTGCAACTCATCACCAGCACCGGCTAACATTAACAATAAAAAAAAATCAGTCATGTCCCTCACTTCGATTTCGGATTGCCCCACACCAACAGTTTCCACAATGACCACATCAAATCCCGCAGCTTCGCACAACAAAATGGAGTCTCGGGTAGCGGAAGTAACTCCACCCAGTGATCCGCTTGTTGCACTTGGTCGAATAAAGGCAAGCGGATCTTTTGATAGTTCTTCCATCCGTGTCTTGTCTCCTAAAATACTTCCTTTGGTTTTCCGGCTACTGGGATCAACCGCCAGCACAGCAACTTTTTTTTGATGCGAAGTCAGCTCTTTGCCTATGGCCTCAATAAAGGTGCTTTTGCCGACTCCTGGCACGCCTGTTACACCTACTCTAATTGAGTTGCCCGTCTTAGGCAGAATTTTTTCAAGCAACTCTTCTGCATTACGTTGATCGTCCTCACTCTGACTTTCAATCACTGTAATTGCTTGCGCCAGAATTATCGGATCTCCGGAAAGTATACCTTTTTCCAGGTATGCGATATCAATGTTCTTCTTTTTAAGAGATTTCATGCCGTAGGACTTACAAAGCTAAATTTTTAAATTTACTGAGTACCTTCAGTTCCAATTTTTAGCCCATTGTCGTTATGAAGAAATTTTGGTTTCAGAGTCTTGCCGTCACCCTATTCGTGTTTTTAATGCTTTGGGGTGCTTCTCGAATTACTGATTTTAAAATTTTCACTGCGTTCGATTCGATTGGTCAAGCGCTAAAGGATTTTGAACTCACAGACTATGCATTCTCAAAGATAAGACCCAATCCTGTGGTTGAAGAACGCATTGTGCTGGTCAATATTGGGGTCTTGTCTCGCAGAGAAATAGCCCAACAGATTCAAATTCTTAATCAATTCAAACCCAGAGTGATTGCATACGATGGGTTCTTTAATTGCGAGGGAGGACTTCGGGACAGTCTTAATTGTCCTGCTTTGCTCGACACGCTGGGTAATCTGATGCTGGCAAGTGCTATTCACGATGCCAATAATTTTGTATTGGGTTCGAAGCTGCTCCAGAGTGATTCTCTTTCCAATTTTGATGTAGAATTTTACGACTCGTTGGAATACTCGGATCCTGCCTTCACTGAAGGCACGCATCCCGGATTTGTAAGTCTGCCTACCGATGCTACCTATCAAGAGGACGTGAAACAATGCCGCACCATATTTCCTCAATGGAATGTAAATGGTGAAAGACAATTGGCTTTTTCTGTACAGGTAGCCATGCAATTTGATTCAGTTAAGGCCAACAAATTTTTGGCGCGCAATAAAAAAGAAGAACTGATCAATTTCCGGGGAAACATGGAGGTCATGCAACTCCGGATCAAAAGCGAGAAGAATGATGAAACAGGCACAAGCAACTATCCAACGTTGTTTTATACGGTAGATGCTGATCAGTTACTTCGCGGTGAGGTGCTACCAGAATTGTTCAAAGACAGAATTGTGTTGCTGGGTTATCTCGGAGATTATTTGGGTCAACCAGCATGGGAAGACAAATTCTTTACTCCGCTGAACAAGAGAGTGGCAGGTCGTGCAAACCCTGATATGTTTGGACTCGTGCTGCATGCCAATGCCGTAACAATGATTCTAAATGAAGACTACATAGATGAGCTTCCCGAATGGGGGCAGAATCTGGCCGCCTTTTTGGTCTGTCTGCTAACGGTAGCCCTTTTTATTTTGATCGACACCAAACTCCCCGCCTGGTTTGATGCCCTTTCTGTAGTGATTCAGCTCGTGGAATTACTGCTAATCTCGGTTATTGTTGTTCAGGCATTTGCGCTCTGGAATCTTAAACTCGATTTGACCACAGCGATAGGCGTTTCGGCTTTGGTGGGCCCTAGTTATGACGTATTTAAGAGCTTCCAGAATGAGATAACGCGAAGACTTACTAAACGGAGAGAACAAGTATTAACTCCTTGAAATCGAATTTTGGCACGATTTTTCATTAATTTCGTACGTATAATCATTCAAAACCCATGAAAAAAGGAATTTTAGTGACGTCTGGCTTATTCTTTGTAGGTGCATTGGCATTTGGCCAAGATTACACCTTTAAAGTGCTGGCCAATAAAGGCTCTAACGAAATCAAATCGGGAGATACCTGGCAAGCCGTAAAAACCGGTGCTAGTCTAAAAACCGGAGATGAGATAAAGATTACTGAAAACTCATATTTGGGGCTTGTGCATGCCACGGGTAAGCCTATGGAACTAAAGCAAGCTGGAAGCTATAAAGTTGCTGATCTGGCGGCTAAAATTAGTGGCGGAACCAGCGTGTTAAATAAGTACACCGACTTCATTCTGAGCAGCAACTCGGCAGAAGCTAAAAAGAACAGACTCAGCGCAACAGGAGCCGTTCACCGTGGACTGGAAGACATTAAAGTATTCCTCCCTGAGAATCAGTACTCAGGTATCTACAACAACATTGCTATTATCAATTGGGAGGCCTCGAAATCTGGTGGTCCTTATACGATCTTATTGAAGAACATGTTTGATGATGAATTGATGAAGACCGAAACCCCTGAAACCAGTCTTCAGGTTGATTTAAGTGATCCGAAATTTGCCAATGAAACGGCAATCCTGGTAGAGGTAAAATCAAAAAATGATTCAAAAAGCAAATCGGAGCAGCATTTGATCAAAAAACTTTCTCAGGCAGATCATGACAGGGTGAAGAAATCACTAGCTGAAATTACAGGCGATGTGCAAGAGGAAACCGCTTTGAACAAATTCATATTGGCTGGTTTTTATGAAGAGAACAAACTCTTTATTGACGCCATTACATCTTATGAGCAAGCCATTAAGATGGCACCAGATGTTCCCTCTTATAAAGAAGCATATGAGGAGTTTTTGTTGAGAAACAAGTTTAAGCTCCCCAAATAAAAAATAACAGCAAGACATTAAGCCCTTCTTTTAGAAGGGCTTTTTTATTGACCCTGCTCAGCGTTTGGCCAACAAGTTTATTGTTCTAATTTTGTAACCTCACCTAATTTCAAAATCTATGAGCGTTCTGGTCAATAAAAACTCCCGAGTTATTGTTCAAGGATTCACCGGTACTGAAGGAACATTTCATGCCGGTCAAATGATTGAATACGGAACTAATGTCGTAGGTGGTATAACTCCGGGAAAAGGTGGCCAGGTGCATTTGGAACGACCAGTTTTTAATACTGTTAAAGAGGCTGTTGACAAGACCGGAGCCGATGTTTCGATCATATTTGTTCCGCCCGCGTTTGCGGCAGATTCTATCATGGAAGCAGCTGAAGCTGGAATCAAGGTAATTATTGCGATCACGGAAGGCATTCCGGTCAAAGACATGATGATTGCGAAACAGTATATAAAGGAGCGAGGGGTAACACTCATCGGACCGAACTGTCCGGGTGTAATAACCCCAGGAGAGGCTAAAGTCGGAATCATGCCGGGGTTTGTCTTTAAGAAAGGAAAAATTGGAATTGTTTCTAAGTCGGGCACACTGACTTATGAAGCGGCTGACCAAATCGTAAAAGCCGGGCTGGGCATCACAACTGCTATTGGCATTGGTGGCGATCCTATTATTGGCACTCCAACCAAGGATGCTGTAGAGCTACTGATGAACGATCCGGAAACGGAAGGCATCGTAATGATTGGAGAAATTGGTGGCAGTTACGAGCCAGTTGCAGCTCGCTGGATAAAAGAAACAGGAAACAAGAAGCCAGTAGTTGGATTTATAGCGGGTCAGACCGCTCCTCCCGGAAGACGAATGGGGCACGCAGGTGCCATCATTGGCGGAGCCGAAGACACTGCGGCAGCCAAGATGAAAGTAATGCGTGAATGCGGAATCTTTGTTGTTGAATCGCCAGCGCTTATTGGCGAAACGATGTTGAAAGCGCTCGGGAAAAAATAAGATCTAACTTTTATTAGAAGGCAGTTCTAAATTCTTTCTCCAGATAAACATTCAAGTTGTTCAAACTTGAAAAAGTCTCGAGCTTTTCAGGCTCCATGTCAAGGTTGTCATTCTGAAAAACAACCTCTACAAAAAAGTCTTTCAGCATATACAAATAGACCTTACGGCCTTGGCGAAGTCGTGTGCCCAACATGATGCCTTTATCTCTCAAGTATTCTACTTTTTTACTCTCCGATAAGTATTTAAACGTCCAGGTGAACAGTAACATAATGGTTTTGTTTTCGATTGATGATGCAAATAACGAGTGCTTAATTGGAAGGGTAAAATCGCCCTGTTTTGAAGGGGATAAGATTGTGACCCGCTATGAGAGGAAAACAAGGTGTCGTTAATAAATGAGGTGGAATCTTACGCAGTAATTCCGGACCCAATTCAAAAAAATAGCCAGAAACGATGTTTTGGCTATTTTTTTGAGACAGAATCTCTGAAAATATTGCAGCGTAAAGAAGAATGCGGTTAGCCGCTATAACAGGTCGTTTGCTAGGTTGGCTAACTCCGATCTTTCTCCCTTTTCAAGCGTAATGTGTGCGTAGAGTTCGTGATCTTTTAGTCGATCAATTAAGTAGGACAGTCCATTGCTTTGCGAATCCAAATAGGGCGTATCAATCTGATGGATGTCTCCGGTGAAAATGATTTTACAATTTTCACCTGCGCGGGTAATGATTGTTTTTACCTCGTGCGGGGTGAGGTTTTGTGCCTCGTCTACAATGAAGCAAATATTGGAGAGGCTTCTTCCCCGAATGTAAGCAAGGGGTGTGATTACCAACTTTTCGTTCGTCACCATTTCAGTGATCTTCGCATACTCTTTGTCGTTTTCACTGTACTGGTTTTGAATAAACTTAAGATTATCCCAAAGTGGCTCCATGTAGGGATTCAATTTCGACTTGATATCGCCAGGCAGATAGCCGATGTCTTTGTTGCTCAAAGGAACAATAGGTCTTGCCAGATAGATTTGTTTGTATTCTCGTTTTTGTTCCAGTGCTGCTGCTAATGCAATCAACGTTTTGCCGGTGCCGGCAACACCTTGCATGGATACCAATTTAATCTCCGGCTTCAAAACCGCGTGAATGGCAAAAGCTTGTTCGGCATTTCTCGGCTTGATCCCATAGGCATTTCGTTTCTCGACCTGCTCAACCATGCCGTTGGCCGAATTGTAAAAGGCAAGCACCGACTTCTTTCCACTTTTTAAAATGTAGTAATGATTTTTCAGTGGCTTTTCTTTTCCCAACACTTCATTTGGAGGGCAGTAACCCTTGTCGTAAAGCAAGTTGATCATGGCAGGATCGATTTCCTCGACAACTCTGCTGCCCGTGTAGAGCGAACTGATATTCTGAATTTTGCCGGTTGTGTAATCTTCGGCTGCCAGTCCAAGCGCTTTCGCTTTGAGTCGAAGGTTGATATCCTTTGATACGAGAATTACCTTCCTGCCTTTCTCTTCTTTTTGAAGGAGGAGAGCAGAATTCAAAATCCGGTGATCAGCTTTGTCTTCATTGAATACTTTGTTGGCGTCTACCTGACCAGTGCCGCCAGTGTCCATCACCACTTTGAAATTGCCCTTGCCTTTACCATTGATCGGATGCCAGTGATGCAGCATCTGATCTTTCGCCAGCTTATCAATAAGGCGTATAAATTCTCGAGCCTCAAAATTTTTAGTGTCGTTACCTTTTTTAAAATTGTCTAGTTCTTCAAGCACTGTAATGGGAATACCAACGTCATGTTCATCGAAGTTGAGTATGCTATTGTGTTCATAGATGATGACAGAGGTGTCGAGCACGAAAATCTTTTTGTCTTTTTTTGCCATAGGTAAACGAGGGGTTCAACAACACATAAAAAAATCGCGAAGACACGTTTTCTTACCAGGATAAAAGCACTAGCAAGTATGAAACGTTTCTTCGCGACATTCAATCAATTGAATAAATCTAACGAAAGTGTTGGGAAATAAACAATTGTTTAGATTAAACTTTTGTGAATCCGTAATGAGATGCTTGAAGGTATTGGCGCTAAAACCTTGAGTACAAATCACCTTTTTCGGTAGGCGTGATTTTCAGAACGTGAGCCAACACCAGTAGGATCAATTTCTTAGATGCGTTAAAACGATTAAGAGAACTTAGTTTCCTGAATTCGGAAAGCGTGATGGAAGGCGTTTGACTCAGGTATTTTATAAGTTGAGTTTCTTTTTCACCGTAGGTAAACTTCACCCCGTTTTTTGATCTTGATCTTCTGATGATTTCCCGCATTTCACGGCTTGCCTTCATGCTCTTATCCTGAACTCTGATATAGCATTCTTTCGAATCGGGTGCGATCACAAAATAGTGTGGAGGCTTTTCGCTTTTCGGAACATGGAGTAGAAGTACAAAATGTTTGTCGGTGATCCTGATAATTTCCTCGGAGAAGTGAAGCCTGGGTCTACAATACTTTTCGATTGCGGTATTAATTGCATGTAACTCCTCTTCCGGATACTTTGTGCCAGGGATGCTTTTGTTATCGTCAACTCCTACCGCAAGCACTCCCCCCTCCGTATTGGCGAATGCAATAAGTTCGTGCACGATTTTATCCGGATGAGCGGCCTTGCGTTTAAATTCTACATGAGGACCTTCACCTTTTGCAACTAATTTTTTCAACTCCAAAATTCTGGAGCGATCTAATCTTAACTGCTCTGGGCTGCTATTGAGTTGAGTTTCGATTTGATCGTAACTAGACATTTCCGAAAACTAACTCTTTTTAACATTCTTAAGATGAAGGATTATCGCAAGCCTTTAAAGTCATCATCTTCATTTTCTTCGTCATCATCGGGCTGACCAGCCTTTGGCATACTGAACATACTGCTGAGAAGATCTTTGAACTGAAGACCATTAGCAAGATTGTGCTTACTGATGAGGCTATACTCAGCCAATCCATGAAGGGCAAACTCCATAAGGAAGAGTTTAGTATTTTGATCCTGTGATTTGTGATATTCATTTATCAGATCAAGAAGGCCGGGCACACTTTTCAATTGCTTCTCGTAATCCTGATTAGTTTGGTCGTGAAGCAGGTCAATTGTATTTCCATCGCCAAACCAGTTTGAAATTTTTTTATACGGGCTTTTTTCTTTTTGCTTTCTGAATTTATCTGGATCTGGAAAGTAGTTAACGAATTGAGTACGGATGGCTTTACCGACAAGATTTTGCGCAACGATTCCAGGGCCTTCTTGTTCACCTTCGTAAACGAGTTCAACTTTTCCAGTAATCGATGGGATAACAGCGATGAAATCTGAAATCCTGATAAATGTATTTTTTTCGTTATTGATAATGCATCTGCGCTCGGCACCGGCTACCAGGTTTTCATAAGCTGAAATAGTAAGCCTTGCTGAAACGCCACTCTTCGCATCTACATATTCGCTCTTGCGCGCTTCGAAAGCGATTTGTTCCACAAGATCTTTAGCGATATCGGAAACTGAGATGATCTTCTTTTGTTCTTCACGAATGTGAGCCTCTTGTTGCGTGATCTTCTTACCGATATCGAGCGTTTTTGGATAGTGCGTAATGATCTGGCTGTGTATGCGGTCCTTCAGTGGTGTTACGATGCTTCCGCGGTTTGTATAGTCTTCTGGGTTGGCGGTAAACACAAATTGAAGATCAAGGGGTAATCTTATCTTGAATCCACGAATTTGAATGTCTCCTTCCTGAAGAATGTTAAATAATGCAACTTGAATTCTAGCCTGCAAATCCGGCAATTCATTGATCACGAAGATGCAGCGATGCGACCGTGGGATTAAACCAAAATGGATCACACGTTCATCTGAATAGGGTAATTTTAAAGTTGCGGCTTTGATCGGATCAACATCACCAATTAAATCGGCTATGGATACATCTGGCGTTGCAAGCTTTTCTGAGTAACGATCATCGCGATGAACCCACTCTATTGGAGTAGCATCTCCTGATTCTGATATTTTATCTTTTCCGTAGCGGGATATCGGATTCAGCGGATCGTCATTTAACTCTGATCCAGCAATGATGGGAATATATTCATCCAACAGATGTATCATCAACCTTGCCAGGCGAGTTTTTGCCTGACCACGCAGGCCCAGTAAATTAACATCGTGACCCGCCAAAATCGCGCGTTCCAAATCGGGAATTACAGTTTCTTCGTAACCCCAGATTCCCTCAAATACATTTTCCTTGTTTTGTAATTTTTCAATCAGATTTTGCCGGAGTTCGTCTTTGATTGTTTTTGATTTGTAACCCGCACTTTTCAGTTGGGCAATGGTCTTAATGTTTTTATGATCCTTCATGCAGATGTATGGCGATTCGGTTAAGGTTATAATTTTTTTCGTTTATTTTTCTTGAAGTCTTCGAACACAAGATTTCCCAATCCCTGCAAGCTGCTGTAATAAGCATTGCCATTGTTAGCCTTCGTGAAATCTCTGACAAATGCTTTTAAGTAAGGGTCGGTGGCGATCATGAATGTGGTGACCGGTATTTTTAATTTTCTTAGCTGACCAGCCAGGTTGAGCGTCTTTGCCAGGATTTTGTGATCAAGACCGAAACTGTTTTTGTAGTATTTGATGCCTTGCTTTATACACGTTGGCTTTCCATCAGTGATCATGAAAACCTGCTTGTTCGCATTCTTTCGCTTGCGTAAAATATCCATTGCAAGTTCAAGACCGGCTACCGTATTGGTGTGATACGGTCCTACCTGAAGGTAGGGAAGATCTTTTATTTCAATTTGCCAGGCGTCATCGCCAAACACCAAAATATCAAGAGTGTCTTTGGGATATTTTTTAGTGATTAATTCCGCTAATGCCATTGCCACTTTTTTGGCTGGCGTAATCCGATCTTCTCCATAAAGAATCATGGAGTGAGAAATATCAATCATCAACACCGTTGATGTCTGAGTTTTGTATTCATTCTCGATCACCTCAAGATCTTCCTGGGTCATGTAGAAATCATCTACACCATGATTGACCTGAGCATTCTTCAGGGAGTCGGTCATTGAGATCTGTTCCAGTGTATCGCCAAATTCGTAGTCTCTCCTGTCTGTAGTTGGTTCGTCTCCGCGGCCATTGTGATGGGTCTTGTGTTCTCCATCTTTCGTCTTTTTGAGCTTGCCGAAGATTTCTTCCAAAGCCGATTGCCGAAGATTTTGTTCACCTTTTGCATTCAATTTCATTTCGCCATTGGGGCCCTCAGTAATGAAACCGTTTTTCTTAAAATCTTCTATAAAATCTCCTATGCCATAGTTTTCATTGGTGAGTTTATACTGTTTATCTACTTCTGTTAACCACTGCAGCGCTTCGGCTATGTCGCCAGAGGTGATCAACGCCAATTGCATGAAGATCTTAAGTAGCTTTTCAAAATCAGTTTTTTGATCTTCGGGAGGAGGAGAAAATTTTGAAAAACGATATCCTATCATTATTTATTTGCGGATTTGTTTAATAACCAAGAATCAGCAGTTTCTGTTTCTTTTCGTAGGATCTAATTTTTAGAAATATAAGGAACCCATGTAAGAAAATTGGCGTTATGTGCGTTAAATGAAAATAGTGAAGGCATAATTTTGCCTCACAAAAAACAAACGTCTATGAAAAAATCAGTTGTGCTATTGGTTGTGGTAGTTGCTGTTATGATGTCAGCATGCGCTACTTATTCGTGCCCCACGTATTCAAAAGCCCCCCAAAAGAAGGTGGTGAAGGAATCGAGGATCTAACCTGCAGGTTAAAATATATAGCTAACCATTCCAGGAAACTGGAATGGTTTTTTATTTGCTTGGAAATATCCGGGTACAAAAAAGAAGAAGTTCGCGCTTGCGAACCTCTTTTTTCGTGCCGAAGGCGGGACTCGAACCCGCACACCTGTTACGGCTCACGCCCCTGAAACGTGCGTGTCTACCAATTTCACCACTTCGGCTTAACCAACTAATGAGCCTCTTATTTCAGCGGATCATTTGGTTTAGATTTAAGTATCGGTGCCCAGAACTGGACTCGAACCAGCACACCCTTACGGGCGCTACCACCTCAAAGTAGTGCGTCTACCAATTTCGCCACCTGGGCATTAAGCTCCTTTCTTTTAAAGAGCGATGGACTTACCTTAAATCTAAGGCGGGCAAAAGTAAAAAGGATTTGAAACTTTACCAACGAATTGGCTTTATGCATCTCAATGCTTCTTTTTGGGGAGTTTTTGACCAAGATACTGGACGATGCGAGGATACTCAGTGTATTCCTTATGGCCCATGGTTAACTTCAAGCCGTCACGAAGTTTGATCTCTAACTCTTTGTACACGGAATTTTTGCCGGTCTTCACGATATGCTCCGACCAATGTTCGATTTGATCCAACGGATACTTCTTTGCACTTCTCAAGACAGGGAAGGTCAATTCTAGCTGATTGTTTCCCAACCTGACCACTTTATATCGAATGAATATTTTGTACAACACAAAAAGCACAATTGGTGTAAGGACTGAAATGATCAGATAGGTATACCATGCAGGCTGAGGGTCTTTTATAAGCACCAGAATGTTCATGGCGAGAACCAACAGGCTGATGATCATGAAGATTGTGAAAGATACCAGCGTACCGGTTTTGGGTTTTGAAATGATCACAAAAAAGTAATTAAGAGCCGAGAATGGGACTTGAACCCACGACCTACGGTTTACGAAACCGTTGCTCTACCAGCTGAGCTATCTCGGCAGTGATCCCTAAAATTGGGGTAAAATTATAATTATTCGCAAAAAGTATATCTTGTAGTGTTTATTATGCTATCGAAGAAGTGCAAATATGCTATTCACGCTTTGGTTTACCTAGCCGAGCGCTACCAACAAGGGCCTGTTCACATACAAGATATTGCTGAACAGCAACACATTCCTAAAAAGTTTCTGGAGGCCATTCTTTTGGAACTTCGCAACGCAAAAATTTTGCACAGCAAAAAGGGCAAGGGAGGAGGCTACTATTTATACAGGAAGCCGGAGGATGTAAACTTGATCGAGATCATGAGATTGATGGATGGTGCCATCGCGATGCTTCCTTGTGTGTCACTTAATTATTATGAGCCCTGTGAGGAATGCAGGGATGAAAAGAATTGCGGAATCAGAGATGTTTTCATTGGTGTGAGAGATGACACCTTGCGGATTTTATCAGAAAGTACACTGGCCGAAATTCTTCAGCGCCAAAAAGGGGTGAGGAGGATTTGAAAATTTTGAATTAATCTATTAAATCCATAGACAAAAAGTATAGATTAGCGTTTCTAATCACAAAACAACTTCAAAACTTATGGCACTACAACTAGGTGATATTGCGCCAGATTTTCTGGCCGAAACAACGGAAGGAAAAATCAAATTTCATGAGTGGCTGGGATCAAGCTGGGGAGTTCTATTTTCTCACCCTGCTGATTTTACACCCGTTTGTACTACGGAACTCGGGGCAGTGGCAAAGCTGCGCGCGGAGTTTGACAAGCGAAATGTAAAGGTCATGGCCATTAGTGCAGATCCATTAGAATCTCATCAGAAATGGATTGGAGACATCAACGAAACACAGAACACGGTTGTGAATTATCCATTAATTGCCGATCCAAAATTTGAGATCGCCAACTTGTATGGCATGGTTCATCCCCAGGTAGACAAGTTTACGGTGCGATCGGTTTTTATTATCGGTCCGGATAAAAAGATAAAGCTCATGATTACCTACCCTGCCAGCACGGGTCGGAATTTTGATGAGATTATCCGAGTAATAGACAGTTTGCAACTTACGGCCAACTATAGCGTGGCTACACCTGCCAATTGGAAACAAGGCCAGGACGTCATCATAACGATGGCGGTTAAGGACGAAGACATTGCTGCTAAATTTCCAAAGGGATATAAACGTATTAAGCCTTACCTGAGAACAACTCCTCAGCCAAACAATTAGATAGTAAGAACCTACTTAAAGAGGCCCGATGAGGGCCTCTTTTTGTTGTGGTAGGTCGGGCAAATAAGTTTATTTTTGTAACGATCTAATTGTATGCAAAAGAGCCAGAAAGAGAAGCCAATGAACGAGATGCCCGTCATGGATGAGAAGGAGGGTATTGTGTTATTTTATCCACATGTTCCAAAGGCAGCTATTGAGGAGGTGACCAAGGTTCTTCAATCACGATGGATTGGACAAGGTCCGCGCGTAGCACAGTTTGAAAAAGAATTTTCAGAAAAGTTTGCTGGTGAAGGCACTTCGCTTGCAGTTGGCTCGGGCACAGATGCTCTTCACCTCGCGTATATTCTTGCCGACTTGAAAGAAGGAGACGAAGTAATTACACCAGTATTTACCTGTACTGCTACCACGATTCCATTTTTATACATGGGCGTAAAGTTTCGTTTTGCCGATGTAGATCCGCACACGCTAAATATCAACGTTGAGCATGTACGACAACTGGTCAATGATAAAACCAAAGCTATTGTCTGCGTTCATTATGGTGGTCTGCCGTGCGATATGGACGAACTGAGAGCAATTGCCCGGGAATATAATATTCCAATTATTGAAGATGCAGCGCACGCTCTTGGCGCAACTTATAAAGGAAAGAAAATCGGAGAGATTTCTGAGTTCACCATGTTTTCTTTTCAGGCCATCAAGCATATCACTACGGGTGACGGGGGAATGCTGATTGTTCAGGATAAAGAGATTGTGCCAAAGGCCGAGCGGGTTCGTTGGTTTGGCATAGATCGATCCAATAAGCAAAAAGGCATTTGGGAAAACGACATTTGGGAAGTTGGGTACAAGTATCAGATGACCGACATTGGCGCGGCAATGGGCCTCGCGGCATTACATGAATTTGATTCGACACTTGCTCACCGTCAAAAATTATTTCAAGCATATCGAAAAGGATTAAAAAACGCCAGCGGGATCAAACTCATTGGCGCTGAACATACCGATCGCACGCATGCAGCCTGGTTGTGCACGAGCCTTGTAGAAAAGCGAATGGACTTTATGAAAAACCTTCGCGATCATAAAATCGAATCGGGTCAAGTTCATTATCGCAATGATCGGTATTCCGTATTGGGAGGTCGTAGGGATGATCTACCGAATATGGATGCTGTTGAAGAAAATTATATTGTGTTGCCGATGCACAATCGAATGACGGAAGAAAACGTCAACTACGTGTGTGAGGTGATTCGAAAAGGCTGGTGATGCCTAAGCATTGGAATTGATACTCAATCTTTTTTCCAGACCGAGAATAATCTCTTCAGTTTATCTCGAAGAAGTTTCGCTTTAAATTCATTTTCATCTGGCTCTGGTGTTATGCCAACGAATTTTTGCCCGAGTCTTAAATAGAATTCAAACAAGGTGGATTTTGAAAGTCCCCACTTTAGTAGAAATTGTTTGTTGCCATCATTCTTTTTTACTCGAGCGGTGCTCTTTGATCCAAAGTGGTATACGCGTGATTTGCTCACGCCCTTGTAATAACGCACACCGCAATGCCAGAGCTTCATCATCATATCCGGATCGGAAGCCATGCCTGGTGTAAACTCAACACTCAATCCACCAATCAACGTCCAGATTTTTCGATGCAGCACCATCGGATACCAATTGCCGCCCGTCCAATCCGTAAATGGTATTTCTTTAAATTCTTTTAGGAATTTTTCTTCCTGAAAATCATGAACCGTTTTTCCAAAATCAAAAGGAGCGAGAATGCTATTGTACTGTGTGGGACTGTGCTCAATCATGGTGCCCGTGACACAAAAATATTCGTGGCCGATTGATTTGATCTCTTCCAATAGGTAGTGATCCCAGTCGGGGGCAAAGTAGTAGTCATCATCTGACATCACGACATAATCAGTTTTTGCCAATGATGAAGGCGCATTGAAGCCGTAACAAACGCCCACATTTTCCTGGGAATACGTGTAATTCAGATTTTGACCTTTTACCCAATCCAACGTTCCATCCTTCCCCTCATTGATATGAACAATGATTTGATGATCGTAACGAGAATTCTTTCGGATACTGTCAACGCAACACTTGAGATAGTCAAGATTATTCCAGGAAGGAATGAGAATAGAAAAAACAGCGGACTGCTTTTTTTCAACCTCATGAAAAATGATTTTTGAAATCATGATGATGATTTTTCGAATTCAATTTTTCGCCTTTGCTGCTGGTAGCCACGGTTCACCATGTAAATTCCAACAACTGTTACCACGAACGCCAGCCCAATTTTAAAATTTAATTTTTCATCTAAAATTAAGAAGCCCAGTACCACCGCTACGAGTGGATTGATGTAAGAATAAAGAGAAGCAATTGTTAAAGGTAAATGTGTAATGGTATAAAAATATAACGCATAAGCCACTGTGGATCCGAATACAATCAGATAAATCAATGAGTAAACCGTAGGTGATGTCCAATGGATATCAGAAAGATCATCAAACGCAAGACTCAAAGGCACGCACCACAATCCACCAAAAAACATTTGTATGCCGGCATTTAGAAATATGTTGGAATTCTGATTGGATTTTTTCGCAAACAGGCTGCCAATTGCCCATCCCACTATGGCTAGAAAAATCAAAACGATTCCAATCGTGTAGTTGGTATTTGTAAAACTCTGCAGGTGTTCACTGAAGATCAGGATTATTCCGGCAAAGCCTGTCAATACTCCAATGATGATGAGTGCATTGGGTCGGTCTGATCGATCGACAGCGAGATTAATCAAAATCACAAGCACGGGCATGATCGAACAGATGATAGCAGCAATGCCACTGTCCACAAAAACTTCGGCCCACGACACGAGGCCGTTGCCCATCGTTATCATCAAAAAACCCAAACCGGCCATTTGAAGGATATGGCTGAATGACGGGAGTTTTGGCCGTTGAGTTATGATAACGATGCTACACAGCAGGGCACTGGCACTAATCTGTCGGATGGCTGCAAACAAAAACGGAGGAAAATCTTTTACTCCGATCCTGATCGCTAGGAAAGTGGTGCCCCAAAGTAGGCAGATACCCGCGAGGCTGAGGTAAGCAAATAGATGTTGGCGCTTGATAACGAAATGTTTTTTGCGAAAATAAGTTGATTTGAACGGTTAATAGCTTTCACTTCAATTTTTATTTGAAACACTTCAATGGTCAAATTCCCCGTTTCAATCAAACCCTCGTGCTCATCAGGGCGCTAAAGCCGTACATTGTGAGGTCATGTTTATGAAAAAGATTCTATTGATCATTTTTTCGGGCGTACTGTTCAGTTGCTCGACCAAGAAAGACCATTTAAACCCTGAGGTGAAGCCGTTGCTGGAGGCCGTTTATGCTTCTGGCTTTGTCGTATCTGATCAGGAGTATCAACTGTTTTCGCTGGTTGATGGTAATGTCGTTGAAATCCGCGTGAAGGAAGGTGAGACGGTAAAGAAAGGTCAGGCCTTGATGGTGTTGGAAAGTAATCAGCAAGACGCGCGATATATGCTTTCAAAGCAGTCGTATGAGATGGCCAGGAGAAACTATGACGAGAATTCACCCGTGATACGAGAACTGAAAACCGTTATGGAAAGCGCCCGAATGAAGTATCAATTTGATTCTCTCAATTTCTCGCGGTACAGCAATTTGTGGAAGGCCAATGCCACATCCCGAGCGGAATATGATCGGATAAAACTTATCTACGAGAATTCTAAGAATGACTATGCGTTGCAGGCCAATCGATTGGAGAGAACGAAGAACGACTTGTATCTCGCTTTGCAAAATGCGGAGAGTCAGTGGAGGATTGCGCAGGAAGAGTCGGGTCGATATGAATTGCGAAGTGATGTGGATGGTGTCGTGTTTCGGATTATGAAGGAACAGGGTGAATTGGTAAGGCGAAGCGAAGCGGTTGCCATCGTAGGCAAAGGGAATGATTTTTACCTGAAGCTAACCGTAGATGAACTGGATGTACAACGCGTAAAGATCGGGCAGGAGGTGGCGGTTAAGATTGATGCCTATCCTCAGAAAATTTTCAATGCCAAAATAAAAAAAGTATATCCATTGATTGATACGCGGCAACAATCATTACGTGTAGATGCAAGCCTGGAAGAGCCGTTGCCTGCCGGCTTTTCGGGGTTGGCTGTGGAGGCAAATATTATTGTTCGCAAAAAAGATAAAGCGCTTGTTGTGCCGAAGTCTTTGCTTTTGGCAGGTGATTCTATTTGGATCAAGAACGCAAACGGAGAGCGAAAGGTGAAAGTGACACGTGGCATAGAAACGTTGGATGAGGTTGAGATAACCGAAGGTCTCGATTCAACGACTAATCTGATTTTAAAAAAGTAAACGGATGGCGATGAATATTCAGAGCTTGAAGTTGTCCATGGAAATTGCAAGAGTGCATCTGGTGAGCAAGCCCAAGCAAACTATTGTAGCCATGTTGGGCGTTACCTTCGGTATTGGCATGTTCATCGCTCTGGTGAGTTTGATGACAGGCCTCAATCAATTCACCGAAGAGATTTCGATGACGTCATCTCCTGATATTCATATTTACCATGATGTAACAGCCACTAAGCAAAGTATTTTGGAAAGTTTAAATCCGAAAGGGATAAACGTTGTGTATCACCAAAAGCCCAAGAATGAAAGTGCCAAGGTGAGAAACGCCAATCAGATCATTGAGCTTATCAGAAAAGACAAACGGACCAGCGGTGTGGCACCCATGCTATCGTCACAAGTGTTTTACAACTATGGGTCCGTTCAATTGCCGGGAAACATATTGGGTGTTGAAATACTGGAAGAGGACAAGCTTTTTGGGTTGCGATCGAAAATGAAGCAAGGCCGGATTGAAGACTTGTTATCTAACCATGACGGCATTATCATGGGAAAAGGACTTGCGAAGAAACTGAATGCGCAAAATGGCGATCGTGTGGTCATTACGACTCCACAAGGTTTTACGCGCACCCTAAAGATTGTTGGCATTTTTCAGATGGGGATTGGCGTAGTAGATAACGTGCGGAGTTATGCCAACATCGGAATGGTGCAAACCATCCTGCAACAAGATCAGTCCTTCATCACCGACATCAATATGAAATTGAAAGATCGGTTAGAAGCGAAGACTTTGGCAATTGAGCTGGAAAATAAATTTAACAACAAAGCCGAAGACTGGGAGACGGCCAACTCCACTTTTCTTACGGGCATGATTATTCGAAACATCATTACCTATGCGGTGTCGTTTACACTGCTCATTGTAGCGGGGTTTGGCATCTACAATATTCTTAATATGACGATCTATAATAAGATGAAAGATATTGCCATTTTAAAAGCGATGGGATTTGCCGGCAACGATGTGAGAACGATTTTTATGATACAATCGCTTGTCATTGGGTTGCTTGGAAGTTGCGCAGGTTTACTTATTGGCTTTTTACTTTCTTATCTAATTTCAAGAGCACCCTTCAATGGCGGAGACGTTGTAAGTCTGGATCATTTTCCTGTCAACTTCGACCCGAAATATTATCTCATCGGAATTGTGTTTGGTGTGACCACTACCGCGCTGGCAGGTTATATGCCATCGCGCAAAGCGGCCAATGTTGATCCCATCGAAATTTTAAGAGGGCAATAACATGAATGTTTTAAAGACCCATCAGATTACCAAATACTTTTATGAACCTGAAAAATTTCAGGTATTGAAGGGCATTGATTTGACTGTGAACAAAGGAGAGTTTCTGTCACTCGTGGGTAAATCAGGATGCGGCAAGTCAACATTGATGTACGTGCTCTCAACAATGGATTCCGACTATCAGGGTGAACTTGAAATAGCGGGAGAACGGTTGACTGGCATGAATCAAAATCAGCTGGCGCAATTCAGAAACACACACATCGGTTTTGTTTTTCAATTTCATTATTTGTTGCCTGAGTTTACCGTGTTGCAAAATGTAATGATTCCTGCTTTGAAACGAGGAGATCAATCGCATGAAGAAATTGAGCAGCGTGCTTATGAGAAGTTAAAAATATTGGGTGTGCACGAGCAGGCGTTAAAACGCTCGAGCAAACTATCGGGAGGGCAGCAACAACGAGTAGCTATTGCGAGAGCGCTCATCAACAATCCGGACATTATAATGGGCGATGAGCCAACTGGCAATTTGGATACTTATAATTCTGATGTGGTGTTTAATATCTTCAGTGAACTGACGCACACGTATCACCAAACGATTATTGCGGTGACACACGATGAAGAGTTTGCTCATAAGTCAGATCGAATTATAGAAATGAGTGACGGACAGATTGTAAACGGAAATGCGAATAAATAGGGGTGTTTGATAACATAGTTGTCTTACGTAAAACAATATCAGTATGAGAAATCTAAAAGCTGCTTTGAGTTACAACTTTAGTTCTGAGAATTCTTATTTGAAACTTTTTCAAATCGCCAACCAAAACCTCATTCTGGTGATGAAGGAGGAGCAGGCCAGCAAGTTGGTCAGGAATCGAAATGATAATCGAAAGGAAATGCGCCCTGCCAAATGATGAGCAAGAAAAGGATAAATAAAATCATTCGAACCTACAGCATTATCCTGGCAGGATCCATTGTTGGTTTTATTGTGCGATGGCTTTCGGGGAGGTTTAGTATGGAGTTCAACGTAATTCTGTTCTTTACAGCCCTCATCTTAATTTCGGTAACGTGGGAATTCCTCACTTTTGTCAACCGGAAGCTCAATCAGCTTATCCCGTTTGAAAAGAGTATTCCAAAGCGGGTGCTGGTTCAACTCGCGATTGGAGCGTTGTTTGCATTGCTGGTTCGCTACGGCATCTACAAATTTGGCGAGCCGAATCTCGACTTCCCTCTGGACAGTATGTTCATGGCATCTACCTGGGTAATGTACGTGCTGGCAACATTAGGTTTGAATGCGATCTTTTTTCTGGATTACTTTATTGATCGGTGGAAGGAATCTATTCGCATGACAGAACGATTGGAGAAAGAGAAAACACAAGTGCAGTTTGATAATTTAAAGAACCAACTCAATCCACATTTTCTATTCAATGCGCTCACATCACTCAATAGTTTAATTACCGAGAACCAACAACTCGCTTCCCAATTTTTACAGCACATGTCGAAAGTATATCGGTATGTGCTTCAGAATAAAGACAAGAATTTCGTGAGCTTGCAGACAGAACTGGATTTTATCAAGAATTATGTTTTTCTGATTGAAACCCGTTTTGGTGGTGCATTGAAAATAAAGTTTGATATTTCAAGCGGCATGAATGATCGGGCCATTGTTCCCGTAACACTGCAAATATTAATTGAAAATGCGATCAAGCATAACGTGATTGATCAGGACAGGCCCTTGAATATTGATATTTTTTCATCAGGCGATTATCTTGTCATTAGTAATAATCTGCAAAAGAGACGAACAGTGGAAACCTCAAACAAGCTGGGTTTGGAAAATCTGAAATCACTATACGCTTTCCTTACGGAACGTCCGGTGATTATTGAAGAACTTGAAGACCGATTTAATGTTAAAATTCCCTTGATTTGAGTATGAAAATTCTGATCATAGAAGACGAACCGTTGGTGGCAAAAAATTTAAAAAACCTTCTTGTTCGGCTCGAGCCAGGCGCGGAAGTGCTCGGACCTTTGCCAAGTGTTTCGGCTTCACGCAAATGGTTTAGTGAGCATCCGATGCCCGATCTGATTTTATCTGACATACAATTATCGGACGGCATCAGCTTCGATATTTTTGAAAACATGAACGTGCAGTGCCCGATTATTTTCACAACTGCTTATGATGCTTATGCCATCAGGGCCTTTAAGCTAAACAGCATCGACTATCTGTTAAAGCCGATTGATGATAAAGAATTGCAGGGTGCTCTAACCAAGTATAAAGGAATTTCGCACAGTACTCACATTGATGATCAGTTAAAAACATTACTGGGCCAATGGGGAAAAGAGCAACGGAAATTTAAGGAGCGGTTTCTTTCAGTGCAGCGCAATAGCCTCGTGCCGGTAAACGTGGACGAGATCATGATCTTTCATAAAGAAGAATTGATTTTTATACATACCCACCAAAATGAGAAGTTGATCAGCGAGCACCCAACGCTCGATGAAATAGAAAGTCTTGTCGATCCCGAAAAGTTCTTTCGTGTGAACCGGCAATACTTAATTCACATTCAAGCCGTAGCTCGAATAAAAACAACACACAAGGGACTGGCGGTGCAAACCAAACCACCACACAGTCTCGAACTTGACATTAGTCGCGAGAAGGCAACTGCTTTTAAGAAGTGGGTAGAAGACGGCCGTTAAGCCGAGATGGTATCATAGACAATCACCTTTTCCCATAGGTGAGAGCAGTCGGCAATAAACTTTTGGTGTATCGGATGGTCCTGATAGGTCTTTTGCCCGGCAAGATCATTGAAGAACATCAACTCCGAAGCGCTATAGCTGTTATCTACCACGTCTCTTTTTTCTGTGGCTGCCGGCACGCCAATGTGTAGCATCTTTATCGTCTCGATTTTTTTCAGTGTCCTGAGACCGTCCAGCAGTTTTGCCAAATCCTCTTTAGAGGACGGGTTCTTCAGCCAGAAAAATACGTGGTGAACGAGTGGGGCATTTTCTTTTTCCATAGCAAACGAAGTTGAGGTTGCGCCTAAAGTTAACGCGCCAGCACTTGCTAAAAAAGTTCTACGGGATTGTGTGGTCATAATTAAATGAATTAGAATTCTAAGGTAGAGAATTCTCATGAACGAGATGACATCAGGCTTGATGTTAATCGGGTTTTTCCAGCTCTGCGATCATTCCTTCCAATTCCGCCAGGCACTTACCATACGATATCCGATACATCCATTTGGCCAGGAAGTAGCAAAGTGGAGTGAGTATAATGATAACAATTATCAGAATGATCAGAATTCTATAGTCTTGCATCATCCTTACGACATCACCACCGCCCGATGAACCTCCCACCATGAAGCCGGCTGTTGCTGCAACCGGATAAATGAACAATGCTGTGCGCTCCTGAAACCGGATGTTATCAGTGATAAAATTATACGTGTGCAGCAGCGCTGTTTTCAGACTTTGATCTACCGGAAGTGAGACGTTGATTTTCCTATACATGGAAAAATTGGTCACTAAGAAGAAGATGTACCCTGCTATCACAGCGGTGAGTCCGATTTTTACTAGCGGCTCATGAAATCGAAAAAATAGAATGCCAAACATGATCAAAGCAGCAACAGAGATACCTGTTGCTTGCAGATAGGCTGTCTTTAGTTTCTGAACGGGGTGCTTTGATTTTTTACGTATCTCAACCGATCCCAGCACAGGCTTTTCCAGTTTATCTGTTTCTAACTTTTTCCAAACCTCCTGCAAATCCATCACGGCAAATCGTTAAGTTTTGTGGTAAGCGTTTCTTTGATACGATGCAATTTCACGGCAACGTTGTTCTTCGTTAATCCGGAGATGTCGGCTACTTCCTCATTTGAATATCCATCCAGGTGAAGCATGACGATCATTCGGTCGATATCGCCCAATTCACGAATGGCATGATAGAGGGCTTCTGTTTCATCATTGTAGCTGTGGTCGGCTGCCAGGGGAAGCGACTCAAAGTTTTCATCGGTGACAACCTTTGCCGGCCTTCTCTTAAATGTCAACACCGTATTCAAGGCAACGCGATACAACCACGTTGAAAATTTTGACTGCCCTTTGAAGTTTGAAAATGATCTCCAGGCTTGAAAAAGAATTTCCTGAAACAGATCTCTTTCATCTTCCTCATGGCGCACATACATGCGTATCACTTTATAGATGATGCCCCTGTTTTGTTCAACCAATTCAGTAAACTCCCTTTCTGATGCCATTATTCCAGCCTTCGACAATTAATAAACCGATTTGGGACAGGAATGTTAAGCATAGCCGGTTTTTAAAATCCCTTCAATTTGATTTTCTATTCTCCTGATATGAGTAGCACGAGCCTTTTGATTATTACACGGGTTGAAAAAAATAGTTATAAAAAATAATTGGCGGTGATGTAATTGTGCCGCAGGCTGCTCTACTAATTGGAAAACAATTAAATAACCAGTATGACTACGACTAAGGAAACTTCCGGCACGAGAGACAGATCCGTCATGTTTAATCGCTCAATGTATGGCGCTTTTGTGCTATTAAGTATTTATTTTTTCATCAGGGGCGATGTTGCAAGTGCCATGTCCAATTTAGGCATTGCGTTAATTTTCGATCCGTTTGATCAAAAAATAAAATGGAATGACCGACCGCACTACCAGCGCATCTGGTTGTTTGTTCACGTTGGTTTGGTGTTTGCTTTGCTGGCCTACTTGCTTCTGGCCGGATTGAATATTCTCTAGAACGGTGTAGTTGGCTAGTTCCCTTTAACTGTGGTTATCTTTTTTCGCTGGCCCATCAAAATAAATACGATGGTGCTCGCGCCTAATAAATAAGGGTAGTAAAGATTGGCCATGAGATCGAGTGGAGTAATTCTACTTCCGGCAACAGCCATGGCGGCCAGCATCTGTGCACCATACGGAAGAAACCCTTGAACAAAGCACGAGATGGTATCCAGAATACTGGCGCTTCGTCTTGGGTCAACGTTGTTTTTGTCGGCAATGATTTTTGCTAAGGGACCAGCAATTAAAATGGTGATCGTGTTGTTGGCCAGCGCTGCATTGACAAGTGCGGTCAGTGACGCAATTCCCAACTCACCTCCCCGCGCAGATTTGATCTTCAATGAAATATGATGCAGGATAAAATCAATGCCTCCATAGTACCGGATCAGGCCGACAATTCCACCAATCACGATGCAAATGAGACTGAGCTCGAACATGGAAGCCATGCCTCCGTTTATGGCGTTGATCATTTGCCAGATGCTGAGATGGGCGCCAATTAAACCAATGAGCAGCGAAAGAATTATTCCTGCAATCAACACCCAAATGACATTCATGCCCAACAAGGCTGCGGTGAATATGAAGAGATAGGGGACGATATAAATAAAAGAATATTCATGAACGCCCGCGCTTGAGTTGGGCAGGTTGGTGGTAACCGCATAAAGAATGAACGTAATGACTGCGGCCGGCAGTGCGATCCAAAAGTTAACTTTAAACTTAGCACGCATCTCTACATTCTGCGTTCGCGTAGCAGCAATGGTTGTATCCGAAATCATGGAAAGGTTATCGCCAAACATGGCGCCACCTACAACCGCAGCGAGATTAATGGCCAGTGTTCCCGGCAAGGAATCATTTATTCCAGAAGCAATAGGAGCCAAAGCAACAATTGTCCCAACTGAAGTTCCCAGAGAAAGTGAAATAAAACACGCGGTAAGAAAAAGTCCGGCAATTAAAAGACTGGGAGAAATATAAGACAATGCGAAGTTGATGGTGGCCTGCACGGCACCGATGCTTTTACTCAATTCCGCGAAAGCGCCCGCCAATAAGAAGATAAGAATCATCAACATGATGCCTGAATCACCTGCACCTTTTGAAAACTCTTCGGTTTTATGATGAAATGGAATTTTGGGATACAATACAAATCCGATGATGGCCGAAAACAGAAACGCCACCAGAATGGGCATTTTATAAAAATCATTCAGCACCAATGATGTGACGAGGTAGATGATGATAAAAGAGATGAGGGGTAAAAGTGCCCAGAACTTTCCTTTGCGGTTTTCCATTCGTCAAAGATTATAAAAGGAATTCACTAATCCATGCCGGTGCAAAGACTTGTCATTTGCTCGTTTTGAAAGGAAGAGAAAATTCAAGCTTCTCCCAGTTCATCACAATTTCACGTTCGGTGTCTTTTTCAACTTCTATCTGGCAACGTAGCCGTTCCTGAAAAAAACAAATACTCCAATCAACCTTCTCATGCATGACAATTGTATCGGTAGCTTTTACCTGGATAAGACCTTACATCAAAACCCAACGCTTAATAAAAAGCAGTCTGTCGATAAAAAAAGGCAAAGTATCGGGCAGATGTTTTGGTAGCGTGGATGACGCGGCCATTTGTCATAAAATCAGGGGAAGATTGCTGTTAAATACCTTAATTGTGTACAAACAACACAACCCTTATGAAAACCAACCGGAGAAAGTTTATTCAAAAACTAAGCGTAGGTACTGCCGCACTAGGTTTGGCAACACCTTCGTTGGCTTCATCTGCATCGGCACTTGAAGTAGCAGAAGATAAAAATGATGGACCCATCCTTCAGATCGGAGATAACATAGCCATTGCCAACACCACCAATGGCAAAGTGCGTGGTTATATTCTGCGAGGTATTAACACCTTCCTAGGCATTCCGTATGGTGCCGATACGTCTGGCGAGAATCGTTTCATGCCGCCACAAAAACCAAAACCATGGACGGACATTTATCCCGCCATCTGGTGGGGCAATACTGCTCCGCAAAATATGGAGAAGCGTTATGCTAATGCCACCTATTCTTTTTCCGATCACTGGAATTACGATGATGTTAGTGAAGATTGTCTTCGCATCAACGTGTGGACGCCTGCCATCAATGATGGAAAGAAACGACCCGTGATGGTGTGGCTGCATGGTGGCGGATACACCAATGGAAATGGCATTGAACAAGATGGCTATCATGGCGAGAACTTCAGCCGCAGAGGAGATGTAGTATTTGTTTCGTTGAATCACCGGCTTGGCCCGATGGGTTATGCCAACTTCTCGGGAGTAGATAAAAAATTTGTCGCCTCCGGCAACGTGGGCATGTTGGATATTGTAGCAGCATTGGAATGGGTGCGCGATAACATTGGAAACTTTGGTGGCGATGCCAGCAACGTTACCATCATGGGCCAATCTGGTGGCGGAGCAAAAGTGTGTGTACTCACCGCCATGCCTTCAGCAAAAGGACTTTTCCATAAGGCTGTTCCGTTGAGTGGTTCGTCACTCAAGGCAATGGAAAAAGATATTTCAGAAAAGTTGGGCGCTGCTGTATTGAAAGAAGCAGGACTTACTTCATCGGACATGGACGTGTTGCAGAAGATGCCGTGGAAACAATACTATGAATTGTCAACCCGGGCGATGACAAAGTTGAGAGACGAATTGAAAATGCCCGTTGGTTTTAGTCCGGTGGTGGATGGTACGTTCTTACCACAACATCCGTTTAGTCCGGCCGGATCGCCATTGAGCGATGATGTGCCGATGATCATCTGCACGACCTTTCATGAGTTTGCACCAAGTCGTATCGATTCATCATTGGAGACGATTGACCTGGCCGGTGTGAAAGATAAACTGAAAGACCGCTTTGGTGATAAGACTGGTTCGATCGTAGATGCTTATGCCAAAACTTTCCCGGATAAAAAGCCAATTGAAATCTGGGCGATGGTGGCCAGCAACAGGCAAGGCGCGATTGCACTTGCCGATGCGAAGTCCAAACAGAAAGCCGCAGTCTATCTGGCGTGGTTTGGATGGCAACCTCCGTTGTTTGACAACCGCATGAGAGCGTTTCATTGCATCGACATTTGTTTTTGGTTTGACAACACCGACCTGATGTATACGCATACAGGTGGTGGAGCACGGCCAAGAAAGCTTTCCAACAAAATGGCCGACTCACTGTTGAAGTTCATGCGCACCGGAAACCCCAACGGAGGCGGGCTTCCCAACTGGACGGCCTACAACTCAGCAACAGGTGCTACCATGATTTTGGATGACATGCCGGCCGTGAAGAACGATCCGGACAGAGAAGCGAGAAAAGCGTTTGTATAGTAACGAATAGTTGATGGGGTAATGGCGGGTGGCGAAAGCTGCTCGCCATTTTTTGTTTTAGGATTGAGAGAAAGAGTAACTTTATTCTCATGGAAACTGACGAAAGGATTTTGCAATGTATTCTTGACATATGGAAAAAGATTTTAAAGAGGTAGCCTCAAAATTTGCTTACTATTTGGGTGTAGTGATTGCAATTGGAAACATTATTTTTTTCAGTGTGTTATTTGAATTAATTCTTAAAAAGCCGAACAATGACATTCCTATGATTCTGTATTGTTTAATTTCTCCATATTCATTCTACTTATTTTATATAAATACCTCAAAAAGCATTTATGCTTCAATTGATTTGCAGAGTGGAAATCTCTTCTACGGAAATCTCTTCTTTAATCGTCAAATAAATTTAAAGGATGTCAAAGTTCTTAAGAAGAAGTTCCTAGCGAGAAATACATATATGATTAAAATTGGAGATAAAAAATATGAGTTGACGACTTCTCTTCCCGATTTTAAGGAGTATTTAAGAACACAAGCAGCTTAAATGTCAAGCATTATACATTTTCGGGGACGATCCGCACAACCTCAAACTTATTTAATGTACTCAGAGGTAAAGGCATAAATTCCAAACCACCTTTGTCGCAACCGCCCTCCTAAATTGGCGCATTCACACTGCGAACAGTTCCAATTATTCCTTTTAAGTCTGTCGGGATGACTGGATTCGAACCAGCGACCCCTTCGTCCCGAACGAAGTACGCTACCGGACTGCGCTACATCCCGAAGTAATTTCAACTCTCCTATAAAAATAGCTACGCCTTTAAAATCAATTCAAGTTTTGACCGAAAAAACTTGTTCAAAACTCTGTTTCTGAGCTAAAAACGTATTTCTTTCCGTTGACCTTGCTCGCACCAGTCATCTGGGCTAAATTTCTTTGTAACCTTTCAAACACCTTCCGGTAACTAACTCGAAAATTGAAAACATCTGAAGATCTGATGACCGATGAATTGATTATGGAGGCCGTGAAAAGCGGAGATCTTCAGCAAGTTTCTGTGCTGTTTGAACGATATCACAAACGCATTTTCAATTTTCTGGCGCGCCTGACCATGGACCGCGAACTGGCGGAAGACTTGACTCAAAATGTTTTTTTGAGAATGATCAAGTACCGAAACAGTTATCGCGAAGGCAACCGGTTTCAGTCGTGGATATATCAGGTGGCACGAAATGTTTTTTCAGATCACTATCAGGCGAATAAGAACAGGCAAACGGGTTTTATAGATGTTGAGAAAATGAGCGACAAGGTGATGGACCATGAGGAAGAAGCTGAACAGGATGAGCGGGAGAAAATTCTTCATCGGTCCATGGCTTTGCTCAGCGAAGAGCAACGCGAGCTGTTAGTGCTCACACGCTTTCAACACATGAAGTACGAAGACGTAGCCGTGATCATGGAAACATCGGTAGCAAACATTAAAGTGAAAGTGCATCGTGCGATAGCAAAACTACGCGAGCATTATTTTGAACTAGAGAAAATTTAAAAATTGACGTCAGACCGCTTCCCTTCTCCATGTGGAGAAGGTGGCCAATGGCCGGATGAGGTGATTAAAGAAAAGGTTATGGAAAAAGAAAAATTAGAAGGGCTGTTAATCGATTACATCGATGGAAAGTTGGAGGAGGCCGATCGCGCTCTAATTGAGCGGGAGCTTTCGCAAAACGAAGAAGCCTATCAGATGTATGAACAGTTGAAGGAAGTCATGCGCGTGATGGATAAATCCGAGAATCTTGACCCAAGTGCGTCATTGAAAAAAAACTTTGAGAGCGCATTGGCAGCGGAAATCAGATCATTAAACAAGCCAGCTGGCAAATCAGTATTCTTTCAACCAATGGTGTACCGCATCGCTGCCGGCTTTGCGCTGATCATGATTGGCATAAGCATTGGCTACTGGATTAATAGGAATCAGCAGCAAGCAAATGAGTTAGCGCAGCTCAAGAAAGACATGGAAGCCACCAAGCAGATGATGTTGGTGATGATGGACAATCAGCAATCGGCCAGTCAGCGTATCCAGGGAGTGAACGTGGCGCTCAAAATAGAAAAAGCAGACGATGAGGTAGTGCAGGCATTGGCAAAGACGATGAATGAAGATGCGAATACCAACGTGCGGCTTGCAGCACTGGAAGCTTTAAGCAAATTTCAGCAGGAGCCTCAGGTGAGAAAGATATTGATCAAATCACTTTCACAGCAGAAAGACCCGGTGGTGCAGATCGCACTAATTCAACTGATGGTGAAAATGAAAGAGAAGGGAGTAGTGAAAGATCTGGAGCGCATCATTGACGATACAAAATCAATGAAGGCTGTGAAGGATGAAGCGTACTCCGGATTGATGAAATTGTCATAAGTAAGGTTATTAAAAAAATAGTATAACAGTAAATCAAAAAAAATGAAAAAGGGAATTGTAACGATGGTGGCGTTGGGGGTGTTGATGACCTTAGGTGCGCGAGCACAAGAGTTTAAGATCGCAAAGAACACTGGCCGATTGGAAATTAATATTGGTCGTGTAGTGGTGGAAGGGTATAGCGGCAACGAGATAATTTTTTCTTCGCGGGATCACAACAAAGACAAAGATGAACGAGCTGCCGGCTTGAAGGAGATAAACAGTCTTGGGTTGGAAGACAATACTGGTCTAGGAATCAATGTGTCGGACAAGGGAGACGTGATCACAGTTCGTCAGTTGAAGAAAATGAATTCGCCTGATGTGAGGATACAAGTGCCCAAGGGTGTAATTGTTTCTTATAGTTATGAGTCGCAATACGGTGGTGATGTGGTGTTCAAAAATATTGAAAATGAAATTGAAGTTTCCGCGCAGTACAATAGCGTTGAACTCGAGAATATAACGGGCCCGCTAACTGTGAAGAGTATCTACGGTCATGTGGAAGCAATTTTTGGTGCGACAATTAAAGGTTCGGTCTCCATCATATCGGTGTATGGCTATGCAGATGTCACTCTTCCGCTTGCTACAAAGGCAAATGTGAAACTCAGTACTTCATATGGAGAAATTTATGTAGCGCCTGAGTTTAAAATTGAGGTCGATCGTCCAGGTGAAGACGATGGCGATCGGGTAACCGGAAAGATTAACGGTGGCGGAATCAACGTTGACATCAACTGTAGTTACGGTAAAGTTTACCTGCGCAAAAAATGAAAGGCATCGGCATCTTGACTCTTGGGCTTTTAGCCGGAACGTTACACGCTCAAACGATCATTAACAAATCGATTCCCCTTCAGAAGGGACAAAAGGTAGATGTTCGTTTCGATTATCCTGAACTGATCAAGGTTAGCACGTGGGACAAGAATGAAGTTTCTATTCACTGCTCGGTTAGCATCAACGATGGCGAAAACGACAATGCCTTCAAATTAGAAACGGGTTCAACAGGAAATACCATAACCGTGCGCAATGAAATCAAAGACATAGAAGATTTACCACATCGTATTACCGTGATGGAAGGCGGGCAAAAACTTGTCTTTCGCAGCAAAGCTGAATGGAAAAAGTACGCGGAAGAACATGGCAATGGAAATAGCAATATGTCTTACAACCTGGAAATGGATATTGAAATAGAAATAAAAGTGCCGAAGAATACGGAGACCTATATCGAATCAACTTACGGAATGGTAGAGATTAAAAACTTTACCGGGCCGCTGCAAGTGCAGGCAACATATGGCGGTGTGGATGCGGCCCTTTCGGAATCTACTACAGGAGAGCTGATTGCTGAAACAAACTATGGACGCATCTATAGTAACCTGGACACAAAATTCAATGCAGACAATGTAGAAGATGAGGACTTTCATACGTACGTGGCCGTCAAACCAGGAAGCGGACCTCGCTATAAATTTGAGTCACAGTACGGAAAAGTGTATCTCAGAAAAGCACAATAAGAATTTGAATCGCGATTTATAAATAGAAAGGAAATTATTAGAAATCAATAAACGAAAAGACAATGAAAAGAATAATGTTGGTAATGGTGTCGGGACTTATGATGATCGGCACAGTCAAGGCGCAAGACTATAAACTTGCCAAGAGCACCGGAAGATTAGAAATTAAGGAAGTAAATAGTGTAACCATCGAAGGCTATGCCGGAAATGAAATTATTTTCTCTTCGATGGACCAATCGCGAGAAAGAGACAACCGCGCAGCCGGACTTCGGGCCGTTAGCGCTATGGGACTTGAAGATAACACAGGAATAGGTTTGGCTGTGTTGGACAAAGGCACAACTTATGAGGTGTATCAATTGAAGAAAATGGACGGGCCTCGCGTAAAAATTATGGTTCCAAAAGGCGTAACGGTGTACTATACGCACGCATCGCCACACGGCAGTGATATTAAGTTTAAAAATGTGGAGAGCGAGATTGAGGTTTCTACCGTTCATAATGGTGTACATTTGGATAACGTAACAGGTCCGATGAATATCAAAACCGTTCACGGAGAAATCGAAGCCGACTTCAGTGCTGGAATGAAAGGACCGATTTCACTTACATCAGCTCACGGCCTTGTAGATGTTACTATTCCAGTGGCGACTAAAGCCACCATGAGTATGAAAACCAGCTTCGGTGAAATTTTCGTTGATCCTGCCATTAAGCTGGAGATCGAACCAAAAAGCGATTGGGTGAAGTATGGCTCGAACAAAGTAGGTGGCAAGATTAACGGTGGCGGAATTGACATCACGCTTTCTTCTGATCACAACAACATCTACCTGCGTAAAAAATAATCTCTTCACAGAAGGTTTAAAAACTCGATAACCGAAAAGAGATTATGAAAACAGGAGTTATAGCCATTCTCGTATTGTCATGCATTTCAACTTTTGGTCAAACAAAAATTGAAAAGTCGATACTGGTGCAAGCGGGTCAGAAGTTGGTATTGAACTTTGACTATCCGGAAGTGAAGATGCAGACGTGGGATAAAAGTGAAGTATTGATTAAAGGAACTGCGAGCATTAACAAAGGCGAGAATGATCAGGCATTTGAGCTTCAGGTGGAAACGTCTGGAGCAGAAGTTAAAGTGACGTCCATCATAAAAGATAAAGAAAACATTCCGCATCGAATTGTGATCAAGAAAGGTGAGACGGAATATTACTTTAAGGCCAAAGACTTTAATGATCCGCAAGTACAGAAGTTTTTGGAAGAGAACGGCAAAGAATATAACTACATGTCCAATGGCATTCTTCACGAGATTAAGTTGGAAGTTTTTGTTCCGAAGAATATGACCACAAGCGTTGAAGCAAAGTACGGAATTGTGGAGGTAAAGAATTTCAGCGCTCCATTGTCGATAGATGCCAAGTATGGTGGAGTGGATGCCACGATTGTCAGCAGTGCCACAGGCAACCTAACAGCGCGCAGTCGATATGGTGAAATTCTTACCAACCTCGATATCAAGTTTGATCAGTCACCCTTCCCTGGTAAAAACGAAAGGCGCGATAGCTGGACGGAAATTTCAGCTAAGCTTGGAACAGGGCCCGCTTACTTTCTTGAATCGAAATACGGGAAAGTCTATCTGAGAAAGCCCAATTAGAATTCAATTTTGTAAGCTCGTACTATGAAGACTTGTCAATCACTTGGCAGGTCTTTTTGTTTTTGTCTTAAACTCAATTACCGGAAAAGTGACCTTTTCAGCCTCAAAAAATAGTTATATAAAAATATTTCATAAAAATCTATTTAGTCTATTGATTTAGTAGAATTAAGAAATATATTTGCATCAACATTTATAAAGAATGGGAGAGAGAGCAGGCTCAACGATCCCATGGCAACCAGTTGCTAATCCAACAAGGTGCTAATTCCTGCCTAAATAAATTTTAGGACATATAAATTATTAACCATGAAAACTTGCCAAAGCAACCGCGCACTGCACACCCGATGTTGTTGATGATTGAAACGACCCTTGTTCAAAGGGAATGCTAAAAGAAATTTCAACTCATCAAATTTTAAAACCATGTCAACAACGACCAACATTTTGGCCAACGGCCACAGTTCAACTATTGTCAATTTAATTCAACCCAAAGTCAGGACTAACTATTTCAAGAAGGGGGAAACAACAGATCACCCCGATATTTTCGATCCTGCTTTTGTGGAAAGTGAAAATGATTTCTTAAACGTCATCAGGTTTTTCAAGACATCAGAAATCACGAACACCGTGTTTTATCAATTCGTACCAGCAGGGAATCTTGCGTATAAGGAGAAATTAATTTTACAGTTTTCTCTGACAAAACAATACGCTGTCTACTTCCCTCTTCTAACCGGACTGTTTGGTTTCGGAAGAATATCTGGCCTTAGACTTTCAACAAATACGCACGGCAAATCCTTTGAGGTTGAGATTTCCTCCGGCCGCACCGAAAACGTATTGCCCTACTTCAAGAACATCTTTTCAGAGTTATCAAAAGAAATAGCGTTTAAATCTGCTTTGAAGAACGCAATCGTAGTGCAGCAAGAAGCGAAAAAAATTCAGCAAAAAAGTTTGGATGCACTTTATGCGACTTTGAAATAATCTTCACAAACAACTTCAACATCACTGGTAAAAATTCACAAAATGAAATCCGTTAATCGACTTACTTTTTGTTTTTTCTTATTTGCATCAACCTTGAGTTGGGCGCAACCTCAAAACGCACCTGTAAAGAAGCAACCAAAAGTTGTGGTGATCACTGGCGTTCGGTTTGCCTATCCATTGGTGCAAAAATGGATTGATGACTACAGTCAGGTAGCAAACGATGTTCAGGTTATCATTGAGTCCAGAGGCACAAACGATCCGACACAATATGATATCTTAATTGATGCCTACGAGCATGACGATCAGCGAAAGGAGAATCGTGAATATATCTACATCGCGCGCTATGCTGTGTTGCCGGTGGCGAACAGTAAATCTGATTTTTCAAAAACGTATGCTGAAAAAGGTCTCAACAAAGAATTGATCAAACAGATTTTCTTTAATGATATCTATGCCGACAAAGACAACGAACAAAAAGTTAAATCTCCTTACACCGTTTATACACGGTTGCAACGAGCTGGTTCGCCCATTGTATTTGCAAAGTATTATGGATACGAACAAAAGGACATCAAAGGAAAAACGGTTGCCGGTTCAGACGAACATCTGCTGAAAGCAATCCTACGCGACTCTGTCGGTATCTCTTATCTTCCCTTGTCCCTGATTTACGACAGAGCCACTGGAAATCCAATCAGTGGGTTATCTGTACTTCCGGTTGACCTAAATGGCAATGGCCGTGTGAATGATGACGAAAAGTTTTACAGCAATCTGTCAACTGTTGTTCGCAACCTCGAAGAAAAATCAATCAAAGAGATCAATAACATTCCCATTGAGTATCTGCATTTTTCCATCGACAAACAAAATTCAAGTCCGGAAGCAATTGCTTTTTTACAATGGGTGATTCAAAATAAGTTAACCGACCTAACTGATTTTGGTTTCCTTCAGCCAGAACCATCACGATTTGAAAAGGACAAGTTTGTACAATTTGCTTCAAAACGAGGTCAATAGTTTTTCAAGGCTCCATCTTATCAATTTCTTGTCACTTCATCACAAACAATTATATCATGAAAAAATTTTCACAAATTATTATACCCATCATTTTTATAAGTGCATCCTCATTTGCGCAGAGCGTTGTTACTGGAACGGTTAGAGCGTCAGACAATACACCTCTGGCTGGCGCAACAATAACTATTAAAGGCACGACTGTTTATGCTGTTGCCAATGGCAATGGGGAATTCAGTATCGCGGCAGCAAAAAAATTACCGTTCACACTTGTAATTAATTCTGTTAGTTACAAAGCCCATGAAATAGAAGTTTATGAGCTATCGGGTGAACCATTTGACGTAACACTGGCAGAAGATGGTTTATTGGATGAAATCGTTGTCACCTCCAGACGCAGGGAAGAGACCGCGCAAAATGTTCCTGTTCCAATCTCTGTCGTGAGCGGCACTCTTATCGATCAGGCTGGTGCATTTAATGTGAACCGGTTGAAAGAACTTATTCCATCCGTACAGCTTTACTCATCCAATCCCCGCAATACTGGTATTAACATTCGCGGGCTTGGTTCTCCGTTTGGTCTTACCAATGATGGTCTTGATCCGGGTGTGGGCTTTTATGTGGATGGTGTTTACTATGCACGACCAGCCGCGGCCACTTTGGATTTTATTGACATCGAGCAAATCGAAGTATTGCGCGGTCCGCAGGGAACCTTGTTTGGTAAGAACACAACCGCAGGAGCATTTAACATCACCACCCGCAAAGCAAGCTTTACCCCAAGTGCTGACTTTGAAGTGAGCTATGGAAATTATGGATACGTGCAAGCGAAAAGCTCCATTACAGGTCCGCTCAGTAAGAAGCTCGCTGCAAGAGTTTCGTTCTCGGGCACACAACGCGATGGACTGATTGAAAATGTGAGAACCGGAAAATTTATCAATGATATCAACAACCAGGGGGTTCGTGCTCAGTTGTTATTCCAACCTTCAGATAATACTTCCATCACGTTGGCAGGTGATGCTTCACGCCAACGTCCTGATGGTTATGCGCAAGTAGTTGCAGGAGTTGTTGAGACAAAGCGTCCGGCCTACCGTCAATTCAATTCAATAATTGCTGATCTTAATTATACACTGCCAAGCGATAATGCTTTCGACAGGAAAATAGATCATGACACTCCATGGCGTTCCAATAATGATCTGGGTGGTGTATCGCTCAATGTTGATCAAAAAATTGGTGCCGGTAAACTTACCTCAACTACAGCCTGGCGATATTGGAATTGGGATCCATCCAATGATCGTGACTTTACGGGATTACAAGCGCTTGCCAAATCACAAAACCCTTCTGAGCATAAGAACTGGTCGCAGGAGATTCGATACGCGGGTGAATTGTCTTCACGCTTGAGCGGTGTTGTTGGGTTATTCTATATTGATCAGCAAGTTAAAACTCATGGCACGGAAGAATCAGGTTCTGCACAATGGCGTTTTTCACAAAGCTCAACAAGTGCGTTGTGGAAGACACCGGGTCTTTTTGAAGGTTACGGTATCAACACTGAGTCTTCTATAAAATCTTCAAGCGCCGCGGTGTTCGCCAATGTTGATTGGGAGATCACCGACCGCCTGCATGTATTGCCAGGTGTGCGATATAACTACGACAAGAAAGATGTATCGTATGAAAGAGTAACGTATGGTGGATTGCAAACAACAAATGCAGCCTTGCTCGCTTTGAAGAATGGCGTATATAGCAATCAATCGTATGTCGCCAATGCAGAAGAGAAGAACTTTACATATCAGCTCACTGCCGCTTACAATGCCAGCAAGAGAATCAATGCATTCGCAACCTATTCCACAGCGTTCAAGCCAGTAGGCGTGAATGTTGCAGGCTTACCAACTATTAATGGACAGGCCGCCACCGACCTGGCCGTTATTAAGCCGGAGTATTTAACTCATATAGAAGTTGGCATTAAAACTACACCGATCAATAACTTCACATTAAATCTGACGGTCCATAATACGGATATCAAAGATTATCAAACCAATGTTCAATCACCTGAACTGGGTGTCAACCGTGGCTACATAGCAAATGCTGAAAAGGTAAACGTTCGTGGTGTGGAGTTAGATGGCAACATCAAGGCGAACAAACATTTTTCATTCTATGGATCACTTGCCTTGACGGAAGCGAAGTATGTTACCTTTACCAATGCACCGTTGCCGTTGGAAGAAACTGGGTCAACAACAGTTGATCCAAGTAATGGGAATATGGTGCAATTGGCATTTAAAGATATTTCCGGTGGAAGGCTTCCGGGAGTTTCAAAGTGGGCGGGATCTTTCGGTGGAGAGTTTTCTACTCCGTTAAATTTCCTTCGCCAACCTGGAAAGTTCTTTGTCGCATTCGATACCTATTATCGTTCCGAGTTTTCATCTAGCCCATCACCTTCAGCATATTTAAACATCAATGGCTATGCGTTACTCAATGCAAGGACTGGCTTTCGCGTAACGAGCGGCACGTCAATTTCCATCTGGGCCCGCAACCTGCTCAACAAAAATTACTATGAACAGCTATTAGTGGCTGGTGGAAATGCCGGGCAGTTTGCAGGCGTATTGGGCGATCAGAGAACGTTTGGGATAACAGCCAGACATACATTCTAATACATCCGGGATTTAAATTAAATGAGAGAGTTAGTTATAGTGGTAAGCCTGTTGCTCTTCGATGGGCAACAGGTTTTCTGTTTTTGATTAAGCCATTTTTGCTACGCGTACAGATTGACTATTTGGTGAGTGGTGTTGCGGCAGTCTGATCGTAAAAGTTGATCCTTTGCCTTCTTTGGCTTCAACCGAAATGGTGCCACCTAATTTTTCAATGGTTTCACGAACGATGTAGAGACCAAGCCCCGTGCCCTCTACCTGATCGTTGGCGCGCGCATACATATCAAATATTTTATCCAGTTGCTCCTCGGGAATTCCCAGACCGTTGTCTTCGATGGAAATTATGACACTTTCGTCTTTCAATTCAGCACTGACTTTCACAAACGAATTTTCTTTCTTTTTGTCCTGATACTTAAATGCGTTCGAAAGAATATTGTTAAGAACAATCTGCAGTCGGGTAACATCTGTGGTGATGTCCAGGTTATCGTCTATTTCAAGTTGAATGGAAATTCTCTCTGTGCCGGGGAAATACCGGAGGTTTTCCAACGCATCGCGTACAACTTTTCGGATCTTAAATTTGGTAAGCGTTATTTGCAGGGTCGCATTTCTGGAATAATCTGCTACTTCTTTAATAAACTTGTTGAGATCAGAAACTCTCGTTTTAATCATAGCCGAATAATCGCGGACTTCAGCGATATCGTTACTCATATCCATCAACTGTACCAATCCAAGAATAGAATTTAACGGAGCTTTTAAGTCGTGAGAAGTATTGTACACAAACCGGTCCAGCTCGGCATTGAGTTTCAGTAAGTCCTGATTTTTTTTAGACAACTCGGCTTCATTTTCTCTCAGCTGTGCTTCTGAACGGTAATTGATATTAATCACGAAATACACCATAGCAGCTGAGGCAAACGAAGCGGCTATATAATTGATGATGATGTTGATCTTGATGTAGTCGTATGAATAATTCGATCGCTCGATAAATGTTGTCGGAAAGAACAGAGCCAGCAAAAAAAGTGTGGTGGCGAGCGCAATAAAGAAAATTGCTTTGCCTCGTTCCTCATATCCAAAGGCAACCAGTGCTCCGGTATTCACGATGATGAAGTACATATAAAGTCCCACTTCCATCGGTTCGCTGGAGGCAAACAGAAAGACCGTCAGGTTCACCGAGAGGCCCAGCAGAATTTTAGCGATGGTAAACTTTCGAATGCGGTTAAGCCACAAACTCGCAAGCGAAAGAACAGCACACATCAATTGATATGGCCAGGGATTGGAAAGCCCTTGCGCAATGTCCAGTATGAGATAACCCAGACAAACCGAGAACGACACTAAGCTGAGCTGGCCTGTAAGCAGTATGCGCTTGTATTGGGCGTGCGAAAGAATAAACTCATCGTTTCCAACTATCAGATTTCGCAGAAGGGTGCGGACAGAAGTGGGCATTCGGTGGACCAGAATGAGGGTTAGATTAAAGTCAACTAAGCAAGCTATATTATTTTTTGAAGATGACAAGGAGGTTGAAAGCTACCTCATGAATCTTTTGCAATTTTTTAAGTCGCTGATCCCTTTTATATTCGCGCACATTTTTAAATATGGCGTTGCTCAAGAAAAGTCTGGTGGTAAAGAAATCAACTATACCAGGTTCCGGAAAAGGTTTGTTTACAAAAGTTTTTATTCCCAAGGGCACTCGCATAGTGGAATACAAGGGTGAGATAGTTACCTGGAAAGAAGTTGAAAAAATGGCCGACTATCGAAATGGCTATGTATTCTATTTTAATAGTAAGTATTGTATCGATGCCTGGAAGACCAAAAAATCAGTTGCCGGCTACGCCAACGATGCGATGGGTATTACGCGCGTGGAAGGCCTTCGGAACAACAGTGAATACGTGACGGAAAAGAAACGCTGCTTCATCGAAGCCACAAAAGATATTCCCGCAGGAGCGGAGATTTTTGTTGGCTACGGGGCCGAATACTGGCAAGTAATCCGATACAACATCAGACTTGAACAAAAGAACCGGGAGAAGGCTGGCAAGAAAGCGTTGAAACAAGATGAGCTGCCTCATCATAAAGCAGCCAAGCGAACAAATAAATAATTCATTTTAGTTTTTCGAGGCCAATTCTTTTGCCTTTTCGATGGATTCATTCATCAAGTCGCGCACTTTTTTCACCCGCTCCATTTCTGACTCCAAATACTCACGCACCTTTTCCTGATCAACAGAGTCTGCGGGTGGATTGAATTTATGCATCCAGTCCATCATGGCACGATCAGCCGAATCGAGATTTGAAATAATCGCTTCCAACTCCTGCTTGCGTTCCATCACCATGTCGGGTGTGGTGGAAATTTGCTCCTGGATATCTTTCTTCAGTTTATAAATGTCTTCCATCCGGGGCATCACATCATCGTGAACATCCATCACCTGATTGTAGAGTGCCTCGTTGGGACTGTCTCCATCTTCTGATTCTGTTTCTTGGCCGGAATGCCCGGTGGGTTTGCCACACGCACTTACCATTAAGACAGCCAATACTAGGTAGATTGATTTCATATGCATGATGAATTATTTTGTTGCGTGAAGGTCGATATTATATGAGTCCGTTCAAAATCATAACCGAACAGTAGTTAGTTGGCGTGCAAGGATTTTTTCAAAAATCTTGTGCGATTGTTGCGCAAACAGATTTTTTGTTTTTCCTTAGCCGAATCAAATAAGAAGAATGAGCAAGCGATTTTATTTTTATTACTATTATTTTCAAACCCTTGGGGGACTTGAAAGAGAATCGCTTTGTAAATAGAAATAGATAAACAAAGAAACTCAGAAAGTCTCCCGATCACTCGGGAGACTTTTTGTTTTAGATAGGTTGATATGAGCAAAAAGAAAAAATTAAAGATCGCCATACAGGGCATTGCCACCAGCTTTCACGAAGTGGCAGCGATGACCTACTTCAATGAGCCAATTGAAACAATTGAATGCCTTTCGTTTCATAGACTTTGTGAAGCGCTTAAAAATGGCGAGTGCGATTTTGCTGTAATGGCGATTGAAAATTCGATTGCCGGCAGCATACTTCCCAATTATTTTCTTTTGCAAGAATATCATTTCAGCATCATTGGTGAGGTATATCTTCCCATTCACATGCATTTGTTGGCCCTGCCTGGCGTAAAGTTGGTGGACATCAAACACATTGAGTCGCATCCGATGGCCATCCGTCAATGTTCAGATTTTTTACACCGATTGAACGGAGTGGATATCCGCGAAAGCGATGACACGGCCTTATCCGCTCAGCGCGTGAGGGAGAATAATCTACACACCACAGCCGCTATTGCGAACGAGTACGCAGCCAAAAAATTTGGATTGGAAATTCTGGAAAAGAGAATTGAAACGCATAAAAAGAATTTTACCAGATTTTTGATTCTTACCAAACGCGCCAACGACAAAGCAGACAGCAACAAAGCCTCGTTAAGTTTTGAAGTGGCCAATGAAGTGGGAAGCCTGGCGGATGCGCTGATCACGTTCAAGAATTGTCAAATCAATCTTTCCAAAATTCAATCTATCCCCATCATTGGAAAGCCAAGCGAGTATTCCATTCACGTGGATGTGGAATGGAAGAAGCGCAAGAGTTATGACGAGGCCATTCGCCAGGTGCTTCGTCAGGTGAAGAACCTGAATATTTTAGGAGAGTATAAAAAAGGTAAAATAGAATATAAATAGCCTTACCCGGCCCCCTTCCAAGGGAGGGGTTAAGATGAATAAGTTCGTATGATAAAAACTGCAAATAGGATCGCCAACGTAGAAGAGTATTACTTCAGTAAGAAACTAGCTGAAGTGCGAACGCTTGACACCCCGGAGTTGAGAGTGATTAACCTTGGTATTGGAAGTCCGGATCAGGCGCCATCGAAGAATACGATTGATGCGTTGATTGCTTCGGCACAAAATCCTGCCAATCATGGCTATCAGAATTATAAGGGAATTCCTCAGTTGAGAAACGCAATCGCTGACTTCAACAAGCGTACCTATGGCATTACCTTAAATCCAGAAACCGATATTCTTCCACTGATGGGTTCGAAGGAAGGGATCATGCATGTGGCCATGGCGTTTATCGATGAGGGTGATGAAGTATTAATTCCCGATCCGGGATATCCGACTTATTCTTCGGTAGCGAAATTGGTTGGTGCAACAATTCGAACCTACGCGATGAGAGAAGAGTCGAATTGGGGAGTGGATATTGAAGCATTGAAAAAGAGCGATCTATCGAAAGTAAAAATCATGTGGGTAAATTTTCCTCACATGCCAACAGGCCGCGTGGCGTCACGCGATGAGCTGAAAGAGCTTGTCGATCTCGCCCGCAAAAATCAATTCCTGATTGTAAACGACAATCCTTATAGTTTAATTCTGAATGATCATCCGTTAAGTATTCTGTCTATTGAAGGTGCTGAAGAAGTGGCGCTGGAATTAAACTCATTAAGCAAATCGCATAACATGGCCGGTTGGCGAATCGGTTGGGTGGCGGGGAAAAAGGAATTCATTGAAGCGGTATTGAAAGTAAAAAGCAACATGGATTCGGGAATGTTTCTTGGATTGCAGCATGCAGCAGTAGAAGGTTTGAAGAACGATGCGAAATGGTTCAGTGAACTGAATGACATGTATCGCAAACGCAGAGATGCCGCTTGCCAACTATTGAAAGAGTTGGGCTGTAGTTTTTCAAATGAGCAATCGGGGTTATTCGTTTGGGCAAAAGTTCCTGCGCACATTCAAGATGTCGAAAAATGGATCGATGAAATATTGTATAGCACAAAAGTCTTCATCACGCCAGGTTTTATTTTTGGTGAAGCAGGAAGAAAATATATACGCATTTCACTTTGTGCCACAGTTGAAAAATTGAATGAAGCCAACGCGCGCATCAGGCAATTTCAGTCAAAGAAACTTCAGACTAAAACCTCTTTACTCAATACCATCTAAGAATGAAAACAACAATAATTGGTTTGGGGTTAATTGGAGGGTCAATGGCACTTGACCTGCGTAAGGCAGGCATCGCTACAGAATTGATAGGTGTTGACATGAACGCTGATCACGCGAAGAAGGCACTTGATCTCGGTTTAGTAGATAAAATTTTGCCGGAAGACAAAGCGTTGGCGGTCGCTGATTTGGTAATCATGGCTATTCCGGTCAACGCAGCTTGCGCTCTTCTCTCATCTGTTTTGGATTCCGTAAAGAAAGGAGCAGTTGTCATTGATACAGGCTCAACAAAAAAACAGATCTGTAAATCAGTTGCCAATCATCCAAAGCGAGATCAACTAGTTGCTGCTCACCCTCTGGCAGGAACTGAGAACTCAGGGCCTACCGCTGCGTTGGAGGGATTGTTTAAAGGAAAAACAAATATTATCTGTGAACAGGATAAGAGCTCGGCATCTTCGCTGGCAATTGCAAAAAAAGTTTTTGAAGCTCTTGGAATGACCACTCGTTTCATGGAAGCAGAAGAACACGATCGTCACGTGGCGTATGTGTCGCACTTATCCCACGTCAGCTCTTTTTTATTGGGACAAACTGTATTGGATATTGAGAAGGATGAAAAAAATATTTTTGATTTGGCCAGTTCCGGTTTTGCATCTACCGTGCGATTGGCGAAGAGTTCGCCAGATATGTGGGCGCCCATCTTCGATCAGAATTCAGAATACTTAAGTCAGGCGTTGCTGGAATACATCATGCACCTGCAAAAATTTCATTATCATCTCATGAAACATGATACGAAGGAATTACATCGCATCATGACCAGTGCCAACAAGATCAGAAGAGTACTTGAAAACAAATAAAACTTACTATTGAACTTAAACTTTGACTATTAAATAATCATGAGCAAGAAAGGATTACAACTCGAATCAATTACCAGCTGGTTGAAGGCAGATCGCCCGATCATCATCAGCGGGCCATGCAGTGCCGAAACGGAAGAGCAGACCATTGCTACCGCCAAACAAATTGCAGCCACTGGAAAAGTGCATGCGTTGCGTGCCGGTATTTGGAAACCCCGCACAAGGCCTGGTCAGTATGAAGGAGCAGGTGAAGAAGGATTGAAATGGTTGATACAAGCCAAAAAGGAAACGGGCTTACCTGTAACCACTGAAGTAGCAAACGCAGCACACGTAGAAGCTTGTTTGAAAGCCGGTGTTGATATTCTTTGGATCGGTGCACGCACCACGGTGAATCCATTCTCCGTTCAAGAGGTAGCTGATTCATTGAAAGGTGTTGACATTCCGGTTATGATTAAGAATCCAATCAACCCTGATCTTGAATTATGGTTAGGTGCATTTGAGCGTTTGAATAAAGCGGGCATCACCAAGATGGCGGCTATTCACAGAGGGTTCTCTTCTTTTGAAAAAGGACCATTCCGAAACGCACCCATGTGGGACCTTGCCATTGAATTGAAAACACGAGTTCCAGAATTGGATATGATTTGCGATCCAAGTCACATCGCAGGTAATCGCGATTTGATTTCGTTCGTCTCTCAAAAAGCACTTGACCTGGATATGGCCGGCTTGATGATCGAAAGTCATATCAACCCGGATGCAGCATGGAGCGATGCGAAACAACAGATCACTCCGTTGGTACTTGCCAAGATCATTGGTGATTTGGTGGTGCGTTCCGTATCAACGGATAACAAATCATTTAAGGATACGCTCAGTGTGTTGCGTGAGCAGATCGACCAACTGGATGACGAGATCATGTCGAGAATGGCATCGCGTATGAAGATATCGGAGAAGATCGGGCAGTACAAAAAAGAGAACAATGTTACCATCTTGCAGGTAAATCGTTGGGAGGAAATTGTACAGAGCCGCGTATCAATGTGCAAAGCAATGGGCATGGACGAAGGCTTCACCCGTGATTTGCTAAGATTGATTCACCACGAATCGATACAAGTGCAGACGAAAGTCATGAACAAGATTGAAGAAAGGGTGTAACAACCCTTTTTTTATTGAAGTGGGTATGGCCGGCATTACCACTTTGCTTTTTTAAAATAGAATAATGTGTTTTCTATGTCCACATGGTTTGATTGGTGTGATCATACCTTTAGAGGACTTGGTGTGTTGCCTGGTGACGTGGGCACATATCTTTTAGAGGTTTATCACCGCTTTTGGTTGTTTCTGCAGAAGGCATTCCTAATCTTATTTGAATCCACTAACTTTACTAAAAAACCATTCCTGAATGAAATACCTTTATTCAATTCTACTTTGTCTTCTCGGCTTTTTATCGAACGCACAACAATTTGCTCCTCGTTATGAACTGGTGAAACTGGATAAAACAGTGAACACATTTTATCACGAGGCCGCTCCGGTTATTTCTCCGGATGGCAAGGATCTTTATTTCTTTATTCAAAACCATCCTGAAAACACGTATGGCAAAGATGGTAGTCAGGATATTTGGGTCACACACAAGGATGAACGTGGCACATGGTCTGCGCCAAAGCGTATTGGGTCACCCCTTAATAATAACCGTTCGAATCAAGTATTCAATGTGCTGTCAGACGGATCGATCTTCGTTCGCGGTGGAAGAGGAAAAAACGACAAAGGCTTCTCGATTGTAAGCAGCAAGGGAGGAAGTGTTACGGAATTGAAAGTGAAGGATTTTGAAGACATGGAGAAAGGAAGGTTCTATGGCGCTACCATTTCCACGGATGTTAAACACATGGTGTTGTATTTCTCCGAATTTGAAGGAAGCACACGCAGCGATTTATACATCAGTCACGCGCAACCTGATGGTAGTTGGTCAAGACCGGTGAAGATGAAAATTACCGATAAGTCGGATGAGTTCGGTCCATTCATTGCACCCGATAATAAAACACTTTACTTCGCCAGCGATCGTCCCGGTGCCGGAAAGCAAGGCGGAACGGATATTTACAAAACGGAACGGCTGGATGACACCTGGGAGAATTGGTCAGAGCCTGTGAATCTTGGCCGGCCAATCAATACAGCCGCTGGTGATTCTTATTTTTCAATGGATGCATCGGGAAATGTTTTTACCTCTCGCGCCAACAGCCGTGTGGATGGTGGCAATCTGGATTTGTTTGTATTGGTACCCCATAATATTAAGGTGATGATTGCCGGAACGGTGTTGAATGAAAAATCCAGACAACCTATACCAGCCGCAGTGGTGATGAACATCAAAGATCAAAAGCCGGTGTCGATGAAAGCGGCCGCCAATGGAAAGTTTGGAACGCGCATTCCTGAAACAAATGAGTATGTTATTTCGGCAACTTCAGAAGGATTCCTTCCTAAAGAGCAAACCTTTGCCGTTCCAAAAATCAATACCGATACTACCTTAACAATAGAAGTGCTGATGACGCCTGTTGCCAAGAAGCTTATTTTGGCCGGTACAGTGTATGATAAGAAGACGGAACAACCGATTAATTCCAAACTCGAAGTGACCATTAAACCAGAGCGCAAGTCTAGTATGTCAATTGAAGCTGCTGGCGGTAAGTATGAACAGGATATTTCTAAAATGGGATGGTATGTGATCACGGCTTCGGCATCGGGATATTTAAATAGTACCGATAGTATACAAGTGAGTTCGGAAGAAGAAACTCCTGTTGTTAAAGATTTTTATTTACAGCCGATCGAAGTAGGACTTACCGTGCGCCTGAAGAACATCTATTTTGATTTTGATAAGACAACGCTTAAGTCAGAGTCGTTTGTAGAATTGAACAAAGTGGTTGACTTCTTAAAGCAGAATGCAACTGTTGAGATTGAAATCTCGGGTCACACCGATAGCAAGGGTTCGGACACGTACAATGAAACACTTTCACAAGGTCGCTCACAAGCAGTAGTGGATTATCTCATCGGTCAGGGAATTGATACCGGCAGGCTGACTGCTCATGGCTATGGCGAATCGAAGCCGATTGACACGAATGATACGGAGGCCGGACGAGCGAATAACAGGAGAGTAGAATTTACCGTGTTGAAGAAATAAACCGGTTGAATTAACTGGTTACAGGTAACTGGCGACCAGTTCAATTCTCTTCATTTAAAATCTCATTTGCCCGTTGCACATCATCTTCAAACACGTGAATACGTGCGTGCATCGATGTCATGTTGGGCAGCGGCATGAGTCCAGCGAGATTTTCGTCCGTGAGAAAGCAAGGGATGCCGTAAGCGTCCAGTTTGGTCTTGGCAATGTTGGCATCAATGGCGCTTTCGAATATTTTTAAAACAATAATTTTGCCGTTCTCCATACAATCAAAGCTATCAAAAACTAATTGAATTAAAATCTTCTTATGAGTCAACACCAATCAGGTCAGCGCAGCAGGGTAATCATTGATATGGACGATGTACTGGCTGATGCCACCGGGCAGTTTATCAATTATTATGAAAAGGAATTTGGTATTCGCGTGACGAAGGAGTCGATGCATTTTAAAGAGGAGATGAAGCGTTTCCCTGATCATCACGATGAGGTGTATCAATTTACATTTCGCAAGAATTTCTTTCGCCACATGGAAGTTAACGAACACAGCCAAGACGTTGTGAGAAAACTAAACGACAGGTATGATGTGTTCATCGTCTCCTCTGCGATGGAGTTTCCCAACTCGCTTCCCGAGAAGCTAGAGTGGCTTGGCGAACATTTTCCGTTTTTGCATTGGAAACAATTCGTGTTCTGCGGAAGCAAGAAGATCGTTCATGGTGATTACATGATTGACGATCTTCCTCACAACCTCGAAACGTTTAACGGAGAAAAATTTCTTTATACGGCTCCACACAACATGCAGTTCAGTCATTTCAAAAGAATGAACAACTGGCTGGAAGTGAAAGACGCTCTGCTGTAAATCTATTCTTGCCAGAACTTGCTTCCCTGAAGTCTTGCCAATTCTGCTTTTGCCAATGTAGCCTGATATTTATATTGAAGTTGATTCAACAAGCTGCGTTGGAAATTGGATGATGCATAGATGAGATCCAGGTAGGTAGCAACGCCTTTGTTGTATCTCACTTGCGTAAGCCTTAATGCTTCGCGGGCAGCAGCAATTTGCGACTCAGCATTTTTGATCTGACTCTCATACGTGGTCAAATCAATCATGGCCGATTGCCAGTCCTTCACCAGCGTAGCTTCCAGATTTGTTTTTGACAGTTGACTTAGCTCGGCTGTTTTTTTCGCCATGGTGCTGTTCAAACTCAAGCGATGTCCTTGAAAAATTGGAACCTTAAGCGTTAAACCCGCGAGATAGTTGAAACGCATCTCATCAATGTTCGGTTGATACCCGTTGCGCATACCTGCAGCGGCCTGAAAACTTAAGTTCGGAAGACGGCCACGTAAGGCAGCCACCTCATCTGCTTTCGCGGATTCGATTCGCTGATTGGCGGCAAGAATGTCCGGATTGGTGGATGAGTTTAAATCGGATGAGTAGTTGAACTGAAAATCGAAATCATTATTTGATATAGAAGTCGATTGTCCGGTCGTATAGGTAAGCAACGCAACTTGCCTTTCAAACTGTCTTGTCAGTTCAAGTTTGCGGTTCTTCTCCTGGTCAAGGCTATTGTTGATGTTCGCCAGGTCAATCGTGAGTGCATCGCCCTGTCTGATTTTTCCTTCAATGATCTGCTTGTTCTTTTCGTAAAAGCTGATCATTGTGTCTTGCAGATGAATCGCTTTCTGCAAATAAATCATAGAGTAATAAACGGAAACGATTTGTGCCGCTACCTGCATCTTGGCAGCTTCTGTATTTTGTTTGGTAACTAACAACTCAGCTTTGGCTTTTTCAATTTGAGCTTTTGTTTTACCAAAATCCCAGATGGGCTGAACGAGTCCGACATTGACATTGTAGTTGTTGTTCGGTTGAAACTTGATCACTTTGGATTCTGTCGGTGAAATAGGAAACGAAGTTTGCCCGATTGGCGTGACATAACTGTACGCTCCGGTTCCATTGATGATGGGCAGGTAATTACTTTGTGCTACATCAATGCGCAGCTCGTTAATCTCAGCTGTTTTATTCAACTCCTGTAGGCGAGGGAAGTAGCTGAACGATTTTAAAATAAGTTGATTCAATTCTGAATTTACCTGTGCATGGCTTGCCGTGAAAGCTGAAAGGAATGCCAGCAGGATTATTATTTTTTTCATAACGATATTGTTTTAATGACTGTCTTCTGAAATTTTTTGAAGCGTTGCTTTATCTGTCTTTTTTGTTTTGAGCAGGAACATGAATGGAATGGCCGCAACAAAGAAGATGCTGATCAATTGAAATCCATCCAGGTAGGACAGCAGATAACTCTGTTTGCTGACCGCGAAATCGAGCATGCGATAACTGAAGTCGGTTGCTGAATTGGCATCAAAGCCTTGACTTAATCCCCTGGAGGCATAAGCTGCCAAGCGTTCTGTTGTTGCTGGATCAGCTACTTGTAAGTTGCTGATCAGATCCGTGCGATGAACGGCATAGCGATTATTGACAAAGGTGTTCATCACAGCAATTCCAAAAGCGCCACCCAGTTGGCGGATCATATTCGTCAAGGCAATACCCGATGGCATTTCCTGTGGCGTAAGCCCTACGACCGCCTGATTAATCAGAGGAACCGTTAAGCAAGCAGTGCCTATCCCTCGAAAAATTTGAGACATAACGAAGAACTCAAGACCTGAATCGGGATTGGCGAGCGAACCGGTGTAGCCGTGAAGGATAAAACAAAAACTCCCAATGATAACAAAAACCAACGGTGGTGTTCCCGAGCCAAGTGTTCTGCCGATGATGGGCATGCAAAAGATCGCTACGATTGCACCGGGTACTAAACCAAAACCTGCATCCGTAGGTGTGTAGCCAAGTACGCGTTGAACTAACACCGGAAAAATGAAAACTGATCCGAACAAGCCAAAACCCAATACGAATGTGAGTACATTACTCGCCACCAGATTTTGATTTTTAAACACGCGCAGATTTACCAAAGGTTGTTCGATGGCAAGCTGACGAACAACAAATCCAACCAATCCCACGACAGTGAGTACAGTGAACAACACAATGCCGCGATCGTCAAACCAATCTTCGGCCTGACCGCGTTCCAACACATACTGCAGACTTCCAACACCAAGCATTAGTAGTAAAATTCCGATATAGTCGATGTGTACATTCTTTCGATTGTTTAGTTGCTCAGCCGTATCAGATGGTACAAACCGCAAGGCGAGTAAAGTTGCTACCAATCCAAATGGAATGTTGATGTCGAAGATTAATGGCCATGAATAATTATCTACAATAAGGCCACCGAGAGTTGGTCCGATGGTTGGGCCAAGCACAATGCCCATTCCAAACATGCCAGCGGCCATGGGGCGTTTGGCCGGCTCAAATGCATCGAATAAAATTCCTTGAGATGTAGATAATAAAGCTCCACCACCAACACCTTGAACAAATCTCCAGAATACAAGCATCCACAAGCTGGATGAACTTCCGCACATGTAGGAGGCAAACGTAAACAGAATGATAGAACCAATGTAGTAACGCTTGCGCCCAAACAATCTCGCAAAAAAGCCAGTCAACGGAATGATGATCACGTTAGCGATCGCATACGCAGTAATCACCCACGAAGTGTCTTCAATGGTGGCACCCAAATTTCCACTGATGTTGGCCAGCGCCACATTCACAATGGAAACATCGATCAGCTCCATGATGGCCGCGGAGATGGTCGTCAATACAATAATGGCTCGGGCAAATCCCTTTACCTCCATATTACTTTACGTTTACCTCAACTTCTGCACTGAGACCAGACCGCAATACTCCTTTGTATTTTAACGGATCAATGATTTCAATTTTTACAGGAACACGTTGTGTTACCTTCACAAAATTTCCCGTAGCGTTGTCCGGAGGAAGCAACGAAAACTTGGAGCCTGTTGCCTGACTAAATGAAGTTACTTTGCCCATAATTTCTAATTCAGGGTAGCCGTCTAACTTTACCGTCACATTCTGGCCTTCTTGCATTTTTTCCAGTTGAGTTTCTTTGAAGTTGGCTACGATCCAAAATTTCTCATCGTTCACAATTGAAAACAATGGACTGCCCGCTTGAATCATTTGACCTTTCTCAAGGTTTCTTCTGCCGATGCGTCCGGTAACTGGTGCAATGATCTTACAGTAACTCAGGCGGAGTTGGGCCTGATCATAACTTGCTTTGCGCGTTTCAATCAACGCTGTAATTTTTTGAATCTGTGCTTCTGCAATGGCCACTTGCGTGGATGCCAGGTTCACCTGATCTTGATTGGCCGTGTATTGTTTGGAAGCAGCCTCGTGATTGGAACGGGAGTCTTCGACTTGTTTTGCGGTAATGGCGCCTTCTTTAAAGAGCGCTTCATCGCGATTTAAATCAGCCTTCGCTTTTGTTAATCGCGTGAGTTGCACATCGGCATTGGCCGCGGCTAACTTTTTGTTGGCGATTGCATTACGATAGGCAGCCTGCGCATTTACAAGATCAGCTTGTGCATTCATCACATCGGCTTTTGCCTGAATCGAAGCCAATTGATATTCCTGATCGTCAATTTTAATAAGGAGTTGACCTTCTTTCACTGCACCGAAATCATCCAGGGCAACAGAATCGATGTAACCTGCTACACGCGAGATCACGGGCACTGCGCGCGATTCAATCTGAGCGTTGTCAGTGGACTCATATTTGAGGTTGTGAAGGAACGTGCGAACGCCAAAGAAGGCAGCCAGCACTACAATGGCCAGCACTACGAATACGATCGGATTTCTTTTCTTTTTTGGGGGAGTGGAGTTTTCCATTTATTTGATGGTTTTTTTCTTGAGGGGCCAAAAGTAAACCTAGTTGACCATTTAGTCAATAACATTGACTAAAAATTTTTCTATTTTTGCGCCATGAGTCTGGATAAAGATCTGTTAGCCACGGAAGGCATAAAACCTCGCAGTTGGGGCAAGATTGTCAATCACCTGAAACGCGAATTTGATATTTGGGCGCAGCGCGAATACAAAATCAAAGGCTATTCTGATTTCAAAATGGCGCATGTTCCTGTGCTGATGAACATTGATGTGGGTGGAACTACGAACAATGAATTGGCCAAGCGTATCAAAGTGACCAAGCAGGCCATGAGCAAAGTGATTCGCGAATTGCAAGCGATGGGCTACATCAAAGCCACCGTTGCCGATGGTGATAAGAGGAGCATGACGCTTAATTTAACAGAGCGTGGAAAAAAATTGGTCCTTAACTCGCGCCAGCGGATGATCGGCTTGCACCAGGAATACCAAAAGTTATTAGGTGAAGAGAAATTCAATCAGTTGCTCGATCAATTGATACTCATTATAAAGTACCACGAAAGTAAAAGCGATAGAGCGTGAATGTCTGTGCACCCAAGAGTGAACAAATAAAAGGATCGGTGCGAGTAATTTTAATAATTTCTTAAATTGCATTATGGTCACAAAAGAAGAGTTGAAGAAAGAAGTGGATAAGATTCCAGATAATCTTTTGGAGGAGGCTTTTGCTTTATTAAAGGGAGTTAATCAAATCAAGAACAAGGAGAATCAGGGCTCGACCGGTTGGCATAGTTGGAAGAAAAATCTGGAAAATTTCTCATCTGATTTTATGCTCAGTCGAGATCAAACCATTATTCAATCCCGGGAGTCTTTTTGATTAGAAATGGATTATATTCTTGATACCAATATTTGTATTTACATTATCAAGAGAAAACCTCAATCCGTTTTTAGTCGGCTAAGCGAATTACCTAGTAGAAAAATTTTTATTTCCTCTTTAACTGTTGCCGAGCTGGAATATGGTGTACGTAAAAGTTCAACACCAGAAAAGAATCAAATTGCCCTGACGGATTTTTTGGAGCCTTTTACAATCCTGGATTTTGATAGTAAGGCGGCTATTGAATATGGTGCAATTCGATATGATCTGGAAAAAAGAGGTCTACCGATCGGCTCGCTTGATCTTTTGATTGCGGCACATGCAAAAAGCTTAAACCTTGTACTTGTAACTAATAATGAGAGTGAGTTTAGGCGAGTTGTTAACCTCACGGTTGAAAATTGGGTATAATCAAAAAACACGGTACGCACCCATTCACCACATCGCGGCAGGGATGGAGGCATTTGTTTGAGCCCGAAGTGGCATGAGCGCCAGCCTGGCGAGTGCCGACAGCCCGTCCGTCCGCCCCAATAAAATATTTTAAATTTACTTGTAACATCTCTATTACCTCACCGTCTTGTATTTGAACGATGAATCTTGAAGCATTTCAAAATCGGGTCTTACCTGCTAAAAACAAGCTTTTTCGGTTTGCTTTCCGCATGTTGGGAAGCAGTGAAGAAGCCAAAGATGTTGTACAAGAGGTGATGATCAAGGTTTGGAACGGTCGGGAGCAGATGGCGGAAGTTCAGAACATGGAGGCCTGGTGTATGCGCATCACCAAAAACCTCTCGCTCGATAAACTCCGCTCGCGGCAACGCAGAGCAACCGATTCGATTGACGAAGGATTTGAAGTTCGGCAGGAAGCATTATCACCTCATGAAAACACTGAACTAAATGAGAGCATGTTAAGAATTAACCGATTGATTGCCGCGCTGCCAGAAAAGCAACGACAGGTAATTCACCTTCGCGATATTGAAGGGTATAGCTACAATGAGATATGCGAAATGCTGGAGCTGGACATGAGCCAGGTAAAGGTGAGTTTGTTCAGGGCCCGCAACGCAGTGAGAGAAAAACTTGTAAAGATGAACGCCTATGGACTCTAAGCAACTAGAACAACTGCTGGAGAAGTATTGGAACACCGAAACTTCTTTGGAGGAAGAGCAGCAGCTGAGAGATTTCTTCCGCGGTGAAAACATTCCCGAGGGAATGAAAGAAACCGCTGAACTGTTTCGCTACTTCGATCATCAAAAAAAAGTGCAGTTAAAAGAGCCTTCTTTTGATGGAGACGTGGTACGTAAAATAAATACAGCACGGCCAGCGGGCAAAACAGCAAGTATGTACTACAACTATGCACGGATTGCAGCAGGTGTAGCGGTGGTGATCGCGGCCACTTATTTTGTCGGACAAGAAGTGAGAAAGTCCTATCCGTCAGAAGAAGTGGACACGTATAGTGATCCGAAGCTGGCGTTTGAAGAAACCAAGAAAGCGTTGATGATGCTCTCGAAAGGTTTTGGTAAAGCGCGGCACGAGACGGAAAAAATAAAACTCTTTAATGAAGCCGAACAAAAAGTGCAAAGCAAGCACACGGTTAAAGAAAAAGAGACAACGATATAAATGGTCAATGGTCAGAAGAAAATAGAAAACGAAAAAGACTAAAAAAATTAAACCGATAAAGATTATGAAAAAGTTAATGGTAGTGGCAGTGGTGATGATGGTGTCGGCAGCGGTACAAGCACAGGATGCGATCTCGAAATTCTTTAGTAAATATCAAAATGATGAATCGTTCAGCCAGGTGACGATCTCCAGCAAAATGTTTAATCTCTTCACCAACATGGAGGTGGAAGATAAAAATGACCAGGAGGTGATGAGCGCCATCAGCAAATTGAAAGGACTGCGAATTTTGACGAAAGAAGACACACGCGATTCGCGCTCACTTTACAAGGAGGCGATGAGCATGATTCCCGTAAAGGAATACGAAGAGTTGATGACGGTGCGCGATAAAGACAAGGATATGAAATTCTTCATCAAAGAAGCCGGTGGTAAAATCAATGAATTGGTGATGGTGATGGGAGGCAACGAGGAATTCATGGTGATGAGCATCTTTGGTGAAATTGATTTGAAGCAGATGTCGAAGATTGGAAAGAAGATGAACGTGGATGGATTGGAAAATCTTCAGAACCTGAAGGACAAAAAGAACGACTAAGTAGATAGCTTAGACCCTCACCCGGAAAGCTTATCAGTTCGCACAAATTTGAATGCCCTCTCCCTGGAAGAGGGCAGCAATAAAATGGCTGACAGTAAATTTTGATGGGTGAGGGAAAAGCAAAAAAAGAGTTCTTTCTAGATGATCACTCGTGCATCCGGTAACTTGTTTTTAGCGTCTTTGTTTAAAACTGCATCCTTATGAAAAAGATTTCTGCCCTCGCTTTTGGAATACTCTGCTTGTCAACAGTCGCTTTTAGCCAGAGTAATAGTTTTGAAACCCTAAAAGACAAATTTAAACATGGATATGATGTGCACACTTTCGGTGTCAATGGGTTCTTCTGCAGAATGGTGTTGGGTTTGGCTGGCGAATGGGAGTTTAAAGAAGCCATCAGAGATATTCAGCACGTTAGATTAATCGTAATCCCCAGCGAGGAGTTTGCCAATCGCGGCCTTTCTGTAAACGGGTTTAAGAAATTATTGAAGAAGGATTCATTTGAGGAACTTGCCTCCGTTCGCGATCACGGTGATGATGTGAGCATTTATCTGCAATCGTCCGGAAAAAAGAACCGCTACATGATTGTTGTTCAGGAACCCGATGAAGTAGTGGTGATCGAAATGAAAGGATCGATCGACATGAACCTGCTACTGGACAAAGACAAGTCGCTCTCTTTTCAAAATCGTTAGGATATCTTCATCCGCACGACTAACTTTTACGTATCAGTAGCTATGAAAAAAATTCTTTCAATAGTATTTGCTCTTTGCCTCGTTAGTATTGCCGCTTTTTCGCAAACGCAAACCACACAAGATCTCGACAAGCGTTTTGATGATGGGCTGTCGCTCTATTTTTATAAGAATACTTTGCGCATGCTTAATCAAACTGAAAGCAAGGAGTTTGATGAATTGATCAAAGACATTGAGAAGATGAAGTTTTTGATGATTGACAAGTTGAATGGAAAATTCACCAACGCTGATTATAAAAAATTGTTGACTGGATATAAAGGCGAGTCGTATGAAGAGATGATGACCAGCCGGTTTCAGGGTAAAAATTTTGGTGTGTACATCAAGGAGCAGGGCGGCAACGTGAAGGGTACGGTTATCCTGGCGAGTGACTCATCGAATTTATACGTGCTCGATATAGTCGGGAAAATTGCTATTAATAAAGCCACCGAACTTTTCAAAACCATCGATCAGAGCACCGATATTGGTGGAAAGATTCAAGACTTTATTAAGAAAGACGAAAAGAAGAAGGACAAAGACAAAGAGGACAACTAGTCTTATTATTGTAGCATAATCGCCAAATCGCTTCTTTGACCTGCAACTAAAATATAACAATTGGAAACAGTTCTATCCATAAACAAACTCACTAAGACGTTCGGTAAGCTTTGCGCAGTCAATAATCTTGACATGGAAGTGAAGCGCGGGCAGGTGTTTGGTTTGCTTGGCCCAAATGGCAGCGGTAAGACTACCACGCTGGGAATGTTGATGGGAGTAGTCAATCCTACCTCTGGAAGTTTTTCATGGTTTGGCGAAACACCCACTCATCTCACACGGAAGAAGATTGGTGCGGTGTTGGAGCATCCAATTTTCTACCCATATCTAAGCGGACAAAAAAATCTGGAACTCAACGCGATGATCAAAGGCGCTGATCCCAACAACATCCCGAAAGTGTTGGAGTTGGTGGAGCTCGCTTCCCGTAAGGATGACAAATACAAGACTTATTCTTTGGGAATGAAGCAACGTCTGGCCATAGCCTCTGCATTGGTAAGTGATCCTATCATTCTCATTTTGGACGAGCCCACCAACGGACTTGACCCGATGGGTATTGCGGAGATACGCGAGATCATTAAGAAAATAGCGGCCGATGGAAAGACGATTATCCTTGCGAGTCATTTGTTAGACGAGGTGCAGAAAGTGTGTACACATTTTGCGGTGTTGAAGCGCGGCACGTTAATGCATTGCGGTCCCGTGGATGAAGTAGGGAAGGGTGAGGAGATTGTAGAAGTGCAGGCTTATCATGATGATCTTTCTGTGTTGCTGCAGGAATTTGTAGGAAGCGCATCTGTAAAAAAGGAAAACGGACTCTTTCAGGTGATGATGAAAGATGGATTTCACAGTCAGGATATGAATCGGTTTTTATTTGAGAAGGGTATAATTGTTTCGCACCTGGTGACCAAGAAGAAAACGCTCGAAAAACAGTTTCTTGAGATACTTGCGGACACAGCACATTCCAGTGTAAACAAATAACCATCAACTAAAGCATGCTTCACCTTCTCAAAATAGATCTGAAAAAACTTACCAGCTACCGCACCTTCTGGGTGATCTGTGGTTTGTATTTTCTTACGCTCGGCTTTACGACTGCCAGCGGCATGGAGATATTGAAATGGTTGGCAAGTCTGATCGATGGATTTGGTCAGGAGATTAACGTTAACCGGATTCCATTGTATCATTTCCCGGATATCTGGCAAAACTTGATTTGGATCAGTGGACTTTTCAAATTGGTGCTGTCGGTGATGGTGGTGATTTCCATTACGAATGAATACCAATACCGCACCATTCGTCAAAACATCATCGATGGAATGAGCCGCTGGGAGTTTATTCTCTCCAAGATTTTGACCAACGTGTTACTGAGCCTGATGAGTGTGGTCATGATCTTTTTGATCGCCATGATAACCGGATTGATTTATACACCGGAGATTGAGTGGGCCGACTTCTTCAATGGCATCGAATTTTTCTTTGCTTACTTCCTCGAGATTTTTGCTTTTCTCTCGTATGCGCTGATGTTAGGAATTTTTATTCAGCGCTCCGGTTTAACGATTGTGCTCCTGATGTTATCGCACATGATCGAAGCCATTATCAAAGTCAACATCTTTCGCGAAAGCTATCAGGAAAGTATTGGTTGGCTAAAACAGTTTTTTCCGCTGGAAGCTATTTCCAATATGGTGCCACTGCCGTTTGCACGCTATGCTTTTCAGGAGATTCAGGACCATGTTAGCTGGATATCCGTGGCGATTGTTTTGGTGTGGACGTTCCTCTTCAATTACTTTGCTTACGTGAGATTGAAGAAAGCCGACATCTAGTCTTTGCGAAGAAATTTCACAAAATGCCGTGAGGTTTCCTGATAGTTGAGTTTCAGGTAGTAGCGATGGGTCTCCGTTCTGTTCTGATTGCTCGTCACTTCAATTTTAAAGCAGTTCTGTTGATTAAAGTATTCTTCGGCTGCCTGAAGCAATTTTGTTCCTAAGCCATGGCCACGTGAAGTTTCATCGATGCAAAATGCCGTGATTCTTCCGGTTGGTCCCGGCAGATGTGGCGTGTGATAGTAATGCAAGGCAATGAAGCCGATAACTTTTTGATCTTGTTCAGCTAGCAGCATCTTATAACCTTCCGTCTTGTAAGCTTCGATCTTTTCTGCACTTTTTTTTTCGTTGGACGGATAACCCAATTGACCGAGCAGGTCGGATAAAGCATTTGCGTCTGTTGTGCGTGCCTCGCGGATAAGCATAGAGCAAATTAACCTTCAGCGCGCTTGAAAAAAAATTCCGCAATCGTTTTAAATGACATGGGAGACAGAAAAGATTACATCCACGCAACCCCTCTTACTTGCAGCCGTATCTTTGCATCAGGTAGTAGATATACCGTCAACACTGTAAAGAATTTTTATGAATACGATACAATTACTTGGGCTTTCAGCTGGTGCGTTCACCACCATTGCGTTTCTTCCGCAGGTTCTTAAGACCTGGAAGAGCCGATCGGCAAAAGATTTATCATTGGGTATGTTTTCACTTTTCTGTCTGGGTGTAGCGATGTGGCTGGCTTACGGCATCCTCGTTCGCGACATTCCCGTGATAGCTGCCAACCTGATGACGCTGATGCTTGCATCAACGCTGTTATTTTTTAAACTGAGATTTAAGGAATAATCAGATTAGAAGGTCCCCAACCTTTTTAGCTCGTGAATTTTTTGGTAAGGTTTCCAACCTTTTTAGCTCGTGAATGAGGAAGGTTGGAACCTTAACAATTAAGTCGCGAGAAATCTTTTCTCGCTTGATTCGACTGACTTCGCGGGGATTTTTCAGGAATCCATTGCCATAAATTCTTATCAGGCGCTGAGAAAATTTGCTTACATTCAGTTTTCCAAAAAACTGAAACTATGAGCATATCCCGCAGAGAATTCATTCAAAAGATTGGAGCAGGCGCAGCATTGTCTGGTTTGCCATCGGTTGCCGCTTTTTCAAAATCGCCTCAAGAGAAAAAACTCGGTGTAGCGCTAGTGGGAATGGGCTACTATGCCGAAAACAAATTAGCCACAGCCCTTCAGGAAACGCGCAACTGCTACCTCGCGGGTATCGTCACGGGCACTCCTGCCAAAGCAGAGCGATTAAAAGCCAAGTACAACTTGGCCGATAAAAATATTTACAACTACGAGACATTCGATCGCATTGCCGACAACAAAGACATTGATATTGTTTATGTGGTGTTACCCAACTCCATGCATGCCGAGTATGTGATTCGCGCAGCAAAAGCCGGCAAGCATGTGATCACCGAAAAGCCGATGGCAATCTCTGTTAAAGAATGCCAGCAAATGATTGATGCCTGCAAGAAAGCGGGCGTAAAACTTTCTGTTGGTTACCGTCTTCACTTCGAACCCTTCACACAGGAAGCGATGAGGATTGGGCAACAAAAAGTGTTTGGCAAAGTGAAATTGGTGGAATCATCCGATGGATTTAAGATTGGAGATCCCACACAATGGCGATTGAAAAAAGCATTGGCCGGTGGTGGCGCCATGATGGACGTTGGCGTGTATGCTATTCAGGCGGCTCGTTACTCAACAGGTGAAGAACCTATTTCCGTCACCGCTCAAGAATACAAAACTGATCCCGTGAAATTCAAAGAAGTAGATGAAACCATCTTCTGGCAAATGGAATTTCCGAGTGGTGCAGTTTCCAATTCAGCTACCACGTATGCAAGTTCTACCGAACGACTTTTTATTTCGTGCGAAAATGGTTGGGTAGAGTTGCGCCCGGCCTATGGCTACGGACCACTTGCGGGCCGCACCAGCAAAGGCGAACTCAACATTCCGCAAACCAATCATCAGGCGCTTCAGATGGAAGACTTTGCAAAATGTATTTTGGAGAACAGAGAGTCGAGCGTGTCAGGTGAAGAAGGTTTGAAAGACATGAAAATCGTGGAAGCGATTTATCGTGCTATTGCGAGTGGCAAGAAGGAGAAGATTGGGTAGCTTGTAAATTCATCGTTAGAGTGTAAGCCAATGAATTAATGATACCGGATTATCAGTCAATCATGTTACCGCTTCTTCGTCATGTCTCGGATAATGCCGAACATAAAATGAGGGACGTTACAGATGAGCTAGCAAGACAGCTTGGTGTAACCGAAGAGGAAAAGAAGGAACTCTTACCAAGCGGAGCTGCACCTGTTTTTTATAATAGAACGGCATGGGCGAAAACTTATTTAAAAAAGGCGGGTCTAATTGACAGTCCGCGACAAGGAGTTGTAACCATAACCAAACGCGGACATGAGATCTTGAAAAGAAATCTGGCGTCCATTAATGTTAAAACTTTAAAGCAATTCCCAGAGTTTGTTGAATTTCAAACTACAAAACGCGAAGACGAGAGCATTGAAGTTGATACAACTGAAGATACCTCAATCGAGACACCTGAAGAGGCCCTCGAAACAGCCTATCAAAAAATACGAAAGTCTTTGGCTCAGGACCTTATTAATAAGGTAATAACACTTTCACCAGCTTTTTTTGAGCGACTGGTGGTGGAGTTGCTTGTAAAAATGGGATATGGTGGTTCTATCAAAGACGCTGGAAAAGCAATCGGAAAAAGTGGAGATGAAGGAATAGATGGAACTATAAAAGAGGACAAACTTGGATTGGATATTATTTATATACAAGCCAAAAGATGGCAGCCTGGTAATACGATTGGTCGTCCAGAACTTCAAAAATTTGTTGGAGCCTTGGCAGGCCAAGGAGCTAAAAAAGGAATTTTCATCACAACGTCTTCTTTTACAAAAGACGCTTTGGATTATACACCAAGAAATGAAACCAAAATTGTTTTAATTGATGGTCAACAATTGGCTCAATACATGATCGACTACAATCTAGGTGTGACTAGCCTGAGCAGCTATGATGTCAAGCGTATGGACAGTGATTATTTTGGAGAGGAGTGAGTACATTAACCGGTCTCATTTTCACCCATCAAAGTCCCTTCACCGACATCCCTCCATCTACCATAATATTTTGTCCGGTGATGTAGCTGGCTCCATCCATGGCGAGATAAGCGGCCAGGCTGGCAACTTCTTCCGGCTGGCCTACGCGCCCGAGCGGTGTACGGTCAATGATTTTTTTCATTCGCTCGGTGTTACTCATGATCGGTGCGGTGAGTGGCGTTTCGATATACCACGGAGCGATTGAATTCACACGGATGTTAGCAGCAGCCCACTCCACCGCAATGTTGCGTGTGAATTGATTGATGGCTCCTTTCGTCATTCCATAGGGTGCACCGGTGAGCACATCAAACGAGCCAGCCACAGACGAAAGGTTGATCACACTTGCCTTACCTGAATTTTTTAACAACGGAAAAGAAAGTCGTGTGATTTCGGTGAGACTGAACAGATTTGTTTCGAACAACTGGCGGTATTCTTCTTCGGTGTATTCTACAAATCGTTTGCGAAGGTTCGTACCGACATTGTTGACCAACACATCCAGTTTGCCCCAGTTCTCTGTTACCTTTTGAATCAACAGCTTGCGAAATTCACCATCGGTAACATCGCCATCCAACACAAACAACTGCGCGGAGTTTTTCAGTTTGCCTTGAATGGGTTTGGTATCGCGGGCAACGGCCAGTACATCGGCACCTAATTCTAAAAATTCCTGTACAATGGCGAGACCGATTCCTTTAGTTCCACCTGTTACCAATGCTTTCTTTCCTTTCAATGACCAGTTGTTCATGCGTGAAATGTTATTTAGTTAGCGTTTCGAAAAACTTGAGAAGGTAATTATTTTATGTGTCCCCAGTTTTCACCCGTCTTGATGCGATGGATGGTCATGTCGGTGACATGAAATTTTTGAGCGATCATTTTTAATGTTTTTCCTTTCTGCAATTCCTGTTTGATCAACCTCACTTTATCGGCTGTCAGTTTTTGGTTGCCCCGCTTGAGTGCATGTGGATTTTCACGAACGTGTTTTTCCATGTCTTCGCGGTTCACCCATTTTAGATTCTTATAATGATTATTGTGATTATTGAAATTGATGTGGATGACAAAACGCTGACTGGCACTCGTTTTTTTTACAAAATACTTAGCCACCAATCGTTGCACCAGAAAGGTCTTTCTTCCCATAGATGCACCTCGATACTTTCCGATTTTCCCCAATCTCAAGAAACGTCCTTCCTGTGGCGTGGTCGTATAGCTAATCACGCGACCATGATTGGTGATGGCGTAGCGATTGCCATTCGGAGTTTTGGGTATAGGCAATTGTATGAACTTCTCTCCCGATTCAAGTTTTAGCGATTTGGATTTTTTCATAACTCAAAGTGTTTCTTTTTTAACAACCAATAGAAACCAGTTCTTATCCACTTGCAAATAGCCTTGCTCGTAGCAGTAATGATACACAGCTCCTTCTTTGGTGGTGTAGGTGCTGGTAAACAGATTGAAGTCAAACCCCTTCTCGTGAAGTTTCTCGCGCGACACTCTTGACTTGCCGGTTGTATTCAAGTCGATTAATATCCTACGGTTTTTACGCAAAACGTTGTTCACGTTGCGCATGAAATTGGTCTCGTTGCTGTTCAGTCGATTGTTGTAGGCAACGCGGCATTGATCCGAACAGAATTTTTTGTCGGCTCGGCCAATAATTTTTGATCCGCACTCCAGACATACTTTTTCTTCGATTTTGGCCTTTTTTGCCACTTTCTCTTCCATGTACAAACGTTTACAAACGAATATAACCGAAAGTAACTGATTAATAAACGACTGCCGTTTCTTTCTCACCTCACCTTTGTATCACCAATCGCAACGAAGCGGTTGCCAAAAATGAAATGTTAAACAATTTAAATTTTACAACTATGAAAAATCTAAGAAACAGCGTGAACCTGATCGGCAGACTTGGTAAAGATCCTGAAGTGAAAACGTTTGGCAAAAGCCAGAAGGCATCCTTCTCCATCGCTACGTCCGACTCGTACAAAAATCAAAAAGGTGAAAAGGTAGAAGACACGCAATGGCACAACATTGTGATTTGGGGCAAGCTTGCCGATGTAGCAGGCAAGTATCTGAAGAAAGGTTCTGAAGTGGCAGTGGAGGGCAAACTCATTCACCGCGTGTATGAAACCGACAAAGGCGAGAAGCGCTATGTGACGGAGATCAACGTCAATGACTTTCTGATGTTGGGCGCTAAGCAAAACTAATCGCTCACTAATTACCTGCTAAACTAAGGCTGCCTTCGGGTGGCCTTTTTTATTTTTATCAACCGGATGGTGGTAGCGCTGCCTGCCGCGGCTGACGTTACTGTGTTAAAGACACTGCCTGTCATCAAAAAATCCAATCCAAAGACAAGTTAATCCGTTAAACGGGATTAGATTTGTACGAATGAATTTTGTTTTCCCGCAATTTCTTTGGGCGCTTTCGGCCCTCGCTATTCCCATCATCATTCATCTTTTCAATTTCCGGAAAACCACCCGTATTTATTTTTCGAACAACCGCCTGCTGAAACAGGTAAAACAAGAGACTACGCAAAAGCGCAAGCTAAAGCAGTATCTCGTGCTGGCTTCCCGGCTGTTGTTTATCCTATTCCTGGTGTTGGCTTTTGCGCAGCCGTTTCTTCCTGCCCATGAGCAGATGACGAGAGGTAAAAACATGGTCATCTATCTGGACAATTCGTACAGCATGTCGGCACAAGTGGAAAACAAAGTGAGGGCACTAGATGCTGGCGTAAGCTTTGTGCGCGAAATTGTAAATCTTTTTCCGACAGATACGCGGTACCAGTTTATCACGAATGATTTTGCTCCTTTCTCAAATACGTTTAAGTCAAAAACGGAAGTGGACGATCTCCTGGCTCAAATACGATTGTCTCCTATTAGCCGCTCGTTCGAGGAGGTAAAAAGAAAAATGGGCAACCTTTCAGGTAGTGATGTTTTTTGGATTTCAGATTTTCAGAAGTCGACCCTCAATAAATTCGATGGCTTTGCGGATTCGGTCAATCAGTGGCACATGATTCCGCTGTCGTTCGTTCAATATGCCAATGTATTTGTGGATACCGCCTATTTGGAAAATCCTTTTTCAATTGGAGGCGAGAAGAATTCGATTAAGCTGCGATTAAAGAACACCGGTCAGGTAAAGAAAGAGGGATTGATCACGAAGTTATCCATCAACGGAATTCAATCAGCGACTGCGGCAGTTGATGTTGAACCCAACAGTTCAGCAGAAACAAGTTTTGATTTGTCGTCAGGGTTGTCCGGTTTGAATGAAGCAACCATTTCGTTCAGCGATTTTCCGATCAGCTTTGACAATGAATTTTTTCTAACCCTCAACTTTTCAAACAAGATAAAAGTGGTGGAGATCAAGAGCAAAGCCACTTCCAATTTCGTTCAGCGTGTTTACGGAAATAGTAATTTGTTTTCCTTCCGAAGCTTTGATGCCACAAATGTTGATTATAGTGTAATCGCTCAGGCCGACCTGGTGGTGATTAATGGCTTGAATAAAATTGATCCGGGATTACAGGCAACTCTATCTAATCGTGGTGATCAGTTGCAAGTGCTTCTCATTTCTGGTGCCGACCCTGATGTGACTTCGTATGCCAGCATTCTAAAAATAGCATCGCTAAAAAAAGAAGGCAAACATGAACCCTTAGAATTGGACAAGCCCGATTTTCAAAATCCTTTCTTTGCCAATGTGTTTGAAGAAAAGTCGGTGACGCTGGCCATGCCCAAAGCTTCCCACCTCCTGGATATAGGAAATGATCGATCGGCTATTTTAAAATTCAAAAACGGTCAGGCATTTCTTACCAGATACAATAACGTTTTCCTCATGACGTGTCCGCTGGAAAAAGAGTTTACCGACTTTTATAATCAGGCATTATTTGTACCGGTCATGTATCGTATTGCGGCAAGTGGCAAACGAAATGAAAACAAAGCCTATTATCAAACCAGCGAAAGTATGATTACCCTGCGCGCTGATAGTTTGATGGGAGACGAGCCCGTTAAGCTGGTGGGGCCGCAAGAGATTGTTCCGTCCCAACGCAAGATAAATGATCAATTAATCATGGAGATTCCAAAATTTGCCATTAACCCCGGTTTCTATCGGGCTACCTTTAAGCGAGACACACTTGATTTGCTGGCGTTCAACCTCGACAAAGCAGAGTCAATTCTCGATCAATACACCGGATTGGAAATTACAGAAATGCTGGGTGGAGGAAACAATATTTCACTTTTTCAGGCTTCTTCTGCCGAGACTTTCAGTACCGCTATAAAAGAGAGATATTTGGGAACGCCTTTATGGAAATATGCGATTATGTTGTCATTGCTCTTTCTGTTGGCGGAAATTCTTTTGATCAGGTTTTTAAAGTAATTTTGTTGGATGTCTACTAAAGAAGCACTGACGGAAGAAATCAAAAATGCACCTGAGGGCCTCCTGCAGGAAATCTATGATTATCTTCTTTTCCTGAAGAGTAAAAAAGGCAATGCTGAGGATAAGGTGCTGACACATCTCGCCTCTGAAAAAGTATTATCCCAGGACTGGGATTCACCTGAAGAAGATGAAGCATGGAAGAATTTGTAAAAGGAGATGTTGTAGTCATTCCTTTTCCATTTTCGGATTTATCATCTATCAAACTAAGACCGGTACTTTACCTCACCCCATCCAAGATTGTGCATAACCGAGATGCATCGAGTCCCCTCTCCTTGAGGAGAAGGGCAAAAAAATTATCTAACTTGCACGCATTTGGTGGGGGTGAGGTAGACAACATAATTTCTTTGCTTGATCATTCATTATGAAAATACTTATCCAGTCTGCAACCATCATTGATAAGGGTTCACCCATTCACAACAAGAAGAAAAACATTGTTATCAACAACGGCCGTATTGCTGAAATAGGCGACAAGAATTATTCGGCAGATAAAGTGATTGATGCCGATGGAATGTTTCTTTCTATTGGCTGGTGTGATATGGGCGCTTACGTGGGTGACCCCGGACTTGAGCACAAGGAAGATATCGCATCATTAGCGAAAGCAGCAGCAGCAGGAGGTTTTACAGATGTGGCTGTGTTGCCAAATACACATCCAACTGTTCAAACAAAAAATGAAGTAAGCTACATCACACAAAGCAACGATACGCGCCTGGTGCAACTTCATGCACTGGCGGCTGTCACAAAAAATAACAAAGGCGAGGAACTCACCGAGATGATTGATCTGCACGAGGCCGGTGCGGTTGGTTTTACCGATGGCCTCAAATCCGTTTGGCATACGGATATATTTTTGAAATCACTTCAATACCTGCAGAAGTTTGATGGCTTGCTGATTGATCATCCGGAAGACAACTGGTTGAGTTTATTTGGCCAGATGCATGAAGGTCTTAATAGCACCATGCTGGGTTTGAAAGGAATGCCGCGAATTGCAGAAGAGGTGGCGGTGACAAAGAATTTGGAGTTGCTAAACTATGCAGGTGGACGATTACACTTTTCAAAAATATCCACTGCCAAAACAGTGGACTTGATCAGGGCTGCTAAAAAGAAAGGTTTGAATGTAAGTTGCGATATCACCGGATATCAGGCGTTGCTGGATGACAGTTTGTTGATGGACTTTGATACCAACTATAAAGTAAATCCTCCTTTGAGAGAGAAAAACGACAATGAAGCGTTGATCAAAGCCCTGAAAGATGGAACGATTGATGTGTTGGTTAGCGGACACGTGCCACAAGATGATGAAAGTAAATTTCTGGAATTTGATCTTTCAGATTTTGGAATGATCAATATTCAAACCTTTGCCTCACAACTTGCTTCTTTGGCAAAGTCAGTGGACCTCGAAGACCTGATCGAAAAAGTGACAACGGCTCCACGGCAATTATTGAAGCTGGAGATTCCCAAGATTGAAATTGACGAAAAAGCCTGTCTCACACTCTTCGACCCCAATGCAGAGTGGACGTTTGACAAAGACTCCAATTATTCCAAATCAAAAAATTCGCCATGGTTGGGCAAGGCGTTGACGGGAAAAGCCGTGGCCATTTTTAATAACGGCAAGTCGAAGATTGAAGATTAAAAAAATAGCCAAGCACGTCTGTAATTTTTGTGTGCGTGTCAGTACTAATTTGAAATGGTAGTAAATGATTTAGCTACAAGCGACCAAACAACATCATCTCTTTAAATTACAATGCTCAAAAATCCTCTCTTTAAAATCGTTGCCCGTTACGGCCTGATCTCCGGGGTGATTGGCTTTGCCTTATTGGTAGTGTTGTATTATCTCGGCCGCCATCCGTTTGTAATTCCAGTGTTCTTCGATTTCAGGATTATCCTGTTCTCTTTGGTGTTGGTTTTCAGTTTGCGTGAGTTTCGTGAGCTTAACAACGAAGGCATTCTGTATTTCTGGCAAGGCATGGTGGGTAGTTTTGTGCTTACGCTTTGTTATGCACTGGTGTCGTCAGTGCTTTTGTATGCATTTGCCTCATGGAATACTGAGTTTGTTTCTTCTTTTATTGAATTGACGTTGGAACAAGCTAAGTCATATCCGGCCGAAGACATCGACCGCATGGGTAGGGAAACATTTGAGCAGGGCCTGAAGGCGATACGTGATGCGGATGCGGGCTATTTGGCCAACCGATACTTTTTTCAGAGCTTCATCATTAGTTTTTTCATAAGCATAATAATATCTGTAATTTTAAGACGACAACCCATAAACCCCTAAAATCATGGAAGAAGTCATCAGCGACAAACCGACAATTAAAGACACTGTTATTAATAATGGTCTAATACTCGGTGCTATACATAGTCTAGTCTATGCTATATTATATTTCTTAATCCCTTCAAAAATTACAGGGTTTTCCTATCTGTTTTTTGTTATTGCCCTAAATATTGGTTACAACATTTTTAGAACAATAGGTTATAGATCATCGATTGGCGGATTTATAGATTTTGGAGGTGTTTTTAAACTGACTTTCCTTACTCTTTTAATAAGCGGATTTTTGGGAAGCTTTATTGTTCCGATATTGATTAGCCTCGTTGATTCAAGTTTTTCAGAAGTGATGGCGCAATCGCAATTTGACACTTCGGTTTATTGGGCTGGGAAATTTGGAGCTCCTCAGGAGACGATCGATCAAATGAGAGAAAAAATGGACATGGAAGAATTAAAGAAGGCTTATAGCCTAGCAAGGCTTGCGATGGGCTATGGGTTCGCAGTAATATTTTATTGCCTGACAGGAGTTATTGTAGGTTTTATTGCGAGGAAATCTCAACCAGAGGAAATGTGATTTTGAATATATCATTAGTTATTCCTGCGAAGGACGAACAAGAATCGATACCCGAACTCAGTCAGTGGATAAGCCGTGTGATGAAAGAGCACGGCTTTTCTTATGAAGTGATTTTTGTAGACGATGGGAGTACAGACAACACCTGGGAAGAAATCCGCAAGGTGAGTCTGGTCAACTCTTCTTTCAAAGGAATAAAATTTAACCGCAACTTTGGTAAGTCTGCGGCACTTCACACGGCTTTTAAAATTACACAAGGCGAAGTGGTAATTACCATGGACGCTGATCTTCAAGACAGTCCGGATGAAATTCCGGAGTTGTACAAGATGATCAAGGAACAGAAGTTTCAGTTGGTGAGTGGCTGGAAGAAGAAACGTCACGACCCGATTTCAAAAACTGTTCCGTCAAAGTTTTTCAACTACATCACACGCAAAATATCGGGCATCAGTCTGCATGATTTCAATTGCGGATTGAAGGCTTATCATTATCAAGTGGTGAAAAATATTTCGGTGTATGGCGAAATGCACCGCTACATTCCCGTGATGGCCAAGTGGGCAGGCTTTACAAGGATTACAGAGAAAGTGGTGGAACATCGCGAACGCAAGTATGGTGTGAGCAAATTTGGATGGGAGCGTTTCGTGCGTGGCTTTTTGGATTTACTGACAATTACTTTCATTGGAAAATTCGCGCAGCGACCGATGCATTTCTTTGGTGCATGGGGAATCATTTCTTTTCTGGCAGGTTTTGCATTTACGCTGAAAATGGGCTGGGATAAAATTGACTCTGTTTTCATTTCTAAAATTCCGTTGAAGCGCGAAATCACCGAACAACCTATTTTTTATCTGGCCCTCGTTGCCGTAGTGCTGGGTGTGCAACTTTTCCTCACGGGATTTATTGCCGAACTGCTGGCGCGCCAGTCTATTTCTAAGAAAGATTATCTGGTGATTGAGCGGATTGGAATAAGTCAGTGAAAATCGCGTACTGACCCCACGTCAAGTTTCCAGCCCTTCCGCATTCACCTGGCCGAACTGCTTCTCGATTGAAAAGAAACTTTTACGTGGCCCAATTTTCAGGGGAGCTTACACCTTTGGGAGCTACCTGTAGATGGAATAATTATTGTGAAATAAAGAGGCTCTGTAGAGCGCAAGTAAAACAGCATTGAAACCGCACTCCAAAAGTCCCAAATAAATTTATTTACTTTGGGAGTAATGCTATCTTCTACCTAAACCTCTTGCTTATATGAAATCACTTTTCATATTCAGCTTTGTTCTCCTCCTCTCATTTCAGCAACCTGCTTCTGCGCAATCACCAGATCCTAACCTTTACTACAACATTAACCCTTCCCACTGTAATCTGGTCGTTAGTGTGGGAGGTGATTTTCTGAAGAACGGATCATTTCTATTTCAATGGGAACGACCAACAAACAATACCAGTGAAGACGGACAAAGTTATAAATTTGAAAAGGTAGGTGCCTACTACAAATTAACGGCACGCAACAAATATGGTAAGTGCATTACGGTATCTGAAAATAAAGAAGGTGGCCGCGTGGTTATTGATGATTTCACAAACAGTGACTTACAACTCTGGAAAGTTGAGTATGTGGGTGATGGCAAATACAGCATCCTTAATAAACAAAATAACTATTCACTCAACATCAGCGGTGGCAATCCGAACAATGGAGGTTGGGTAATTGTGTGGCCTTACACTGGCTCCCCTAATGACCAGTTCAGACTCATACCTGCAGGAGATATAACAGAACCCTATTGGGAAAACCTGGGGCCTGAAGTTAATACCTCACAGAGCGATTATACGCCTTGCTTTTCTCCAGATGGAAAAACACTTTTCTTCTCTCGCGGCAACACCCGTGGAAAATACATTTATGAATCTAAGGTTTACATGGCTACCCAAAAACCAGATGGCACCTGGGGTAATGTTAAACACATGCCTGAATTTGAAGTGGGTGAAAATGGTAAAGTAGTGAGTTTTCTTCCAGGTGGAAACGAGGTAATTATCTGGGGCGATATCACCGGTGGTAACGATATGTTTTCCATTATGGAGCGCACAGAAAAGGGCTGGAGCAATCCCCGCCCGATGGGTATTCCCAAACCTGCTATTAAATACAATTCATGGACCGGCTACCTGGCGTCTGATGGTAGAACTTTTATCATCGAAATGAACTTAACAGACCGCAATGATGAATCAGATATGTATGTGTGCTTCAAAGATGACAAAGGCAATTGGTCTTCACCAAAATATATGGGCGATGTAATCAATACACCAAAAGTGTGGGATGGCACACCCTACCTCTCACCCGACATGACGACCCTTTACTTCAACTCCAATCGTGAGTTTCAGCAAGGCACTGACATCTACATGACTAAACGTTTGGACGACACCTGGGTAAACTGGACCGCGCCTGTGAAAATTGATAAGGGACATTTCACAAATTCAGTAATTCAAAACTACTGTGTACCGGGTGATGGCACGTATGGATATTTTGTTTCGGGAATGAAAAGTTTTGGTGAAGGTGATCTCTTCCGGATGAAAGTAGCACCGAAAGTAAAACCAGATGCGTTTATGGTTGTGAATGGTAAAACCCTAAATGCAAAAACAAAACAACCGATAAAATCGAGAATATTGTTTGATGACCTTGAGATCAACAAAACTGTTGGCGAAGTACTGAGCAACCCGGCAACTGGCGAATACCAGATTACTTTACCCAAAGGAAAAAATTATGGGGTGTATGCAACGTCAGAAGGATATTATGCCATTAACGAAAATATTGATCTTAAAAACCTTACTACTTTCACAACAATCGATAAAAATATATTCTTATCACCCCTTGAAAAGGGAGAGACCATCCGATTGAGTAATGTCTTTTTTGATTTCGGTAAAGCTACACTACGGGCTGAATCATTTGCTGAACTTGACCGGGTGGTTGCATTATTGAATGAAAAGGATGACCTCACCATTCAGATACAAGGTCATACCGATAGTGTCGGTGATGACGACAGCAACCTTACACTTTCAGTCAACAGAGCAGAAGCTGTAAAAAATTATATACTAAAGAAAGGCATTAAAGATTCCCGAGTTATCTCCCAAGGATTTGGCGAGACCAAACCCTTAAATAAAAACGCAACCGTTCAGGAGAGACAGGAAAACCGAAGAGTTGAATTTTTAGTTTTATAGTGGAAAGCCTCCATGCGACTGTGTAATGAAGGGGTTAAACACAATCATAAGCGCGTGCATTGCATCTGCACAAAGCTAAGATTAAACATTTGAAGAAAGATGAAGCGCAAGCTTCCATTAGAAGTTCCTGATCAAATGAGTCATACCTGGAGCATGGACTTTGTGAGTGACGCATTAGAAAATGGCCGGAAGTCTAGATGCTTTAACATTCTGGATGATTACAACAGAGAAGCCCTGCATCCGCTAATTAAGCAATGGAGTCAGATGCTAAGTATTGAGTTCATTTATGCCCAACTTGGGAAACCAACCAAAAACACTTACATAGAAAGATTCAATAGAACGGAGAGTGATTTGGTAAATATAGTGACGGGCAGACTCCGTACCTGTACTTAGAAGGGGTGACTTGAGAAGAGAGTTTTTACTTCCCGAGCGCCTCGTCTTCCTCCAGATTTTGATTGATGGAACGCGTGATGTTGTCCAGTTCTTTGCCGCAATGCTGAAGGTGTGTAATTAATACACGGTCTTCTGGTTTCAATTCCACCAACGCCAGTAGATTTAATAATCCCAGTATACTCACCACCGGTGCCCGCAATTGATGGGCATTGGCGTGGGCATACTGTGCCAGCTTTTGATTTTGCAACGTCAATTGCCGGGTGCGGTCTTGAATTCTGGATTCAAGTGATTTGTTTAGATCTTGTAATTGTTTGTTCAGATCTTTTAATGCCTCGCTTTGCAATTCGATTTCCCCTTTTTGATGTTGTATCTCCACGGTCTTGGATTTCAACATTTCATTAGCTTCCAGTATTCTTCGATGTTGGCGGAAAAGAATAATGGCCAGCACCCCGGCAATCAACAGGCCCACGGATATGGCGATGATTAAAAGTTGTTGCGTCTTGATTTGCGAATCCTTTAAAGCCTGCGATGCTTTCAATTGCCTGTTCTCCTGATCGCGTGCCTCCGCTTCAAACTGCGTTTGCATGCGGTTGATGTTTTCTGTCTTCTTTAAATTATACACACTGTCCTTGAGCGTATTGTGCCGGCCGAGCATTTCATAAGCGCGGTTAAAATCTCCGCGTGCTGCAAAAAGTTCGGAGGCTTTCAGGTAGTTGTTAATTTGCAGATCAGGAGCGTGAATTTTATTGGCGAGCGTTACGCCTTTGTTTAAATATTGTTCTGCTTTGTCGAACTGACCAAGACTCATAAACACATCCGCAAAATCTTTATAGTTGGCCACCAACGACCTGAACTCGCCTTGTGCATTCCAAAGTTTTTCGGATTGTGTGAAGTAGGCGAGGGCCGGGTAATATTCTTTGTTTCTGTATTTAACAATGCCCATGCCTTCGTAGCAGTAAGCAATTGTACGGTTGTCGTTTATTTTAATGGCTTTGGTGAGCGCTTCATTGTAATATTCCAGTGCTTTGGTCAATTCATTCTTAAACAAAAAAGCTTCTCCGATATTGTAGGTCGAAATGGCGTTGTGTTTGTTTTGCGTGTCCCACTTGATGGATGTTGTGAGCATCTCAATTCCTTTGTCGAACTGCCCCATTTTTTTGTACACTTCACCCATGTTGTGATACACACTGGAAACACTGGCGGAATCATTGATGCGGATGGACTCTTTGGCCGAAAGCTGGTAGTACTTCATGGCTTCTTCGTAGTCGCCAACAAACCAATACGAGCTGCCCATGATGTCCACTGCGCGCGCATAACCCTGATTGAAGTTTATGTCTTTGGAAAACTTCATGGATTGTGTAGCGAGTTCGCGCCCTAATTCGGGGCTGGTGCGAAGACTGGCAAAGGCAAGCTTATTCAATTCAATTATGAAGACATCATTTTTTGGCGAACGCGTAAGAAAGGATGAGATGCTGTCTGGCATGGCCACCTGAGCACGCACCACCAACGTGGCGCACGTGCACAGAAGTAAAAGGGCCTTTACAATAATTTGTTTCACTAGCTGGTGATCGCTTTCAGAATATCGTGTTGCGTAATGATGTGCACCTTGTGAGAATGATCCCGCACTAAAAGAGCTTTGCTGTTTTTATTCAGCAATGACGAGAGCACATCCAACGTACTATCCAGGGCAACAAATTGCATGGGTTTGTCCATCAAGTCGCCAACTGATTTGTCTTTCATGCCAGGTTCAAAAATTATTTTTTCCAGCAAACTGGAAGCGGCAACGCTACCCACAAACTCATTTCCATCCACCACCGGTACCTGATCGATGCCTTCTTTGTTCATCAAGCGAATGGCATCTCCGATTTTTGAGTTTTTGGAAATGGTGAACAAACTGTCTTTTCCATTTCTACCCATAATAATTTCGCGTGCCGTGGAGAATGATCGTTCTTCCAGGAAGCCATGATCTTTCATCCACTGATCGTTGTACACTTTGTTGAGGTAGCGTGTTCCATGATCGGGTAATAAAATGACCATCACGTCATCTTTGGTCAAATGTTCGCGTGCATATTCCAACGCACCGTGCACGGCCGAGCCGCTGCTCCAACCTACAAACATTCCTTCTTCGCGAGATAATCTACGTGCCATGATGGCTCCGTCTTTGTCAGTTACTTTGATGAACAGATCAATTAAACTGAAGTCTACATTTTGGGGCAGAATGTCTTCACCAAATCCTTCGGTGAGATACGGATAGATTTCGTTCTTGTCGAAGACGCCTGTCTCTTTGTACTTCTTGAACACTGATCCGTAGGTGTCAATTCCCACTGAAACCAACTGTGGGTTTTGCGATTTCAGATACCTTGCGGTACCGCACATCGATCCACCTGTTCCCACTGTGGCGGCATAGTGCGTGATTTTTCCGGCAGTCTGTGTCCATATTTCAGGCCCTGTTGTTTCGAAGTGGGCCTGCGCGTTGGAGGGATTGTCGTATTGATTGGGATAAATCGAATTCGGAATTTCTTTGTTCAACTTCCTTGCAACGGAATAGTACGAGCGGGGATCTTCGGGCTCCACGTTGGTGGGGCACACGATTACTTCGGCACCAACTGCCCGGAGTATATTTATTTTTTCCTGCGATTGTTTATCGGCCATGGTGAAGATGCACTTATAGCCTTTCGCTACTGCCGTTAAAGCCAATCCCATTCCGGTGTTTCCGCTTGTTCCTTCAATGATTGTTCCTCCGGGTTTTAGCAGACCGGCCTTTTCAGCATCTTCGATCATCTTCAACGCCATGCGGTCTTTGGTACTGTTGCCAGGATTGAAATACTCCACTTTGGCCAACACCGTTCCCGGAATGCCTTTGAAAATTTTATTCAGTTTTACCATGGGCGTGTTGCCGATGGTTTCGACAATAGAGTTGTAGATCATGTATGAAATAGTTGGACGGCAAAGGTACAAATTAGAGTTGAAGTTTGGGCGAACAAGTGTTTGGCATGCGCTCCATTTCAAAAATTCACAGGATAATATTTAATCGAAGACTGCACTTCAGCCAGGGATAGCAGCGGAAAGCCTGCCTCCGCGTTTGCTTCGGCAGGCAGGCCCCGAATAGATACGCGAAATGTTACAGTTGACTTGGCAGCTTGCAGCGCCTGCCTTTGCCGAAGCGGCTACGCGCAGGCAGGAATAGCCCGGCCCGAGGAACGAGGGGGCTGCAAAAAAAATCTACGTCTATATTCTTATAGATTATAATTCAATTGGCACCTGCCAAAAGATAGAGTACGGCCATGCGCACGGCCACACCATTTTCCACCTGATCGAGAATAATGGAGTGTGAAGAATCTGCTGCATCGCTGCTGAGTTCAACTCCGCGATTGATGGGGCCTGGATGCATTAAGATGATTTCGTTTTTAAGACCATCCAACATTTTTTTGGTGATGCCATAATAGAGTGTGTACTCGCGTAGGGATGGAAAATATTTTATTTGTTGTCGCTCGAGTTGAATACGCAACACATTGGCGACATCGCACCAGGCCAGCGCTTTCTTCACATCAAACTCTACCTGCACGCCTAGTTGCCCGATGAATTTTGGAAGCAGTGTTGGCGGGCCACACACCATGACTTTGGCTCCGAGTTTCTTCAGCGCAAAAATATTGGAGAGCGCTACGCGTGAGTGAAGTATATCTCCAATGATGGCAATCTTTTTTCCTTCTACACTTCCCAGCTTTTCGCGGATGGAGAAGGCATCGAGCAACGCTTGTGTGGGATGCTCGTGCGTGCCATCACCGGCATTGACGATGTTGGCTTTTATATGTTTTGCTAAAAAGTGTGGCGCTCCAACACTAGCATGACGCATCACAATCATGTCCACCTTCATGGCCAGGATGTTGTTGACGGTATCGAGCAAGGTTTCCCCTTTTTTCACGGAGCTATTAGAAGCTGCGAAGTTGACCGTGTCGGCTGATAATCTTTTCTGAGCTAGCTCAAACGACAACCGGGTGCGCGTAGAGTTTTCAAAAAAAACGTTGGCGATGGTTACATCGCGCAGCGAAGGCACTTTCTTGATAGGACGGTTAATGACTTCTTTGAAATTGTCGGCTGTTTCGAAAATGAGCTCAATGTCTTCGCGGGTGATGTTCTTGATTCCGAGTAAGTGTCTTTGGCTGAGCTTCGACATAGCGTTTTATTCGTCCTTTTTATTGATTAACCAGATCTTATTTTGCTTGTGTCCTTGCGCTTCCAACTCTACCAGCACGCGCTGTGAGGTAAGGGTGTCTACATACTTGCCCACGTAGTCGGCTGCAATGGGCAAGTCGCGCGTGTGTTTGCGATCTACGAGCACGAGCAGTTCAACTTTTGAAGGTCTTCCGAAAGCAATCATGGCGTCCATGGCCGCGCGTATGGTGCGGCCGGTGAAGAGCACATCGTCTATGAGAATCACTTTTTTATTTTCAATGGCAAAGGGCACGCGGGTTTCACTTGCCTTGGCGGGAATGTCGCGCCTTCTGAAGTCATCGCGATGAAAGGTGGCATCCAGGTAGCCGAATTCAATTTCTTTCTTCAGCGCTTTCTCCAGTTTCTTATGAATGAGTTCGGCCAGAAAAACTCCCCGTGGCTGCATGCCCAGAATAACAGTTTCGCTGAAACTGGTGTGGTTTTCAATAAGTTGTTGGCAAAGGCGATTGAGCGTGATATCCAGCAGGTCTGAGTCTAAGATGAGTTTCTTCTGCATACGCTGGGCGCGAAGATAATAAAATTAAGTAGAAGGCGTGAATTTTTCGGGTTGAAAAAGGGTGATTAACGAGTTGGTTTGGGGCACGTGACCTTGTTTACGAAGAATACTTTTCGGTTGAAGGTAACGGTAGTCTCTTGTGTATTGTTGATTTTTTGTACGCCACTGGCGAAGAAGTTATTGCCGTACCAATAATCAAGGCTACTGGTTTCCGTTTCTTTGTCTTTTGTCACATCACTTTCAAATTTCATTTTAATGGGATCGATTGACTTGCCTTCGAGCACATTTGATCCGCTGATGATTTTACTTCTGATCTTATTTTCATAGAGATACAGTAGCATGATCCGATCGTCCTGTGGATAGATGTTGACGAATTGATCGAGTCGAAATGCTTTGGCATCGTTGATCTCAAAACTATTGTCCCAGAGTAGTTTTCCGTTTTTGTCAAAACCGATCACCACGGCATGCGTGTATTGGTATCCATCAAACACCAAATCGTTGCGATAGCCCGGAATGGCAGTGGGCCGTGTGTTATAACCGCCAAACGGAGCGCTGTATGAATTGAGATAGGAGTAGTGCGGATAAAATGCTTCGCCTAACAAAATATATTGATCGCCATACGGAAGGAGTTCCTGCACGAGCATCCGGTAATTGAATCGAACTTTCTTACCCTTCACTTTTCTCCGTTCGATTTTTTCTTTCACGCGCTTTTCGCGCGATGCTCTCATGTAGTTGAAAAAATGTTCCAGCTCGGTAAAGGGATAATACTTAATCGCGTACTCACCAAAGGCATTAATCGAAGCCACAAATATTCCGCGCGAATATTCTGTGTACCGACCATACACTCCGGACACGACCTGATCTCCATTTGGCATTCTTAGCGACCGACCGAAGATTAAATTTTTCTTTTCATCGGGTTGAAGAATGGTTGTCTTAATTAAACTGCCTTCGGCATCGTAGTTGCGTATCCACAGCCCTTTGCGTTTCTCCAGATTCTTCGAGCTCACAATCACATCCACCGACCCATCGTTATTCGGTTTCATTTGCGTGAGTTCTCCAGGTTCGTTAAAAAAGCCGGGGAGTATTTTCGATTGCTCGCGTGCAAAACTGTAATGTAAAATGAGTGGGCGATAATTAAAGTAACCACCAATCAAGGCGGCATCTTTTGTTACGACAAATTCGGTTGGATTAAAAGGGATCGCATTTTTGACTTTGTGCAGCAGGTAACTTCCCGTTTCAATCTTCATCGCCACGATCTGAAGTTCACCTTTTGTAGCATCCCTGCTTTTAAACAACAGATAGAGCATGTTGTCTCGCACATATGAAAAAGCAAAGTTGGTGCTGCGGTCGAGTTCCAGATATCCCCGCCATTTTTCCTGAAGGGCGGTGTCGACACGAATGATTTCCAGCTGATCTTTCTTTGCATCGGAAAGTCCTCTGAAAAGTATAACACCCAGTTCATGAGTGGATACTGTTTTGTAATAATTTCGATCGTTGTCATTCAATACGGTTTCGTATCTGGCTGTTTGCAGAATTTGGCCCAGTAAAACCGGACTCGTTGAAAACAGAAAGACTGCGGCAACGGCAGCTTTACTCCACCTTAATTTTGTTGACATAGAAAACGTGACGCACCTGATCATCGTGCTTTGCCCGATCGCGTATGGTTTGATAACCCCATACAAACATATTTGTTCCGTACCAGTAACGCACCGTGCCTTCGTATTTGGTGTCGTGGCGCAACTCATCCGATGGATTGTTGAGTTGAATTTTCACTGTATCGCCTTCTATATCGGGATCGTGTGTGAACTGGAGTTTGGAAATGATCTCATCTTCTTTCTTGTAGGCAATCAGGGTGCGGTCTTTGAAGAATACGAAATCACCCAATTGCTCTAATGACTGTTGATGGATGTCGGGAATTTTGAGGCTGTGGTCCCACACCAATTTGCCCTGCGCATCAAAGAGCGTTACCACTGTTTCCAGCACCCGGTAGTCGTTTGTTTGCGACCGGTTGTTGTAGGGATAGGGTGTTGAATAATATCGGCTTGCCGGATTGCCAAAGCCATAGGGGTATGCATATCCATATGGATTGTAATAGCTGTTCCAATACGGACTATACGAAGAGCTGGATGTGGGTTGATAAATTTCTGACAGGAGAATAAACCCGTCTTCACATTCTTCCAATCGAAAAGGCTGAATGTACATTCTGAGATCCGGGATTTTTCCGGCCTCGCGCGTGCGCTGCGCTTTTGCTTTCACCTTGCTTATTTTTTTTGCCGACATGTAATCCAGCACATGATCGAATTGTGCAAAATCAAAATAATGAATGGCTTGTTGATCAAAGGGGTCGATGGTTACCGAAAAAATTCCAATGGCCTGTTTGGAGTTAGGTTCGCCAAATGTGCCGAGTACCATCAGCTCATCACGTTTTAGTGTGCTGGTCTGTGCCGCTATCACTGTCTTGTTTTGCTCCAGCTCAATTTCATCTTCGAGAATCAGTGTGCCCGTTTCATCAAATGTCTTTACAATTAATTTCTTTTTATCGCGCTTGCCTCTTTCCATCAGCACGGCATTGAAGGTATGATTGAGATTCACCCGCAAGTCCAGCAGCTCGGTATCGTTTAGAAAAAAACCCGGAACCACTTTGACCTGATTGGTTGCCATTTCATACAGCAGCACGGCCGGTTCGCGCACTACATATCCGCCAAACAAGGCGTGACCGCCCGCCACTGAAAAATGGGTAAGTCTTAAATTGAACTGGTGCTTGATGTCATACTTCAGCATTTCATGATTGATCAGGTTCACACTCACCAGGTGAAGAAATTCAGCCTCCGTTTCTCCGGTGCGGAAAAGCAGGTAGACAATATCCTGCGAATATTCATATCCAATAAAATGGTAGCGATTCTCCAGATGAATGTCTGACATCCATGTTTGCGAAAGTGTTGAATCTAACAATATGATTTCCCAAATCTTTTTATACTCTTTCGATTCTTCTTTCTCCCTTACCAATGCCAGTCCCTGTTCTTTTAGAGAAATAATATGAAACTGATTGGAATAAATAGTTTGAGTTTTTTCGAAGCGATTGGGTTGCGACAGCTGACCATACGATGAAGAACACACTATCATTGACAGTGCCAGAAGAACAGCGCCTTTGGAAGTTTTAATGGCAGAGATCAACGCCAGAAAACGAATCATTTCTCTTCGCTGAGTTTAAGAACTAAATCGTATTCTTCTTTTTTGACAGGCTGCACCGACAAACGAGAGGCGCGCACGAGTGCCATTTCGGTTAGGCGTTTGTCTGCTTTGATCTGCGCTAATGAAACTGGATTTTTTAATTTCTTAACGGGTGCTATGTCCACCACCGTCCAATCTTTTGCCTTGGGGTCGGGATAGTTTTCTTTAATGATTTTAGCGATGCCCACAATGTCTTTGCCTTCGTTGCTGTGATAGAAAAATACGAGGTCGTCTTTTTTCATGGCTTTTAGATTGTTACGTGCCTGGAAATTACGCACGCCATCCCACGTGGCCTTCTTGTCTCGTTCCAGATCGGACCACGAGTAAACATCAGGTTCGGATTTCATCAGCCAATAGTTCATATAATTTTCGTATTCAGTTTGAGTTCCGAAAATACTAAATAGTCGGGATTTTGTTCCAACTCGTTTTTGTATGCGAAGTAGTTTAATCGTTGTATGTTTAGGGTTGTAAATGTGTGTCACCTGACTTGGGTGAGACGTATCGTGTATGAAGATTTTAGTTATACGGTTTTCCTCTATTGGCGACATTGTATTGACCACTCCAGTGGTGCGTGTTCTCAAAACACAGTTGGAGAATGCCGAGATACACTATGCTACAAAAATTCAGTTCAAATCCCTTTTTGACGAGAACCCTTACATCGACAAGATGCATTACTTGCAGAAGGACTTGTCGGGATTTATTCGCGAATTGAAAAGAGAAAATTTTGACTTCGTTGTTGACCTTCATCGAAATCTGAGAACACGAATCATCAAGACAGCACTGCTCAAAAAGTCGAAAAGTTTTAATAAGTTGAATGTTGAGAAATGGTTGATGGTCAACTTTAAAATCAACCGGCTACCCAATGTGCACATTGTGGATCGCTACTTGGATACGGTAACATCATTGGGTGTGAAGAATGATACGCTTGGTCTGGATTACTTTATTCCCGGCAAGGATGTGGTGCCGATGGAATGGTTGCCTGAGACCCATCGGCAAGGATATGTTGCGTATGCAATCGGGGCCCAACATGCGACCAAGAAATTGCCCGTGGAACGGATGATTGAATTGTGTGATAAGATCAATGCACCGATTGTTTTATTGGGTGGCAAAGAGGATGCCGCCAATGGAGAACTGGTGGCGAAATTTTTTGAACGAACTCCCGGTTCAGAAGCGTATGAGGAGGGATTGAAAGGGTTAAATAAGAAGACCCAGATTTATAATGGTTGTGGTAAGTACAATTTAAATCAGTCGGCCAGTTTGGTGAAGCAGGCGAAATATGTGTTCACACATGACACCGGCCTGATGCACATTGCGGCTGCGTTTAAGAAAGAAATCTTTAGCATCTGGGGCAACACTATTCCGGAATTTGGGATGTATCCGTATCGCACGAAATTTACGGTGTTAGAAAATCAAAAAGTTTCGTGTCGCCCTTGCTCGAAGATCGGATACAAAGAGTGCCCTAAAGGTCACTTCAAGTGTATGAAAGAAATGGTGTTGGATTTTTACCTGCCCATGTGATTTCGACAGGCTGCTTACCATCTCCAAAGGTTGGAGATAATGTGGGGATTATTCCCCCCTCGCAATGACCTTTGCTCGTAGCAGCAACTAGTAAGCTCTCACCAATTTGCCATCCATGTAATTGAGGTACGATCGATTAGCTACGTTCATACCACCCGTTGTCGGATAGTTTCCGGTGAAGTACCAATCGCCTGAATGATTGGGAATAGCTTTGTGAAGATTGTCGATCGTTTGAAAAACAACTTCCACTTCAGCATTCATATCGGCAGGCCGAACGATATCCGATATCTTATCCGAAACCTCTTCGTATGTAAATTGCTCGTACAGTTTCTTCACAAAGTTGTCGCGCTGATTGGTTGTTCTGGACAGCAAACACTGTTCGTACACTTCGCCCAGTAAATAATCTTTTCCTTGTTCTTTGATGAGTTGAATCACTGCCCGGAACGCCACGAAATCGCCCATGCGACTCATGTCAATCCCATAACAATCGGGGAATCTAATTTGAGGAGCGGATGATACGACTACTATTTTCTTTGGACCCAACCGATCCAGCATTTTCAGAATACTTTTTTCCAGTGTTGTGCCACGCACGATGGAGTCATCAATCACCACCAGCGTATCTTTTCCTTTGTTCACCACTTCGTAGGTCGTGTCATACACGTGCGCTACCAGATCATCGCGGTGAGCATCGTCAGTGATGAACGTCCGTAGCTTGGCATCCTTTAACACAATTTTCTCCACCCTCGGACGGAATGAAAGCAACTCATCCAAAGAATCCACTGATGGCTTGCCGTCCAATATGATATCTTTTTGTTTGCTGATCATGAAGTCTTCGATGCCCGCCATCATTCCAAGAAAAGAAGTCTCAGCTGTATTGGGGATGTAAGAGAAGATCGTATTCTTCAGATCGAAGTTGATGGCTTTTAAAATCTGCGGAACAAGAAGTCGCCCCAACTGTTTGCGCTCCTGATAAATTTCGGGGTCGGTGCCACGCGAAAAATAAATGCGTTCGAAGCTGCACGATGTTTTTTCCAATGCTGGCAATACCTGATGCTGAGCATACTCACCACTTTTCGTAATCACGAGCGCATGGCCTGGAAGTACTTCTTTGATTTGATTGTAATCGACATTGAATGCCGTTTTTATCGCTGGCTTTTCAGAAGCTACTACAACAATTTCGTCATCGGCATAATAATAGGCGGGACGAATGCCCGATGGATCGCGAACCACAAATGAAGAACCTGAACCAATGAGTCCGGCCATGGTATACCCTCCATCAAAATCTTTACAGGCACGTCTTAACATGCGCGGCAAATCAATTTCGTTTTCAATGATCTCTGAAACTTCTTTGTTGGTGTAATCATCTTTGTATTTCTGAAACAATGACTCCACTTCTTCATCCAGAAAGTGACCGATCTTTTCCATCACGGTAACGGTGTCCACTTTTTCTTTTGGATGTTGTCCCAGGTCAACAAGAATGTTAAAGAGTTCGTCAACGTTGGTCATGTTGAAGTTGCCTGCCATGACCAGATTTCTGCTGCGCCAGTTATTTTGACGCAAGAATGGATGAACATTTTCAATACTGTTCAAACCGTGTGTTCCGTAACGGAGGTGACCCAACCACAACTCGCCCGAGAAAGCGACATGTTGCTTTAGCCATCTTTCATCTTTGAATTTTTCCTTTCCCTCTTTTTGAGCCTTCTTATATTTTTTTCCGATTTTTTTAAAAAGCGATGCAACTGGTTGCGGCTTTACCGAACGGTAGCGACTGAAAAAACGATAGCCCGGTTCCTGATCAATTTTGATGTTCGCGATTCCCGCTCCGTCCTGTCCGCGGTTGTGTTGTTTTTCCATGAGGATGTACATCTTGTTCATGGCGTAGGTAGTGCCATACTTTTCGATGTAGTAAGAAAGCGGTTTTCGCAGTCGGATCAGGGCTATTCCGCATTCGTGAAGGATGGTATCGCTCATAGACGTTAATAGTTAACCGTTAATGGTTGATTCTATCCGGATTGCCTTGCGGATAACGATTAACGATTAACGTTTTAAAGCACAAAGTTAATCCTATTAATCCAACCCATCAATAAACCGGGCTGGAAGAATAGAAGTAACAATGCCATAACCAAAATGAGGCCCAAAAGATTTTCCATGAGCGGATTTTTTTTGAGGGCTGGCCCGGTGGTCTCTGACGTCTTAAAAAAGGAATAGTAAGGCACTTTCAGGTAAAAAAACAACGCGACAACGGTGTTGATCAGACCAAAGACAAACAATACCAAGAGGATTACTTTCCCGGATTGGTCATACGCCTCCCACAACGAGGTAAACACAAGGAGCTTGGAAGTAAATCCGGCTGTAGGTGGTAGTCCCGTTAACGATATCAAGCCGGTGAGCAGAAAGATGGACGGAAGGACAGCTTTGGGACCGAGACCGGCAAAGCCCTGAACGGATGCAACGTTATGTTCCACCTCGAATTGTTGCAGATACAGGAATGTCAGGAAATTCGCCAACAGGAAAACGGTGGCATAAAACAATAGAAAGTGAACGCCATTGACACTTAATGCCGCAACACCGATGAGCATAAAACCGGTTTGTGCTACCGATGAATACGCCATCATACGATTGGGATTGTGCTGAAGCAAGGCCGAGAAATTACCAATGGCGATGGAGAGCAGTGCCACGCTTGCCAAGATCACTTGCCAGTCGAACGATGATTGACCAAAGACATAGATGGCGATTGTAAATTTTATGAGGACTCCAAATCCTGCGAGTTTGGGAACTACTGAAAAAAAAGCAACGACTGGAGTGGGAGACGCTTCATACACATCGGGTGCCCACAAATGCATAGGCGCGGCTGCCACCTTGAAAAAGAATCCTGTTAATGTCATGATGCCGCCAATCAATAACAGCGATGATTTTTCTCCCATAAGTTTTTTTACAAACTCAGCAGAACTGAAATCTAATGTGGAGGTCAGGCCAAACAGCAATGACATGCCATAGATCATCACGGCTGTTGCGGCAGATCCAAACAAAAAATATTTGAGACTTCCCTCGGCTGCTTTTTTCGTGAATCGAAAGCCAGCCAGCGCATACGAGCTGATGGAAATTAATTCGAGCGAAAGCACAACCATGATGAAGTTCATACTCATCACCAGCAGATTTGCGCCCAGCACGATGCTCAGAATCAAACTAAAATACTCGCTTCGGTATTTCGTAAGACTTTCACTGCGGGTCATCCACACCGCGAGTATGCCTCCAGCTGCGAACAGAATTTTGAAGTAAGACGAAAAATCATCTACGCGCATCATTCCGTTGAACAGCTTCACCGGAATGGTTGGCCAATCAGAAATTATCAAGAGAAGACAAATGCCTAATGTGAGATAGGTGAGTGTTTGCAAAACAATCAGCTTAATCTTTTTGAACAAACCAAATGCAAGTACCGTCAATATCCCCAGACAAAGAACTAACTCAGGCAGCAGCAATGATGTGCTATCGGTTATCCATTGCAATTTTTCTGAAAGATCCAGCGGCACGTCACTTACGGTTTTAGTGGACTGCTAAAGGAGGAAAGCAAACTTACCAGGTGCTCGGCAAAGGGATTGATGATGTTGAGCAATAGTTGAGGAAAAATCCCGAAGCACAACGCCATTATCGCCAACGGCAATAGCATGATGTATTCGCGTTGATTCAAATCAGGTAGTGTTACATCGGCTACTTTGATGGAAAATTTTCCAAAGAACATTCGTTGAATCGTCCAGAGATAATAGGCAGCAGCGAGCAGTAAACCCGAGGTGGCCACGATGGCCATCCAACCGGGTATCATGAAGTTTACCGAGTGCGATTTGAAAGCTCCGAGTAATACCAATATCTCGGCCATGAAACCCGAGAAACCGGGAAGGCCCATGGAGGCAAAGAATGCCACCATCACAAATGCTGTGAATGCAGGCACATGTGCTGAGAGACCTGAATAGTTTTCAATCTGCCTGTCTTTTGTGCGATCGTATAAAACCCCCGCCAATAAAAATAACATCGCTGAAATTATTCCATGACTGAACATCTGATAGACCGCACCACTTACTCCCTCTGTTGTGACTGATACAAGGCCCAGCAAAACAAAGCCCATGTGCGACACCGAAGAATAGGCAATCAATCGTTTCAGATCTTTAGAGGCAAGGGCGTTCAGCGCACCATATATAATAGAGAGCACTGCCATTAGGCCAATCAGCCAACTGAATTCGACAACGGCATCTGGAAAAACAGGAAATGCAAGCCGGGCTAGTCCATAGCCGCCAATTTTTAACAGCAGGGCAGCCAGGATAACTGATATGGCCGTTGGTGCCTCAACGTGTGCATCAGGCAACCACGTGTGAAAGGGTACCATCGGCAATTTGATGGCAAAGCCAATGAACAACAAGAGGAACGCCCACATTCGCGCAGAGTAAGGCCCCAACATCCACGGTGAATCGGGATGTAATATGGAACCGCCAATAAAATTTTTGGAATCGGTGAGATGCAAAATGTTGAAGGAATGAACAATCTGTTCACCTGTTGATTCCGGATTTTGAACAGAAAGATAAAGAGCAATGATGGCAATCAGTATGAACAGCGATCCGAGCAAGGTGTAGAGAAAAAACTTGATTGATGCGTACTCGCGTTTCGGACCACCCCACATACCGATGAGAAAATACATGGGCAACAACATGAACTCGAAGAACAAATAAAAGAGAAGTAAGTCGAGCGCGCAGAAACTACCCATGATCGCTCCGTTGAGAATAAGAAGCAAGATAAAATAGCCCTTGATATTTTTCTCAATGGTAAAAGACGAGATGGTGGCGATAAGCATGACGATCACCGAAAGCGCAATCAAGGTAAGGCTCATGCCATCCAGCGCCACGAAATATTCTGCTCGAAATTGTCCCCAGGCACCCATGTCGAGTGTTATCCATGAATATTTTTCTGCGAGACGAAAACCTGAATCGGCAAGTGAAGAAGTAGAATACGATTGGAGAATCAAAATAAGAATGAACACCTGAATGATACTAACGCCTAACGTTCCATACTGGAATGTCTTTTTGGCGGCTGCAGGAATGAACAACGCCAGCAAGGCAGCTGCTATGGGAGTAAAAATAAGTGTTGTAAGTAAATGCTGCATTTATTATGGCTGATGACGCTGATAGTTATGGTTTATGTAGATTTTTGTTGTTCTCATTTTTATCTGCGTACTATTGTTGATAGATCATTAAAAAGATAAAGATAATCAGCGCCAGCATGGCCCAAATCATATACGATTGAATTTTTCCGTTCGTGAACGAACGTGACAGGCTTCCGACACTCTTTGTCAACTTAGCCAAACCATTTACAGTTCCGTCTACTACCATGCGATCGCCCCAACCCACGGCATGTGAAAACGCCACTTGTGCGTAGGCAATTCGATGAAGCGTTCGGTCAATCCAACGATTGTCAATAAATTCGGAGGTGCGGCTCATGCCCAACACTGGCTTTACAAAGGCGATGTTGTAAAGTTTGTCGAGAAAATAATTTTGCGTCAGGAACTCTGGATAGGACCGCGAGGGCTTATCGCGATATAAAAAATAACTAAGACCAATGGCGCCAGCGATCACCAAAACAGAAACAATAGTAATTGTCCAATCGGCCGATTCGTGTGATGATAAGAGTAAGCTAGACAGACCGGTGAACGAGAAGGAATCTCCGGAAAATGGAACAGAAAGCGATGCAATCGCCAATATGATTAACGGAAACTTCATGATGCCCGGCACTTCCTGAACTGCTGCCGGTGAGTTGGATGGATGATTGTCAGAGAAAATATACCATATGAGTCGAAATACATATAATGGTGTGAGGAACGTTACGGTCCACGCGGCAATCCTGATGATCTCATTTACGGGATGTGATAAGATCAATTCTTTTGATACAAAGCCGGAAGTAAAAGGCAAGCCCGATAGTGAAGCGGCAAAAATCACAAAGCAGATAAACGTGTAAGGCATTTGTTTACGCAGGCTGCCCATATATCGGATGTCGTTTACATCTTTTGTGTGTTGCGATTGATGTAACGCATGAATAATTGCTCCGGCTGCCAAAAACAAACCCGCTTTGAAGAATGCATGATTCAACATGTGAGCATAACTGAGTTGCCCGGATGTTGACATCACCATAAAGCCAAGCTGTGAGATGGTGGAGTAGGCTAATATTTTTTTGATGTCATAATGAAAGAGAGCAGCGACAGCTCCTGCGATGGCGGTAAGTGAACCCACCACCGATGCAACTAATATGAATTGTGGAGAATCAAAAACAACACTAAACCGAATCAATAAGAACACACCTGCGGCAACCATTGTTGCGGAGTGAAGCAAGGCTGAAACCGGAGTTGGACCTTCCATGGCATCGGGGAGCCAGGTAAACAAAGGCAACTGCGCAGACTTCGCCATCACTGCGATAAAAAGTAAAAGAGAAGCGATGAGATTGATTTCACCCTGCATGAAATAGAATCCTGAGTATTCCATTGTTCCGGTATAACTCCACACCATCAATACCAGAATCAGAAAACTGATGTCGCCAATTCTATTCATTAAAGATGCTTTGGTGGCTGCTGCTCCTGCCTCTTCACGCTCCGCCCAGTGGCCAATCAATAAATAAGAACTAAAGCCAATGAGTTCCCAGAAACAAAACGTAATCAGTATGTTGTTGCTCATCACCAATCCCAACATGGAAAAAGTAAATAAGCCCAATATTCCAAAATACCTTTTTAGTCGGCTGTCATCGGCCATGTAACCGATGGAATATACGTGGACTAAGAAAGAAATGATTGATGTCACCACAATCATCGGTGTTGAAATGTCATCCAGTGTAAATCCAATCATGTTTGTCTTTTCTCCAATCGTAAACCACGGAACGACTTTCGTGACGATATCGTGATGTCGCGTGAAAAAAAGCATAATTGAAAATGTAGTTGTTGCCAACATGCAGACAGAAGTGATGATGGGGGCAAGCCAGGAGAATTTCTTTGGAATGATGAAGCAGACAAAAAAAGAAATAAGTGGCAGGCCTAAAATAGCCAGCGCATAAAAGACAAGTGAAGCTTGTGTTGAGGAGGTCACGGTTTCTCTTTTAGTTCACTTATCTGATCGGGTACAGATGTGCGATAATGGTGATACATCCTTAGTATAATGGCCATACCAACAGCAGCTTCGCACACCGCAACGATTATCACAAATAACGCAAAGATCTGACCGTCCAACAATTCGTGGTTATTAAAGATGACGAGGTTGAGATTGGCAGCATTTAGCATAAGTTCAATGCCCATCAACATCATGATCGTATTTTGTTTGGTAATTAACACCATCATCCCGATTGAGAAAAGGAAGGCGCTGAGATACAGAAGATATTCTGATGTATTCATTATCCTTGTTTGGTGACTGACGCCAAAATCATAGAACCAACAAGCGTAATCAGTAGCAAGACTCCCGCTAATTCAAAAGGTGCAACATAATCACTCATCAGACCAACACCGGTTTGGGCTACGTTGTTGGTTGAGATGAAATCGCTGGCGCGAAGCAGATCGGTAGTGGCAAATGAATAGCTGAGTAAAAAAAGAAAACCTGATCCTACCAATGAGCCCGATAGCAGATGATGACTCGCCACTGCCAAAGGCTTGCCTTCTTTTTTAATGGTGAGCATGATTCCAAAAATCAAAAGAACCAACACCCCGCCTGCATAGATCATGATTTGGGTGATGGCCAGAAACTCGGCTTGCAACAACACATAAATGCCAGCCAGGCCTAGGAGACAAACGATCAGCATCAGGGCGGCATACAGCACATTGCCGCTCAACAATACCCCAAGTGCCGACACTGCTGAAAGAATAACGAAGAAATAAAAAATAATCATCTCCATTTTAAGAAGGCTTGTCGGTTGATGTGGGTGGTGGCACCACTCTTGGTCTGAAAACCGGGCGGCCGGCTGCAGCTGGTGCACCAGGAGTGGCAATAGGTGGAGGCGGTGTTTTACTTGCTTCGTTTGCTTTCGCCTTCTGATGCTCGTCCCAATTATTTTTTTTCTGTTCGATGTCTGAAGCGGTCATATTTCCGAAAGGAAAATAATGTTCTTTCATATCGAACACACTGAAGTCGTACGTCTTGGTCATCGTCAGACATTCGGTAGGGCACACGGTGGTGCACAGTCCGCAGAAGCAGCACTTGCCCATGTCGATGTCAAATTTGGCGGCATAAATTCGTTTTGAAGTTCCATCAGAGGTCTTTCCAAATTCCTCGGCAGATTTAATTGGTTCTATCGTGATGCAATCCACCGGGCAGACCTTTGCGCACTTGTCGCACACAATGCAATCGTCAATTTCATTGTGTAGCTGGTAACGGCCGTTGTCCGGAACGGGAATGGTCTGATGTGGATATTGGATGGTAACAATACCTTGCTGTCCTTCAAAGTAAGAATCTTCCTGAATAATGTGCGAGTGGCTGGTCTTTCGCGACTTGAACATATGACGCAACGTAAGCTTCAGCCCGGATGCCAACGACCTGGATGCTGTGGATACATTTTGCCAATAGGATTTTCTCATCAAACAAAGGTAACGATGAGAACTGGATTGTAATACTGTTGTTTGAATCTCCGCGGGAATCCCGGAGCTTTTAACCTTTCTTTAACGTAAAGCTGAACGTGCTGCCTTTGCCCACTTCACTTTGCAGCCAGATTTTGCCTCCGTTGCGTTCAACAAACTCTTTGCAAAGAATCAGACCAAGACCGGTTCCCTTTTCATTGGCTGTGCCGCGCGTGCTATAGCCAGATGTTTTTTCAAAAATGAGGGCCTGAATTTCCGGAGCTATGCCCACACCATTATCGGTAACGGAAACCGTTATTTCAGTTGCCGCTTCTTTGGCATTCACCCAAATCTTGCCACCACTTTCTGTAAACTTGATTGAGTTCAATATCAGGTTTCGAAACACGAGATTGATCGTATTCAGATCGGCCAGTGCGAAGGTCTTGTCCGGAACTTCGTTTACCATTTCAATTTCCTTCAGATGAAGTGAACTCAGTAGTTTAAAGTTCTCGTCAACTAATTTTCGCAAGTCTATTTTTTCGGGTTGGATTTTTAGTTTATCCATTTGCAGCAGCGCCCAATCCAGTAAATTATTGATCAGTGTTTTGGTGTGATTAAACTGGATCTTCAATTCTTTTACCAACATGGAAAACTCTTCGGGCTTCAATTGACCTTTGTCCATGAGGTCCAATATTCCCGAAAGGGCATTGATGGGAGACCGAAGATCATGCGAGATGATGGAGAAGAATTTGTCTTTCACCTGATTGAGTTGCTCCAGTTCAATACTTCGCTGTTTGATCTCTTCCTGATGCTCCATCAAGAGCTTGTTGATTCTGATTCTGCGCTGGCCGCTTCGATAGACAGACAGCAACAAGATGCCGGTCAGTGCCGCAGATACCGCCAGAATATTTCGAATGAAACCTTGACGCTTGATTTCGGCAGCCTGAAGTGAGCGCGCTAAACTTAACTCCGCTATTTCGGTGTCTTTGGTTTGTGTTTCAAGACTTAGGTCCTGGAAAAGCTTCTCAACAAATTCGCGGTTGAAGAGACTGTCGCGCATCATTTTAAAATTCTTGAAATAGTCCAGCGACTTTTTATAATCACCCTTTTGTTCCGCCAAAAGCGAAAGTTGTTCGTAGCAGTCAATCTCCAGAATCCGCGCGTGCAATTTTTTTGACGTCTCCAAAGCTTCCTCAATCAATTTGAAAGAGTCGGCAAACTTTTGTTGTTGGGCAAATACTTTTCCTTTGCCCAACTTGGTGGAGGCAATTCCAAAGCTATTTTTTGTGGTGGAGTAGAGCCGTTCGGCTGAATCATAATAGGAGAGTGCCCGATCAAAATCTTTCTGAGCGAGATTAACTTCGGCTAACTTAACTAAGGTGCGTGGCACCACCGGGTTGATGTCCCTTTCTCTTGAAAGACGAAGACCCTTTATCAAACTCTCTTCGGCTTTTTCATATTCCTTTTTGTTGAAGTATAATGAACCCACCTCGTCTGCTGTGTATGCCTCACCGTCCAGGTCACCGATTTTCTTGCTGATCTGTGCAGAGATCGTGAAATGATTTAAGGCAATATCATATTGGCCCAGTTCATTAAATACATGACCGAGATTTTGCAGGCACACCGCCTGAAGCAGCGAATCGTTTAATTTTCTGGCGGCTTTAAAACTCTGTGTCATGTAGTAGTAGGCATCATCGTACTCACCCAGATCAGAATAATCAAGGCCAATATTGTTGAGCGCCTTTGCTGCTAACAGACTGTCGTTGAGTTGTCGCGTTAGAAGCAGATATCGGTTATCGTATTTTAACGCGGTGGTGAAATCGCCCATGGTGGTGCCGAGCGTAGCCATCCTTACATTGCTTTCCGCCAACGCCCAGTTCCAGTTGTGTTTTTCAGCAAGGGCCAGCGCTTCGCTAGCATACGTCTGTGCCTGATCGATGTTGACATATTGATATTCATCGCATAACTCTACCAGCAGTTTTATGCGCAACGAATCGGAGGTTACGTTGGCTAACTCTTGCTTAAGGCTATCGAGATTAGTTTGAGCAAACGTGACATGAGTAGCCGCCAGAAAAAAGAGGGTATAAAAAATCAGAATCTTTTTCATGCTAATAATACTTTCCACACTCCGCAAAAAATAATTAATACTAACGAAGCTGGCGTAAGATATTTCCAGCTAAGCGACATCAACTGGTCAATCCTCAATCGCGGAAACGTCCAACGAACCCAGATCTGCATACTTACAAAAAACAAACCCTTACTGATCAGCCAGAAAATTCCCCACATGTTTCCGGTGGTCCAATCACCAAGTTTGAATTCACCCACGTTTGGGAAAGGAGTATTCCAACTGCCAAAGAAAAGAATAGCACCCAAGAAACTTACCAGTAGCATCATGGCGTATTCACCCATCATAATAATAGCCCACCTAAAACCTGAATACTCGGTTTGATATCCGGCAACCAGCTCAGATTCTGCTTCGGGCAAATCAAAAGGAGCGCGATTACATTCTGCCAGCGAGGCGATGAAAAAAATAATCCAGGCAAAAAATAAGATGGGCATTTGCATCACATTCCAGTTAAAGATGCCGCCCCAGCTTATGGCCAGACTTTTAATCCCCAGTAAATAAATCAACTCATTTGAATGAGCGCTTTGCTGCATCGATATTTTTTGAAGGTCCAGTGTTTGGGTAAACATTAGAACGCAGAGAATGGAAAGGCCCAATGGTATTTCGTAAGCGACAATTTGTGCAGCTGATCGCATGGTGCCCAACACACTGTATTTGTTGTTCGAGCTCCAACCAGCCAGCAATATTCCAATCACATCAAGCGATACGATTGCTAACAAAAAAAACACGCCTGTAGAAATCGAAGATCCTGACCAGTTTTCATTTAGCGGTAAAACGGAGAAGCCTGCGAAGATGGCCACGAAGATTAAAATTGGCGCGAGCTTGAATAGAAATTTGTCGGCCTTCTCGGGCACAAGGTCTTCTTTTTGAAGGAGCTTCACCAGATCCGCTACCGTTTGGAGAATACCATAGTAACCAACTTCCATTGGTCCGAGTCTGTCTTGCATAAATGCCGATATCTTCCGTTCGGCATAGATAGCCAGAATGAGATAAATGAGCAGGAATGGCAATAAAAAGACAACAGTTGACATCGGTTATTCCTCAATTATTCAAATATCCTGAATTATTAACCTCAAAAAGTGAATAATCGCTAAAAATCCTACATGGTCAGAAGAAATTTTGGGCGTTGCTAATTCCACAGTAGATGTTTTTGCAAATGCACGCCTTCGCGGAAGAATATCCTTGTGGAAGCTTCGAACGAATCGGTGTAGTCCGAAACAAGAAATTGATGGCGAGGTGACGGATTCTTACTGAGAAGTCCTGCTGCTGAAAGATAATCTTTCAGCGCTTTGGCCACCACTTCCGATGAATCCAGAACGCTCACGTTAGGAGGATAGAAAGTGGCAATCTCTTTTTTAATTAACGGGTAATGGGTGCAACCGAGAATCAAAGCATCAATGCCCTGCAAAGACGAATCGGTTAGATATTTTTCCAGGATGTCATGACTTATTTTATTGTTGAAGAATCCTTCTTCGATCATAGGCACGAGCAAAGGTGTAGCCAGTGAAGTAAGGCGAATGTGTTTGTTCGCTTCAGAAATTTTTTTGCTGTAGATGCCCGACTGGACGGTGCGTTTTGTTCCGATCAGTCCTACATTCTTACCGGCAAAATTCTGAACCACCAACTCCACCATGGGATCGATCACATTGATCACCCTGGCTTCCTGGCGAACATATTCTTTTAATAGTTCATAGGCGGCTGAGCTTGCCGAGTTGCAGGCAATGACAATCACCTTGCAACCTTTTTTCAACAACACATCGGCTATTTTGATCGAGTATGCCTGAATAGCTGCTTCTGATTTATCGCCATAAGGCAAGTGAGCAGTGTCGCCAAAGTAAACGAGACTTTCATGCGGCAGTAGTTGCGTGATTTCATGGGCCACGGTTAAACCGCCTATGCCGCTGTCAAATATTCCGACTGGTGATTCGGGTTGTGTGTTCACGATCGCTGAAAAGTTGACTGCAAATAAAAGAAGAACCCCGCTGTGGGCAACGGGGTTCACAATATTGTTTTGGGAAAAGACTTACGCGTTGTCCGAGAGTTTTACCAACACCACCTCACGAGCTTCGCGGTGTTTACAATAGCTGCATCGATAATGCTTCAACAAGAGGCCTTCTTCGGTAACGGTAGGCTTCTTCTCAATTTCTTCGCTCACAATTTTCATGGTCACGTATCCACACTCAGAGCATTCAATTGCGTGCTGATAAGCATCGTATTTTTCAATCTTCTTATAGCCGGTTTTATCATCGATCCAGATGACATAGTCGACCGAGTGTACATTGGCTTGTTCCGAAATCTGACTGGCATCAAGGTGGGCTTCCTCTTCATGTTCTTCCAGTTTGCGCATGGGATTACCAGCAGGCGAAATTCTGGGTGCATTTTTAAGTTTTGTCAATCTTTTTTCAAGTGTGCGTGGGTAATAGATCTGCACCATGCTAAACACAATAAAGTAAGCGATAATCAGAAAGCTTACTGTGATAAACAGCCTCACCCAAAACCAAAGCATTCCTTTTGTTTCGATAATACCGGTTCCGATGGAGTTGGCATAAAAGGCGGCAGCCACCACAATTGCCATCACCGCATAATAGAAGTAGCGGATTTCGTGAAGGTTTACATAATCATACTTCTCTTTATAGTCTTTGATCTGCAATACTTTGTACTCATGATAGAGCAAAATGAGGATGCCAATGCCAATACAGGCAAAAGTTGCCCATATCATATATTGGTCCCATGACAAAAGAAAAGTGGGTGTTTCCATAAGGGGGTCTGGTTTTATATGGAAATTTAAGAGAATCTTTCAATTAAATAGTAATTGCCGTGCAAATTTCCTCATGAGTTTTCCTCTATCACGACTATTTGTAATATTGCGAGACCAACACAGCACGTAACTTGTAAACTAACAGACTATGGCGAACAACCTATTAAAAGGAAAGCGCGGAATCATTTTCGGTGCATTGGATGAAAATTCTATTGCCTGGAAAACAGCATTAAAGGTAAAGGAAGAAGGAGGTGAATTCACCTTGACAAACGCTCCGATTGCCATGCGCCTCGGCACGATCAACCAATTGGCAAAGACCTGCAATGCTGAGATCATACCAGCCGATGCCACCTCTGAGCAAGACCTCAGTAATCTGTTTTCCAAATCGATGGAAGTATTGGGAGGCAAACTTGATTTTGTGTTGCACTCCATTGGCATGAGCCCCAACATCAGAAAAGGAAAGCCGTATGGCGATATGAACTATGAGTGGTACCTGAAGACCCTCGACATCTCCGCATTGTCGTTTCACAAAGTATTGCAAACATCAGAAAAGCTTGACGCGATGAATGAGTGGGCGAGCGTGATTGCGTTGAGTTACATTGCCGCTCAACGAGCTTATCCTGATTATACGGATATGGCACAGGCAAAGGCTATGCTTGAATCCATTGCACGCAGCTATGGTCAGCGATATGGAAGTTTAAAGAAAGTGAGAGTCAACACCATTTCGCAATCACCCACCAAGACAACTGCGGGTGCCGGAATCTCTGGTTTTGATGTATTCTTTGATTTTGCCCAGATGATGTCTCCTCTGGGTAACGCATCTGCGGAAGATTGCGCCAACTACATCACCGTCATGTTCTCTGATTTTACCCGCATGGTGACGATGCAAAACCTGATGCACGATGGTGGATTCTCTTCCAGTGGCATCACGCAGGAATTAGTACAACGTCTTAGTAAATAAATTTTTTGTTACCAGCTGCCGGAACTACTTGCCGGTAGCTGGTGACGATTAACGATGGTCTCGTTTCCTCCCTGCAAGATCAACCTCGGCCTGAATGTTATTTCCAAACGGCCCGATGGTTTTCATGAACTTGAGACGTGTTTTTATCCGATTCCTTGGACCGACATTCTGGAGATCATCCGATCTCAAAAAATGCAGATGGATATTACTGGAATAACTATTCCCGGAAGGATTGAAGACAATTTATGCTGGAAGGCTTATTCGCTGCTTCAACTATACTTTAAAATTCCACCTGTTCATATTCATTTACATAAACTTCTTCCCACGGGCGCAGGCCTGGGTGGAGGTTCTGCAGATGCAGCATTTGCTTTGCGAAGCTTAGACGAGTTGTTCCAGCTTCATCTTTCTCCTACCCAACTGTCGCAGTATGCTTCCTTGTTGGGAAGTGATTGTGCTTTCTTCACGCAAGATCGTGCGATGATCGGAACAGGCCGTGGTGAGTTACTGCAGCCCGCTACGATTTCGCTTGACGGAAAATTTATCGTGGTGGTGAAGCCTGACATTCACATTTCTACAGCAGAAGCGTATAGTCAAATTGTACCGAAAAAATCTTCACCATCGGTTCGCGAAATTGTGGAGACACGGCCTTTAACCGAGTGGAAAGATTTACTGCTAAACGACTTTGAGGAGAGCGCATTCAAGAGACATCCATCCCTTAACGTTTACAAGAAACTGTTCTACGATAATGGTGCTCTCTACGCCAGCATGAGCGGCTCTGGCTCATCTGTGTTTGGAATATTCAATCACCCGGTGGAATTGAAATCAAAATTTCAAGGCCTCACCTACTGGAGTGGTGGATTGTAGTCAAGCCACTTATTCTGTTCCGTAAAATTTTTTCTTGAGATACGGATATGATACTACGGCACTGAGAATAATGAGTGTGCCCAGATAAAAATTTAATCCCATCACTTCCTGCTGGCCAAAAATGATTAAGGCTAAAATAATTCCATACAACGGTTCCAGGTTAAGCGCAAGTTGAATAAAGAATACGGAGAGCTTTTTCATGAGATTGATAGCCGTTGCATAAGCATATACTGAGCACGCCCAGGCCAGGATGGCGATGTACACCCAGTCCATTGCCAAGGGTACGAGTTGTAATGTCGAATCGGCTGCCCACATGAGTTTGTAAATCGGAAAGAAGAGTAGCACACCGATGGTAGCCCCTACCATTTCGTAAAACGTAATGGTGTAGGCGGTCATTTTGGGAATCATCTTTGAATTGATCACACTGAAGAGCGCAGCCGTCAATCCAGACACGATGCCCAGGAACAATCCCATTGGATATTGAAAGCCAAATGAAAAAATGATATAGAGACCTACGAGCACCACTACGCCTAAACCAATTTCAAGTGGATGTATCTTTTTTCCGTTGGCATAGGGTTCAATCAATGCAGCCCAGAAAGAGCAGGTGGCGAACCCCACTAAACTTGTGGATGGATTTGAAATTCTTCCGGCTGCAAAGAAAGAAAGCCAGTGCAACGCAACAATGAAGCCCGTTGCCAACAACTTGATTACGTCACCTGATCCAACCTTGAAATTGCCGCGCGTGGCGATAATGACCACACCCATTCCAACGGCTGCTAACAAGGTGCGGTAAAACACCATTTCAACACTGGGTATGGAAATCAGTTTGCCCAGCACGGCTGTGAAGCCCCACAGAAAAACGATGAAATGTAATTTGAGATAATCTCCTGTTGTCGCCATTAGCGTGGAACGTATTTATACATTCCTAATGAGATCACTCCAAATACTACGTTTGGAATCCACGCGGCCACCACGGGAGAAAGTGAACCCGCTTCGGCAAACGTACGCGACATCATAAAAAAGAGAATGAAGATAAACGACAGAAAAAATCCCAACGCAATCTGAAATCCGGTGCCACCGCGACTTTTTCGGGCAGACACAATCACACCCATAAACACCAGCACAAAAATGGTGAAGGGCGATGCATAGCGAATGTACTTCTCTACTTCATACGCTTCTACTCCGGTGGCCCCTCTGAATTTCAATTTATCAATCTGCTTTTGTAGTTCGGGAATGGTCATGCCATCATATTTTCTGTTTTCGCTGCTGAAATCACTTGGCGAAATGGAGAGCGTAGTATCTAATTTATTACCTGAAGAGAGAACGGTTGTGGCGAGTGAGCTTTGGTGGTTGGTGAAAATCTTGTTGATCTTATAAAGCTTCCACCATTGTATGCTCCATTTGTTTTTCGAACTGTCCCATTGAATATTATCGGAAACCAACTTTTCAACTAACTCATTTCCATCGAACTTCTCCAGGGTAAACTGATAGCCAATGTTGGTTTGATTGTTGTAACTCTGCATGTAGAGATAAACATTGGGTTCGATCTGAAGATGAAGGTTGCGCGTTTCAAAATAATTGTCGCGGTTAAAGTATTGCGTTTCAAATTCAAGTCGCGATTGATTGGATTTGGGAATCAGCCATCCATTAAAGAAGAAACTGATGATGGCGATCAACAGCGCGCCCATAAAATAGGGAAGAAGAAATCGTTGGAAGCTCACGCCACTGCTGAGTATGGCGATGATCTCGGTTTGACCGGCCATACGCGAGGTAACATACACAATCGCGATGAACACAGTGATCGGTGAGATAAGACCTGCAATCCAGGGAATGAAATCCAGGTAGTAACCTAAAATTACTTTCCCGCTCAAATTGTTTTCTGTGAAGCGGTCAATTTTCTCAGCCACATCAATCACGGCAATGATGGCCACGAGAATCACCACCACAAAAAAGAAAGTGGTGAGGATTTTCTTGAGAATATATTTATCGAGAATCTTCATTCAAACCTACATGTCATTAGTCAAGGATCGTTGGCAATTGATGCCGATTACCTTGACAATTTTATAATCGCTGTGATACGGTCTTCACCATTTTATTTTTCCACTCTGTAAAAGTGCCTTCTTCTATTTTTTGACGGGCCTGCTTCACCAGCCAAAGATAGAAGGTAAGGTTATGGATGGAAGCAATTTGCGCGCCCAAAATTTCTTTATTGATGATCAGGTGCCGGAGATACGCTTTAGAATGAAACGTACTGGCATATCCTCCCAGTTCTGCATCAATCGGACTCAAATCGTCTTTCCATTTTTCATTGCGAATGTTGATAATACCCTGTGTGGTGAACAGCATGCCGTTGCGTGCGTTTCGGGTAGGCATTACACAATCAAACATATCGATACCTAGCGCGATGCACTCTAAAATATTTTCGGGTGTGCCAACACCCATCAAATAACGCGGCTTGTCGGTAGGCAGGATTTCACACACGAGTTCCGTCATTTCATACATCATCTCGTGTGGTTCGCCAACGGACAATCCTCCGATTGCATTTCCTTGTTGGCCCTGAGCTGCGATGTACTCTGCCGATTCTTTTCGCAAGTCTTTATAGACACTGCCTTGCACAATCGGAAACAAAGCTTGCTGATAGTCATAACGAGGGCTGGTGGTATCTATTCTGTTTACACACCGCGTTAGCCAGTCGTGCGTGAGCTTCATCGACTTTTTAGCGTATCCATATTCACATGGGTAAGGCGTACATTCATCAAACGCCATAATGATGTCGGCACCAATGGATCGTTGAATGTCCATCACCGACTCGGGGCTAAAAAAATGTTTTGAGCCATCGATGTGCGATTTGAAGGTGACGCCTTCGGGTTTGATCTTTCGGTTTTCGGCAAGTGAATAAACCTGATAGCCGCCACTGTCGGTCAAAATCGGACGCGTCCAACCATTAAACTTGTGGAGGCCGCCAGCCCTCTCCAACAAACCCGTTCCGGGCCGCAGATAAAGATGATAGGTGTTCCCCAAAATAATTTCTGCTGCGATGTCATGCTCAAGTTCGCGCTGATGAACGGCCTTAACAGACCCGGCCGTGCCCACGGGCATGAAAATGGGAGTGTGGATATCGCCATGATCGGTGGAGACTATGCCGGCCCTGGCCTTAGAGTTAACGTCTTTTGCGGTAAGCTTAAATTTCATTTGCCGCAAAGATAACAGCAGAACTTTCATGTTTCAGTAAAGTCAGCCACACTAAACCTTTCTCATTTGTGGGAAGCCTTTATCTTTGCCCGGATTTTTAACACATTAATCCTGTTCGTTTGTCTGCGCTCGCCATTTTTTGTTTTGCTCTGCTGGGAATTCAAATCATCTACATCGGTTTATTGCTCATTGCCTTCTTGAAAGAAAGGAAACAATCGGCAGGTCTTTCCCGACCAGTCTCCGTAATTGTGTGCGCCCATGACGAGGAGCAAAATCTTAAGGAACTTGTGCCCATGCTGCTCGCGCAGGAACATCCGGAGTTTGAAGTGATTGTGGTGGAAGATCGTTGCAACGACAATACCTACGATTATCTGCTGGCTGCTACCAAACTTGATGCGCGACTAAAAATGGTGCGGGTGGTTCACAAGCCGGAGCACATCAATGGAAAAAAATTCGCGCTCACACTGGGCATCAAAGCTGCCCGTTATGATTGGGTGCTGTTGACCGATGCTGATTGCCGTCCGTCAAGTAATCTGTGGATGGCGAAAATGAGTGAAGCGATGGACGACACGGCACAGATCGTGTTGGGTTATTCGCCTTATATAAAGACCAAAGGATTATTAAACAGCTTCATACGCTTCGAATCTATCCTTACGGGAATTCAATTTATAGGCTTTGCGTGGTTAGGAAGACCTTATATGGGCGTTGGTAGAAATCTCGCCTATCGAAAGTCGCTGTTTCTCGAAAACAAGGGTTTCAATTCGCACCTGGGCGTTGTAGGTGGTGATGACGATTTGTTTGTGAATCAGCATGCCAAAGGTTCGTCAACCCGGATTTGTGTGGGACCGGATGTTTTGATGAGATCCACTCCAAAAACCACCTGGAAGGAATACTATATTCAGAAGCTAAGACACCTCTCGGTTGGCAAACATTATAAGTTTGGCGACAAAGTTTTGCTGGGAATTTTTTCCCTGACGTGGACACTTTCCTGGTTGATCGCGCTTCCACTTTCATTTTTTACTCCTTTTACGGAATGGATTCTGCTGGCTTTTATAGTCCGCTGGATGTTGCTCGTTTTCCTTTTTTACAAGGCTTCAAAAAAGCTAGGCGAACCCTTTGAAGGTTGGAAAGCGCCCTTTTTAGATTTTATTTATGTCTTTTATTATCTTGTCACGGGCCCGAAGGCGTTAGTATCCAAAAAAGTACGATGGAAGAGTTAGAAGAAGGCAGGTTTTCGACAAAAGCGCTGGAGGATTTCAAGCTGATCGACATGGCCGTAGGCGGTGACGATAAGGCCTATGCCAAACTTCTTACCCGATACAAGCGGCCTGTTTATCACATGATTTTGAAGATGGTTCGAAACATTGATGATGCCGAGGACTTGACGATGGAATCATTTTCAAAAGCCTTCAGAAGTCTTCATAGATTCAAGAAGGACTTTACATTCAGCACATGGCTTTTTAGAATTGCCACGAATAACACCATCGATTTTATCCGCAAGAAAAAACTGAATACGCTCAGCATCGAAAACACGTATACAGACGATGATGGCCAGTCGGTGTCCATCGATATCGAAGATCAAAACAACGATCCGCAGGAAGAAGCCATCAAATCCCAAAAGGAAGAGTTGATGCAAGTGTTTGTGGGAATGCTTCCGGCTAAATATCAGAAGTTAGTACGCCTCCGTTATTTTCACGAGTTGTCGTACGAAGAAATAGCCGTAGATCTGGAAGCCCCGCTGGGTACAGTGAAGGCTCAATTGCATCGCGCCCGCGAGTTAATGTACGATCTGATTAAAAATAAAAAGGAGCACATTTAGTGGTGACGCAATCGTTGAATTTATTTCGTTTCAACGCGAACTTCCTGCAAATCAAGTAAGACCTAACATTTGTTAAGGCACTTGTCTCGTTCGAAATTGAGTGGACCTGTTTTTGATTTCCCAATTTTTTATTTACCTATGTAATTGTGAAAAGGCTGCTGACTCTATTTTTACTCTGTTTGTTCCTGCTGAATGTGCTGGGATATTATGGCGTATTTGTTGGGTTGCAGTTCAAAACTGCCCAACAGATGAGGCAGCAATTTGACGATGAAGATTATCAGCACGAAGAGCTCACCTTTAAAATTCCATTGACTGTTCCGTATTCAACTGATTCAAAAGAATACACACGCGTTGATGGTGAATTTGAGCAGGATGGTGAAGTATATCGGTTGGTAAAACAAAAGCTGCAAAGCGATACGCTTTACATTGTTTGTGTAAAAGACAATACCTCCAAAAATATCAAGCAGGCCTTGGCGGATTATGTGAAAACATTCAGCGACAAGCCGGTGAGTTCAAAAGGAAACACCAAGACCCTTCAGAATTTAATCAAAGATTATTTGTGCCACACCGTTTCCATGGAGCGCCAAAACTCCGGATGGGAAAAAACAATTTCATTTTATTCAGCTGAACATCGCTACGAGCTTGTTCAAGCTTCCCTGACAGGTCCACCTCCACGGGCCTAATCATCTCTGTTCTGCCTGGCTGTTCGCCAGACAAATCACCTTTATTCAAAAACATCTTGACTGTGCTTTGATGAGCATGGAAAAGTTATTCAACTATTAATTTTTCTAATGCCGATGAAATGTTTTCACCAGCATTGCAACCATTCAAATAAAAACAAACCAATTAACTATGAACAAAAAGTTTACTTTTTTGATTGCCATCATTGCCAGTGCGTCAAGCTTTGTGAATGCTCAAACCTTTACGGATGGTTTGATGATGCAAAAGAATGACTTGTGTACGGGATTGATTTATACACAAGATGCCTGGAAGAAATATTGGGAAGGAACTCTCAATCGTGAAAATGGAAATATCGGAACACTCAGCACAAAAAGTGTTTCGTGGATGGGCACGTATGGCATCACGAATAAATTAAATGTGATTGCGATGGTGCCTTACGTGTGGACGCATGCCAGTCAGGGTACGCTACATGACATGAAGGGTGTACAGGATCTCACCATTGGCGCGAAGTATAACTTCTTTAAGAAAGCAGTTGGCCCTGGAGAGTTCAATACGTTCGTGGTGGGCAGCTACTCCACCCCGTTAACAAACTACACGCCCGACTTCTTGCCGTTGTCAATTGGTCTTGCCACTAAAAAAGTTTCGGGCCGTGTTACCGCCAACTATAAACTCGCAAATGGTTTCTATGTAAATGGAAATTTGGGTTATACCTGGCGCAGCAACGTAACGCTGGATCGACCTGCCTACTTCACCGATGGACAACAAACCCTCAGCAATGAAGTATGGATGCCCAATGTACTTGACTATTCGTTCAATGTTGGGTATCTGAAACATGGATTACAAGTTGTACTGGCGTTTAATCAACAGAACACATTAGGCGGAGGTGACATCCGAAGACAAGACATGCCATTCGTTTCCAATCGCATGAATTTTTCGAAAATGGATTTAACAGCCAAGTATTTTATACCGAGGATCAATAGCCTTGCTGTTTGGGCGGGCGGTGGCTACACACTTGCGGGCCGCAACGTTGGTCAGTCAACTTATTTTTTAGGAGGATTACTTTACACACTTCATTTTGCTAAAACTGCTAACTAAGAAACATCATGAAAACATTTTATCATAAAGTCACCCGTCTTCTCGTTGCCTTCAGTGTGATTGGTATTTTGCTGGGCATTGAGAGTTGCAGTAAAGAGGTAGAAACAAAGGAAGTCCTTGGAGTTTTAAATCCCTCTAAGCTTGATCAGACTGCCGGAACGTGGACTCCGATTATTCTCACAAATTATACAACACAAGTGCCGGTTGCTGCTCCGGCTGCTACCACGTCAGCTGCGTATGTTGCTGAAATAGCTGCCATTAAAGATGCGCAAAGCAAACTCACCAAAAGTCAAAAACAAGTTATTGCTTATTGGGCTGCAGGTGGTGTGATACGGTGGAATCAAATATTGCGAGAATTGGTGGCCAAATATAATTTACCACCGGCACCGAAAGCTGATGGCTCCTATCCAACACCGGATGCCGAAAATCCCTTCGGTGATCCTGCATTTCCGTTTTCAAATCCACCCTATGCAGCACGCGCTTATAGTTACGTAACGGTTGCGCAGTATGATGCATTAAAGGCTGCCTGGTTTTATAAGTTTCAATACAATCGACCTTCCCCTTACAAAGTTGATAGTTCTGTGGAGTCGCTGATGACACCAAGTGATCTCCCTGCTTATCCATCGGAAGATGCAGTACTCTCAGGTGTTACGGCAGAAATGCTGAAGGTTCTTTTCCCAGCGGCTTTGGAAGAGATTACGCTGCGTGCTGCTGAACAACGCAATGCCGCCCTTTGGTCAGGTAAGGCAACTGCAAGTGATATCTCGGCAGGACTTGCATTAGGAAAAGCCGTAGCATCAATCATCCTGGCTCCGGGCACAGGAAGATTTAGAACAGATGGTATGGGAGCTACCATTGGCACGCCAGCTTCGTGGCAAGCGCTTGCCGATGGTGCGACCGCAAGAGGTGAAATTCCTTGGAAGAGTCTTGAAACACCGGTGCGCCCTCCTATGTTACCTGGCTTTGGAAAAGTGAAAGCGTGGAATATGACGCCCGCACAAATTGTTGCTGAACGTCCACTGCCGCCACCTGCTACTGCTTCGGCAGAGATGGCCGATGAAGTAACGGAGGTGAAGTATTACGCTTCGCATTTGACGCGCGAGCGTGAGGCAATCGTATTGAAGTGGGCAGATGGCGTAGGAACTTACACACCGCCCGGACATTGGAATGACATTGCCGAGGAATACGTGGTGGCTGCCAATTTTAGCGAGGTGCGTGCTGCAAGGGCTTTTGCTTTGTTGAATATGGTTATGCATGATGCTGGCGTTGCCTGCTGGGATACAAAGTTTTTTTACTTCAATCCACGTCCCACACAACTGGATCCGTCTATTCGAACTGGAACGGGCATACCCAATTTCCCGGCCTACACTTCCGGGCACTCCACATTCTCAGCAGCAGCCGCAACAATGCTTTCCTATTTGTTTCCTTCCGATTCAAAATATTTTAATGACCAGGCAATAGAAGCGGGCTTATCGCGCTTGTACGGAGCTATTCATTACCGCTCCGATTATCAGAAGGGACTAGATCACGGAGTGAAGGTGGCTGGATATACCGTGAACTTTGCAAACAACGATGGCGCGGGCAATTGATTAAGAAAGTTTAGTTTATAAGTTTAGAGTTGAGTTAGCAGCGTCAGGAGTGGCGCTGCTTTTTTTATGGATTAGTTCAATGCGATTACTTTCTGTTTTTAACCAGTGCATAGATGGCCACTACAGCCCAAACACCTTCCAGAATCACAAACGGGATAGCATTGATTAAGTACGATCCATATCCAGCCAGAAGAGCGCCTCCCAGATTCAACAGGTTGTATGATTTGTCTTCGGCTTTCACTTTGCCAATCGTTAGCAACAAAAAGGCAAGCAGGATAAGAGAAACACCCAAGGAATTGATACTGTTTTCGTAAGACATAAATGATTGATTTTATACTTACAAAGTTCTTGATTTTATCGCAACTATTGCGACCCTTTCAACCTTATCAGAATTGTTATTTATTAATCGTAATGGGAAAGGCTACCGAAACCAGCAGTCCGTTTCTCATCGCCCAATCGGGTTTTTCTTTCGTCAGGTATCCCTGATAGGAAACTGTGTTTTGAATATACAACGCGTCTGTCAGTTTAATCCGCGGGAGATTGATAGCGAGTGATGCTGACGTGGCATAGGTATTACTTTCAAAGACCACCCGTTGCCAAACGTATAGATCAAATTTGAATTGCTTTAACTGATAACTCAACAGCATGCGATTGGCCAACTTAGCTGATTGACTCAGATCAAAGAACAGAGCGGTGTTTTCTAGTTTCAAATGATCGTTGATCGTCCAATATACTATCGTGGAGGCGTAGTAATCCGAATCTTTGTCTTTGAAGCCTGTAGTTTGTGAGAACAGATATCCGAAGAATGCTCCCATCCGCACCCGCGGAGCTACGTTGAATTTTTTGAAGATACCCGGTTGAAAGTAGTTGACGATGGAGTGAGGATCTTTGATGTCGCATGATTTAAAAATAAAAAAACCATTGCCCTTTTTCTCCTAGAAGACATTCACATCAAAATTCAGGTGGTGGTTGATCAACGCTCCTGAAAAAGGAAAGTGTCCTGCAGAGTTAACGCGAGGTGTGATCAGGAACGTTGGTTTCTCTTTGGTTTGGTCCTGCGCGTTTGTAGCCAATGAAGTAGCAACAAAGGCAAGCCACAAAGGGATCGTTATCCTTTTATGTATAGGTATCTGTATCCAGTAGCTTAACATGGTTGTGGATAGGTGATAGAGGATGCAGTTGGTGATGCACTTTCTTCTTTTTGATCTTTGTTTTCAGATGCTTTCGCAACGGGTTCCAATCCCTCTTGAAGTTGTATGGTGGTTTGCTTCCTGTTTACAAAGGATACTTTTTTCAGTGCATCCAGCGTTCCCAAATCCATTAGTCCTACTTTTGGCATAAACTGTTTCTTGTTAATTTCGTTTCGGTTATCGTGACATGGACTAAAACGAGATCAGCGACTGACCGGTGCCTTATTTTTAAAGGAAGATGAGGTTCAAAACTTTTGATTCAATTCTTTTTTATGTTTAAAACCATTACAAACAAAGCACTCGATGATCTCAACAGGAGTATCCTGAAGGAGTTGTGTCACGATGCCCGCATCTCTACCACCGAGATAGGGAGGCGCGTAGGTCTTTCTGCTCCAGCAGTGGCCGACCGCATTCAGAAAATGGAGAAGCAAGGCTTTATAAAAGGCTATCGCACCGTTGTTGATTTTGATAAAGTTGGTCTCACCATTCAGGCCATGATTACCTTCAAGTCAAATACATTAAAGCATTCCGAATCCATCAAAATGATTGATGCTATGCCGGAGGTAGTGGAGTGGCACGCGATCACAGGCAACTATTGCATGATATTGAAAGTGGCGGTAGAATCGAGCAAAGAGTTGGAGGCTTTTATCGAACGACTTGCGGAGTACGGTGAAACCACCACGTCACTGGTCTTATCGGAGAGTAATGATTCTAACGTGATGAGAAAAATTTCCATCAAATAGAAGCATTGGAGGGCACGAGTTGGATTTTGTTAAACGAGAATTACAAACCCATAGTCCCTTTGAAAATCAACCAATGATGATATTGTTTTTATGAGAGTATTTATATGTATTCTTTTGACTGCTGTTTCCTTCGACATACACGGGCAGACAGTGTCGAAGAGGCGGATATATGTGGACAGCATAAATTATTTTTCGAGACTTAAAGACTTTGACAAGTGCCTTGTTTATTACGACAAGATTATTGCGTTATCCCCAGCCTGGCCCAGCGACATTTTGAACAAAGGTGTATTCCTTTACAAAATAAAGGAGTATAAAGCTGCTATTCGGGAATTTTCAAGGGCTATGAGTACCAATCAGAAGATTATAACCGCTTTGACTGGAAGGGGCAAGGCTTACCTATGCTTGAATAAATACGACTCTAGCATCATTGATTTTAGTTTGGCTTTAGGTGGATACAAATATCAGGACTCGATTATCTACTTGTACAGGAGTTATGCTTATGATTTGCTAGGAGATCAAATTAGTGCGAAACGTGATTATGATTCAGCCTTAACCTTTCATGAATCTGTCAAGAAACTTCATCATAGCTTTGGCCTGGTGAAATATGAAATGCAAGATTTAGAAGGAGCCATTAAGGAATACAACAAAGTCGTTCAAATGGATGATAAATTTTGGCCTGTTATAAAAGACAGAGCAATTGCAAATTTTGATCTTCAAAAAAGTGAGGAGTCCTTCAAAGATTGTGTTTCTTACCTTAAGAATTTTCCAAATGATATCGAACTAAATTATATAGCTTCTGTGCTTTTTTTTGATAAAAAGGACTATGCATCTGCTCTTAAGCATGTAAGGAAATGTAAGCTTAACGGGCTTGAGACGAAAGAAATATACCATCTAAGCGGTTTGACGAATTATAATCTTGTGAAAGATAAGGAGGCTATTGATGATTTGACCATTGCTTTAACTATGAATCCCACTAAGCAAGAGGGAGCAGTGTTTTACAATATAATTGGAATTTGTAAAAACAATATAAAGCCAAAATCTGGGTGTAAAGAAATTCTAGAAGCAATTAAAAGGGGTTTGTTGGATGCCAAGCCGAACTATGAATATGAATGCAAGTAGGTGATTAACAGTACGAATGTTTATGAAATCTGATGAAACATCGATGTATTCAAGCCAAATATTATAATCAAGTAAATGAGCACACAGTAGAGTCGGAAACGAAAATTAGATTGATTAATTTTGTTGACATCCTAATGTTCAATTAACTGAAAAACCTTTGCAAGACGCCTCTATCATCTTCCATTACTTCCCGAACCTTTCGGAGCAACAAAAAAAACAATTTGTACAACTCGGTCCCTTATATAAAGAGTGGAACGAAAAAATCAATGTTGTTTCCCGAAAGGACATCGATAACATTTATACAAATCATGTTCTCCATTCTTTAGGTATTGCGAAGGTCATGTCCTTCAAGCCGGGTGCTTCGGTTTTGGATGTTGGCACCGGTGGAGGTTTTCCAGGTATTCCACTGGCTATTTTATTCCCAGAAACAAATTTTCACTTAGTGGATTCAATTGGTAAGAAGATAACGGTCGTAAAAGAAGTTGCTGCGGCTCTTGGTTTAAAAAACGTGGTGGCAGAACAAAAACGAGCGGAGGAGATTAAAGCTAAGTATGACTTCATCGTGAGTCGCGCGGTAACGCGAATGAAGGAGTTCTATGGATGGGTGCGGACAAAAACCAAAGTGGAGTCTCTTCACTCATTGGATAACGGCATCCTTTATTTGAAAGGCGGTGACCTGGATGAAGAATTGGACGAATTGAAAAAGCCGTATAGCCTGTATTCTCTTTCTGATTATTTTAAAGAAGAATTTTTCGAAACGAAGAGAGTGGTATTTATGCCGCTTGACAATCGTTAACAGTGAATCGTTAATAGTTAATTGGAATGATAACTAAACACTCGTTTACGATTAACGAATAACCATTAACCCAATTAGGACTATAAATGTTCTCCCGCATACAGGCCCGCAAACGTAGCTGCTAAACACAGAATCAGACTCAAAAAAATATAAAGGAAGACGCTCCATGTAAAGCCTCCCTGAAGGAGCGTAAGTGTTTCGTTGCTGAATGTTGAAAACGTGCTGAAGCCACCGCAAAAGCCTACTGTCCAGAATAAGCGGGCCGCAGGAGAAAATAATTGTTTATGATCGGCCAAACCGATCACGAGCCCGAGCACTAAGCACGCCACAATATTTACCACCAATGTGCCAAATGGAAAATGATGGCTATGCAGATCATTGATCCATTTGCCCAGGCCGAAGCGGAGCACGCTGCCAAGTCCGCCACCGATAAAAACAAAAATGAATGACTTGAGCATGGCTACGATATTCTTTTTTGTTGCTGTTCTATCATCCCTTTCATTACCTCAAATGTTTTTAGCTTGAGCGATTGTGTGCTGTCGGTTGATAAGTCTGCCACCGGAATTTCGGGACCCACAAAAATTTTAATCAACCCCGGATGCATATTGATGGTGCCGGGTGGCATCAATCGACCCGCTCCAACTACTACCATGGGAAGAATCGGCTTCTGGGTGTCGATGGCAATTCGGAAAGCGCCATCTTTAAAGGGCTGCAACGGTTCTTTACTTCTGTTCTGAGTTCCTTCTGCAAATAATAAAATGGAGATGCCCTGCTCCAATACCTCTTTCAGTTTCTCAAGACTTTTTTTCTTGCTTTCACTGTTTGAGCGGTCAACAATCACGCACGCGCCACGAGCAATCCAGCCGAAGATGGGAATCTTAAGCAATTCTTTTTTTGCCATCGGGCGAAACTCTTTGCCAATCAACATGCACAATCCCGGTATGTCTAAAAAAGAAGTGTGATTGCTTACGAAAATATAGGAGCGATCGCTCCTAAGATTTTCCCGACCGTAAAATTTGTAGCGAATGAAAGTGAGTTGACTAAAGATCCACGACCAGGCAAACAGAAATTTATAACCCAACCAGCTTAATCTGTTTCCAAAAAAGAAAGGGATGGTCATGCCCGGCAAAAGAATAATCATGGAGATAGTGAACACCAAGAATACCCAGAAGGCATACAACTTGAGAAGAATAGTGGAGAGAATTTTCAACGGCCTAAGAAATCAGGCGGCAATTTCTGAAAAGAAAGCCACAGATGCACAGATTATTTTTAGTTGATCTGCGAATCTGTGGCTACTAAAATTAAGAGAAATATTTGGTGACACCGGGAACAGCCACCGGATAAAACCCATCTGCATTGGGCAGCGTAGGAGGCATCGCTTTCCAGTCAAATGTTGAAGGTGCGATATTGATTCCGGAGTTGATCGCTTTATCCCACTCTACCACGTTGCCCGAGTAAGTTGCCATTCTTCCAAGAATAGAAGTCATGGTGCTCTTCGCTCCGTTTTCCGCATCGGCAAATTTGTATTCACCTTTGGCGATTGCGGCAAAGAGTTCATCGTGCTCTGTTTGATAAGGATTGTTTTCTTTTGCTTTATCATATTGATACACCACATTCCCTTTGCGGTCGGTGATGTTCATGTTACCGCAATAGATATTTCCTTTGGTGCCCATAAGTTGCTCGTCTACTTTGCTCATGGTGCCTTTGATGTGACGGCACTGACTGTTCAGGATACTGCCATCGGCATATTGAAATTCTACATAATGGTGATCGAAGATTTCACCATACTCTTTTCCCTTGCGAACTTCTCTGCCACCCATGCCTTGCGCTTTTACGGGATAGCTTCCTTTAAACCAATTGATCACATCAATGTTGTGGATGTGCTGTTCGGTAATGTGGTCGCCACACAACCAGTTGAAGTAATACCAGTTGCGCATCTGGTATTCCATTTCGGTTTGGCCAGGCTTGCGCATGTTTACCCACACGCCTTCGCTGTTCCACCATGCCTGCGCAGAAACGATGTCGCCAATCATTCCGTCCTGCAGGCGTTTATACACTTCGCGATAAGAATTTTGATAGTGACGTTGCAATCCCACGACAACGTTTAATTTTTTCTGTTTAGCGATAACGGCTGCATCTAATACCCTTTTGATGCCAGCAGGGTCAGTCGCAACAGGTTTCTCCATGAAGATGTGTTTGCTTTGCTTCACCGCTTCTTCAAAATGAATAGGGCGGAAGCCGGGAGGTGTTGTTAAGATCACAACATCGGCCAACGGAATGGCTTTTTTGTAGGCGTCAAATCCCACAAACTTTGTTTCTTCGGTAACGGAAACTTTGCCCGACACATTTCCATCTTCATTGTTGGGATCGGTCAATGCTTTGAAGCAATCGTCCAGACGATCGCGGAAAGCATCGGCCATCGCTACGAGTTTGATATTTTGTTTTGTTAACAATGCCTGCATCGCGGCACCTGTGCCACGTCCACCGCAACCAATCAACGCCACTTTGATGGTGTCGTCAGCTGACGAGTTAAAGAAATTGGCGTTGGATGTTAAAGGCAATGCCATTAGCGATCCGGCAACGAGAGAAGATTGTTTTACAAATTCTCTGCGGGTTTGAGTTTTCGATTCCATTTTATGTAATGTTTTAAAGTTTATCCAAAAGCTTTTACAGACTACCTCACCCCGGCCCTCTCCTTAAGGAGAGGGAGGAGTACAATTTAAAAATTAATTCTCACGCTTAACGTCCCCTTCTCCAAGAGGAGAAGGGTTAGGGATGAGGTGATCTTTAATTTTTCGTAGCACTTTATTGATTTTCAACGTTACTTCTTCATTGGTAAATCGAATTACTTTCAATCCGAGTCCTTCAAGTTCATAGGTCCTGCCTTCATCGCTTTGTTTTTGGACCTCGTCATTATGGACGCCACCGTCAACCTCAATAACCAATTTTGCTTCGTGGCAGTAAAAATCAGCAATCCAGTTTTTAATAGGATGCTGTCTTCGAAACTTAAAGCCCTTCAGTTTTCTTCCTCTTAATCGAACCCAAAGAAATCGTTCTGCCTCAGTTTGTTCCTTTCGAAGTTTCCGCGCAAAATTGAAAACTTCTCCGGTAGCCCCCTGATGCAAATCTTCGCTGAGCATGTCACTTTAAATATAGCGCAAAAAACTTTTCAATCTCTTCTTCGGATGGCTGCTTTAACGGCCGCACCAAGCGGAAGCCCACAAACATGCCATCGGTGAGCCACCATTTGCTTTTGGGTATTTGCGGGTCGCGCTTGTTCCAACTGGCATCGGAGGCCATGCGGTTGGCGCAACGTAGTTCTTTGCTTTCGTCCAGGTACGATCCGCCTCTTACCACTTTCGGGTATTTTGAAACGGGATTCGTGGGTGGATATACGCCATCTATTTTATTATAATAGGAAGGATCATATTGATCGATCGTCCACTCCGCTAAGTTGCCGAGCATATCATACAAGCCCCATGCATTTGGTTTTAGTTGACCCACATGATGAAACTTGTTGTTGCTGTTGTCCTTGAGGTAACCGAATTCCCGTAAGGCGGTTGCCTCTTCACCAAATGGATAGGCGGTGCTGCTGCCCGCACGACACGCATATTCCCATTCTGCTTCTGTGGGCAGACGAAAAAATATTCCGGTTTTGGAATAGAGCCATTTACAATACATGATCGCTGCTGCGTGGCTCATGCTGTTGGTGGGATGCTTACCATCTCGCCCCATGCCAAAGGTGAGATCGATGTACTGCGGAGTTGCGCGTGTTACACCATCGAGATTTTTTGCTTGTGGTAAAGTAGCATCTTTAAAGTATAAGTCCCATTCAGCAAAGGTTACTTCTTTTGTGCCCATCCAAAAGGGAGAAACTTTTATGTCTTTCTGCGGACCTTCATCCTCATCTCTTCCTCGTTCCATCACCGGACTACCGATGGTAAAACTCCCAGCTGGTATAGCCGCCATCTTAAATGTGAGGGGAGTGCCTGGAATAGTTTGATCGTAGGTTTTGAAATCCTGCGCGGACAAAGTCGCACATCTAATCAGCACGAAAGTGAAGAGTAAAGGTATTTTCATTGGTGAACAGTTATTCGTTAATTGTTAATCGTTAATTGGAAGTTCCCTCACGATTAACTATTAACCTTTTAACTTTTACTTCTTTTTAATGAGTGCCATATAAAATCCATCGAATCCTTCAGAAGGCCAGATTCTTTTTTCTTCCAGCAATTCAAATTTGCCTTCTGCTTCTGAAATAAATTTTTTCACCTGGTCTTCATTCTCGGTGTGTAAGATGCTACAGGTGGAGTACACCATCATACCACCTGGTTTTATCATCAGGCTGTAATCTTTTAAAATATGCTGTTGCAATTCTTTAACCCGGTCAATAAAATCATTATTTAGTTTCCACTTCGCATCCGGATTTCTTCGCAGCACCCCCAAGCCCGAACATGGTACATCCAGCAGCAATCGATCGGCAGAGTTCTCGAGTCGCTTGATGGTCTTAGATGATTCAATCAAGCGCGGCTCAATATTGCCAACACCCGCTCTTCGTGCACGCTTTTTTAGTTCATCTAACTTCCACTGCTCGGTATCCATGGCAATGATGCGACCTTTGTTTTGCATGAGTGCCGCGAGGTGAAGTGTTTTGCCACCGCCACCGGCACACGCATCAATCACGCGCATACCGGGTTCGACTTTTAAATAGGGCGCTATAAGTTGTGAGCCAGCATCCTGCACCTCAAACAAGCCGTCTTTGAATTGCTGACGCGTGAATATATTTTGTCGTTGCTCTAAGATCAATGCATCTGGAAATTCCTTCGGAGTTTCCGTCACGATCTCTTCTTCATTCAATTGTGCTTGTAATTCCTTGCGGGAAACTTTTAGCGTGTTCACGCGCAAGACAACCCTGGCTTCTTCATTGAGTGCCTCCAGTTCTGTTTCCCAACGATCGCCCAATTCTTTTTCGCCTAGTTCATCCATCCAATCGGGAATGGATTCGCGCACCTTTCGTGTACTTTTTATTTGCTCGTAAGCCGCGATAATTTTTTTTGAGTTTAATCCCTTTAGTTCTTCCCAATCGGGCAACTCCGTTTTATTCCAGATGCACCATACTCCAAAGAGTTTCCAGTAATCGTCATCGCTGGAGCAGGCTAACTCTTTAAATAATCGGTACCAGCGCACAATGTCGTAGGTAGTTTCGGCAATAAATCGTCTGTCGCGGGCGCCCCACTTGGGGTTGCTCTTCAAAACTTTTTCAATGACTTTATCGGCATACTTATTGTCTTGAAAGATGGCGTGTAAGTTTTCGATAACCGCTTCAGAAAGATTTCGGTAGATTTTCAAGTTGGTGTAATTTGTCTGAAAATTAGAATAATGTTTCCTAACTTCCTTGCTCAATTATATAACCTTATCCACTAATCTTTCGATTAAATCACATGATGAAACGCAGAAGCTTCCTCGCGCACACGCTTGCCACCGCAGCATCCACATTTGTTATTGGAAATGCTTTCGGTGAGTCGAAAACAAATTCGCCATCACCGGCAGGAGTTCCCTTCAAAATGAACTATGCTCCACACGATGGTATGTTCAAGAATCATGCTGGCGAAAATTTTGTCGACCAGATCAAATTCATGGCCGATCAGGGTTTTCGTGCGATCGAAGACAATGGAATGTTAAAGCGCCCGGCTGCCGATCAGGAGAAAATTGGAAAGACGCTGTCGGATTTGGGAATGACGATGGGCGTGTTTGTGGTAGACGGTGGCGACAATTGGAAAATTTCGCTCACTACCGGAAAGCAGGAGTTCAAAGATAATTTTATAAAGACCTGCAAGGAATCCGTTGAAGTAGCCAAGCGCGTGAACGCAAAATGGATGACTGTGGTGCCTGGATTTTTTGAACGTAAGATGCCTATCGGTATACAAACATCCAACGTGGTGGATGCGTTGCGCAGAGGTGCTGAGATTTTTGAGCCACATGGATTGGTGATGGTGCTGGAACCATTAAGTGATACTCCTGAATTATTTCTTCGGAACTCTGATCAGACCTTTGAGATTTGCAAAGCGGTGAAGAGCCCTTCGTGCAAAATATTGTTTGACATTTATCACATGCAGCGCAACGAAGGAAATCTCATTAACAATATCAACGCGTGTTGGGATGAAATTGCGTACATACAGATCGGTGACAACCCAGGCCGCAATGAGCCCGGTACTGGCGAAGTCAATTACAAAAACATTTTCAAGATGCTTCATGAGAAGGGTTATAAGGGTGTGTTAGGTATGGAGCATGGCAATGCCCAGAAGGGCAAAGAGGGAGAGCTGGCGCTCATTAAGGCATATCGGGAGAGCGATAATTTTTAGTAATTAAATTAACTTTGTTTATGGACATTAAAGAAATCAATAAGCTAAGTGTTAAGGAGCGGATTTCCATGATTGGAGAAATCTGGGAAACCATTGATCGAGATAAGATAAAAGTAACCGATGCTCAGAAACTCGAAGTTCAGGAGAGGATTGCGCGATATAAAAAAGGAGAGTCTAAGTTTTTTACCTGGGAGGAAATAAAGTCTGAGCTTCGAAATGCCAGATGAGTTATCAACTGCTTGTATCGCAAGAAGCGCGGCTTGATATCTTTGATGCTTTTCTTTGGTATGAAAATCAGGTTGAGAATTTAGGTTTTGATTTTGAATTGAGTCTCGAGGAAGGCTTTCGAAACATATTGAAGAATCCACTGGCCTTTCAAAAACAGTATGACAACGTGCATATCCATTTTATTGATCGATTCCCATTCGGCATTCATTACATTATTGAGGATAGTCAGATGATAAGGGTCTTTGGAGTTTTTCACACGAGTATTAATCCGGAAAAGTGGAAGAGATTTTAGCAGTTGATAAAGTTATGAAACACCTATTTATTTTTATTGCCATCTTAACATGCTCCGTCATTGAGTCGCAGGCTCAAATAGGAGGAATAGCCGAACGGCTTTTGGATAAAACAAAAAAGGCAGCCGGAAAGGCAGCCAAGGATAAGACCACTTCAACTGTCGATGCCGAACGGGATAAACTTGACTCCACTGACTTCAACTACGCGATCACGGTAATCGATAACTCCGGCATCATGGACATTCGCGACTTGAAAGAGACCGCAGTGAAAGGTGCATCGGCCATCACTAATTTTTCAAAAAGCGAATCTGACAAAACACCTGCTCAAAAATGTCGCGAGGTATTAAACACTGCAGAGACAGCATATAGCAGACGCTGGTATAAGCTTGCCGAAGTTTATTTTCTGGATGCGAAACTTTCGTATGAAAACGAAAAGCTGACCAACAATATTAATTATAGTAAAGTGCATGCTGACTTAGGTTTGCTCTATGCCACCATGGGTCGGTATAACTCGGCCGAGTATTACACGTCTGAGGCGCTTTCTATTCGCGAGCAAACACTGGGAGCAAACAGCAAAGCCTATGCGTCTTCGCTCAATAACATTGCTGTGCTGTATCAGGAAACAGCGCGCTTCAATGAGTCAGAAAAATATTTTGATGAAGCCCTGAAAACTGTAGAGGCGCAATATGGAAATGAAAGTCAGGAGTACGCGATTGTGTTAAACAATCAATCCATTCTCTTCTCGAAGATTGGAAGAATTGATCAGGCAATTGCAAAGTTGAATACCGCGCTTGGTGTGCTTGAGAAAGCAAATAAAAAGACGGAGCGAAATCAGGTGGGCTTTCAATCCAACCTCGCATTGTTGTATCAGCAAAGCGGGAAGTTTACCGAAGCAGAAGCTATCTATCTGAAACAGGAGAAAGTTTTAGGATCGAAGAATCCTTTTTATGCAGGCGTGTTGAATAACCTCGCGCTGCTCTATATTCAAATGAACAAGCTTGACAAAGTTGAGGACTACCTCAAAAGGTCGGCTGCCGTTTATCTGGAGCGATTCGGGGATCAGAATCCCAACTACGCGAAGGTGTTAAATGACCTTGGAAATTTTTACCGCACCCAGGGCCGTTTTGATGAAGCTGAGAAATCGTTGACACAAGCCCTCACGATTCGCGGCAACGCCTTGGACACCAACCATCCCGATTATGTGGAGTCGCAGGAAGACCTCGGCATTCTGTATTGGAAGAAAGGAGATTTGACGAAGGCAGCTTCCAATTTTCAAATTGCGATGGATAAGTCCATCGATTTCATCAACCGATACTTTCCTCCGATGAGCGAAGCGGAGAAGACAAAGTACTGGGATGTGTTGCAACCAAGATTTCAGCGCTTCTACAATTTTTGTCTGGATGCCAACGCAACCAATCCTGCCATTGTCCAATCGATGTATGATTATCAGATGGCGACAAAAGGTTTGTTGCTGAACTCCACCAATAAAATCAAGAAGGCAATTTTTGGAAGCGGTAACAATGAATTGATTAAAGATTATGTGGCGTGGCTGGACAAAAAAGAAACATTGGCCCGGTATTACTCGCTTTCCAAAGATGATTTGAAAGAACAGAAAATAGATTTACCGGCATTGGAGAAAGAAGCAAATGACATGGAGCGATCATTGTCTCAGCGCTCGGCCGATTTCTCTCAGGGTTATTCAACAGAGAAATTGAATTATAAGCAAGTGACCTCGCTGCTGGCCGACACCGAAGCTGTTATTGAATTTATCCGCATTCGTTCCTATGATAAAGATTTCACTGCCGACTCCAGGTATGCAGCGTTGATTTTGACTAAGGGCAATGATCCTAAATTAATCGTATTGGACAATGGCAATCAACTGGAGACACGCTACGCCAAGTTTTATCGCAACGCGGTGCAACAGAAAATTGCCGATCAATATTCTTACGATCAATTTTGGGCACGCATTGAACCAGCATTGGCGGGCAAGAAAATGATTTATGTTTCTCCCGATGGTGTTTACAATCAAATCAACCTGAACACGCTGAAAAAATCGGATGGTGACTATCTTCTCAATCGGTATGACATCACCATTGTTGGTAATTCAAAAGATGTAATCGCCTTAAAAAATCAGAAAGCAGGAACGTCTAAGAAAGATGCGTTCCTGCTTGGCTTCCCGGATTATGGTGGCGATGCAGTAGCGGCCTTGCCCGGAACGAAAATTGAAATTGATAACATCAGTAAGATTTTAAAAACGGGTGGCTACCAGGTAACACCGTATGTGCAAAAGGCTGCAACCGAGGCAATCGTGAAATCAATGAAAGGTCCAGCGTTGGTGCACATCGCCACACATGGTTACTTTCAGCAAGACGTCGATGCGTCTTCTGTGGGTGTGCAGCAAGACAACGCGAAGAATAATCCGTTGCTGCGCTCGGGAATTTTGTTGGCAGGTGCGTCACCTACGATAAAAGGCGAAGCGTTGCCAAATCTTGAAAGCAACGACAATGGTGTGTTGACTGCCTACGAGGCGATGAACCTTAACCTAGAGGGAACGGATTTGATTATCCTCAGTGCCTGCGAAACGGGATTAGGAGATGTGCGTGCCGGTGAAGGCGTGTATGGGTTGCAACGATCGTTTTTAGTCGCGGGTGCAAAAGCGTTGGTGATGAGCCTCTGGAAAGTGGATGATGCGGCCACTCAGGCGCTGATGACAAACTTTTATACCAACCTGGCCAAAGGCGGCAGCAAATCAAAGGCGTTTAAGCAAGCGCAACTTCAGTTGATGACCAAGTACAAAGACCCATATTATTGGGGCGCGTTTGTGATGATGGGGCAATAATAGACTTCGTTGGGACTCATTTGTCGGATGACAAAATATGGTTTCAAGTAACAAGACTTACTATAAAGGATTCACCCACGATAGAATAATTGGGACGCTTTGGATTGTTTTTGGTTTGATCGTAATCTTCGGATCATCCAATGATTTGACTGATGGATTAATTTTAAGTTTAAGTGGGATCGCAATGTTGTTCTATGGACTGCTTAACAAATCAAGATTTAAAGTAATAATGATGGACGACCAAAATCTTACAGTCGTTGACCGACAAGGCGAAGCGACATCATTTAACTGGACACAAATAAAAAGTATAAAGAGACGACTAACATTAACACCGACTTACCGACTAATATTGAAAGACTCGGACGAGGACATTTTGTTTTATTCAGACTGGGGGACACAGAAATCGGTTGGGGGAGAAATGTTCCCTTCATTCAACTGGACAAATAGGATGGGAGAAATAATTAAAAAGAAAAGGAAAGAATTAAAGTGGTGAAGGCAAACGAGTCACAATGCAAAACAATTTATTAAGCTCGCGAGCATTAGCCCTAACGATCTTTCAATCTATTGAAAAGACTGATACGCATCTTCCTTTTTTGTGTTTTTAAGTATTCATTTCGAGAACTTAATTCGCTCGATGTTGTCTTGTTATAGATATTAAGTTGAAACTTAATTACAACTTGACAGTCGCGGGCAGATACTTCGCAATCAAGTCTTCGTAGTAAGGCTTCAGTTCATCTACTTTTGGTGGAACGGGATTCTTGGAGTATAAATCGTAAGGATTGAACTTCTTCACCCATTCAAACATTTCGCGATCGTGATCGTCCATCAGATGTTCGTAGGCATGTTCACGATGTTGCGCATAGAATGAGTGATAACGGATCATGTAGAGCGCTGACTCTGGCAAATAGTCTTTGGTGATTTGATATAAGTATTCATCGTGCCCCCACGACATCTGTACATTTCGCAAGCCACAGCCGTGCGAATAGACGCCATACTTCGTATTGTATTTTTCGTTGGTTGAATCGGGATTGAGTGCAAAGAATTCAGGATACACTATTTTGTCGGAGTGTTTACATCCCACCGGAAACGTATCGCCCACTACTGCCCACTGCGGTTCGCCAAACAAACAAAGTACTTTACCCATGTCGTGAATAAAGCCCGTGAGAACAAACCAATCAGGATGTCCATCTCTGCGAATGGCTTCACCGGTTTGCAGTAAATGTTGCAATTGGTCTAATTCAATATCAGGATCGGAATCATCCACGAGTGTATTTAAAAACTCCATAGCTTTCCACACAGGCATTTCCTTGCGATCGAATTTTAAAAACTCATTTCGCTTTTCCATCACAAAATCATACGTCTGGTAGGTGTGATTGAGTCGATAGAACTCCTTCACTGTATCGCGGGCCGGTGCTTCATAATTCCGGAATTCTTCTTTGGCTTTTGCCGGCTTGTTGGCTTCGGGATAGCGGAGCAACACGTCATCTTCCCACTGTTCAATACTTTGAAGCGGGTTGGTTTCTTTCTCGGAGAATGAAGCTTTCATGGCGAATAATTTTGAGTCACGAATTTACGAAAAAAGACCGACCCGTTTGTTTCCCTCACCCATCTAAACTTTGTGAAATTTTATAGGCAGCACGGCCCTCTCCCCGGGGAGAGGGCGGCTAAAAGCTTTGATTACGCTAAAGGCCGTAATGGGTGAGGGTAACTTAGTGCTTTGAAGCCTAATTTTTTCTACCAAAAGACAGTGTACAGTGCGATCAGAATGCCGATGATGATGACGGAGCCAACCGCAAAGCTTTTTGAAAAGCGGAACATGCTGGTGTCGATTTCAATAACGCTCGGTTGGTCTTTACTCTTGCTATCCAGCAGGCTGATGAGAATCATGAGCGCCACCAGAAACACGAATACAATCGTCATCCGGTCGAGGAATGGATAATCCGGAAATGCACCGGACGTCCAGACCGGCAAGAACTTTAACAATGCCGATAATGGAATTGTTAACAGCGCTGCAGACAAAGCAGCGGCAGATGTAGCACGTTTCCAAAAGAAGCCTAACAGAAAAATAGCAAGCACGCCCGGAGAAATGAAGCCAACGTATTCCTGAATGAACTGGTATGCCTGATCCAATGATCGTAGAGCGGGTGCGACCAATCCTGCCAGCAGCATGGAGACAATAACGGTCCACCTGCCAATATTGACCAGCTTTCTCTCAGACGCGTCTTTGTTGAAAAACTTTTTATAGATGTCAAGCGAGAAGATCGTTGAAATACTATTTGCTTTTCCGGCCAACGATGCAACGATAGCCGCGGTCAAGGCTGCGAATGCCAGTCCTTTTAACCCAGCGGGCAGCAGATTTAATAAAGTAGGGTAGGCGTGATCAGGTTTCACTACGCCAACATCCATCATTTCAGTTTGGAACATTCCATTTTGATACAACACATATGCGGCAATGCCGGGTAACACGGCAATTACCGGAACCAATAATTTCAAGAAAGCAGCAAATAAAATTCCGTTGCGGGCTGTTTTTAAGTCCGCGCCAAGCGCCCGTTGAATGATGTATTGATTGCAACCCCAATAGTTGAGATTGTTAATGAGCATACCACCGATTAAAACAGAAAGACCAGGCAAGTCTTTATAATAAGGGTGAGAAGAATCAAAAATCATGTGAAAATGTGAGGGCGCTTTTTCGCGAATAAGCTGCAGCCCCTTCACTACATTTTCACCGTAACCAAAATGTTCTGATACAAGATTCAATGCGAGATACGTGGTGACAAGGCCTCCAAGAATCAACACGGCCACCTGAACTACATCGGTGTAGCCAATTACTTTCATTCCGCCCAGCGTAACAATAATTGAAAACACAGCCAGCGCGGCAATGCAAACTTCAAAACTGATTCCTGAAATAGAAGTAATGGCGAGTGCGCCTAAATAAAGTATGGACGTGAGGTTAACGAACACATATACCAACAACCAGAAGATGGCCATGATTGTGCTCACGGTGCTGTTGTAACGCTGCAACAAAAATTGCGGCATCGTGTAGATTTTATTTTTCAGATATAAGGGAATGAAAAAGATGGCCACAATAATTAAGGTTGCCGCAGCCATCCACTCATACGTTGAAATAGCAAGACCCAGCGCAAAACCCGAACCCGACATGCCGATGAAATGTTCGGCAGAGATATTGGACGCGATCAACGAAGCTCCGATTGCCCACCATGTAAGTGATCCTTCCGCCAAAAAGAAATCTTTTGAGTCGATGTTCTTCGCCTTCTTGCGATAGTAGACATACATACCATACGAGACAACGATTACAAAGTAGATGAGAAACACAAAGTAGTCGGCAGGCTGGAGTTTATTCATGAGGCGGTTTTGTTGAAACTACTTTTTTAGAACAAGCAAGGAGTTTGGATCTTCAGGTAAAGTACACGTCTGAAATGTCAGGTACAACTGTTTTGTATAAAATTGGATAGTCCGCGCTTTTGTAGTACATTTTGATACCGCTAAAACACGATCGCTATGAAAGGCTTAATGATGGATTATCAGCTTACAATCTCAACTATTTTGCGCAGGTCCGAGTCGCTATTTGCACGCAAGGAAATTATAACGCGCCTGCCAGATAAGACCATTCATCGCTACACCTATGGCGACTTTGCCACGCGCACAAAGAAACTAATTATAGCGCTCAAGAAATTGGGCGTGAAAGATGGTGATCGCGTTGCTACACTTTGCTGGAACCATTATCAACACCTCGAAACATATTTTGCAGTTCCATGTTCAGGTTCGGTGCTTCATACACTCAACTTGCGACTGAGTGCGGACGATCTCGAGTTCATCGTGAATCATGCGGACGATAAAGTAATTATTGTTGATCAGGTGCTGCTTCCGTTGTTTTATAAGTTCAGAGATAAAATCAAACCCGAAAAAATTATTGTTATTCCCAATGCCGATCAGCCCGTGCCCGATGGCATGTTGAATTACGAAGACCTCATCGCAGCAAGCGACATTACTGATTTTGAATTTGCTGAGCTTGATGAAAACACCGCTGCGGCTATGTGTTATACGTCTGGCACCACTGGCCGACCAAAAGGTGTATTGTATTCTCATCGCTCTATTGTCTTGCATTCGTTGATTTCATCTTTTGCTGATGGACTTGGCATTCGCGAGAATGATATTGTGTTGCCGGTTGTTCCTATGTTTCATGTGAACGCCTGGGGACTTCCGTATACCTGCACGATGGTTGGAGCTACTCATGTTTTCCCGGGACCGCATCTTGACCCCCCAAGTTTGTTGGAACTTTTCGACAACGAACGTGTAACGGTGACTGCCGGTGTGCCTACGATTTGGATGGGGATACTAAATGTATTGGATGCTGATCCAAAAAAATATACACTCGATGCATTGCGTTGCCTGATTGTCGGTGGATCGGCAGCGCCAAAATCGATGATACAGGGATTTCAGGAGCGACACAACCTTCGCGTGTTGCATGCGTGGGGCATGACCGAGACATCACCGCTCGGAACAATTTGTATGTTGACAAGCGAGATCGAGGAGGAGCCAAAAGATGTGCAATACACCTATCGCGCCAAACAGGGCATACCCGTTTCGTTTGTGGAGATACGCGGCCGTTCAGAAGAAGGAATTATTCCATGGGATAACAACACCATGGGTGAATTGGAGTTGCGCGGTCCGTGGATTGCAAAAGCTTATTACAACACACCCGATGACGAACAGAAATTCACAGAAGACGGATGGTTTCGCACGGGTGATATTGTAACGATTGATCAGAAAGGATACATCGAAATAAAAGATCGGAGCAAAGATGTGATCAAGTCGGGTGGTGAATGGATAAGCTCGGTAGCACTTGAAGGTATGTTAATGGGACATCCATCGGTAGCCGAAGCAGCGGTTATTGCTATCGCAGATGAAAAATGGACGGAGCGTCCGTTGGCGTGTGTGGTGTTAAAGGAAGGCAAGCAAGCAACTAAAGAAGAGCTGCGTAAATTTTTGGAACCTCATTTTGCGAAATTCCAAATACCTGATGCATTTGAATTCGTGAAGGAAATACCCAAGACCTCGGTAGGAAAATTCAAGAAATCCGCGCTGAGAGAAAAGTTTAAGGATTATCAAAAAACTTTGTCGAAATAGCGGACGATAAATTTCTGTAATCAGGTAATCCGTTTATCGAGCCCATGATAAAGAATATTTTTCTTGTCACTGCATGCCTCATGTTAGTGGGCTCTCTTTTTGCTCAAACAACTATTACCGGTCGGGTGCGCGATGCGAAAACATCGGAGCCTCTTCCGTTCGCCAATATTTATATCAACAATACCACCGTTGGAGTTGCAGCAAATGCGAAAGGCGAATATGAGTTGAACAATGTGCCCGAAGGATTAAATGAAGTCGTTTTCTCTTTTGTTGGTTATGAAACATATACCACCAAAGTGATTGTGACTTCGGGATTGGGTGTGAAACTCGACATACGACTGAAGCAAGATGAACGACAATTGGAAAATGTGAGCGTCAGTGCTACCAAAGACAAAGAATGGAATAAGAGATTAAAACGGTTTGAGCGGGTTTTCTTAGGCGCAACCAAAACAGCGGCTGACACGAAGATTCTAAACCCGTGGGTGATCGAGTTGAATGAGGAAAAGAAAAATGGTGTGAAGGAATTGACAGCCTTATCTACTCAACCTATTGAAATTGAAAACCTGGCCCTTGGCTATAAAATATTCTACGATCTCAAAGCATTCGTTTCAACCAACGAGTATTATCGATTTAACGGAAATATTTTTTTCAAAGACATTATCACCGTTGATTCTGTGCAGGCGGCAAAGTGGACGAAGAATCGATTAGACGTTTACCATGGTTCCATGCGTCACCTGTTTAAATCTATTTTGGATAACCGGGTTACCGAGGAAGGATTCTTGATGTATGCTTTTAAGCTGGGGCTGGAAAAAAATGTAATCAGGTCTACCGTGTTTGCACAAGACCTCAACCAGATTTTGTCGCCTTACAATCCCAGCGGGTTCTTCTTGCCGGGCAAACATCCCGGTGAGTTTATGATCCCGATGAAACCCAGAATTGAAGTACATTATCTAAATGCGATTACATCTGTTCGCACCTATCGAGATGTTGTCGTTCCGGTGGCTGGATTGGAATTATATGCCAATCATATTGAAGTGAATCAAAATGGAATTCTGTTAAACCCCGCTGCTGTTCTCACGTCAGGATATTTTGGAGAATCACGTGTGGCCGACTTTCTTCCGTATGATTATACGCCAGGTACTAAAAGTAATTTTATCTCCCTGAAGCCGCCTTCGAAGGATGAAGTAAACCTCGATCGCCTGCAGGAGAAAGTGTATCTGCATACCGATAAGACCTACTACAATCAGGGCGATGTGGTTTGGTTTAAAGGATATATGAAATATAACTATCCTGAAATTTTGGATTCGCTCAGTGCTGTCTTGTATGTGGATTTGATTTCACCTGATCATAAAGTGCTTCAGTCAAAATTATTTTCAATTGACAGCGGCAGGGTGGTGGGCGATCTGGCGTTGCCAACAACACTTGCGCCCGGCAACTATTGCTTGCGGGCTTATACCAATTGGATGCGTAACTATTCCGAGAAGGATTTTTTTATGAAAGCTCTTCCGGTGATAAATTTTTATGATAACCTTGAGAAGTCCGTTGGCAAGTCAATTGATTCCGGGTTAAAGAATGAAATCGAAATAAGAACCAACCAGGAAACCTATCATCCCCGCGACTCGATCGCTCTGTCAGTAACGATCAGAGATCAATATGATAACCCTGTTGTGGCCGACCTTTCGATATCGGTTACGGATGCCGAACAAATTGTATCGTTACCCTACGAACCGGTGATCACCCGATTCTCCAAAATTGAAAACAATAATTCTAAAACAAAAAATGAAAAGACTTTTCCAGTTGAGCATGGCGTGAGTTTCGGTGGCTACTTCCGCAACGACAAAGGTAAGCCTGAGAAAATGAAGGTAACGATTGTGCAGGGCAATCTGGAAGACATGACCACGGTTGATACCGATGATCTCGGAAATTTTTGGACGAATGGCTTTTTATTTAGCGACAGTGTAGAGTTTGGGTTTCGGGCGGTGAACCCAAAGGGAAAATCGTATGGAAAGATTTCGCTGAGCAAGAATGAACGGCCCGCAGTTCCGGATTCACTTCCATTTTTGATATTGCCGTTTCGCAAAACAGAATTCAAAGACAAGAAATATCAACAGTATCAGGATTCCGGTCCGGTGCGGGTGTTGCAGGAGGTAGTTATTAATTCAACCAAGATTGAAGAGCGCAGACCCTTTACACGTTTTGGTACACCCGATTATACGATTAATGGTGATGTGTTCGCCAATACGAGCTACATGAATTTGATTTATGAAATACAAGGCCGCATACCGGGGCTGCGATTGATCATGATGGATGGGAAATATTATGTGCTGTTAGGGGGAGTTTCCAGTCTGCAGGCAGTTTCAAACTCTGAGCCATTACTGTTAATTGATGGTCTTGCTTTCAATGGTTCAGATGGAATTTTGGATATGATTAATTCCATCACTCCCTCCAATATTCTACGAGTGGATGTGTTCAAGTTTGGAGGCTCGGCCATGTTTGGTGCAAGGGGAGCAAATGGCGTGATCGCCATCTATACAAAAAATGGTGCTCCTCAAAAAGAACAAGTGAAAGGGTACGATAAAAAATTATTTCAACTGCATACGATAAATGGTTTTACGAAACCCAAGCAATTTAAATCACCGTCTTATGCCGGGGCCTTGCGTGAAAACACAGAGCCGGATTTTCGCGCCACTGTCTATTGGAATCCATTGATTACGACAAACCACGAAACCGGTGAGGCTGTTGTGTCGTTTTATGCGGCCGACCTCGAAACTAAATACCGCGTGGTGTTGGAAGGAATGACATCATTAGGCGAGCCGATCTATGCCGAATATTTTATCACCGTGGCTAAGTAGCCTGGTAATTGTTCTGTTCTTAGAACGATAAATTCTTCAATGAAACGCCAAGTGCTTGTTCCGCGATTTGATTGAGTTGAGTTTCATCGCTTTCAATATGCAGCGTGATATGTCGATGCGAAAGGGATTTGCCTTTCTTCAATTCTTTAGCGGGCGAAGAACTTTCCAATTCGTAAAACGGTCCCATCTGGCTTCCATCCGCTTGCGGGCCATCGTTGTAAGAATTGACCACATCACCTGAATAAGGTTTGCTCTGCTGTTCCCATTTTGAATTAACATACAAACCTGTTTTATCGACATCAAACTTCACCAATGTGAGAATGTGTCGCTTTGCGTCATAGCTTCCTACAATATTTTTTGCCACGGAAGGTGCTATACCAACTTTGCCTCGAAACTTTCCATCGCCTTTTAATAACATCAAGCTGTCTGTCCTTTTGATTCGATCTGCGGGGATAGTTCCAAAATAATTATCGGTCACATCTTCCTTGTTTGCGATCTTGTCGTGCGGTAAAATAACAGAAGTGCTATCCGAAGGATTGAACATGCCGAGAATCCAGATAGACAACAACCCGTTTTTCTGGTTCCAGTTTTCAGTGCCGGTGTTGGTGATGGAGTTTTCGCTTTGAAATGCAACGGCTTTTAAGCTACTAATGTCAAAGCCAAATTCCTTTTTGACATCTGCTGCTTCAAGAAGTTTTATTTTCCGGTTAATCTCAAATTGAAATGAATATCCCTGATAGTTATTGAGCGTGGCCGATCTTTTAAAAAGAGCTTGCGTGCTGTCAACCGAAATAACTTCAAATGGCTCTGAGTCAATCAAGGCTGGCGTTTGCCAGTGATCAAAATCAAACGGGTCTCCTTTTTTAAAATACAAGGCATACTGTCCGCCTTCGGGTCCTAACCAAAAACGATCTTCACCTCCAAAAGCATTCATGTGCGGTTTAAGTTGGTTAGATTGGATAAGAGCGTAGTTCATCCAGCCGTAGCTGGTGCCAGCATCGCCATCCGCAGTGCTTGTCATCACACGACCTTGATAATCGTTAACGATCAGCAGTTTTGAATTACCGCGAGTTAACTCAATAACATCTTTGTATTTTTTCAGAAAGGCCCGGTCATAAGCAAATGTTCCAGGGATTGAATCGGTTGAAGGTTGAGCAGGCATAGATGTCTTTTTGGATTGGCAGGCGATTAAAGCGATAGCAAAAACAAGAATGAAATATTTCATGGTGTTACCTGTTTCTTATCTCGATTCTGTTGACGAGTGTTCCGATTCCGTCAATCGAAATATTGACGATGTCATTTACCGCCAGTGTGAAATCACTGGGAGGAACCAAACACGTTCCGGTCATGAGATAACATCCTGATGGAAAATCTAATTCTTTAAAAAGCCAGGAGGCGAGTTCGTTGTGCTTTCGCTTCATCATGCTGATCTGTACGTTGTCCTGGTACATCACTTTTCCATTGCGTTTAATTTCCATGGCGATCACCGTGTCTTGAGGAATGGGCGATGAAGGCACATATAAACAAGGACCAATCGATGCACTGCGTGAATACGTTTTAGCCTGAGGAAGGTAGAGTGGATTTTCACCTTCAATACTTCGCGAACTCATGTCGTTGCCAATAGTGTAACCTTGAATTTTTCCGGAGCTGCTGATGAATAGTGTGAGTTCTGGTTCGGGCACATTCCAGGTGGAGTCTTTGCGGATGTACACATAATCATCGCTTCCAGCCACACGCTGCGGTGCCGATTTGAAAAAGAGCTCGGGACGATCGGCTTCATACACTTTGTCGTAGAACGAGGCTCCGCCAGAAATTTTCGATTCGTCCATGCGGGCCTCTTTGCTTCTGAAGTACGTAACACCGGCTGCCCAAACTTCCTGCGTTCCAATCGGAGGAAGAAGTTTCGCTATCGAAGACTCAGACTCTTGCGGCAGCTTTTTTATTTCGCTCAACAAAAATTGATGAAGATTATCGCGGTTGACAAGTAAATCCCATGAAGTGGAAGAGCGATAAAAATTTTTTTCGAACGAGATGATAATTCCGGAAGATGTGTTATATAGTTTCATGAAAATGAATAGTAAATTTTATTTCGAGATAGGTTTCTTAAAAATTAAATCCGGAAGTTTTATGCCCAGCATGAGTGCCACCCAGCCCAGCAGCGATACATGTTCCGCATAAGACCCACCGGCATTTGGAAAGGATCCGTTGACACGCGACAAGTACGTCATGAAGAAGATCAGCCAGACGTAGTACAGGTAAACTAATGTGATAATTGAAAATTGTTTGGTGGCTAGCTTTGATTGCTCGTGAAGGCTGTTCAACCAAGGCATCACAAAAATAAACCCATACGCCAGAAAACCTCCGGCAACGCGATAGGGAACCAACTGAATACCGGATTGATAAACATAGGTCAGCAACTCCGCCAAATGAATTCCATGAGCGATCGCGAAAATTAAAAAGTAATTTTCTGACAACAATGATTTAATATTAATGTGTCTGTGCTTTTGAAACAGAAAAATCAAACTGAAGATTGCCAGTGATGCCCTGCCCGAAAATCGGGTAAGCGCCTGCAACGCTTCAAGCGTAACCCCGTAATTAATAACGGCCAGCAGCGCAATGCCCACTTCGATGATCAAGGTTGAAAGAAAGGCATTTTTAAAATTCATAGCCGACCTTATTGAACGATGTTATAGTTTAAGAAAGCGTACCACAGCAATAAAATCCAGAGCCACAGGATGGTTGCGTAGACCAGATAAGCAGGTAACTCTTTAATAACGTGACGCAAGTAATGAAAGGAAAGGCCGCCCCATAAAAATCCAAAGGACGACATCATGCCTACCATGAGAACTGTAGGCCACGTGGTGTCTCCGCGAAGCGAGTCAATGTCTTTATCTAAAACGGGAGCTACTAAAAAATAAAGTCCATAACCAAGTGCACCCATGCTCAGCAGCCCGAGTGCCATGGTGAGAAAAAAAGCGACAATCGAAAATCGGGTGGTACCCGACAATCTCTTCCACATTTTGGTTATGGTTTTAAAATGAGCGTGTGCTTTGTGCTCGCTTCAATTTCTTTTCGGTTCATCAACATCTTTCGTGTTTTGCCAGTGGCAAACATCTCGCCCTGGTCATCGTAGAAAGAACTCATTACATTTCCTGACTGACCAGTAGGTGAAACGGTCTCGCCATTTTCTACATTCGAAAAGTCTGTCACCTTTCGCAGAGCTGGACCAGAGGTTACTGAAAAATAACCAGTTGTGTCGAGACTAAAGCTGAGGTTGTTCAGTACTTCGCTTCCGCCATCTGCTGTGTAAGGTCCTACATTGAAAAGTTTATCAAGAGGTTTAACAGCCGCTAACGGATGTGCATGTGTGAGTGTGTGGATTTTTCCCCACGTCCAGTCTTTTGGATTGGAACCACACGTTGCGTTAAGCAAGGCCAACGTTTTGGTGGCGGCTTTTTCGAAGATGGCAGTGCGTGTTTCTTTTACATCTTTTGTTTGCACGTTGTCCCACCACGGGGAGTTATCATTCTTTAAGAAACGTGTATAAGAATTTTTAGGAATGGATGTTGCCAAAATCGCTTTTGTTGCCGTGGCACCAAGTTCATCTGTCATGGTGTTGTACATAATCTGCGAAAGCATATTGTAGTAAACAGAAGGCGCTGTGTCAGTAGATTGATGGTCGCCATTCCAGCCTTCGAGCAATTCAATGAGTGGTTTGAATTCTTCTTTGTTCAAGGTCTTCAATACGGTCGCTATTTCTTTTGCTACTTCCGGATGTGTAATCGACATGATATCAAGATTCATTGCCTTCATGTCTTCCAATGACCATTGACGATCTTGTTTCAAAAATTCAACAATGCGGCCCGCTCGCGCTTTCGGATAGTAGTAGCCCGGGTATAAAACTCCATCTACTGAGTCGGGCTGATTGTTGGCCGAGTAAACATAACCCCATGGAGGATTGATGGCATGCGGGTTTTTTGAAAAGTCGTAGAAGCCTTCGTATTCATCGTTGCCACTGGCACCATCCAAAAAAAGTTTTGACACCACATGCTTTGGTCGAATCGGTAACTTGGCCACAGCCCACCATGCAATGTTCTTACTGGTATCGGCATACATCACGTTGAGGCCCGGTGCCGGAATCAATGATGCAGCCTGTTGCACTTCGGTAAAATTGGTAGCGTGGTTTAACTGGTAAATCGCCTGCAGCGCCTGATTAGGAACTCGTGTGAGCACCCATGATAAAGCGATTGGTGCATCTTCGGCTTTTGTGTTTTCAATGATTCCGTTGATGATGGTACCGTGCCGGCTCGATCGTACTTCAAACGATACATCTTCTTTTCCTTTTACGTGGATGATTTCATTTCGCGATGTGAGTTCTTCCCATTGCTCTTTGAACTTTACCTGTTTTGGATTTTCAGGATTGGGTGTTTCCTTGAAAAAATCAACGTCATCATTCTCAAACATGGTGAGACCCCAGCCGCAAAACTTGTTGTTGCCCAACATGCCATACGGTATGCCCGCAAGATGATGTCCGTAGAAACTATAACCCGGATATTCCAGGTGAGCTTCGTACCACACAGCCGGTTGTGCAAATCCGATGTGTGTATCGTTGGCTAACACCGGATAACCTGATTTGGATTTGTCAGCTGAGACTGCCCAACCATTACTCCCTTCCAGAAGTGGAATCGATACTAGAGAAAGTGCATCGTCTAAAGATGAGATTAAATTATTCATCTTGTTCACTTCATTCATCGCATCATAATTGCGTATGATCTCTGCTTCGGGGGGAGTTTGAATAGCGAAGTCCTTTAAATATTCTTCACCGTATTCGGCTTTTATCTTTTCTAAAACAGGATCGGCCCGCAATCCTTCGGCAAAACCAAACGACATATAGCCCATGGCAAGGTAAATGTCTTCGGGTTTAAATTCTTCTTTGGGGATGCCGATGATCGAAAACTCAAGCGGTGTTTTTCCGGTTTTAATAAATTGGTTGATTCCTTTTTGATACGCGAAAGCTGCCTTTTGATACGCAGCGGTATCGGAGCTTAGAAAATTCTGAACTTGTTCTTTAGCGAATTGATTGATTCCCAGCGTGCGAAAAAGTTTGTCCACCTTTAATAAATCCGGACCGAGTATTTCCGACAGCCTTCCGCTGGCTGCGCGTCTCAACATCTCCATTTGAAACAAACGATCCTGTGCATGTACATAGCCCAATGCAAAGTAGGCGTCTTCTTCATTTTGTGCGTAGATGTGCGGCACACCGTATTCATCGTAACGAACTTCAACTTCATTGTGAAGACCACTTAGCGTAAGCTCGCCCGAATAAACAGGCTTGGTGGTGAGAAGATATACGTAAATGCCAATGATCATCAGCAAGAGCAGAGCAACGATACCAACGAGAATGCGTTTTAAAATTTTCATAGCGTGAGGGTAGGTACGAAAGTTAAAATAATTGACACAGAATTTTTACCTTGTTTGAAAATAATAACCCATGAAATTTGCGAAAGTTGTTCTTGTCCTGATTTTTTTTTCGGGAGTTGTCCACGCTCAAAATAAATATGGACTGAATCCAACCAAGCTTGCCGCCTATCAGGCTTCTGTTGCCGTTAATCCAGAAAAGGAATTGGTCAGCCTGTCAACCTTTATTCCGGGCATTGTGCTGGATGTGCGGTATGCCACCACAAACAACTTCACGCATGCGAAGATTTATAACCTCGCGCGCGCTTATGCGAGAAAACCCGTAGCGGAAGCGCTGAAGAAAGCACAGGCCGAGTTTGTGAAACTTGGCTATGGCATCAAAGTATACGATGGCTATCGTCCTTACTCCGCGACAGTAAAATTTTATGAGATCATGAAAGGTGACACTACCTATGTGGCCAATCCCTACAAAGGCTCGCGCCACAATCGCGGCTGTGCGCTGGACATCACGCTGGTGGATTTGAAAACCAAAAAGGAACTGAAGATGCCCACCGCCTGGGACGCGATGGAAAAAGATTCGTGGCCTACGGCCGATATAAAAGATGCAGAAGCCAGGAAGAACAGAGACTTGTTAATCCGTGTGATGGAGAAAAATGGATTTAAAGTGTATGTAACGGAATGGTGGCATTATGATTTTGTGGGGTATGAAAAGTTTGAGGTGATGGATATTGATTTTGAAGAGCTGGAGAAGAAGTAATGAAGTTAAAAGCGCAAAGTTGAAAGATATACTCATGACTCAATACTAAGGACTGATGACAATTCAAGACGCCCAGCAACAAGTTGATCAATGGATCAAGACGCACGGTGTGCGATACTTCAGCGAACTCACCAACATGACCATACTTACCGAAGAAGTGGGCGAGGTAGCGCGCATCGTGGCGAGGCGATATGGTGAACAATCAGAGAAAGAATCGGATAAGGGCAAAGACCTCGGTGATGAAATGGCCGATGTGCTTTGGGTGTTGATTTGTCTGGCCAATCAAACGGGAGTTGATCTCACAAAAGCTTTTGAAAAAAACCTGGAGAAGAAAACACTTCGCGATAAAGATCGCCATCATCAAAATCCTAAACTGAGTTGAGGAGTCTTGTCACGCTGAACCTGTCGAAGCGTTACGGCCAATACTCTTTCATCTTGCGCCTCACAAAGGCAACGCTTCTTTCCAGTTGGTCCATTCCGTCCACGCCATCTTCAATACTGATCCAGCCATCGAAGCCAACGCGTTTCAATTCTGAAAAAATCGCATCGTAGTTGTTTAGTCCTTTGCCAATCTCTCCGTGACTAAGTCGCTTGGCATATCCGGTGGCACCGCCTTCTTCTTTTCGCAGGTCTTCAATCGTGCCAAACTTTAAGTAGCGATCGCTGGCATGCATGGTCACCACGCGATGAGACACTCGATATAATAATTCGATTGGATCTTCTCCCGCCAGGTACGTGTTGCTCGGATCATAATTCACACCGAAGTTGGGATGTTGAATGGCGTCAACCAGTTTACAAAAGACATCCATCTTCTGAGCAAACTCCGGATATTCCCAAAAGTCGTCTTTGTAATGGTTCTCGAGGATGAGCGTGATGCCGCGCTCATGCGCATAGGGCAGGCAAGCTTCAATACATTCGGCTGCATAACCTACGCCTGTATCGATCGATAACTCTGGCCTTTTTTGTCCGGATAGCACGCGACAATACGACCCGCCCAAAGCATACGTCATATCGATCCAGTTTTTTTGTTTTCCAATTTCTTTTGCGCGAAAATTTTTGTCGGGATGGGTGAAGTCGGGCGAGCAGCACATCATGGGGATGACTTTGCCATAATCTTCCACCTGCTTGCGGAACAACGGCCAGTTTTTTTCATCAGCCATTTCTAAAAAGCCGGCATACCATTCGATGCCATCGATATCGATTTGAACGGCCAACTCAATCCATTCAGAAACTTTCATGCTTCCATCTTTGCAGAGTGCCTGCATGAAGGCTTTGGGAAACACAGCTAGTTGAGGCATTGCATTACTTTTTTATTATCTGTAAAAAACAAATTGATCCGTCATTGCGAGGAAGGGACGACCTAAGCAATCCCCTTTCAGGTTTCAATTTTGGAGATTGCTTCACTTCGTTCGCAATGACGTATTTTATTTTAGAGATGTTATTTCTTTTTCTTTTCAGAGGGAATAGTAGAAGTATCCTTTGGTGGATTGCGACCAATGAATGGATGTTGTTCGAGGTCCACCACTTGTCCGCTGATGGGCCCACATTCATCGCTTAGCCAATAGACTGCAGCTGCTGCGATTTCTGATGGTTGAATCAGACGACCGGCCGGTGCATACACCGAAGGAATGTCTTTGTACCAATCGTCTGCTAAACCATGTTCACGTTTTCGTTGTACTTCCGTTTCCGTAAGCACCCAACCGGGATTGATTTGATTCACGCGCACACCATTCTCGCGATGCAATGTATCGCCAAGATTTCTGGTCAAGGTCATCAACGCGCCTTTTGAAACGCTGTAAGGTAAAAGATTGGGTTCGCCACTGTAAGCATTGACCGAACCAATGTTTAACACGCTGCCGCGAGACTCAGTTAAATACGGCAACGCAGCTTTGATCAAAGCAAAGGGAGCAAGTGTGTTGACTTCTAAAACTTTTCGAAAGAATGTTAAGTCCGTTGTGTGAATGTTAGATGAAACCACTGCCGCTGCATTGTTAACAACAGCATCCAGCTTGCCAAATGTTTTCAGAGCAAGATCAACCAATCGTTGTGAAGCGCCTTCTGTCGCGAGGTCTTCAATCAGTAAGGCAGCTTTTTCTTTTCCGATTTCTGATACGACAGCTTCTCCGAGATCGCGCTCCAATCCATGAATGACAACCTTTGCGCCTTCTGCCACACATCTCAATGCAATTGCTTTTCCAATGCCTGTTGTGCTTCCTGTGATGATGATAACTTTATTGACAAGACGCATATCTGGAACTAACATTTAATTTTTATCGAAGCCTGCACCCGGCCAGGGATAGTAGCGGAAAGCCCGAAGCGCGCGGCATGTGCGTGGCCGGACTTGCAGCGCATAGCCCGCAGGCCGCCAAACAAACTTAACAATAATGTATGCTTCAATCTTCAAACAGGTTTAAGCACACTCTTCACCACTTGTCGGTTGTGCATCTTCTCGAACGCATCGTGCCATTGCGTGATGGGCCACACACCACCGATGATCGGCTTCACATCGAGTTGACCGCTCGCCAGTAATGCAATCACTCGTTCCCATATCGGCCAGTTGTGACTGAAGCTTCCCTGCAGCGTAATATTTTTTTGAACGATGGGATCAAGTGAAAAGCCTAATGGCTGCGGGCCCCAACCAACTTTTGCAATTACACCATTCGGACGCACAAGGTCCATGGCGATTTTTAAAGTAGCACTCGCACCAGCAGCATCAATCACACAATCAACGCCAAGACCATCGCGCTGCTTTGCCCATGACGAGGCATCACCGATGATGGTTTCGCATCCATATTTTTTGGCGATGCCAAGACGATAAGCATCTTCTTCCAGACCAAGCATGGCCACTTCGGCACCGCACAACTTGGCCATCGCTGCACACAAAATTCCTATTGTTCCGGGGCCCAGCACAATCACACGATCGCCCGGTCTTAATCGGGTGTTTGCCACCACTGCATTGAAGGCAACACAACATGGCTCTGTGAGACACGCTTGTTCAAAAGCAAGTTGATCGGGCACGCGATGCAAACAACGCGCAGGCACGCGAACAAATTTTGTCATGGCACCATCAACGCCATAGCCAAAGCCTTTGCGTGTGGGATCAAGATTGTATAAACCTTGCCGTGACATGGGATTGTTGGGATCAATGACAGCTGCCGTTTCACTTACTACACGATCGCCTTCTTTCCAACCGACAACTCTTTTTCCAATTTCAACGATGTGACCGCCAAACTCATGACCGAGCACAACGGGATAGTTGACGTGCCAACTGTGGTCAGCCGTCCATTGATGAAGATCACTTCCACACACGCCAACATTCATGACCTCAAGAAGCACATCTTCTTCGCCAATGGTTGGCTTTGCGATCTCTCGTATTTCTACCGATCCTTTCTGCGAAGAGAAATTAACAACGGCTGCGGATTTCATAATTGAGAATTTATGATTTACGAATTACAAATGACGACTAAGCTTTACCTATACGAACGTCTCCGTATGCATGGATTTTTTCACAGATCAAACGCAACGAACTTTCGAGATTGCCATCGGCTGTCTTGAAGGCATCGGCATCAATCGTGAGCGGAGCACCCAACACCACGAGTGGCGCACCGTATTCGGGACAACGTATTGCTTGTTCTAAGCTAAGTCCACCAACAGCTTGCACGGGAATGGTGACCGCCTGAACAACTTCGCGCAATTGATCCAACGGACTGGGCATTCGTTTTCCTTGTGCCGCAATGCCGCGTCTTTCATCATAACCGATGTGATGCACCACATAATCGCAACCTAAGTCTTGCAACCATTTTGCAGCTGCAACCATATCCGGGCAACCGAGATTATCGCCCATCACTTTTATGCCATAATCGCGACCGGCTTTTACCACACACTTTATTGTTTCTTCGTGAGCGCGCGCCATCACCACCACGTGTGTAGCGCCAGCTTTTGCCATCATCTCTGCTTCAAGATAACCACCGTCCATGGTTTTGAGGTCGGCCACAATGGGCACATCTTTAAATGTTTGACGCAATTTTTTTACACCGTGCAATCCTTCAGCAAGTATCAGTGGCGTTCCGGCTTCCAGCCAATCCACTCCGGCCCGCATGGCTAGCGCAGCAGTTTCCAATGCTTCGTCAATGTTGGTGAGATCGAGTGATATTTGAACAACAGGTTTCATGCATTCATTGGCTATCAATCAAATATAAGTTGCATGGTTAGCTAATTAAAATAAACTGTAAATTACTTTTTGAATTTATGTGATGGGCAAATTTTAGTGACCGATGACTGCTTCCCTGTTGTGTAATATAAATTGTTTGCTTGGCGAAGGTGCCTTCTGGCATGAGACGCGACAAAGTTTTTTCTGGGTGGACATTGATGGAAAAGCGTTGCACGAATTTGTTTTGTCAGATGGAAAAGTAGACACCTGGAATTTTGATCATCGTCCCTCCATGATTGCGGAAGATGATCATGGTCATCTGGTGATTGCCTTTCAGGGTGGACTTGCACGACTGGATTTGCAAACTGGAAAACTGAATTGGCTTTTAGATATTGAAAAGAAAAATTCAAACATCAGAACCAACGATGGTGCTGTTGATCCTTCCGGGCGATTGTGGATTGGTACAATGGATGCACAATTCAAAAAGGAAGCGGGCTCTTTGTTTTGTGTTGGTAGAGATTTAAGAATCGAAAAGAAGATTGACTCGCTCACGATCCCCAATGGATTGGTGTGGTCGTTGGATGGTGGTACTATGTATCATGTCGATAGCCCCACCCGACAAGTGAAAGCTTATCAATTCGAAAATCAAACAGGCGCGATTCAGTTTATCAAAACAGTCATTACCGTTCCGGAAGATACCGGAACACCCGATGGCATGTGTATAGACGAGGAAGGAATGTTGTGGATTGCACACTGGAATGGATTTGGCGTGTATCGATGGAATCCTCAGATTGGTAAAATGATTGGCAAGATTGAAGTGCCGGTGCCGCAAGTATCGAGCTGTGCCTTTGGCGGAGAAAACTTTGATCAATTGTTTATCACCACTGCCCGTGAAAACTTTACGCCTGAGCAACTTGAAAAATATCCCGCCAGCGGAAGCGTGTACATTGCAAATCCTGGTGTGAAAGGAGTGAGAAAAAATATATTTCAGGGTTGAGGTAAGTGCATCTGTTGCGTAAATCTTTGTCTAACTTGAAAATGAATTTAGCTGTTCATCATATGAAAACCTCTGTCATCAAATTAGCAGTACTGGTTGTTTTGTTATCCGCTTGCGCGAAAAAAGAACAACCAGCTGATTGGATCATCATCGGAAAAATCTGGACGGCCAATCCGCAGCAGCCATGGGCGGAAGCATTTGCGATTCGTGGCGATTCGATCATTGCAGTTGGTACGGAAGCCCAGATGAAAAAATGGGACGGAGAAAATACCGGCACGAGTTGGTTTAAGAAAGAGCAATTAATCACACCCGGATTTATTGATACACACACGCATTTTGTAGATGGTGGTTTCAGATTGTCTTCTGTGCAATTGCGTGATGCAAAGACCAAAGAAGAATTTATACAACGTATAAAAGCTTTCGCAGAAACGGTTAGTCCCGGTACATGGATAGTGGGCGGAGACTGGGACCATGAGAATTGGGGAGGCGAGTTGCCGAATCGCGAATGGATAGATCAATATACACCGAACAATCCTGTATGGATAAACCGATTGGATGGACACATGTCGTTGGCGAATAGCCCAGCCTTGAAAGCTGTAGGCATTACCGAACAAGTCAAATCAGTTGCCGGTGGAACTATCGTGAGAGATAACAAAGGAAAGATCACCGGAGTGTTCAAAGACAATGCGATGAACCTCATTGACCCTTCGGTGCCCGCGCCACCCGCAGAGCTTGAAGACCGAGCACTGGAGGCAGCCATGAACTATGTGGCTGAACAAGGCGTAACGTCTGCGCACAACATGAGTGGCTATATGGAAGCATTTGAGCGCGCACGCGCTGCCAACAAATTGAAGACAAGAATTTATGCGGGCATGCCGCTGAGTAATTGGCAGGAATTGAAAGCAAAAGTTGATCAGCACGGCAAAGGTGACAAATGGTTACACATTGGTTTGTTGAAAGGCTTTGTAGATGGATCGTTGGGATCGCATACAGCTGCGATGTTCAAATCCTTTTCTGATTCACCAAAAGACTCCGGGTTTTTTATTACACCCGAGAAAGATCTTTACGAATGGACATTGGCGGCTGACCAGGCGGACTTGCAAGTCACCGTTCATGCAATTGGCGACAAAGCCATTCACACCTTGTTAAATATTTTTGAAAAGGTTGAAAAAGAAAACGGAGCGAAAGACAGGCGCTTTAGAATTGAACATGCGCAGCACATTGATCCAAATGATTTCAGTCGGTTTGCATCGTTGGGTGTGATTGCTAGCATGCAACCGTATCATGCCATTGATGATGGCCGTTGGGCGGAGAAAGTTATTGGTCACGAACGTGGGAAAACTTCTTATGCGTTTCGTTCGCTGTTGGATGCAAAAGCAAAGTTGGTGTTTGGTAGTGATTGGTTTGTAGCGCCACCAACACCCTTAGAGGGAATTTATGCAGCCGTCACACGCAGAACGCTGGATGACAAAACACCCGATGGCTGGATACCTGAACAAAAGATTACTGTGGAAGAAGCTTTGAAGGCCTATACGATCGATGCGGCTTACGCTTCGTTTGAAGAAAAGATCAAAGGCTCTATTGAGGTAGGCAAGTTGGCCGACTTCGTTATTTTGGATAATGACCTCACCACCATCTCGCCAGAAAAAATCAGAGATGTGAAAGTTTTAAAAACGATTGTTGGCGGGCAGGCAGTGTATGAGAAGAAATAATAAAATTCTCTTTGTGACCTTAGGGTGTATTTCTTCGTGCTCTTAGTAGTAAAAAGAAATTCGTAACCACAGAGCACACAAAGCAAACACAAAGAACACAAGTTGGTTTACTCGTTTGCGAACTCAGCGTAACCTTTGCGCTCTTGGTGGTAAAGTGACTTCTTAACCACGGAGGACACAGAGCAAACACGAAGGACACAAGTTGGTTTTTTACTTCTTTGAGCACTCCGTGCAACCTTAGTGCTCTCGGTGGTAAAATGATTTCTTACCACGGAGCACACAAAGTAGACAAGTTAGTTGCGTCTTTGTGCGTCAACGAAACCTTTATGATTTACTGGTAGTAAAGAATTTAACCGAAGAGAACGCAGAGGTACGCAGAGTTAAGTTGAGCCGGATTCTAAGCCAGCAGAACACCTTGTTCCATTCTTGGCACTACCTGGTACTTATCCAGAGTCAAACAATATTCAATGTCTTTATGAATATTAAGTCGGTTCAATCTTTTCACGTGCGATGAGGCACTGAGAAATTTAACCATATCGTCTTTGGCGATGTTGTACAGATGCTGAGCAGCTAGCGGTGCATCACAATCGGGCTCGATGTGATTTTTTAATTTTTCAACAACAGCGCCTGCAAACAGCGTGTCTTCCAGATTAACTTTTCCTTTCCATCCTGCGCAAACGATCAGCACACTATTCTCACCAAACAATAAGTATTTGACAACAGATGACAGGTTTAAAAAAGAGCCGATTACTATTTTTCGCGCACCTTTTGCTTTCTCGATCGCCTGTGTTCCGTTGGTAGTCGTGAACGCAATTTTCTTTCCGCGTACAGCATCGCCCATGTATTCGAAAGGCGAGTTGCCCTGGTCAAAGCCTGGCACTTTCTCTCCATTGCGCTCGCCAGAGGTGATGTATCCTTTCGATTTCATGGCTTTGCATGATTCGAGATCAGCAAAGGGAGTTATGCTTTGAACACCGTGTGCAAAAGCTGTAACCATACAAGAGGTTGCGCGAAGTATGTCTACCACAACAACCGTTCTCTCGCTTACGTCATACAAATGCATGAGTTCAGGACTTACACAAACGTCAATTGTTTTCATTTGCCAGAGCAGGGTTTAGGATAATTTTTGCAATTTTTTTCTAGATGACTGGCTGAGTTTTTACTTCCTTTTATAATGGCGAGGCACCAGTCTTCGCATGCTTTTTCTTTCAGATCTAATTTGTAATAAGCGATACCGCGGTTGTGGTAAGCGTTTTCATGCTCAGGATGAAGTTCGATTGAGTGATTGAAATCGTTCACCGCTTTCGCGAAAGCATTTTGTTTTAAATAGTAAGTGCCACGCTGGAAGTAGTATTGAAAATTTTTTTTGTCTAGATTGATTGCGCTGGAATATTTTGCTTCCGCCTCTTTTGGATTTTTTGTCTTCTCATACAAATTTCCCAGTTGGAAGTAGTATTCGGATTCATCCGGAACCTGCAGCGTGAGAATACTGTAATCCGAGATGGCTTCGTTGTAACGTTTCAGATTGGTAAGAGACACCGCTCGATTATACCGATAGATTGTAAACTCAGGATTCTGGTTGACTAATGTATCCAAATACACAAGTGCTTCTTTGTATTTCGATTGGTTCATCAACTTGATGGCAACGTCATTTAAGTCTTCCTGACCAAAGCATGCGGATTGAATTAAAATAAAAAGAAGAACTATTCCTTTCATTCAATGCATCAATTGATCAATGGCATTTTGCTAACGACAGCTTTCAATCCTTTTCCGCGGACTTCAATAAATATCTCAGTGCCGGGGTTTGAATTGGCGGTAGTCACATAACCCAGTCCAATACCGATGCCCAGCATGGGAGATTGTGTTCCTGAGGTAACTTTTCCAATGGTATTTCCATTGGCATCTTTGATGGGATAGTCATGACGCGGAATTCCTTTGTCAATCATCTTAAAGCCTACCAGCTTTTTCGTAACGCCTGCTTCTTTTTGTTTTTTAAGGTTAGCAGAGTTGGTGAAATCTTTGGTAAACTTTGTGATCCATCCAAGTCCACCTTCCAGCGGAGAAGTTGTATCATCAATGTCATTTCCGTACAAACAGAATCCCATCTCCAGGCGAAGTGTATCGCGCGCGCCCAAACCAATTGGTTTTATGTTTTCGTCTTTGCCGGCTTCGAATATTGCATTCCAGACTTTTTCACCGAAAGCTTTGTTTACATAAATCTCAAAACCTCCCGCTCCTGTATATCCGGTGTTGCTCATCACTACATCTTTCACGCCTGCAAATTCGCCAACGGCAAAGTGATAATACTTGATCGCGGATAGATCAGTCTTTGTTAGTTTTTGCAAAACCCCAACAGCCTTTGGTCCTTGTACGGCAAACAAACAAATGTCATCAGAGATGTTTTTCATCTCCACACCTTTTGTATTGAATTTGGAAATCCAATTCCAATCTTTGTCGATGTTGGAAGCGTTAACGACCAGCAAGTAATCGTTGTCTTTAATTTTATAAACAATCAGGTCGTCAACAATTCCACCGGTTTCATTGGGAAGGCAGGAATATTGGGCCTGGCCGTCAATCAGTTTGGAAGCATCGTTGCTCGTTACGCGCTGAATCAAGTCAAGGGCATTGGGGCCTTTCAACGTAAACTCGCCCATGTGCGATACGTCAAACACACCCACTCCATTGCGCACGGTCATATGTTCTTCAATATCGGAAGAGTAGCGGACCGGCATGTTGTATCCCGCGAAGGGAACCATTTTACCGCCAAGTTTTTCGTGTACGTGATTGAGGGGTACGAATTTGATCTCCATAATATTTTTTTAAGGTGGGCAAAGTTAACAGAAAGTAGAATGACAGTAGCCGACCACGTCAGTTATTTTGCGGTTGAAGGGCGGCACGGTTCTCATACATGAAATCAGTAAACGCTTTTTCACCGATGATTTCCGATAAACGCCTGAGCGCACTTTCCGAAAACTCGTCAAAGCCCATTTGTTTGGCTTCGATGCCGTAGGCTTTCAATAGTTTAACGGACTGTGGATTGACCTGCAATGCGTTTACCAAAATGTTGTAAACCTTCAACCGTTCTTTGCTATTGGCTTTGAAGAATTTTGCAGCGGCAACAATCGCTTCATCAAAATAAGGATTTGCCTGCGACAGGTATTCGTAGTTTTTTGCAATGGCAGTTTTGTCTCCCGTGCTTTCCAGGATGAGGGTGGAATAGTAAAGCTGAAGATTTTTTAGATCGGGTGTAAATGTGAATTCTTTCATTTGCGTGGCAAGCCCTTGTATATCTTTTCGCGCGGCCAATATCGCCAGTTCGGTTTTCTTAAAGTCATCGAACACTGTCTTATCACTCATCTCCAAGCCGTTAATTTTTTGAAGCACCGAAATGGCATTTTTCAAATCATCGAGCTTTAGTAATTTGTTTGTGCGATCAAGAATAGTCCTTGCCTTCAAATCATTATTACTGATTGAATTTAAAACGCGATTGAACGACATTGAATCGCGCGGCTCAATCCGGTAACGACAATATTGATATTTCTCTTCATCGGTGAACTTGCCAACGAACTGATCAGGCGATGCCAATACACGGATAGAACTTTCGGCCATGGCATGTTGAGTGGTATCACCTTGAGATCGCAGGCTGTCCCAGGCCACAACAGATTCTCCAATGCGACCGGCCTCGGCAAGCGCCACGGCATTGGTGAGCGCAGCCTCGGGAAAATTTTGATTGACTGCAAAGGCAGAAAACTTCAGGGCCACATCTGGTGCGCGTTGATCTAGCGCCCAAAGCGCGAGTATGTTATTTAGTTTGCCGCGATTGTTGCTGAGGAAAATAACTTCTTCCAATAAACTAAACGCTTTGCCCACCTGCCCATCGGCATATAAAGCAAGTGCACTAGCAAAAAGTAAATTTTCGGTATAGCCTGAATTACTCTTTAGTCGTGCCAGTTTTATCGTTTTGCTGATGGCAGATGAATCGACCTCGCCCAGATGATTGATCAGGTAATTGTTTAACAGCGTGGCAGAAAATAAATCAACAACGGAATCCTTCGGTAAGGGCAAAGGCATGTTTATTTTTTCGCTTTGCAGATTGGCCAATGCCAATGCGTTTCCTTCTACGCCAGGATGAGTGGAACCGATGAGATTGAATAGTGAATCGGCATCTACAGGCAGATTATTTTTTGCGATTAATCCAATCAGATTTGTTTCGGCTGAATTTTTGGAAAGACTTGAAGCGCGCGATTCTTCCAGGAGATAGATAGCGGAGTCAAACAAATTTAATTTGCCATAGATAAGACCTTGTGTGTTTTTAATGACGCCACTCAGCGGAAAGTCTTTGGATGCTTCACGAAGCGTGAGCAATGCCTCCAGCCACGAAGAGTTACGTTGGTACACATTGGCCCAATTCAGGTACGACATTTCGGTTGGCCGGCTCGCAGAAGCCTGGCCATAAAAATTTCTCTCTTTGTTATCGTTACCCCGCAATGATTCGATGTTGGCAATAGCATAGTTGGCATGATGATTTTGAAAGCCATACAAGGCCGCTGTGTTGTAATACGCTTCGGCCAATGTCGGTCGGCTTGTTTTGTGAATGTCGGCCATGGCATTATAGTATCCCGATTGCGCATTTCGCACGGGCACTTGCCACGTGTTATAAAAAACGAACGCGAGGGTTGCAATCAATCCCGCAAAGCGGAAGGTGAAGTAAGGCATATTGTTGGGTTGATATAAAACCCGATAGACTTGAAAATTTTCACCCAGCATGCCCATGAAATTGGAGAGCACATATAATAAAAAGATAATGCCATAACCCAGGTGACTATAAATAATCACATCGCGAATAGCCTCGATGGCAGGATCATTGGCAGATGAGAGAAACCATGCAATGGAACCAAAACAAATGCACGCCAGACTAATAAAAAAATAAACTCCAAACGGATCGGCCTCAATGATGCCTTCATATTGAGGTTGACGCTGACGGAAACCCCAAACGCCCAGAAGACCAGAAATAGTCAGTAAGAGAAAAAAGTTGATGGCCAGAAAATCCCATTCAATCATGCCGATCTTATTGGCATACGCCAGAAAAAGATTCACCATGTAAATGGCGCTGATGATCAGATAATGCTGAAGGCTTTTGGTTTGACGCGTGCCTCTGCTTACCAGGTCGATGAAGGAAGCGAGGATCTCGTGCGCTACCATCAAGATAAATACAACACTCAATATGATACCGGCAACGTAACCTGTTGCCGCAAGTTGGTAGGCAGGAGACGGTGATTTGGAAAGCAACAACAGACCAACGCCAACCACAATCGTGATGATTGTAAAGGTGATCAGTCTTTTGATAAAGCTTGCAGATGTGTTGAACGCATGAAAGTAAAAGCTGATTGGCAGATACAGAGCCAGGACGATAATGGTTGCGATTTTGTTGGTAAGTCCGGCTACTTCCAGCAGCTCCAATCTAAAACCAACAATAAATAAAATGAAAAAGCCCATACCGATGCTGTACCAAAAACGACTCAGCACCGTGATGACGGACAGGAGCATAATGGCACTTGCCACCAGAATGATCAGGAATACATGGGCCATGATGGGTGAAGGAGTCAGATCATTTCCCAACAGTCTTTCGAAAATAAGATAGTTGTCTCCTTTGATGGTGAATTCAAAAATTCCCGTTTGAAATTTATGGATAGGAACTTCCAGTAAATGTTGCTCTTGAATGTATTCCCAGGTAAGAGTGGGAGCAGGTGCCTGGAAATAGGCGTACCATAAAAAGAGAAGAGAAAAAATGAGAAGACTGGCTACTATCCAGAAGATGCGTTGATAAACGAGTGGCCAGGATTTCCAGAATTGAATCGAGAACATAAGCAGAACCTAAAAAATTGGCCGCAAGATACGAGATACTTGATACTGGTTACAATTTCCATTTAGTAGAATAGAATTTGTTCTCGCGTTTCAAATGAGAACCAGTGATCAAGGCTTGCCGCCAGCGTTTCTGAAATAATAAGAAAATCCCAGATTGACCGATCCATAATTCAGATTGAAGTAATTGCTTCTCGAATCATCGGATAGGTTTTTTGCATGAGCGAATCCTATTGACCCGACACTTGCCTCGAACGCCCAATGTAATGATGGAAAGAAGATAAAGCTTGGTGTGATACTGGCACCCACTTGGTTGCCTTTATTGACGGTCGAGGTTCCACCCGCTGGAATCTTCTGAGTTCCTTGAGTAAAGGCTATTGATCCTGCAGCAGCAAACAAGAACTTTTCTGAAATCGTGAAATATTGTTTGCCATTTAAACCAAGGTTAAATGATTCCCACTTGTAAGGTTGTTGACTTGGAATTACATTATACTTCGTGGTTTCTAAACCATATCCAATTTGTGCACCCACTGAAAAATGTTCGTTTAGGAGAAATCCAACAAAAGGTGTTACGGAGAAATGATTTGTGGTGGATGCAGTTGAATTGTTGGAGCCTGTTGCTTTTTGAGAATTAAGTGAAAACGATCCGCCCACAAACTTATCTCCCTTCATAAATTGTCCGTTTGAAACAAGGGAGACTAAAATGAATAATGCCGATAAACTCGTTTTCATTTATAAAATTTAAATTGTTATCAAGGAGTTACTCCAACACCTTGGGCACTCTGAAATAGTCTACATCTTTTTTGGGTGCATTCTTCAGCGCTTCATCGTGTGGCAGGTGAGGTTTCACTTCGTCTTCGCGCAACACATTCACCTCATGGCTCATGGTGGTTAGCGGCTCGATGCCATCGGTGTTCACCTCATTGAGCTTTTCCACAAAGGTGACGATGTTGGTCATGTCCTTCATCATCTTCTCTGCATCCTTCTCATCAAATTCAAGGCGTGCGAGGTGAGCAATCCTATCCAGTTGTGCGCGATCTATTTTCATAGTGAGTAAACGAATCGCAAAGCTAACGATTCTTATGCTGGCTGCATAACTGCAACCCGATGATGTTTATGCAATTCGTCCTGGAGAATGTTGAATACCTGATGCTTTAACGTGTCCAGGTCGTTCAGCGTCATGCCGCTGGTTTCAATCGGTTCGTGAAAGATCACTTCAATTTTTCCGCGGTTGAGATACATGGGAGGGTCGGGCATGATTTGCCAATTGTGCGGAATGGTGACCGGAACAATCGCCACTTGTTTTTCGATGGCAGCGCGGAAAGCTCCGTCTTTAAACTTCACCATTTGTGGCGGATGATGAGTGATAATACCTCCTTCGGGATAGATGACAAGGCTCTTACCTTCATCCAATGCCTGCAGCGAACGTTGAAGTGTAATGAATTTGCTTTTTAGTTTAGAACGATCAACCGTGATGTGGAGCCGGCTGTACATAAATCCAAACAATGGAATGTTTTCCATTTCACTTTTGCCAACAAAAATGGTGTTGATGGGATTGAGACCCATGGTAGGAATATCCAGATAAGAAAAATGATTTGGGCAGAAGATGTATTGTTTGTTGGGATCAAGTTTACTTCTGCACTCCACGTGGTAGGGTAAAAAGGTAAACGCAAACAATAGCTTTGCCCACCACCTGTTGAAGATTCCCACCAGGTGAAATTGTTTTTTGAAAAGAATGGGAATGAGAAGCAATGGAAAAAATAAAATAAAGAGCAGTCCGAAAATAGTGAGACCGTAATAGGTGTGAAGAGCCTTTAGAAATCTCATTAGTTTCAATAAAGCGATTAATCTTTATTTATTCGAACCTGGTTTCGGAATCAAAATTATTTCCCGTTGTCTGCCATCAATGTATCGAAAGCCCGACTCATCAAAGTAGCCATCTTCTTCCAACATAATTCGAATGTCTTTTTTCCATTCGGGAATATTGACCGTGCAATTCAATTCAATGGAATAGGCTGTCTTGTAATGCATGGGATAATCGCCATTGAATGGAACGCCACCTTGCATGTCCCACATACCAATCGTAGTGCCTGCTGCGTGCCCATGAAAACCAATAGGATGTGTGTAGATAGAAGGAGTGATACCTTGTTCGATCGCCTGCTTGCGCGTGTCGGCAAGAATCTGATTTCCGGTTTTGCCTTCTTTGAAATTTCCCGTGAGGATATCCTGAAGTTTATTTCCTTTTTGGAACGCATTTCTTAAATAATCGGGAGCTTCAGTTTCTCCAGGTTTTAAAATATAGGCATGTTGTTGCATGTCGGTGTTTAATCGTAGATACGTGATTCCAAAATCAACATGCAGTAAATCACCCGGCAGGATTACCAATGGTGCCGGACGTTTTGCTGTGATGGCTTCGGGCTCATTTCGCTGCACAGAAACAGAAGGATGAAACCACGTGTCCAGTTTTAGTTCTTTGATTTTCTCACGATACCACCATACCACATCTTCGGTTGTCGTCACGCCCGGTTGAATGACTTTATCCGAGAATCCTTCCAGAATAATCTCATGCGCAATGCGACAGATTTGCTGATAGATTGTCATTTCTTTTTCTGTGCGTGTTTCGAGCCAACTCACGGCAAGTTTTTCGGCAGATGTCACATTGCTTTGTAAATTCTTTGGCAACACTTTCATCAGGTTGTCATAGTCATTGGAAGTGAGTCCATCGGCATGGCCCCATGAAGGTGCTTTGTTGACACCGATCTTCTTTGGTTTGCGCTCTTCGATTATTTTTCCGAGTTGCACCCATTGATCGGGTTGTTGGTCGGGGTCCCAGGCACGTTTAAAAACTTTGCCCACATCGTATCGCGCCACGGCAAGAAATTCCATTTCAGCAGTTCCACCTTTATCAAAAGCCACCAACATGGTTGTTCTGCGAGCGGCCATCCAGGTGGCAGGCAGCAATGTTTTGATCACTGGGTCTTCATTATACTCCCGTGAAATAATCACCCACATATCGAAGCCTTCTCTGCGCATGAGTGTTGGCAGCGTATTGCGCAAGCGGTCTTCCAATAGTTCATCAATCACTCGTGCCTGATCGCGTTGGGTAAGGATGAGTGGATACTGCGCGTTTGAAATCGTGATAATGAAAACAAGAATGAAGGGCAATAGATATTTCATTTTATAAAAGTTAGAATTATTCTTTCCAGAAGAAGATGCGTATAGGTTGTTTGTTAGCGAAGTAGTCATCGTTAATTTCAATAGTTAGCGTGTTTTTACCTTTGGGTAAATCCTCCGTGGGTATCATTGTGAAGATACCTTTTTGCCCGGTAACCTCATGATTCGTTCCGATCCAGGCGGCAGCATCAAGATTTTTTTCATTGAGAGATACCTTTACAATTTCTGAAAAATATTTTTTGCCAGCATCACTTATGCCATCGTCATATCCACTTCTATAAGGTACAAAGAGTCGAAAATAATTACCGCTTATTGTTTCGGATGGAATACACGCGTAGAAAATGAGCAAGCTTGAGCCAAGTCGGTTTTCATAAAACGTGTTGGTGATTGGGCCGCCTGTTGGTGCGGATTCGAACACATGAGTGTCTATAAATGTTTTCCAATGAAATAGCCTAACGAGCGAAACATTGGCATAGCCTATTGTGACAACTAGAAATAGCGCACAAAAAATGAAAGCTCTGACCCTATTGACATTGGAAAACACGATTTGAAACCACGGTCTGTAGAGAAAAGCCAAGCTTAGTAGATTTAGCAAGCGGTATACCGGGTAATAGATTTTTCCTATTGTAACATTTGTTCGAAGCCAACCTGATGAAAGTAAATCGAAAAGGAATAACAGGTACAAGGTGTTCGAAGTTAGAAAAATCGACAATTCGCTTCCCTCAATATTAAAAACTGAAAATAAGAATCCTGAGATCACAAATGTGATGGCGCACACCACAACATAGCCAATCGTAAAGAAGACAGAAGAGAAAGAGGCAAAGAATACGATTCCGCTGATGTGGTCCAGTTTTACAATCTGATCAGTTAGTTTGTAACGATGTGCTTCTTCGTTGTACCAACCAGATAGTTTAAGTCTGTCAAAATTTATTCCTTGAGGAAACGAGTAGTTCAAACAAACAATCGAAATCCAAATCCCTCGCAAAATGATATGAAGAATAAATCCGACAGTGATGCCTTTTAATGCGACCATTACCAGTAAGGTGGCAATGTCAAGACCAGAAAAGGCGGCTGAAAACTTCAGCTGAACAACAAACTCAAGCAAGTAATCTGAAAGCGAGAGCAACGTGAAAATCGCTCCACCTGAGATCAGGATTTCTGCTTCCCATGAACTTTCTTGCAACCGCTTCAGCCAGGAAGGAATTTTAGAGGGGGTGGGTTGGTTGATTTCCATGGCTTTTGGTACGTCAAATCGTTTCGCCTATTCTCTCCAGAAGGGTATGGTAAATTTTTCAGCGCCAAAGTTATCGCCTCCAATGTGAATGTCAATTTTCTGAAGACCTGATTTGATCGATTTTATTGGCAGGTAGGTGATAACGCCTTGTTGCCCGTTGCCGGGAATAAATTCAATCCACCGAATGTTTGAACAGGTAGAATCATTTACGCTCACGGAGAGGAGATCGCTGAACTGATTGATAGATTGAAACCTGGTGTACTCTTCTTTAAAAGGAATAAAGATCCGTAGGTAGTCTTCCTTAATTTGCTGAGACTGTATGTAAGGCGTTTCTGTCCATTCGTCTTGTGAAAGTTGGTCGCCATAAAATGAATGGATTGTTTTTGTTTCTGCCAGATTATTTTTGGCGGCAATGATTTGGTAGAAACTTAAATGAGGATCGGCAGTTGTCACCAGGAGGATGTAACCAATAAAAAGAACAACAAAGACCTTCCATTTATTTTTGAAATTGGTAAAGATGGTTTGAACAACAGGCCGCCAAATAAATCCAAGCGTGATGGTATTCCAGAAAATATAAACGGGCAGGTATAATTTGGGGATGATTCCACCTCGTCTTAACCAACCGGTTGTGAATAAATCCAGATACATAAATAACAAGAAGCTGACCAACAACAAAGCAAGTGTGAGTTGGATCAATAGATTTGCACCATCTCCAAAACCGAAGAATGCAAAAATGATAGTGGGAGGAATCAGAAGCCCGAACAAGAGGGCGGGAAAGACAATTGACCAGATAAAAACGAGGGTTGCGTTTCGATCTAGTTTTATAGCGAGGGCAACTGCGTTAAATTTTTTTGAATATGATAAGTAAGGTTCGTTTAAGTGCAATTGGGAAATATCTATCCCTGACGGGTAAAGGCGATTGAGCATTGCAGTAGCAGCCCAGAGTGCTCGCAATATCAAATTTAAAATGAATCCCGCGGTGATAGCCCGCAAGCTGATCGCCCATACCGTGGGAAGAAAAGATGAAAACAGAATAAAGTTTCCAGTAAAAATATAATGAATTGAATTGGTGAGTTGAATCAAAGAAAAGATGGCACCGCTGGAGATCAGTAACTCAATCTCCCACGCCTGATGTTGAAGCCGCTCCAGCCACTTTGGAGAATCAGTACTATTTTGCTGATCGGGTGATTTTGTTTCCACTATTAAATATGTAAAAATTTGTTTTGTAACGATTAACGATTAACGATTAACGATTAACGATTAACGATTAATGATTAATGATTAATGATTAACGATTAACGATTAACGATTAACGATTAACATTTTCATCAGCTAAGTTCTCAACACGCACCGTTCATTTTTTAAAAGATCATTTGCATGCTCCACTTCAATCGTGGATTTGGCATCGTCCATTTTTTCGCGTACTGCATTTTTAATTTCTTTCATGCGCATGGATTCAATGAAGCGTTTGATGTCTTCTTTGTTTTCCAATATAAGTTTAGGAACGAGCATAGGTTTGTTATCATCATCTTTCGCCACCATCGTAAAGAAAGAAGAATTCGTGTGCTTAAATGTTCCAAGTTTTACGTTTTGAGATTCCACACGTATACCCACTACTAAAGAAGTTTTGCCCACGTAGTTCACCGATGCATGCATGGAAACCAATTCACCAACTTCTACCGGCTGAAGGAATTCAACTTTGTCGACTGAAACAGTAACGCAATACGTGCCGGCATGTTTGCTGGCTGTTGCATACGCCACCTTGTCCATCAACGAAAGTAAAATGCCTCCATGAATTTTGCCACCGAAATTAGCGTAAGCAGGAATCATGAGTTCTGTAATGGTTGTCTGGGAGTGACTGACTGGCCGTGCGAAGTCTTCCATGTGCGTTAAGTTTCCAAAAAGATACTGATAATTCAGGATTTGAGATTTATGAATTGCGATTTTTGATTTGACAAGTGACCGAAGTAGTTCCAGTACATTAGTCCAAACACTATCGAACTCAATCTTTGGAGTTTGCGAGCGCAAATTTTCGAGACAAGGTTCTGAAACGGATAAACATGGCAAGCGCTGTAAGCGTAAGTCCAATGAGCAAACCCGTCCAGATGCCGATTGCTCCAAAGCCCGCTTTGAATCCCAACCAATATCCAAGTGGCAGGCCAATTACCCAATAGGCGATGAAGATGAATACGGAAGGAAGTTTTACATCTTGTAATCCGCGCAGAGCGCCAATGCAAACTACCTGGGCGCCATCGGCTAACTGAAAAAATCCGGCAATGACAATTAGCGGTGCTGCGATGGCGATTACTTCAGCATCATTAATGTAGAGTGTCGGTAAAAAATTTCTGCCTGCGATGAACAGGATTCCCCACAAGGCCATGATCACGAGGGCCATTCCTAAAATGGTAAAGCCAACGGTGCGCATCGTGTTAAAATCTTTTTTTCCAATCTCATTGCTTACGCGGATCGTAGCGGCAGCCGCCAACCCTGTTGTGGTCATGTAGCTGATCGTTGCGAGATTGATGGCGATCTGATGTGCCGCTAATGTTTTGGCACCCAGCCAGCCCATCATCACAGCTGAGAAATCGAATGCAGCCACTTCAAAAATAAATTGTACGCCAGCAGGTATGCCGATGTGAAGCATTTTTTTAAACAACGCTTTTGAATAATGGCCAATGGAAAATCCAGCTCGATAATTTTTAAATGCCGGAGCATTATAAATATAGTACGCAATTCCAGCAGCCATCGCGATTCGTGATATAAGTGTTCCCCAGCCAGCGCCAACAAGACCCATTGCCGGAAAACCTGCGTGACCGTAAATGAAAATATAATTCAATCCGATGTTAAGGAAGTTACTCGCAATCACCACGATCATCGCAATGCGCGTGTACGACAAGCCTTCTGAAAACTGACGAAACGTTTGAAAGAGTAAGGTCGGAATGAGTGAAAATGTGATAATGCTTAAGTACGGAATGGCCAGATCAACAACTTCCTTTGGTTGATCAATGTGAAATAAAATATTCTTTGCAAGAATAACGACTGCAACTAAAATCAAACTGTTGATGAAATTGATTGCTAATCCGTGTTTCAGGGTGTCGCTTACATGTTGATTATTGTGTTCGCCTTGTGCCGAGGCAACGAGCGGAGTGATGGCATAAGAAACTCCGATTCCGAAAAGCAAGATCACATTGAAGGCGACATTGGCTAGCGAGGCCGCGGCCAAGGGTTCGGCACCAATATGCCCCACCATAATGCTGTCGGTAACGCCCATCATCACATGCCCGAGCTGACTGAGCATGACAGGATACGCGAGCAAAAAACTTTCATGAATATGTGGACGGTATTTGGAAAAGGAACTCAAGAAAAGTTATTGGTTAATAGTTAATAGTTGTTGGATTAGTCTGAAAAGGCCAGCCCTTTGTTACTTATGTCTTACTACTTAATACCCTTAAGTAGAGCAACTTTCAAAATTCCCATCACACTCAAACTATCGGTGATCTTGCCCGTCATTACCATTTCCAGCGCTTCGGCAAAGGGAAGTTTCCAGACTTTCATGTCTGCTTCTGTCTCTTCCAGTTCGGTTTCACCTTGTTCCAGATCTTCCGCCAGAAAAATAAATCCTTCTTCATCGCTTACGGAATTGGATAGATGTGTGCGCAGCAGTTGCGTCCATTTTTTTGCGGTCACTCCCGTTTCTTCTTTCAATTCGCGCTGAGCGGATTCAAGTACACTTCCTTCAATGGGGCCACCACCTTCCGGTATTTCCCAACTCCACTCATTTAATGGATAACGATGCTGCCCCACGAGCCACGTATTTCCTTTTTCATCGAGTGGTATAATGCCAATTGCTTTATTCTTGAAATGAACTTTGCCGTAGATGCCGGGCTTCCCTGCAGGATTAAGCACCTGAAATTCTGTAACGCTGATCCACGGATTGTTGTATTTCAATTCCGATGAAAGTGTGGTCCAGGGATTTTTATTTTCTTGATTGGACATAGCAATTGTATTGGGCACAAACTCAAAACTATCATTTTCTTTTTGTATCGAGTGATGGGAAGGTTAAGTTTGTGCGTGTTACTTTCATCATTCACACCTGATTTGATTGAAGCTGGCTGCGATGAGGTTGGTCGCGGTTGCCTGGCGGGCCCCGTTGTGGCGGCAGCCGTTATTCTTCCAAAAGAATACAAACACGAATTGCTCAACGACTCCAAGCAATTGGTAAAAGAGGAGCGTGAACTTTTGGAGTTGGATATCAAGCGTGATGCATTGGCGTGGGCGGTTGCCGAGGTGAGCAGTGAAGAGATTGATCAGATCAATATTTTAAATGCGTCCTTCAAAGCCATGCATCTGGCGGTGGATCAATTAAAAGTAAGACCTGAGTTTTTATTAATTGACGGCAATCGATTTAAACCTTATCCGGGATTGCTGCACGAATGTGTGATCAAAGGCGATGGAAAATATTTGTCGATTGCAGCCGCATCTGTTTTGGCCAAAACGTATCGCGATGAATTAATGTCAAAACTGTCGCAGCAGTTTCCCGGTTACGGATGGACAACCAATGTCGGCTATCCCACTGAAGAACATCGTGAAGGTATCAAAGCACTTGGCATCACACCATTTCACAGACGGTCATTTCAATTACTGCCATCACAACTTGAATTATTCGATTGACTCAATAATTAAACTCGCATGAAAATCTATACTAAAACCGGTGATGAAGGAACAACCTCTCTTTTTGGTGGTAAACGTGTTTCCAAATCTGATCTGCGAATTGATTCATACGGAACAGTGGATGAACTCAACTCCTACATTGGAATGCTGCGCGATCAGGACGTTAATCAAAAACGTAAATCTGTTTTAGTGGAGATTCAAGATCGCCTTTTTACGGTTGGCTCCATTCTGGCAACTGAGCCGGGTAACACGAAAGTCAAAATTCCTGCACTTCAGGAAACCGATATCTCATTTCTTGAACAACAGATTGATTCAATGGATGCGCAACTGCCGCCCATGAAATCCTTTGTGTTGCCCGGTGGTCATGCTTCGGTTTCATTTGGTCACATTGCACGCACTGTCTGCCGCAGAGCCGAGCGACTGGTCATCGCACTTAATCAGCAAGAGAAAGTAGATGGCTTAGTGATCAAGTATCTCAATCGTTTATCAGATTATTTGTTTGTGTTATGCCGCATGATGACGCAGGAACTTGGCGCTGAAGAAACTCCCTGGAAACCGAGGATGTGAATAACTCGTGTTTAGATTTAGTATAGAATTTGTTTTGAAATCGCGGTCAGGTGATTAATTCATCAAATCGTTCATTGGCGAGTTTGATGCGTAAACGAAATTTCTTTGCCACTATAGAGTCTTCAAGCTTTGTTTTTATGGTATAATTTGAAATGGCTCCGTTCAATTCTTGTTAAGGTGTGATTAAATCGCTACATTTTGTTTCCCTACCATTGTATAGCCAAACCTTAATTAACAAGCGCTATGAGAAAAATGCTATTCGTCTTACTGGCAATTGCGTCTTTTGGCTGTAAACAAGAACCCCGAAAGATGCCGGGAGCTTATAAATTAATTGCGCAGTCTGTCCATGATGGTGTAAAAGACTCTATTCTCACGGGCGTTAATCAATTAAAGATATATACCGATGATCAGATGATGTACGGCTATTTTGATAACGACTCTGTTTCGTCTTTTGGAATTGCAAGTTATCAGGTAACTCCCGAGGGCGTTACTGAAACCTTAATTTATAGTGCTTCGGGCAGTATAGAGAACACCTCGAAGCCGGTCTATAAACTTCAGATTGAAACAACATCAGCTGGCTATAAGCAAACAATCGATGGAATGGAATCTCAAGGAAAAAAATTCAGATTGGTGGAAGACTATGAATCAGTCGGCACCACAAAAACATCTCCCCTGGATGGCACATGGGAAATGACCAGCAGGTATGCGATTACAGAAAATGATACCTCCATGGTAGATGTGATTCAGTTCAAAACTTATTATGCGGGTTATGTAGTGTGGGGCATGACGTATCTGGACTCGTTGAAAAATTTGCACACAGGAATTGGATTCGGATCCTTTGAAATGCCGAGTGACAGTAAAGTCAGGGAAACAATTGAGGTTAGCTCCTTCGCGGACATCAGAGGACATCTATTTGATATCGATGTTGTGCTTCAGGGTCCGGATGAGTTTAAGCAGACGATCACGGAGCCAGATGGAAGAAGAAGCATCGAGCATTATCAGCGAATGAAAAATTGATTACCAACGCACTTACGCAAAGCTTCCGGTGCGAATGAACGGGTAAAATTGTCGCTATTATTTTTACCTTTAACCGTTCATCTGTTCATGACATGCGACTTCTTTTTTTACTCACCTTACTGTGTCTTTGCTCATTCGAAGTAGTTGCGCAGAAGCAATTGGTGTTGATCAAGAAGAACAAAGTAGTTGCCCGGATAAGCGAAGGTGATTTTATTCGGTTCAGGAGAAAGGGAGAAGACCATTTTACAAAGGGATTCATTGAAGGAATTAAACAAGATTTTTTTCGAATAGGAGAGGACACTACTTATTTATATGATGTGGCAGCTGTCGATCTGCGGGGTCATTCTAATTCGGCTTTCAAATTAAAAGACGCAGGTGTTAAGCTGATTGCTGTCGGGTCGCTTCTGGTGCTGGCCGATTTATTCAATTCCCATAAAGTCGATCACGGAGTGGTCATCGTATCGAGTGCGCTAATTGGCTCGGGCATTATTCTGCAATTCTTTAACAACGATATTTACAAGATGAACCACAAACGGAGAATCATTACGATGAGTATTAAATGAACTACGTTATCGTTCGTTTCAAACTTTGAATAAAGATTCAATCCCTTACCTTTGTGAAAATTTTTAAAAGATGACCTCCGAACATTTAAAGGACCTAAAAGCCCGTGTTGCCGCCCTCAGGCGGTATCTTTGACTACGATCGCAAAATAGTTGAAATAGAAGACGAAGAACGCATTTCTCACCAGGCCGATTTCTGGAACAATCCCAAGCAAGCTGAAGTAATTCTTAAAAACATTCGCATCAAAAAGGTGTGGACAGATGCTTATGACAAAGTCAGCAAGCAACTGGAAGACCTGGACGTGCTTAATGAATTCCATTTGGCCGGTGATGTAGGTGAAGACGAATTGGAAAAGGAATATAGAAAAGCGTTCAACGCGGTAGAGGAGTTGGAGTTCAAGAAGATGTTGAGCAAAGAAGAGGACCAGCTCAGCGCGATGATAGAAATCAACCCCGGTGCGGGTGGTACTGAAAGTCAGGACTGGGCCGAGATGCTCAACCGCATGTACATCATGTGGGGCGAGAAGAGCGGCTATGCTGTAAAGCAAGTTGATTATCAATCGGGCGATGTGGCCGGTATAAAATCAGCCACGTTGGAAATAGCGGGTGACTTTGCCTACGGAAAATTGAAATCGGAAATTGGTGTGCACCGTCTGGTGCGTATCTCTCCGTTTGATTCGAACGGAAGAAGACATACTTCTTTTGCGTCTGTGTTTGTGTATCCTGTGGTGGATGACACCATTAAAATTGAGATTAATCCTGCCGACATTGAACTTCATACGTCACGATCGGGTGGTGCCGGTGGTCAGAACGTGAACAAGGTGGAGACAAAAGTTCAGTTGACGCACAAGCCAACCGGTATTGTTATTGTGTGCCAGGTGGAGCGTTCACAACATGCCAACCGCGAGAAGGCCATGCAAATGTTGAAATCCAAACTCTATCAATTGGAGATGGAAAGACGAAATGCAGCCCGCGACAAAGTGGAAGCCGGCAAAATGAAAATTGATTTTGGCTCGCAGATCAGAAACTACGTGTTGCATCCTTACAAGCTCGTGAAAGACGCACGCACCGGAGTGGAGCGAACAGATGCACAGAATGTTTTAGATGGTGATCTTGATGATTTCATCAAAGCATATTTGTTGGAAGATCAGGAACAATCGGCTGGCGCTAGTCGGTAATCTGTTGTTGATATTCGGTTATTCTAATTGCAGAGCTAAAGTGGTTGATGCAATTGCAAAAAAAACGGTAGCCTGATGATTAATAAATCTTCTTCTCTTGGCGACAAGAATTAAAATGATACTGAACTAACCGATCATCGATTACCATTTACTGATTACCATTGACTTCAACTCCTCCCAAAATCTACAACAACTCTTTCTGGCTACTTTGCTTAAGCTCGCTGTTATTCTTCGCAAGCTTTAACATGATCATTCCCGAGTTGCCGGATTACCTGACTGCATTGGGCGGAGCCGAGTACAAAGGATTGATCATTTCACTGTTCACGCTCACAGCCATGCTGTCGCGTCCGTTCAGTGGAAAGCTAGCCGACACAATTGGACGAGTGCCAGTGATGATCTTTGGTGCTGCCGTATGTTTTGTATGCAGTTTGTTTTATCCGATCATCGCCACACTTGCTGGTTTTTTTATGTTGCGATTCGTGCACGGTTTCTCAACAGGCTTTACACCAACCGGTAATACTGCTTATCTCGCAGATATTATTCCACTTCACAAACGCGGTGAGGCAATGGGAATACTGGGAACCGCGGGCTCGGTGGGCATGGCTGCCGGCCCCGCTGTAGGCGGAACGATCGCCAACCAATTTGGATTGGATGCGATGTTTTATTGTTCGTCTTTTTTTGGATTGGTGTCCATTGTCATACTCGCCCAGACAAAGGAGACGCTGCAAACAAGAGTTAAATTTTCGCCCGGCTTATTGAAAGTAAAGAGAGAAGATATTTTTGAACCCCTTGTGTTGATACCGTGCATGATCATGGTACTGTCGGCTTTTGCATACGGTACCATGTTTACCGTCATTCCAGATTTCGGTCGTCATGTGGGCATTCAAAACAAAGGGCTTCTTTTTTCTTTTCTAACCGTGGCCTCACTTCTCGTACGATTACTGGCAGGCAAAGCATCCGACCGCTTTGGAAGAGTGGAGGTACTTCGCGTGAGCACATTATTGATTTTGATTTCCATGTTGGTGATTGGATGGTCCACCACTCCGCAAATGTTGATGGTGGGTGTAACACTTTATGGATTTGCACAAGGATCTACATCGCCAACCTTGATGGCATGGGCAACGGATTTGAGTGATCACCGGTTCAAGGGAAGAGGCATTGCGTCACTTTATATTTTCATGGAGTTAGGCATTGGATTGGGCGCCATTTGCTCCGGCTGGATATACGGCAATAACCCCGGGCATTTTTTCGTTACCTTTCTGATCAGTGGCTTGCTAAGCGGCATTGCATTTACGTACTTGATCTATCATTCTGTTTATCGAAGAAGATGAAACGTCCATCCATCTACATTATCGTTTTCTTAGCCGTCAGCATAGGCGACCTGGTAGGTATTCTTATTTCCAACAATCAATTGCAATTAATTTGCAAACCGCTCATTTTATTGACGTTGATTGGGTATTACCTCGCGGCCGCAGAAAAACGATCTCATTTATTTGTCCGAGCACTGTTTTTTTCCTGGGCAGGCGATGTATTGTTAATGTTTACGGATGGCGGGGAGATTTTTTTTATTGCCGGTCTGGTAGCGTTTCTGGTTTCTCACTTTTTGTTTATTCAGGTATACCGGCAGCAAGTTGATTCGCATACAGAACGTGAATTAATGGGCACTCAAAAAGTTCGGTATGCATTTCCGATCATTCTACTGTCAACTGGTTTGATCGTTATTTTATACAACTCTCTTGGCGGATTGCGAATACCGGTAATCGTGTATGCTTTAGTACTGTGCGTGATGGTGCTCAGTGCATTGTTCCGTTATGGCCGCACCAATTCCAAAAGTTTCTGGATGGTATTTATCGGAGCGTTCTTCTTTATGACGTCAGATTCTTTGCTCGCCATCAATAAGTTTTTGAGTCCACTACCAGGAGCCGGCATCATGGTGATGACTACCTACATCGTTGCTCAGTATTTAATTGTGAATGGAATTTTGCAACATTCTAATAATCCGTCACCAGAATAATCTGTGAATTTGTGACGATCGCCTATCTTCGCGATCATGAATCATAATGACTTTACCGGAAAGTGGGAAAAGCGCTGGCATCCGCTGCGCGAAGAATGGGTTGTCTACTCAGCGCATCGCAATAGCCGCCCGTGGCAAGGTGCAGATCTGATCAAAGGCTCCGTTGCGGTGAGCTATGATCCATCTTGTTACCTATGCCCCGGCAACAAGCGCGTAAGCGGCAAGAGCAATCCGGTTTATCCAGATGTTTTTATTTTCGAAAACGATCATCCCGTGGTGGGGATGAATGCACCAGAAGTTGCATCATCAGAATTTTATAAAAAGGAAAGAGCAAGTGGTGTGGCAAAGGTGGTCTGCTATGATCCCAGACACAACGTATCGCTGTCGCAGATGAAACTGGACAAAGTGGTTCCGGTTTTTGAATCATTCCAAAAAGAGATGATTGGTTTTGAGAAGGACCCCGCTATCAAATCGGTTTTGATTTTTGAAAACAAAGGTGAAGCAGTGGGCGTGAGCAACCCACATCCGCATTGCCAGATTTATGCGGTGGATTTTTCGCTGAAGTTTGTTGAGCAGCAAATCAGGATTGCAGATCAACATCTGACAGCAACCGGTAAAAACATTTTTGAAGAGATAATCTCAACAGAAAAGCAAGATGGACTTCGGGTAGTCGCTGAAAATGAAAACGCGATTGCGTTCATTCCGTTCTTTGCACGCTATGCATATGAGGTGATGATTTTTCCAAAGCGACAGCACGCTACCTTAATCACGTTGAGTAAAAATGAATTGAGTGATCTGGTGGCAGTGTTTCACCAGGTGGTGCGGAGGTTGGATATGAATTTTGAAATGAATTTTCCGTACGTCATGTCTATTATGCAAGCCCCGGTAGATGGTAGCCAGTATAAAAATTTCAGAATGCATTTGTGGTTGCAACCTCCGTTTCGCCAACCGGGATTAATTAAATATCTCGCAGGTCCGGAAATTGGTGCCGGCAATTTTATGGCCGATACAATGCCCGAAGAAAAAGCGGCAGAACTCAAAGCCATTGATCTCAGTAAATACACGCACGAACAATAATAGTTAAAGTGTTGTCTCCCGATTTTTTTGAAGCTTCCGCGCAGGGCCGACTCGATGTAATGGGTGGCATTGCCGACTACTCCGGTTCGCTGGTGTTGCAAATGGCAATTCGTGAGCGCACAACTGTGCGATTCAGGCGGAGAGATGATTTTGTGTGCACGTTTGAAAGCCGCACCGAATCAGGAGAAAAACTTTCTGCTGAAATTGATTACCGTAAATTTCTGGCAGACAAGAAAATTGATTTTGATTTAGCGCGGCAGCAATTCAAGACTATGCCAGGTATCGAGTGGACAGCTTATGTGTTGGGTTGCGCATTGGTTCTTCAAAAAGAAAAAGGAATTACTTTTAAGGGAGGAGATTTTTTCATCGAGTCGAATGTACCATTGGGCAAAGGTGTTTCCTCTTCGGCCTCATTGGAAGTTGCTACGATGAAGGCATTGGAGAAAGGGTTTGGCATTTCATTTAATGGAACAGAGCTTCCAACGCTAGCACAAAAAACAGAGAACCTGATTGTAGGTGCACCTTGTGGGTTGATGGATCAATTGAGTTCTTACTTTGGTGAGCCGCGAAAATTGTTGCCTATTATTTGTCAGCCTGATCTCGTTCAACAATCAATTTCCATTCCTGACGATGTTCACTTTTTTGGAGTGGATAGCGGTGTGCGTCATTCGGTTGGCGGAGCTTCTTATGGTGACGTGCGTTGTGCAGCCTTTATGGGTTACACGATTATTGCTCAATCATTGGGGGCTTCCCGTAAAGACATCGATGACGCCATCTCGCGAAATGATTTTTCGAAACTTCCTTATCGCGGATACTTGTGCAACATCTCTGTCAAAGAATTTTCTGAATTGAATAAAGTCCTTCCAGACAAAATTTCCGGGAAAGAGTTTCTTTCAACTTTCGGAAACTCTATTGATAAAGTCACTTCGATTGATAAGGACCGATTGTATAATGTTGCCGTGTGTGCTGCCCATCCGGTTTATGAAAATGACCGGGTGCATCAATTCAGGCAATTGCTAATTGAGTTGAGTAACAATGCTACCACACGAAAAGATGTTTTGCGAAAAATGGGCGAGCTGATGTATCAGGCTCATGACAGTTACTCACGTTGCGGATTGGGTTCATCACGAACAGATGAAATTGTTCAGCTGGCCAAAGAACTTGGAGCTTCCGTTACAGGAGCAAAGATTACGGGTGGGGGAAGTGGAGGCACAGTTTGCATTCTTGCAATTGGCGATGAGGGGAAAGAACGAGTTCGAAGCTTACACCAATCCCTTACTAAAAAATACAACGCAAGTTTGAAGTTGTTTGAAAGTTAATGTCCGGGGAGTTAATACTCGTACGACAGTACAGAAGGTTGTGATTTTAGGAATTCATTGAACTGATCCAGTCTCTTTTCATTTCCGAATATTTCATAGATCACCACGATATTCTCTTTGTCTTTTAAATCTTTTTTCTTTCGATAATCAAGCTTTATAAGATGGAGTTCTTCTTTCAAGGCTTGCTCAAAGGCATGATTCCGCGACAGCGATATTTTATAGGAACGTGTTTGGTGAAGACGTTCGATGACGAGTTGCAGTTTTTCAAATGCGATTAATACAATCAAGACAAGGCCTGAACCGATAATCGAAACAAAATATTCTCCCGCTCCAACGGCCATACCCAACGCTGCCGATATCCAAATGGTGGTGGCTGTGGTAATACCGGTAATGCTAAGTCCGTCTTTAAAGATCACGCCAGCACCTAAAAATCCTACGCCTGTTACAATCGTAGAGGCAATGCGATCGGGTGATGTGCCACCGATATTAATGGATATTTGCGTGAAGATGGTAGAACCCATACAAATCATAATCATTGTTCGAAGTCCTGCTGCCTTGCTGCGGTATTCCCGCTCAAGCCCGATAGCCGTGCCAATGCCAAATGAAATAAGTAAGCGAATAGCCTGCTCCATGTCCAGATCAAAATTCATGACTGCGTAATTTTCTGGAAGGTAAGAAAACGGCCAATAAAAAAGCGGAAGTTCTCACCTCCGCTTTCCTGCTGATTCAAAAATAGAGCTTACATTTTGCGCACATGTCCGCTGCCAGATGAATGACTGTTGACATGGCTTGGATTTCCTTTGTAGCTAACACTTCCGCTGCCGGTAATATTGGCATCCAAATCATTTTTCACATTGATCTCAACATCGCCCGAGCCAGAGATACGCACCTCGCATTTGTTTACTTCCAGATTAGAAGCCAATACTTTACCCGATCCGCTGATGGAAGTTCTCACTTCATTGGCCGTTCCGCTAGCCTGAATTTTTCCCGAACCCGATACACCAAAGTCGGCACGATCAGAAACTACAATGTCTAAATCGATTCTTCCCGATCCACTCACATCGCTGTCATAGTTTTTGCAAGTTCCTTTAAAGTTGATTTCGCCCGAGCCCGATACATCGGCTTCCATATTTCCGCTTACGGCAGCTTCCAACTGAAGTGAACCAGACCCGCTTACGTTAAGGTCAAGATCTGAAGAGATTATTTTTCCTTGTCCGATCAAATCACCGGAACCACTCACGCTCAAACCGTCAATGTCTTTCACGGTGATGTACACAGTCACTCTGTCGTCATTGTCATTCCAGCTCCAGTCCATCCAGCCTTTGCCTTCTTTGCCGATAATCAGGCGGTTGCCATCCACTTCGGTTTCAATTTTCTCAAGCATGTCTTTCTTTCCTTCTATTTCTACTTTTTGCGGACTTCCCTGCTTCAGATAAAGTTTGCCCGGAACACGGAACGAAATTTTTGTGAACGTAGAAACATTGCGGGTTTCTTTAATTTGTGCGGTGACATAGCCCATGCTGGCAATAAAAACGAGCAGCGCGACTGAGATTTTGGTTTTCATATTTTTTGTGAGTTGAATTACATTTTGTTCACCATAGACATAACACAGGCGACTTAGGTTGCATCTTCCGGGCGTATTTTTTACTGGCCCCGAATTTCTTTTCTTTAGGACGCAAAAAATGAGTCAATCGTTACACATGCCTGCCTATTCTTTTCAAACGATAAGCGCTGCAACAGAGGGTTCTTACAAGGAGAAAGGCAGTAAATTCCTTGCTTTCGCTTTTCCGGTAGAATCTGAAGAGAGCCTAAAAGAGAAAATAGCCTTCTTAAAAAAGAAATATTTTGATGCCAGCCACCATTGTTTTGCTTACGTGCTCGGTGCAGAGCAATCGAGGTATCGTGCATTTGATGACGGTGAACCCGGACATTCGGCAGGAGATCCTATACTTGGCCAGATAAAATCCAGGAATCTTACGAATGTGTTGGTGGTTGTAGTCCGTTATTTTGGCGGAACAAAGCTGGGTGTTGGCGGACTCATTCAGGCATACAAAGCAGCAGCGGAAGACGCACTTAACAATGCCGGCATCATCACGAAGGAAGTTTTTGTAAATCTTCGATTAACCTATCCTTACGAATCTACACCCACAGTGATGCGATTGGTAAAAGAGTTTGATTTGGTTATCGTTGATCAGGACTTTAAAGATGATTGCCGCCTCAGCGCAAACGTGAGGCTAAAGGATCAATTCGAATTTGAGAATCGCGTTGCCTTGCTGATAGCCACCGGTACAAAGATTCTTTTGGAATAAATCCCGAACAGTTATCTTACTAAAAAAATAGCCTCATGTCGGAGAAACGCACCGCAGCCATTGGATTCATTTTCGTTACGCTGTTGATTGATACAATTGGCTTCGGGGTCATCATCCCTGTGTTGCCAAATCTGATTAAAGAACTCACGGGCGGCACCACGAGCGAAGCTGCGCGAATTGGTGGATGGTTGCTGTTTGCGTTTGCTGGCGTTCAATTTTTGTTTGCACCTGTTTTAGGTGGCATGAGCGATCGCTTTGGCAGGCGCCCTGTTTTATTAGGTTCACTTTTTGGTTTCGGAATAGATTATATCTTTCTCGCATTGGCACCAAACATCGCCTGGCTATTTGTCGGTCGTATCATTGCGGGCATTATGGGGGCAAGCTTCACAACAGCTGGCGCTTATATTGCTGATGTGAGCACACCTGAAAAGCGTGCACAAAATTTCGGAATGATTGGCGCAGCTTTTGGCTTAGGCTTTATTATTGGCCCGGCCCTGGGCGGATTGCTCGGATCGTTTGGCTCGCGCGTTCCTTTTCTGGTGGCAGCAGGCTTGAGTTTATTAAACTGTCTGTACGGATTTTTTATTTTGCCAGAATCGCTAAAGCCTGAAAACAGAAGGGCCTTTGACTGGAAGCGGGCCAACCCGGTTAGTTCATTAATTAACTTAGGACGTTATCCGGTAATTCTGGGTCTGGTTGCTTCGTTGGTCTTAATCTATATTGCTTCTCATGCTGTACAAAGTAACTGGTCATATTACACCATCGAAAAATTTGCATGGGGAAGCACCATGATTGGGTTGTCACTTGCTGCCGTGGGTTTGTTGGTAGCCGCTGTGCAGGGTGGTTTGATACGTGTGATCATTCCTAAACTCGGTCAAAAGAATTCGCTTTATGTTGGCCTTGGGCTTTATGCCTTCGGATTTATTTTGTTTGCTTTTGCCACGCAAGGTTGGATGATGTTTGCCTTTCTTATTCCCTATTGCCTGGGAGGTATTGCTGGCCCGGCTTTACAAGGAATCATTTCATCGCAAGTTCCACCGAATGAGCAAGGCGAATTGCAAGGAGCATTGACAAGTTTAATGAGCGCCACCTCCATCATCGGTCCGCTTTTAATGACGCAATTGTTTGGCTACTTCACCGCTGCCGATGCGCCTATTTATTTTCCGGGTGCCCCGATGTTAATGGGTGCCTTGCTTTCCTTTCTAAGTATGCTTTTCGCCATGCGGGCACTGGTGGGTTTTATTCCCAAGCATTGAGCAGCAATCGGGCTCGATAAAAAAAAATTCTTATTCGTGGTTACGGGCGACAGGTATCTGCATAAAAACCAGAAACCCTAACTAACCATGCTGCAGCCCGACATCGTAACGCCACGCGAAATTGAAATTGTTAGAATGATTGCCGAAGGATTCAACTCCAAAGAGATATCCTTTCAGTTATTTATCAGCGAACATACCGTTCACACGCACCGGAGAAATATGTTAAAGAAATTAGGCGTTCGGAATGTGGCACACCTGGTACATTACTCCTGGCAAAAGGGATTTTTTACTGATTCCAAGACCGCCTCATCGAAGTATTCACAAGCAGTATCCAACACGGTTTATTAGGTTTAGTTTAGGGAGCATCAAGGCTGGCCAGGCGGGCTGGCCTTTGCTTTTTTACGCATGCCGGTCGGGCAGATTCCTTATCTTCGCCCGTCCCGATTGATGCCCGGTATTGAAAAAGCTCAAGATATTTGCCCGTCTGTTTTTAACGCACACCGCCATCGGACTGGTTGCGGTGATCAGCCTCTCCTTCATTTTTTATTTTCTTTTTTTGAATGCGCTCATTCAGCGAACGAGCGATCAGCTTTCTTCCATTAATATTTTAAAGAAGAACCACATCGAAGAGTATTTCACGGAAACCCAGAAAAACCTGCAGCTACACTTTGGTGAGAAAAAAATTAAGGCCCGCGATTTAGTGTCATTGAAAGATGAATTAATGGTGGTCAGGCAACTGTATGATTTTAAATCCATTGCCGTGGTGGATGCACAATGGCAGAAAATTATTGCGACCCCAGCGGATAGTCTTTTGCAGGAAGTAATAAAATCGTTCAGCAAAAAGGAACCAGTGATCGACAAGCTGCAAATGATTGAAGCTTCTTCTTTCATTCCGGTTCAACGAACGATCACTATTTATGTGATGCCGCTTTTTGACGACAACACCATTTCGGGATACTTATTTATTGAAGATGATTTCAATGCCATTCAAAAGATATTGCTGGAAACAACCGGTATGGGCAACACAGGTGAATCTTATCTGGTAGGAAATGATTTTAAAATGCGGTCGCGCTCGCGATTTACTCCTTTGCAGTCTCCGCTGACGATAAATGTAAATACGGAAGCCGCGAGAAATGCCTTTACGGGTGCAGGCGAGAGTGGAATAATTCTGGACTATCGTGGTGTGAAGGTGTTAACGGTGTATCGAAAGATTAACTCACCGTATTTAAACTGGGTGCTGATTTCTGAAATCGATTTTGAAGAAGCGATGAAGCCGATGATCAAAGGACGAAACTATATCATCCTCGCCACCGCACTCATTATGATCCTGATTATTTTAGTCACCCTGTTTATTTCGAATGCCATCTCAACTCCCATTCTCCATCTTAAAAAAATTATCACACACTTATCGGTTGGCGTTATTCCTTCCGTGAAAGTGACACTTGACGACAAGAGTGAACTGGGCCAGATCGCTGTGGCCATTGATGAATTGGTTGTTGGGTTGAAACGCACCACACAATTTGCTGACGAAATCGGATCGGGAAATTTTAATGCGTCCTATTCTTCGCTAAGTGATCAGGATACGTTGGGGTTTGCTCTTCTGCAAATGAGAGATAAACTGAAGATGCTATCGGAAGAGCAAATTCGGTTGATCCGCGAAAAAGCTTCGGCTTTATTGGAAGGTCAGGAAGACGAACGAAAACGTATTGCCCGCGATTTGCATGATGGCGTGGGTCAATTGTTGACGGGTATTCGCCTGCGTGTGCAAATGCTGGAACAGGAAGAGAAACTGAGAGACGAGATTTTAAGCCTCATCAGTGAGACTATTGCCGAGGTGAGGCGGGTGTCGTACAATGTGATGCCCAATGCTCTCATCGATTTTGGACTCGAAGCCGCCCTCAAAGGATTATGCGACAACGTGAGAAAATATGCTTCGCTGTCAATCGATTTTAACTACGTGAAGGAATATGACCACAGCCTGAGTTTTGATGTGAGTATTGCCATCTTCAGAATTGTGCAAGAAGGTTTCAACAACATAATGAAACACTCAGGAGCAAAGCATGCCGATTTATTGGTGCTCGATCGCGAAAATCAGTTGTATGTATTGATGAAAGATGACGGACATGGATTCGATGAAGCCTCAACAAAATTTACGAGCGAAGGTTTTGGTTTGCGCAGTATGAAAGAAAGGGCCAAATTGTTGAACGGCAATTTAGAAATTCATTCTACCGTGGGACAGGGAACAACCATTGAAATAACCATTCCCATCAAACAAGACAAATGATGCATACCATTAAGATAATGTTGGCCGATGATCACGCCTTAATTCGCGAAGGCTTTCGATCGTTGTTGGGCAAGAATGAATTGTTTGAAATTGTGGGCGAGGCGGAGAACGGAAGAGAGTTACTTGAAAAGATAGCGGTGGTTGTGCCCGATGTAGTGCTCATTGATATTAGCATGCCACAGGTAAACGGCTTGGAGGCCATGGAGCGAATCAGGAAAGAGCAGCCGGACATAAAATTCATCATTCTGACCATGCATGAAGAACGTGAGTATGTGATGAGGGCATTAACGGCCGGTGCATCGGGTTATTTATTGAAGAACGTGGAGAAAGCCGAACTGGAAAAGGCGATTAAAGCCGTCTATGATGGCGAGCGATATTTTAGTCCCGCCATCACATCTATTTTGGCGGAGCAGGCAACCAGGCCGGCTTCCGTGCAGGTGGCGGAAATCACGGCACGTGAAAAGGAAGTGCTGGACTTGGTAGCGGCAGGGTTGAGCACCAAACAGATTGCCGATAAGTTAGGCATCAGCATCCGCACGGTAGAATCGCACCGCATCAACATGCTCAAGAAACTGGAAGTGAGCAATACAGCCGAACTTATCCGAAAATCCATTCAGCTAAAGTTAATTGAAAGTGCCATTTAGGCCCCATTTGCCCCATCACTCAGGGTAAATACGGATAGCCAATCAGGATAATTCCTGATCAGCGCGCGCACCTTTGTCTCGTTCATTTGCATATAAATGTTAATGATATGAGACACTTGATGACGTTTGCGTGTGTGATGTTGGTTGCTAACCTGGCATTTGCCCAGAAAAAAGTTGTTGATCCTTCTTACTCGGTCAATAATTATAAGCATCCCAACAAAGCGGCCTATGCCCGCACCCACAATCTTGACAATACGATTCAATTGCAAACGGCTCAGGTGGCTGACAACCGCGACTACAAACACCCTACAAAAAAAGCGGTGGTAGTCAGCAAGGGCACTTTTGCCACGGCTAAGCCGGACAAGAAACGCAGGACAGAAAAGCACCCATTTGGGTTATAAGATTTTTTCAGGAGGGTTTGTGGTGAAGCCGGGGTTCTGCCTCGGCTTTTTTGTTTATGGATGCCCGGTTTTTTAGGCAATAACCTTTCGCTATTTTTGCACGCGAATAACCTTTCTATTTGGCTCCGTAGTACAATGGATAGTATTTCAGATTCCGATTCTGAAGATGCAGGTTCGATTCCTGCCGGGGCTACAAGTAGGAAGAGTTCCGGGGATTTCCAGGTCAGGTTGATTCTTGAGTTTGGTAGTGCGTCTACTTTTGTTGACGACATACTTCCTCTTCCAGCGATGCTTACTTTGTTTCCCTCCAACCAATTGCCGGCACTTTTCTTTGGTTGCTGATGATTGGAATCTACTGTTTTCAAAATGCTCACATGAATATTATTGAGTATATTTACTCATCTTATTGAGTAATTTGTAAATGACTTTTGAAAGACCTTATATTCAGCAACTTGTAAGCAGAATGGGTGAGCCAAGACGCTTCATCCAAGTGCTTATGGGACCGCGCCAGGTTGGAAAAAGCACTCTTACCGGGCAGGTATTGGCTAAATTGAATGCTCCTCATCTTTTTGTTTCGGCTGATGCCGTTGCCAATGCCGGAGAACTTTGGTTGGAGCAGCAATGGGAAACAGCCCGTTTGCAATGGAAGGCTTCCGAAGCAAATGCTTTCATATTAGTCATTGATGAAATTCAAAAGATCGATAACTGGAGTGAGGTAGTTAAAAAATTGTGGGACGAAGACACTCGCAAGAACAAAAACATTAAAGTCATCTTGTTGGGCTCATCGCGTTTACTCTTACAACAGGGATTAACTGAATCGTTGGCCGGGCGATTTGAAACTACCTACTTGGGGCACTGGTCATTCAAAGAGATGGAACAAGCCTTTGGGGTGACAGCCGAACAATATGTTTGGTTTGGCGGCTACCCCGGTGCCGCGAGCCTGATAAGCGATGAAGATCGTTGGAAGAAGTATGTAAGTGATGCACTCATTGAAACTAGTATCTCGAAAGACATTCTCATGCTAACCCGCGTGGATAAGCCTGCCTTGCTGCGAAAACTTTTTGAGTTAGGTTGTTTATATTCAGGACAGATTTTATCCTATACAAAAATTGTTGGGCAGTTACAGGATGCGGGCAATACTACCACGTTAGCTCACTACTTGCAGTTGCTCGACACGGCAGGGCTGTTGGCTGGTATTGAAAAATATACGGACGAACAACTTCGCCAACGTTCTTCCAGTCCAAAGTTTCAGGTGCATAACACAGCTTTGCTTACTGCACAGCAAGGTGCCTCATTGAAAGAAGTGAGGTTAAAGCCGGATGTTTGGGGTCGTTGGGTAGAGGCAGCCATTGGTGCACACCTGGTGAACTATCAATTAAGCGAAGGCTATACGGTTCATTACTGGCGCCACAGAAATGATGAGATCGATTTTGTACTTCAGAAAAAAGAAAAAGTGATTGGGCTGGAAGTTAAAAGTGGTGCAACGCAAAAGGCACCTGGCATGGAAGCATTTAAGAAACAACACGAGCCTGATAAAGTACTACTCATTGGAAACAGCGGAATACACTGGCAAGAGTTTTTGAAGATGTCTCCGGTTCAACTTTTTTAAAGTAAACGACAAACGAAAACCTCACACGGAGAGAAATCATTGACAAATCCCGATGATACTGTAAAGTCCAAACATTACTTTGCCTTCCTGGTAGGGAGAATAGTGCACTACTTTCAAGTCATCGATGCATTTGCGTAAATACAAAATGCGCCTGTCAAGTTCGCGGAGGCGTTTTTTATTGTAATGGTAGTCTGCATTTTCAGAACGATCGCCCAGGCTGGCAGCCCACGCAACTTTTTGCGTGGTGTCGGGCCGCTCCGCCACAGGTGATCAAGCTCGGCTTTTAATTTTTCGAACCCTTCAGGGGTAATCAGCAGTGTTTTCATGGTGCGGATATCATTCGGCTTTTCAATAGACATATTTCTTTGCATTTAAACTGCTGTTCCCACAGCGCGTGACCATAAGCGGTTATTCGATTTTTTTATCGTCATGGTCTGGCATTGATTAAATTTCGTGAAGGCCACTAGCGCATCTCGCATTTTTACAATCATCGGTTGGCTCATGTCAACCGGCTCGAAGTGCAGATTGTGAATAATCAACGTGCGCAACTTGCGATCGGCTTTTGCATCCATGCGGGCAACAAACGTATCGCCAATTAATATGGGCAAAGAAAAATAGCCATACTTCCGCTTACCCTTCGGCACAAAACATTCTACCTGATAGTCGAAATCAAAAAAGTCTCGTAGGCGATGACGAAAAACATTCAGCACATCAAACGGAGAAAGAATGAACGCATCGCCCGACAAACTGATTTTTCTGGTCTTATATTCAGGAAGCATATACAAAGCGGAACTTTTCAGTCCTTTTATTTCAACCAGACAAATTTTTCCTTCACTCACCATATTTTGCAATTCTTCCTTCACTGAATTTTTTAGATGTCGTGCGGAATAAGAAATCTCTTTAGCATACGCAATCCCAAGTGCTTTCAGCGAGCGAAGTATAACATGCCGTGCAAATTCCTTTGCCGTGGGCATGGTAGTGTCGACATCGCTCGGAATAATGTTTTCAGGCAAGTCATAGACTTTCTGAAAATTATTTTTTCTGCTCGTTATCAATCGGCCGTCAAGATGCAAACGCTCCAAAGCAACTTTGGAAGGACGCCAATCCCACCAGCCCGAACTTTTTGTTACCCGATCATTTTCAAAGTCGCGCGCCATAAGTGGTCCTTCGCGTGAAACACGATCGAGAATATTTTTCATCAGATTGATTTCGGTCTGTGATAGCGTTTTTCTTTTCAAGGCAAAGCTTTCTTTTACCGGCAGAGAGAAACGAAAATCAGACATGGGAATGTATCCGGTGGCATACGTCCAGAATTCAAAAATCCTTCCATCGGCCTGGAGCTGGTCCAGCCATTCCAATTTATAGTCGGGCACGCGTGCGGCAATAGTATGATGATGTGCACGCTCCACCACGTAATTGGTGTCGATCTGCACAAAGCCCAGGTGGTTAATGAGTTTGTACACCGCCTCTTTGCCTTTTCCGAACTGCGCACGTTTTGATAATCCTGCTGCGTGGAGGATTATTTTCCGGGCCTCTGAGGCAGTGAGGTGCGTGATTTGATTCATGTTATGAAGTAACAACTTTTTTGTTGGGATGTGAAGCCGACTGTATCCATTTAAATCATCTGACGAGATGTAGAATAAAACTATTTTTTATGTTTTTTTTGTTGCTTTCTTTGAGGCTCCATCCTGATAAGGCGTTAAGAATTTGATGAACATGAAAAAGTGGATCGCGATAGTATCTGTTTCCTTTCTGGTTCTGATTATCGGGACTGCGATTGTGCTCAATGTTTATGAAGATGATATCCGGAAAAAGGTAGAAGAGGAAATTAATAGTCGGATTGAGGCTGTTGTTGAATTTGACAAGCTTGATCTTTCTCTTTGGCGACATTTTCCAAACGTTACACTTACCCTCAGCGAACTTTCGATTGCCGGACGGGATGCATTTTCGGGAGACACGCTGCTGTCGGCCCCGCAATTTCATGTTGAACTTTCCACGTTGAGTTTTTTTAAAGGTGAAATTGATTTGCGCAGCATTCAGCTGGTAGAGCCGGATATTTTAGTGCGCGTGCTAAAAAACGGCAATGCAAACTACCTGATCATGAAAACGGATTCAACCGCATCGGCCTCAGGTGAGGACTCTGATTTTAAGGTCCAGATTGATGAGCTCATCATCGAAAAAGGAAGTATTGTTTATCAGGATGCGTTGACGCAAACCAATTTGTTCATGGTTGACTTTGATCATCGGGGTAAGGGAGATTTTTCGAAAGATGTTTTTGATTATGAAACCACGACATCGGTGGGAGAGTTGTCAGTCAACTACGATGGCGTGCCCTATCTGGATAAGAAAAATTTATCCATTGATCTGGCCATGGGCGTGGATACACAGACGCTGACATTTCGAGTGCTTAAAAACACCGTTCGCATCAATCACTTCACGTTTGGATTGCAAGGTTATGCCACGCTCTTGCCCGATGCAATTGAAATGGATTTGAAATTTGCTTCGCAGGAGACGGCTTTGAAAAATATTCTTTCGTTGTTGCCCGGCTTGTTGATGAAAGACATGGAACACATTACCACAAACGGTGAAGCGAGTTTTGAGGGCTATGCCCGCGGACGATATGCGCTTGAACACGATACGATCCCCGTTGTCCACATTGACCTCGAAGTAAAGGACGGGACCTTTAAAGTTGACTCACTTCCGGCAGCCCTTAATAACATTCAATTTGATCTGGTGATCGACAATCAATACCAACGACTCGATAGTATGTTATTTGACTTACGAAGCTTCCACTTTGAGGTTGGTGATCAGCCTGTTCACGGTCGTGTGAAATTAAAAGGAGTCGATAAGTTTCATGTCGATGCCGATGTGCTGGCAAAACTTAATCTTCACGAAATTGAAACGATCTATCCAATTCCCGGAATTGATATGAGTGGTCATGTTGATCTGGAGATGAAGGCGAATGGAAATTACGTGCCGGCAACGCGCACGTCAAAGTTAAAAAATGTGCCTCAATTTAGTTTCGATGCGAAGGTATCAAAAGGATATTTGCATTACGATAGCTTGCCTGCGTCTGTTGACGACATTAACATGCATCTGGTAGCAAGTAACACCACCGGAAAATTGGAAAACACATCCATTCATGTCAATCATCTCAATTTGCGATTGGACGACAACGTGTTAACCGGGTACGCGCATATCGATGGCTTATCGTCATCGAAGATTGAATCTGAGTTGAAAGCCAATCTGGATTTGACCGATCTCAATCGTATTTTTCCATTGAAGGGCATTGATACAAAGGGAGAACTGGCGGTTGATATGAAAATGAATGGTTTGTACGATTCAGCTTTAAAACTTTTTCCGGTTGTGGATGCAAACCTTTTATTGCAGCATGGATTTCTAAAGTCATCGGATTATCCTGAATCGATTACGGACATTACTTTCAACGCAGAATTGATCAACACTTCGGGCAAACTAAAAGATGGAAAACTGAACATTCGTGAATTCTCTTATCAGCTGGAAGGCGAGCCTTTCAGCGTAACTGGATCGGTAACCGATTTTGAGAACTACAACTTTGATATGAAAGTGAAGGGTGAAGTAGATCTTAAGAAACTCACCAATGTGTATGCTATTCCCGGCTTGTCGGTATCGGGAATTATTAATAGCGATGTTGAAATCACAGGTACGGTGTCCGAATTAGAGAAAGGAACTTATGGACATTTGACGTCACAAGGAACAGTAGAGATCACTGACCTGGTGATAACTGGCGATGAAGTGCCGAGCCGCATTTTAATTAACGATGCTTTTTTTCGATTAACACCGCAAAAGATTCTGCTAAAGAAGCTAGCGGGCAAATTTGGCAAGAGCAACGTAGAGATGACAGGAGAGCTCTCGAACTATATGTCGTTTGTGACGGCCAATAATGATTTGGTGAAGGGTGATATTATTTTGAAGTGCGATACGCTATTTGTTAACGAGTGGATTCCGAAAGCTGAAGGGAGCGGAGAGACTTCATCTGGTGCGTTGGAAGTTTTTGAGATTCCGAAGAATGTGGATTTCGAATTTGATTCGGATATAAAACACGTGACCTACGATGACATAAAGATTACTGATCTCGATGGTCAGATTAAGTTAAAAGATGGCGTGATGACGTTGCATGAAACGGGCTTCAATTCTTTGGATGCGAAGTTTAGTGTGACGGGAGACTACAACACCAAAGATATTGCGCATCCTTTTTTTGATTTTCACCTGGATGTAAAGGAATTGGATATTCAACGGTCGTATCAGGAAATTAAACTGGTGCGAACACTGGCACCCGCTACAGCAAACTGTGCCGGCACGTTCTCGATCAGCTATGATTTGAATGGCGAACTAAACAATGACTTCTTTCCGAAGACGGAAACACTTAAAGGCGGTGGAAGAATTCGCATTGCAAATGCTAAAATTGACGGGATGAAGATTTTTGAAGAGTTGAGCAAGGCGGCCAAGAAAAGCGAAGTAAAAGATCCGCATTTGAAAGATTTCGTGATGGATACTGAAATTCGTGACAATAAAATTTTTGTGAAGCCTTTCGCCATCAAGGTGTCGGGGTTCAATACGGAAGTGGAAGGGGTAAATGACATCAGTGGCGCTATCCAATATCTGGTTAAAATAGAATTGCTTCCAATTGAAAAAATTAAAATCCCCTTTCACGTCACGGGCACGTACGACAATCCGAAGGTAGCGCTGGGAAAAGGAGCAACCCTGCCCGAATAGCAAGAAGCCCATTTCTATCAATTACGCAACAGAAGTCGTGTTTTAGAATTTTAGATTATCTTAACAGGCATTAATTAATATTTATTTAAGCATGAATAACCTGACCTCAGTTTTCGACAAGACCTTAATACTTCGCGCATGCCTTGCAGTTATCTTGTTTATGCACAGTGTGCCCGGCATGTTTGACGGAGGTGTAAACGCTTTTGGCAATCTGTATTTAAATGAAGTTGGTTTTGCTCCGTTTGGTCTGTTCCTCGCCTGGACGATTAAACTCTCTCATGCGGTGGCAGCAATCCTGTTACTCGCCAACAGATATTTGACTATCGCTGCACTCATAACACTTCCTACGTTGATCATAGGTATAGTTATGATTCACTTCAAAGAGGGTTGGTTTGTGGTTGGTGGTGGAAGAAACGGCATGGAATTTAACATTCTGTTAATATGCGTACTTATTTATCTGGCGTTGGATGGCAGAAAGAGGGCATAGGCGTGGTTAGCGAGGCTTGCAAAAAAAATTAATCACTATCCAGAGAACAATAACAACACTGGCTTGTTTATAATGTGACCAAAATTGTAAGTGCCACTTTCAGTTTAGAGAACGATCAAATTATAAACCTTTAAAAATTAATCAGTTATGTTGTCTCAATTAGTCTATGTAAGTAATCGTAAAGCAAACTGCACGGAAGCTGAAATTGAAAAAATTCTGGCCTCGTGTAAGAAAAATAATCCAGGTCTTGGTATTACAGGCGTGCTATTGTATTCAGACACCAAATTTATTCAGATGGTGGAGGGAGATGCTAAAGTAATCACAACGCTTTATGACAAGATAAAATTGGACAATCGTCACTCGAACTGCATGATGATTTCCTATAATCCGATAACCGAAAAATCATTTCCGAGCTGGCACATGGGTGCACGAAAGATCGCTGGCAAGGATGTCGATTTTAAAACCGACATCTCAAAAGAGGATAAAGATATTTTTAACTCCATCCTTACCGGCAAAGAGGAAAATGGAATGAGAGTTCTCAATCTGCTTAAGAAATTTTTCTAGTTTCTCTGATACAATGCAGTCTCGTATTGTTTCCTGTCATGGAGATGATACGGACTGGAAACTTTATTACTACTCCTTCACAAACTCCAGGTAATCAAAATTCATATTCCCTTGTTCTTCCACATGAAGGGTAAGTGTGTGGGTTCCTTTTTTCAATTTAAGTGAAGTCAAAGAATCAATCTTATTCCAATGATGCCACTGACGCCATGGAACAGTGTCTTGTGCATGAAACGTTGAGGTTATTTTTAAAGGCAGTGTAGTTTCTTTTTCGTCTACACTAAGTGTAATGGACGCATCGCGATTGGCGGTGTACATCAACGCCACTCGATAACTTCCGGCTTCATTGACTTTCACCGTATAACGAATCCATTCTCCAGGTTCCGTCCAGCCTACATATAATTGATTTGTTTCTGGCTCTACTTTATTAAACGGATTGTTATCAATATTGCGAAGTTTGGTGTACGAAATGTCCACGCCTTCTTTCATTCTAAATTCATTTAAGAAATCTCCGTTGGCGGGATTCAGTTTACCGCTTCCATTGTTAATGCTGTCTCTATCATGATAAGCTATGCCTTCGCCACCGAGATCATAGAATTCGCATTGCACTCGCCCCGGAATTTCCTGAGGCTTTTGATTCCAGGGTTTGCCAGAATGGATCACGTTACTGTGACTGCTTAACAGGCACAACGAGATAACTATTAATAGAATCCGATCCATTTGATATTGATTCAATAAACCTTTATCGCGCTGAGCTTGTCTTTGTCACGTTGAGCCTGTCGAAACGTAATCGTAAGTGACTTCGACAGGCTCAGTCTGACAAGATATCGTTAATTCATTCCCGGTTGTTTCAGCACAAATCCTGATTTCGCTTTCTCTTCGTCTACAATCTTCTTCGCGTCTTGCAAAAGTTTTTTGGCATCGTATACAATACCGTCTTTCACGGTGTACTTCACACCACCAACACGAACTACTTTGTTGTCTTCGGTGAGTTTAATGGCGCCCGTTCCATACAACACTTGTAAATTCTGAAGTGGATTTTCTTCTACGATAGCAAAGTCGGCAAGCTTTCCAACCTCAACCGTCCCCAAATCTTTATCAATGCCCAATGCCTGCGCTCCATACAGCGTTCCGGAACGAATGATCTCCAACGGATGGAAACCTGCTTCGCGCAGCAATTCCATTTCGCGCACGTAAGCAAATCCATACAACTGAAAAATAAATCCAGAGTCAGTACCAATCGTGACACGGCCGCCACGGTTTTTATATTCATTCACGAATGTCATCCACAATCTGTAGTTTTCTTTCCAGGTAACTTCTTCCTCTGTTCCCCAATAATGCCAATACGATCCGTGTGAAATTTTGCTTGGCTGATAGAATGCCCACAGTTGAGGAAGCGTGTAGTCTTCGTGCCACTCGGCTCTGCGTGCGCGTTGCAAGTCGCGGTTGGCTTCATAGATGTTAAATGTTGGATCGATTGTGAAATCTAATCCCAGCAATGTATCCATTACCGCATTCCATTTTTTTGAATACGGAGCTGCTGCTTGCTTCCAAAGTTTGCCTGCTTCACTAAAGCGATGTTGCTCGTTCTGATAATTATAATCCAATCTAAAGTTTTGAATGGTTTGATTTTCCATCATCGCTTCTGGTAGTCCATACCAGTGTTCCATAGAAGTGAGTCCCGCAGCAGCGGAGTTCACTACATTCCAACGGGCCACGCCAAGTTGTGCATGATGGCAAGCCGAACGTAATCCCAGTCTTTTGTTTTCGCGCAACGCGGCATCCATAATGGCAGGTGCTGCACCAAAGAATTTAATTCCGTCAGCTCCCTTTTTTGCATTCTCCTGCACCCAAAGTCGCGCTTGCTCTGGCGTGGTGATCGGATCTTTACTTCCCATTCCAAAAGCAGTGTAGGCTTTGATGCGCGGGGCGGTAATTAAGTTCTTTTCACTCTTTGCTTTTTGATCCAACACCCAATCCAATCCATTGCCTGCCGATGGATCGCGAATGGTGGTGATGCCATGTGCCATCCAAAGTTTAAAAACATATTCGGCAATGGGTGCCTGACTTCCTCCAATGTGTCCGTGCATGTCAACAAAGCCGGGCATGAGATACATGCCGCTGCAATCCAATTCTTTTCCACCGGGCTCCAGCGCGGGCCTGCTTGAAGATTTTATTTCCACTCCGGGATAGCCAACAGTGCGAATGTTCACGATGCGGTTTTGCTTCACCACAATATCAACGGGTCCAACGGGAGGTGCACCAGTGCCATCGATCAGCATAACGCCACGAATGATGAGTTGTGTGTAAGGTCCATCACCGTCCTTGATTTCAGGCGCCTTTTTTACAGATTCCTGTGCGTAGCTACAAACGGAAAGGAGGAAGATGGGAAGCAATAAAAGTTTTTTCATGAGTGGTTTACATAAGAGGATGGTAAGCTAGAAAATTTATAAGCAATTGGAAATGGAATAGTGGCCAACGGAGTTGATGAAGAACTCCATGAAGATAAGTTTGGTAAGGAGTTGATCGTCAAGATGCGAATTCAACTACCCTCACAACTGATAGGGTCAAATTTAACTCGAATTCAAACGAATTCGGTAAAAATTATCACGATAAGACTCGTTTTTTACCCAGCGAATGCGAAATTTGATTCGTTATTCTCCAAACACGTTCATGAGCCGACCCAAGACCCGTTGGATTATCATTTTCTCGATCCTTTTCATCCTGCAACTACTTACGTTATTCAATGCCAGCGATCCCGTTTCTGATCTGGCGACTACTATCGATAAAGCCGATACAGCTTGGATGATTGTGGCAACGGCCTTTGTTCTTTTTATGACTCCCGGTCTTTCATTTTTTTACGGAGGCATGGTCAGTTTCAAGAATGTGATCTCTACCATGTTGCAAAGCTTCATTGCGTTAGGTGTGATTAGTTTGCTTTGGTATTTGGTCGGATTTAGTCTTGCTTTTGGTGATAGCATCGGAGGTTTCATTGGAAACCCCACCACGTTCTTTGCTTTTAAAAATGTTGGACTAAATCCTCATCCTTCGCTGGCGCCAACTTTTCCTTTTCTCTTGTTCGCCTTGTTTCAACTGAAGTTTGCGATCATCACTCCGGCATTGATCACCGGAAGTTTTGCTGAGCGTGTGAAGTTCACCTCCTATCTCATCTTCATGTGTTTGTTTTCGCTGTTGATTTATTGTCCGCTTGCACATTGGACATGGCATCCCGATGGTTTTTTAAGAAAATGGGGCGTGCTTGATTTTGCAGGTGGCACCGTGGTTCACATGTCTGCGGGTTTTGCTGCATTGGCGGGAGCTTACATTCTCGGTAAAAGAGAAAATAAAAATCATCATCCGGCCAATATTCCTTTTATCATTTTAGGGACAGCCATGCTTTGGTTTGGATGGTTTGGTTTTAATGCTGGATCTGCGTTGGCCGCAAACGGATTGGCAGTCCAAGCGTTTGCCACCACCAATATGGCATCGGCATCTGCGATGATCACGTGGGTGATGTTTGATGCATTGGTCGGTAGAAAAATTTCTGCGATGGGCGCATGTATTGGAGCCGTTGTTGGTTTGGTGGCGATCACACCGGCTGCAGGTTTTGTCAATCTTGGCCAAAGTATTTTTATCGGCTTCATTGCTGCAATGGTGAGCAACTTAGCGGTGTACTATAAAAACAGAACATCGATTGACGACACATTAGATGTATTTCCTTGCCACGGTTTGGGTGGAATTGTGGGAATGTTATTGACTGCCGTATTTGCCAAAGATGTTGGCTTAGTCAACGGACATTTTGAAACCTTCAAGTTTCACCTGTATGCACTCGTGATAGTTGGTGTGTTCACCTTCGGTGGATCTTATCTGATTTTTAAAATCACCGGTATGATCACCCGCCTTCGTGTTTCACCTGAAGATGAAAAGATCGGTCTGGACATCAGTCAGCATGCCGAGACGATGAGGACTTCCTCGAAAATAGAAACGCTCACCACGTAGCCCATCTCCTTTCAAAAGCCATTCGTAAAAAAGTGTTCGGAATTGCGAACACCTGGTTTACCTTTATAACAAATCCTAAGCGTATGAAATCCAGATTTTCCCTTCTGCTCATTTTCCTATTTGTTGTGTTGCAGTCCTATGCACAAAAAACAAAACCTGAAGTAATCAAAGCAATTGATTCAAAGTACGATCAGTATTCGGGTATCGCTCACAAAATTTGGGAATATGCTGAAGTTGGTTTTCAGGAAACGCAAAGTTCTAAATTGCTTCAGGAGACATTGAGCAAAGAAGGATTTAAAGTGGAGAGCGGAGTGGCAGGTATGCCCACTGCCTTTACAGCAAGTTATGGTTCGGGCAAGCCGGTGATTGGAATTCTGGGAGAGTTTGATGCACTTCCTGGTGTTTCGCAAGAAGCCGTTCCTGAATTGAAACCCATACCCAATCAAAAGGCAGGTCATGCCTGTGGTCATCATTTATTCGGAACAGCATCCGCAGCCGCAGCGATTGAAATTAAAAATTGGTTGATCGCCAATAAAAAATCTGGCACCATTCGCTTTTATGGAACACCGGCAGAGGAAGGTGGATCGGGAAAAGTATATATGGTGCGCGATGGTTTGTTTCAAGATGTGGACATTGTGTTGCATTGGCATCCTGGTGCGTCTAACTCAGCAGGATGGGGCAATTCTCTTTCGAATAAGTCGGGCAAGTTTCGTTTTTATGGAGTGGCCTCGCACGCTGCAGCATCTCCGGAACGCGGTCGTTCCGCACTTGATGCGGTGGAGGCAATGGATAACATGGTGAACATGCTGCGCGAACATGTATCGGATGCAACACGTATTCATTATGTGATCACGCGTGGCGGTGAAGCACCAAATGTTGTACCCGCTTTCGCGGAAGTCTATTATTATGTAAGGCATCCGCAACCAATAGAAGTAAAGTCTACCTGGGAAAGAGTGGTGAAAGCCGCAGAAGGTGCAGCTTTAGGAACAGAAACAAGAATGAAATATGAAGTAACAGGTGGTGTATACAACATGTTGCCAAGTGAATCATTGGCGAAAGTGATGGACGCCAACCTGCGCACGGTAGGTGGCTATACGTTCACCGATCAAGAAAAAGAATTTGGAAAGAAAATTCAGGAAACATTTAGTGGTGCGATTCCTAACCTTGCATCAACAAATGAAATTGGTGAACTAAGAGAAAGTGAAAGTGGTGGCTCAACCGATGTTGCCGACATTAGTTGGGTGGTGCCAACTGCGGGCTTGCGTGTGGCAACCTGGGTGCCCGGCACTGCAGCGCATAGCTGGCAGGCCGTAGCAGCGGGTGGCACTTCGATTGGTCACAAGGGAATGATGATCGCAGCGAAGACAATGGCCTTAACGGCAATTGATTTATTCAATTCTCCTTCTACCATTGACGAGGCCTGGAAAGAATTGCGTAAGCGCAGAGGTGAGAACTTTAAGTACGAAGCATTGATTGGCGATCGTCCACCGGCATTGGATTATCGGAAATAACATTTCAATGCTAACAAATACTAACCATCAACTAACAACCAGTTTATGAATAAAATCTTTGCTTTACTTGCTGTTATATTCATGGCTTGTTCCACCCAAACAAAACAGACGTACCCCATAGGCCAGATTAAAACCGATATGGGTGAAATTCTTTTTTGGATGTATGACGAGACGCCTAACCACAAGGAAAGCTTCATTAAACTTGCCAACGCCAATTATTGGGACACCCTTATGTTCAACAGAGTGATCAACAATTTTGTGATTCAGGGTGGTTGCCCCGACACACCTGAAGGTTTTGCCGATTCTCCTTATTTATTGAAGCCGGAATTCAGAGACAGCATCAAACATGTGTACGGTGCGGTGGGCATTGGTCGCGATGGCAATGCAGAAAAACTTTCGGCTGGTTGCCAGTTTTATATTGTAGTCAATAAAAATGGACTGCCGAGATTGGATGGCGACTATATGATCTTTGGAAAAGTATTTAAAGGATTGGATGTAATTGATGCCATTGCGCTGGTGAAAACCGATTCCACCGACACGCCATTAACTCCCATTAAACTTGATGTGAATGTGCTCAATCTTACGGCTGATGAGTTGAAAGAGTTGGGCTATCAACCAAAGTAACTTACTGCGTTACAAAACGTCCGATCTCATTAAAGAACTTATCGCGGTCTTGCCAATGTGCGCGACTGTACAACATGGTGTGCTTCCAGTTTTTTTGTTCCAGCAATCTTGGAATCAGCGCGTGCGGGTCTTTTACTGAAATGCTTTGATAATAGAGATCGTCATCCGTCAGGATTAGGCCGTGGTACTGCGTTTCTTTTTTCACCACCAGATCGGCAAATGGCAGCGTACCAACTTGAAGTTCTGTCTTTTCAAAATTGCCGTGCTGCCTGATGCGGTCTTTAAGATACCAATCGGCATGGTGCGCGGAACGTTTTGATTGGAATGGTTTTCTGTTTCGTTCCGATACTTCTTTCGCAAACTGAAGGTATTGCTTTAAGAGTTTCGGACCGTGATTTTTTGTATCCTCTACCCGAAGTTCATCAGGCCAGATACTGGATACAATAACTATCTTCTCCCGCGCTCTCGTCACCGCTACATTCAAGCGATTTTCGCCACCGGCAATATTCAGTGATCCAAACTGCATATTGATTTTACCTTTAGCGTCTGGTGCATAGCCGATGGAAAAAATGATAATGTCTTTTTCGTCACCCTGAACATTCTCAATGTTTTTCACAAAAAGTGTTTCAGGAAGTTTTGCAGACTGCTGAGTAAATTTTTCTTCCAGTTTATCCAGCACCAGCGATTGCTGTGGAGCGTTGAATGTAATAATTCCTATTTCTTTTTCAGGAGATTGCTTATGAAGTGATAAAACCAGATCAGCAATCTTTTCTGCTTCGCTGTTATTTGTGTTGTTCTCCCAAACGCCATTTACTTTTAAATATTCAATCGCTGACTCCGATTGATTCAATACCCTGGCGTCCGGCAACAGATGCAAGTCGCCTCCATAAAAATGATGATTCGAAAAATCAATCAGGTCAGGGGATTTGCTTCGGTAGTGTCCATTGAGTTGTACTTGTTGCAGATAGCGTTCACTCAACTCCAGTAACGAATCGATTTCCAAATCCGGATCTTCTGTTTCTTCTTCCTGCCAACGTACCTGATACAAGTCGCTTGGGCGAAGTTGCTTGTCATCACCGGCCACTAAAAGTTGTTTACCTCTATACATAGATGGAATGCCACGCTCGGCAAAACACTGAGAGGCTTCATCAAAAATAATCAGATCAAACATTTCTTTCATCGGAAAGATAGCCGACACCGATTCAGGCGAAGCCAGCCAGCACGGAAGAATACGAAACAGTTCTTCTTCAAATTCTGAAACAACTTTTCGGATGGGCCAGATTTTTTTCTTTTTTGTTACCTGATGATGAAGATCGCGATAGGTGACCTGGTTTTTGAGCCGATTAAATTCAAGTTCGTTGATCACACGCTCGCGTGCGCGCAACAAAATAATCTCTTTACTGATCTTCTGTTTTTCTTCAATCTGTTCGCGAAGTTCATTTTCGAGTAACGTAAGCTTGCCGGATGAGACGATGCGAAGCACCGGATGCTTGGTTTCAATATGTTCGATCCACGCGAGGAACAAGCTGTTGGTAAATATAAACTTAGCGGTCTCGAAATCCAGCTTACCAGTTTTTTCTGTGAGCTTATTGATTACGATAAGTTCATCCGCATTCAGCCCCGCTTTCAGTTTGTCGTATTCGCAAAGTGAATCAAAATCTTCTCGAACAATGTTTTTGAATTGCTCCACCTGTGCCGGGTCGCTTGTCAACTGATCTATCTGGGTCAGACTGAGGTGACTGGTCCATTTTTCTTTTTGTGGAATGTAGGTGAGCAACTGACGAAATAGAAAGTCAAGGTTGCCTTTGAAATCTTTTTCCTCCAGATTTTTAGGATCAACAAAGTTTTTCAGTCCGCGCACGGAGCTGAATAGAAGTTTGGCTTTCAAGGCCTTGAGTTGTTTCTCAAACCACGCGTCAATATTTTTTTGGTTGTAATCCTCCGGAAGATCCAACAGCCACGCCTTTGTTTTGAGTTTTGAAAAATTGTGTTCGAGATTCAACCGGTTGTCGAGCATTCGCTCCAGCGTTTTAAATCCGGCCTTATTGCTTTTAAGATTATTGTTGACCAGAATACGCCTGATCATGTATTTATCTTCTGAAAATAATTCCCAGCGGATAAGACCAATCAGACTTTTGCGCGACTTCATACTTCTGTTCAATGCTTTCTGAAACGTGCCGAGTTGATGAACGGGGGTGCTGGCTTCGGGCCCTTCCTCAATGAAGCAATCGTTCACTACCCGTCTGATGTTGGAAAGCCAGAGTGAACTGGTCTCTTCATCGTCTTCCAACGTCATACGCTGGAAGTATTTGTAGTTAGGCTTCTCGTAAAGCAGCCGCAGCATTTCCTTAACATCTTCTTTGCGTTCCAGCAAAGCCTCACCTGTTTGCCAATCCGGGGCCGAACTTGTTACCGTTAATATCTCGTCTGTTAATTTTTTGATGAGCGATGGAATTTCATCCAGGATATTCAGCAAAGTCTTCAGATCGGCAGATGTAAAATGCGTAAAGGCTTTGCGCTGCTGTAGCGGATAGTCAGTTGCTTCGAAACGTTGTGCGTAATGAATGTAAGCCCGAAGCTTTCTGAGAAATTCATCCAGCTCACCGATTTTAAAATTCTGATATTCCTGTTTGATGTTTATCGTTTCTCCAAAAGGTTGCGAGCGCAGATATAATTCTTTTACACTGATGCCGCATTCTTGTTCGTCAAAGAGCGCTGACTTAAATTCTTCCAGCTCTTCGGTGATCTGATCAATTCTTCGCGATGCATGAAAGAACCTGCGCTCTAGTTGAATCGTGTCCAGGCCGTTGTTGCGTGTTCGATATTCGTCCACGCGTTCTATTTGCGCAACAGCTTTCTGATAAATTTCTCTGCGGTCATTTTTAAAATCATGCACCAGCGCTAGAAAGTCGGATAGACCTTGTTCTTTCAACCGGTTATACACGACATCTAAAGCAGCTCTTTTCTGGCAAACAACCAATACACTTCTACCGGAAGCAATTGCGTCAGAAATCAAATTGCAAATGAGGTGCGACTTGCCGGTCCCGGGCGGGCCTTGCACGACCAGCGAATGACCAAGCTTTGATGCCTTCAGTGCGTTCTCCTGCCACGCATCTAATGATAAACCTGTAAAAACTTTTTCCTCTTTTACCTGCGAGATAAAATTTAAATGCTTTGCCGAGTCAGGCGATGGTTCTGCATTTCGTTTCGAAAAAAAATCTTCGAAGCTGGGTATTTTGTTTTGATTAATGATGTCAAGATAATCGGGGATGAGGAACGAACCGCCTTGCGGGAATATGCCGAGCACGGCTTCTGGGTAAAGTTTCAATTGTCCGTTTCCATGCTGCGCATCAAATTCTTCTTTTTTATACGAGGCGAAGGAAGTCAGTTCATCGCGATAGTTATCGGGATTGAAATGAATATCCAGCGAGCTACTTTGCAACAGGTGATAAAGAGCCGTGCGAAACAAATTGCTGTCTTCATCGAAGTCATCGAAATCTTCTTCGAGCAAAGCCTCATCAGCTTTTATTTTATTATAAAGAGAGTAGGCCAGTAAAAATGATTTGTTGAACGAGATGTTCGCGTCTTCGCGTGGTTGTATTACCCATTTATTATTCTCAACAATTAACTCAACTGGGAAAAGAAGAAGCGGGCAGCGTACAGATGTTCCATCCGAAAATTTTCCTTTTACAAACGGCCAGCCGATGTGCAAGTCTTTGGTGCCGCGTTCTTCAAACAGAAATTGATCGAGGCGGAGGAGTTTTTTTAATTTCTTGCTTGCTTCGTTGCTTGCTTCCATCCGGCTATCCACAAGCGGGCAAATCGTTTTGCTCTGTCCGCGCATGAGCGCTTCTAGGATGGTGAATGATTTTTCTTTGTTGAGCTGACTGAATTCATGCACATCGATGAATTGATCGGACGCAAGTCTCGGCAAATACAACATCCTGTTATTTCCCGAAAGGTTAGTCAGGCGCCTGATGTAGGTTTCTAATATCGTATTGATCGTTGCCGGCATGATTGGCCTCTTGCTAGAAAGTAATGTAAGGTCTTAGTTTTTCAATGGTTTCTTTGGTGATTGTCTGAATTTGGTTAAGGTCGTCAATCGTTTTGAAATTACCATGCTGAAAGCGGTAGGTAACGAGCACCTTTGCTAATTTATATTTGATGTAAGGATGCGCAGCCAGCGTCTTTTCATCGGCCTGATTAATATTAAACTGAGCCGGTATAAAGTTTTCAGCGATAAATGATTTTTTATTCAACCGGTTGATTACAACGGTATCCAATCCGTACACTTCTGTTAGTTGTTGTGCGGAAATAAAGCCGCCTAATTTTGTTCGATGGGTGATAATTCGGTTTGCCAAAACGGGCCCAATGCCGTAGATCGTTTTTAATTGCGCGGTGTCGGCCTGGTTGAGATCAAATAACGCATCTTCTGTTTTTTTGATCTCCTTTATTTCTTCTTTGGTGATTAGAGGCGTTTTCTGAACGGGTAAGTCGATAAACGGAAACAGCTCCATGTAAAGAGAGGAATCCATTCCATACATTTTCCTCAGATCGGATTTGATAATAAATTTTCCTTTCTTCTGTCGGTAATTAAGAATCCGTTGTGTGAGATTGTTCGGAAAACCCAGGGCAACAAAATCTTCTTCGGTGGCGATGTTGGGATTGAATTTGAATTTTGCTTTGTCGGTCGCGACTAATGAATCTTTTTTCTTCGCAACATCCCAAAGTGCGGTGAGGCTGTCAAGTTCCTTTCGTTCTTTGGAAAAATCATCTGTGCGTTGAATGACAAAATACCGATAGATGGGTTCGGAGAAAATAAATAACACCATGAGCGGCAGGAGAACCAGAAACGCGTTGGTTTCTGTTCTTGAAAATCCAAACACGTTTCGCAAGAGCGCTTTGAGACGATTCATAGTGCACGGCAGTCGTGATTAAAGATATTGACAGGCGTGTTAAAAACCAATCTCGTTTTTCATTTGGTCAAGCGTTTTTGAGCTTACAAAAATGTAGATTTGAGATCATTCCCGTTGAACTGCAACAAAGTATACGATGAAAAAGCAAAGCGAAATCAAAATATTTGAAGACAAGAAAGTAAGAACCGTTTGGGATGCTGATCAGGAGAAATGGTACTTTTCCATTGTTGATGTTGTTGCCGTGCTTAGTGATCAAAGTAGTTTTCAGGGGGCACGGAATTATTGGAAAGTATTAAAACACCGACTTTCAATTGAAGGGAATGAAACGGTTACAAACTGTAACCAGTTGAAATTACCAGCAGAAGATGGTAAAATGAGACTCACCGATGTTGCGGATACCGAACAACTTTTTCGCCTAATTCAATCTGTGCCCTCTCCAAAAGCAGAGCCCTTTAAACTTTGGATCGCACAAGTAGCGTCTGAGCGACTAGATGAGATGCAAGATCCTGAGTTAACGATTGATAGAGCGTTGGAGCAATATCTGAATTTGGGATACTCAGAGAACTGGATAAACCAACGACTGAAAAGTATTGAGATTCGCAAGGAATTGACCGATGAATGGAAGAAACGAGGACTACGGGAAGGAGTGCAATTTGCAACGCTTACAGATATTATCACCAAGGCGTGGTCTGATAAAACCACCAAGGAATACAAAATCCTGAAAGGATTAAAGAAAGAAAACCTTCGCGATAACATGACCAATACAGAATTGGTCTTGAGTATGCTGGCTGAAGCGTCTGCTAAAGAAATTTCTGAAGCAGTGAAGCCGAAAACTTTTGATGATAATAAGAAAGTGGCAAAGCAAGGCGGCACGGTGGCACAGAAGGCGCGAAAGGAATTGGAAGCGCGAACCGGAAAGAAAGTCGTTACGTCTCTGAATGCGAAGACTGTTTTGTCTCTCAGCGAGAGCAGTAATAAAGTAAAGAACAAACGAAGAAAGAAATAGCTATTTTAAATTTCAACCTATGAACACTCTTTCTAAACTATTCCAATATTTTTTTACGTTTCTTTTTACTGCGACAATTATTGAACTCAGCCATGCACAAACAGAAAAAGCTGAAGCCGACCTGCAAGCCATCATGAAGCAACGCAGTGTGGTGGGCCTCTCGGTAGCAGTGGTAAAGAAAGGAAAGATCATTTACACGCATTCGTTTGGTTTGAAAGACAGAGAAAGCAACACGCCACTTTCGGACCGTGATCTGTTCAGAATAGCGTCTATATCAAAATCGTTTACGGCAACGTCCATCATGCAGTTGGTGGAAGCGAAGAAATTATCATTGGAGGATGATTTCAGTAACCTTATTGGGTTTAAAGTCAGGAACCCGAAATTTCCTGACAAGGTCATCACGTTGAAGATGATTCTTTCGCACCGGTCGAGTATCAATGACAGTCAGGGCTATTTTAATCTGGATGTGATCAACCCCGCAAAGAATCCGGATTGGGCAAAATGTTATTCCGACTATGAACCGGGAAGCAAGTACAGTTATTGCAACCTTAACTATAACATGACCGGCACGGTGTTGGAAAAATTATCAGGCGAGCGGTTTGATCAATACATCAAGCACCACATTCTGGATCCGTTGAAATTATACGGAGGTTATTGCGTGGACTCGCTGGACAACACCCGATTTACTACGCTGTACGAATATGATTCGGCAACGAAAGCATTCACCGCTTCTCCAAACGCTTACGCTCCGCGCAGGGAAGAGTTAAAAAATTATGTGATGGGTTATAGCACCCCTATACTTTCACCGACAGGTGGCATGAAAATTTCTGCGTCTGATTTGGCGAAGTACATGATCATGCACATGAACTACGGCACGAGCAACGGAGTGAAGATTATGTCAAAGAAGAGTGCCAGGACGATGCAAACAAAATTATCGGAGGAAGAAGGTTATGGATTGGCCATTCGCGGTTCCGATGATCTCGTGCCCGGCAAAACACTAAAGGGACACACCGGCTCGGCTTACGGACTTTACAGCGCCATGTTTTTTCATCCGAAGAAGAAGTTTGGATTTGTGGTGATCACCAATGGCTGCAACCCTGTGTACGTAAAAGACATCAATGCCGTGCTGCGTGAGTCGATTGGAAGCTTGTATGAGAATTTTATTAAGTAGGACTGAAAGATTTGCGGTGGAATCAGTTAGATTTTTGCTTGTTGAAACAGCGCAACGATATAAGGAAAATATCAGCAATTGTATATATTCCGAAGTTGCCGGTAATTGGGTCGAATCCGTGGACAGTGATGTGTAAACGACAAATCAGGCCGACAGAAAATTAAAAGAAAAAATAATTTTAGATAATGATTAGAAATCGACTTTTTTTAGCCTTAATGATTTTTGCCTCAGTAAGTGCCTATGGACAAAGTTTGCATGACGAAATTCAAAATATCTACAACTTTGAACCTCATAAATTATCGAGACAAGAACAAGCGCCAAAAGCAAAACTCATGGACGACTTCTGGAAAAAGTTAACGGATAACAAAGACAAATACTTGGACGAATTGAGAAAGGAGTTAAAGGATGTAAACAATCCAGCGTTCTTCTTATATGATGGCGGACACCTTCTTCTTTCGCTGACAAAATCAAAGGACGACTATCAAATTGCCTTGGACGCAATGACGAAAGGAAATTTGCAGGATATCGACAGGGCTGACTATGTAAGGACAATGAATTTTTTTGCAGTTAATGGGTTGAATACGACTGAAGCAGCCCTGAAAATAATTTCGGAAGAGAATTTTGTTGCTTACATTCCTCAACACGCAATGTCTTTAGACGTAGGGTTGTCATTGCGTTTCATGCTGCTTCCAATAAAAAGCGACTTGTATATAAAAAGTGTTATTGAAAAAATGAAGACAGTAAAGAACCCCACAACAACTATCTACCTATTAAATTTTCTACTGTACACTTGCACTTGTGAGGGTGATAAAGTAATCCAGGAGTATTCGGACGACAAGAGCCAAGACGAATCAGTCAGGGAAAATGCGACTCAACTGGTTAAAAAAAATAAGGTGAAGCGCACCAACAATCCTTCAAAATATGATGAGTTAGTAAAAAAGAGAAGAGAGATTTTAAGTCGCGTAAGTGACGAAGCATTGTACGAGTTAAATGACGTTTCGCGAGAACTAAAGGAAAAGTACAAGTGTGATTAATACTTGAAGACAGAACCGACCGACTGAGATGGACGAAGCCCAACTACTGCCAGCAATGGGGCTATGAAACATAGCGAGGTTCAGGTGTTGCGGTGTAGTTTTGTTTCTTAATTTCGTTCGGCTCGTGTGACAAGGCGCGACACAGAAATCCTCAGCCATCATAAACACGAAACGTTGGCAGCTAGCCGTTTCGGGACAAACTTCTAAAAATGAACAATAGCAACTATGGGAAGAAGGACTTTCAATGTCTTTAAAAGACTTTGGACTCATGTACTATTTATCACCGTTCTGACAATAGCAGCGGTTATTCGAATTTCCGTTGATGATGAATATAGTGACATAAACACTATAGTATTTGGGACAGTAATTGCTTTCGGGTGTATTCTTGGACTAAGTATTTACAATGGAATGATGATTTGTTTTTCTGAAAGTTTTAATGATACGCTAAGAGCTTTAAACTATTGTATGCCGATAATTCCGTTGGTGATATGTTTTTTGATGTTTGATTTTCCAATTGCGACTACTGACATTCTTATCCTATTGACATTGATTTTGGTTTCAAACCTGGCAGGATATTATCTTATTGAACGATCAAGGGAAGAAACGACTAACCATTAAAAGTTCAGGTATTTCAACTGTAAATTCGCAGCTTTAGTTTTCAAACATCTTTCCGTCAGGTAAGGCAATGAGACCGACTTCAAAACCTCCAGCCACTATAAACACACAACGTTGGAGGCAACGGGCGGTGGGTAATCCAAAAGAATGAAAAAATGGAATAAACTAATTTTGGCAACTTTAGTCGGACTAATGGTAATATTTGGTTATCGGGCATGGACGACTGAAAAGACTGAAATTAATACACTTGAAAACAAAATCGTTCCGTTTGACGAGTTGCCACCAATTGTAGCTGACATGTTTAGAAACACGAAGAAGTATAGAGAAAGCGGAATTGACGATGAATTAATTCCGCTGGACTCAGTTAATACTTATCGATTTGAGGTTTCAGAAACAGGACCATGGACTGATTATTATTTGATTGTCAAAAACGATAGAGAGGAATTCAAAGTCCCTTTTGGGAAGGCTTTCCCATTTGTAATTCATGACAATGAGTTGTTCATTCCCGACAGGTTTAACATTGCCAACACTGAGACAGCGGAAAAAGTGAGGTATGAAAGGTACAAACTTGGAAAGTAAAGAAGGACCGCATACGGCCGCCAAAACGTTGGGTGCCATTTTCTCCGGACAAACTTGGACTCTATAAACTCGAGAATGAAATTGAGGACCTTGATAATATTATTGATTGCGTTACTTTTCTCGTGCTCGAAAATAGATAAAAATCAAGGTCAATGGGACAAAGAAAAACATTCGACCTTTGGAAGTGGACGACCCAAGAGTTGAAAGGGCAAGACAAGCTGCTCAAGACAGTCTTACATACTTCGTAGATTATTTTGAGAGGTACAATGAACAAAAGAATTATTCTTTTTCCTTGAAAGCAGTCTTTAGCGACAAGGACGACTTTGAACACATGTGGTCGCCGCCATTTTCCCTTTATGATAATGGATTCAACTGCGTCCTCGACAACGTACCGAACACATTAAAAAACTATAAACTTGGTGACACCGTGAAGATTCGCTTCGGGGACATTGAGGATTTCATTATTGTAAAAGCGGACTCTACAGTTATCGGACATTATCTTCAAACGGAAATTGGTAATTAGAAAACTGCACGGTAGAGAAACGCAGCTTTGAATTCCCGATCGTTCCGCTGACGAGTATCAGACATTGATCTAAATCGATATTAACTAACGATATGATGAAACAAGCTTTTCTTATCGCAATTACTTTTCTGACTATATCATGTAGTCAAAATTCAAAGTCTGTAGAAGGTAATAACCCGAAAACATTAGATGACTCATTGCAACAGGCAGCGTTAACGCAAATCGACACGACAGAAATAGACTTTGTTAAGGCCTCGCCTGATAAAGTGAAGATATTACTAGAAAATGAATTTGTAAGGGTCATTGAATATTCCCTCAAGCCAGGAGAAAAAGACAGCACACATACACATCCTCCAAAAACTTCTTATGTAGTTTCAGGCGGACTGCTTAGAATTTATCCTGAAAATGGGAAACCGTTTGACGCTGAGGAAATATCAGGCCATGCAGAGTGGAGTGACAAAGTAGGTAAGCATTATGTTGAGAATATTGGAAAGACAACAGTTACTATAGTATTGACAGAAGTAAAGTCAGCCCGGAGAACAGCGGGCAATAAGCAGAGAAATTTATTAGGCGCCCCCAACAAACATCCTATTCTCCGCCACGCAACCCGCCAAGTCTCTATACACTCTCAACAAACTTTCTCTTGAGACATCGCCCTTCAATGATTTGAGTATGCGCTCAGAGAGTGTGCCTTTGGTGAGGATGATATTTAATTCGGGCAGCCACGGTTTTACGGGGCTGTGGTCGTCTTTCATTAATTCACTGATGATGGCTTTCCAGATTTCGCGCACAGAGGCCCTGTTGTTGATCCCAAATATTTTCAGGTAATCGATATTTTCAAAGACGGCTTTTGGTCCGGCTGCAATAGTCTTATCTAATAAGGTTGCGAGTGGTTCGGCCTGCCATGTCATCTGATCTTGCAACGAAATAAATTTTTCATCGGCAAAAGCTTTTAAGGTTTCAATCACCAGCGTCACAATTGCCAAATCAGCCGAGGGACATTCCTGCACGTCCATGATCCTGATTTCTATAGACCCGCGATCGAAGCGCGTGATAGCTCCCCGCGAGTTTACCCAAACGGGATCGAGAATATCTTCCGCGTCATACGGTTCAATAGCTTTTTTTATTTTATGAAAAATCAAATCCTGATAATCGTCTTCAGAGAATATCGCTTCGGGAATCACATGGCCCGTGATAGAAGGAATCTTCGCTTGATTAGTTTTGTAATAAGTCAATCGCGTGTCCAGGTAATTCGAAACTTTTCCGCTGAGTATGGGCGAACTCGCGCAAAGCGCAGGAAGTAACGGCAAGATCAACCGGATGGCGGCATGCAGTTTGGCAAACTCCGCTTCATTAGCGAAAGGTAAATTCAAATGTGTGCTTTGTAAGTTCGACCAACCGTGCCCACTGCAATCGAAGATGGAATTGTAGATCGCATACACTTCGTTGTTGTCGTGCGGCCACAGTTTTGTTTCGGTGGCCGGGTCCATAAACGGATGCGCGGCCGTGGGCAACAACATCGCATTCCATTTTTGTAAATTGGAATTGATGCGTTTGATGTTTTCGTGAAAGCCTTTCTTAAGCGCAACAAAATCTGCTTCCGGCTTTGTGGACTTCAACTCCACCACGTGCATTACCAATTCATTCGACCACGTTACAATTCCATTTTCAAAGTCACTGCCGTATTCACCGAGTTCGTGTTTTAATAGCTCGTCCGTGATCGATCGCACATCAAGCGTGTCGCGATCGACAATCATATATTCCAGCTCAATGCCATAAGCCTGGAAAAGTGAGAGGCGTGACGTTGTCATTTTCCGGTCTTTATTTTGTTTAACAGCACTTCCATGATGATGTCGTAGAGGCGGTCTTTTAAAATTTTATCTTCAATGCCGGCATCGATGTTTGGATTGTCGTTGATTTCAATCACATAAAACTTGCCGTCTACTTCTTTCATGTCAACGCCATAAAGTCCTTTGCCAATTAAGGACGTTGCTTTCAATGCTGTTTTCAGCAAGCCCGAAGGCGCCTGATCAACCGCAATGGACTCGACTTCGCCATCCTGCGATTCTTTGTTGGCATTCCAGTTCACGATCTGCCAATGTTCGGATGCCATAAAATATTTGCAGACATAGATCACCTGATTGTCAATTACGCCCACACGCCAGTCGAATGGTGTCGGTAAAAATTCCTGCGCAATCAATAAGTCTGATTTTTCAAACATGTTGTCGCGCACTTGTTTGAACTCTTCGAGGTTGTTGATTTTGAACACGCCTTTGGAGAAAGCGCCATCGGGTTGTTTGAGGATGAAAGGGAACGCCATCTTTTCAGGAATGGAGTGGCAATTCTCTTCGGATGTTACAAATGATTTTGGCGTAAGGATTTTATGGGCGTGCAAAAGTTCGTGCAGATACACTTTGTTCGTGCACTTTAATATCGATTCGGGATCGTCAATCACCGCCAGGCCAAGAGAGGCGGCCTTCTTGGCAAAACGAAATGTGTGATGGTTGACGTTGGTCGTCTCGCGGATGAACAGTGCATCGTATTGAATGATCTGATCGAAATCGTTTTTGGTAATGAACTCTGTGTTGAACCCCGCTTCGAGCGCAGCTTTGTAAAAACGTTTCAATGCTCGATCATCCGATGGCGGATTAGGATCATCGGGATTCACTAAAATGGCGAGGTCGTATTTCTTTTTATCCGGACGATAATCACGCTTGCGAAGCAAATATTTTTCCAACGATGAGATGAGCAACGGACGATCGTTGTCCGGCACTTCGCTTAAGCTGATGGGGCGGATACTTTGAAGTACCCATTTATTTTTCTTAGAAAAGGCGGCACGCACAGAAGGAGCTTGCACGAGTTGAAATAATTGCAGCGCTAATTTGTTGAGTGTTTCCGATTGCGCGTTGCCAAAGTAGATGTTGAATTCAACTCGATCGTAGGGTTCGCCTTTAAATGTATTTTGAATCAACGCATCAAAGTCCAGGGAGTCATCGCGCAGAATAGAGGGAAATCTAAAATCCTGAATAGTGGAAACACCGGGCAATACTTTATGTCCGCGCGCCTCGGCCAACAAAGAAACATAGTAGCCTTCGCTTTGATATTGATAAGACTTGCAAAGGTTTAGTACTTTTAAATTCTTCGCGCTCTGATAGGCTTCATCGGAAATGTATTGAGCAGGCGAGATCACGGCCACATCGTCCAGGCTAAACTTCCAGGTGTCAGGTTTTTCAACTACAATTAACTTAGGCATAGGTTAATATCAGTATGAAACTATTTTAGCTTAATCAAAGAATTGAAAACACCATCGATAACTTTCGCCATCCTTACAATGTCGAGTGTCTGAAGTGTGTCTGTCTTTTCGTGATAATTATGATTTCTGTAAAAGGCCGTATCGGTTATCATTAATGCGCTGTAGCCAAACTGCCAGTAATTTAAATGGTCAAAAAATCTATTCCCGTCAGGGACTTTGGACCAATGAACTTCTTGGTTATGATTGTTTTTTCTCTCTTGAATGTACGAGAGAATTTACGAGCGAACCTTCCTTTTTCAAATTTGTTTACCAGCGTGATGTAGTTTCCCCTTTTTCCATACATCAAAGACAAGAATCCAAGAGGATAGGATTGCGTTTTCTTGCTATCCTTGAAGAAGCCAATCATCTCCAGAGAAATCATTCCATAGACATCTGACTTTTTATCTGCCAACGATTTGGCATGCACGTAACTTCCCATTGATTCAGTTCTAAAATAGGGAGGTTCCTCGAGTGTGTAGGAGACAAGTTCTATTCTATATTTTGTTTTTTGATTTTTTAGTTGTCGTGCCAATTCAAGTAGCCCTGCAACACCACTTGCATTGTCGTCTGCTCCTTCTTGATTTCCGCATACATCGTAGTGAGCGCCAACAACGACTAACTGCGAATTGTCTTTTCCGAAGACGCCAACTACATTTTTATACAAGCGATTATCTACACTATACTCCTGAAAATAAACTGTATCTGCATACCTTTTAAAATGGTTAAAAATGTAGTTGGCTGTATTGTCTAATAGCTTTGTGTTCTTATAATTTCTATAGCCAGTTGTTTGTGTTAAGACTGAAAGGTGCAATTTCAGATTGGTGGTATCAGCGTGAGCCGATGCTAAATAAGTTATTGCTATGAGTAATAGAGTGAAGACGTTTTTCATTCCCTGATAATTGGCAAATTGATATCTTACTTCTCTTTGGGTTCGATAATCAGAAGGTTTGCATCGTAGGTAACAATACCCAGCATGATGCTGTTGATCAGGCGGTCAAAGTTTACGCTATAGTATTGACTCTTCAATGGATTGGGATTCATAGGATCGGCCAGGTAAACGGTGTCCGATGGTTCGTCATAGCCATTGATCACAACAAAATGCCCGACCGGTTCGCCTTTAATACTGTCATATTTATTGGTGGCTGGTATTTCACGTTCGGTGCCGTATAAGTACGTAGCGCTTAATCCGGTTAAGATGGGCACTTGTCTGCGCAAATAACTTTTGATGAGTGTATCATCTAATTCTGAATTCAGGATTCTGCCACCTGCTTCTAAAAATTTGATGTAGGCTTTGGAAGCAACTTGTAGTTTTCTCGTATTGAATTTGTATTGCATCTGTCGCTTCAGGGATTGAATCATCTTAGCAGGAGATTGCTTGAACCACGTGGGGTCAAACACATTGAGATTGTATGTGTAGATGTGTGCTTTGTATCCACGCTTCAACGCATGGTTGCCCAGCATCACGGCCAATGTTCCACCTGTTTTCAAATGCTTCACACCATCTACAACTTCTTTCAAGGAAATGGGATCGTGATAATATTGATACAGCGCGTGAAGGCACGTAGGGCCGCAAGTTACCTCATCGGGTTGTGCTTTGATATCGAAATCCAGAAAGAGCGCCTGGCGATTGGGCATGTCAGAATAGTTTGGAAATGAAAAGATTAAACACTTCCACTAAAATAAGAATAATGATGATCCACTCCAGCATGTTGCTTTCACGTTGATGGGAGATTTCACGAAAGACGCTGAGGTTGCTTTCAATAATGCGGAGTGTGTATTCAATTTCACTGAAACGCACGCGCAGGTCAAAGTGTTTCATCAATCCTTTGTGCAGATTATCAAGGTATTCATCGTCCCACACTTGCTCGGGCGCATCGAAGATGTAGATGTTGTCGGCAATTTCATTTTGAGTGTTCAGAGCCTTGCCAATAAACTTGAGCATGTTTCTGCGGTTGATACTCAGCTTGCCAGTTTGCTCCAGGTGGTTGGTAAAGCCTTTAATTTCGGTGAGCAAATTTTCGCACACACCATTGTAATGGTCAAGTGCAACAGATTGGGCCAGGTTAAGCATGGCAATCCGAAATACTTTGTCGTCCAGGTGATCCACTACGACCTGATCAAATTCAAATTCCATTTTACCAACTTCGCCCAGGCTTATTTTCATATCATCGCGCAGCCAGTTGGTGGTAGCGTTTTTCAAATACGGCTGCACCGTTTTTACGGCCAGTTTAAATTCATCTTCGGAATGCCCGGAGAAAACGATGACGCCATAGTTGAAGTAATATTGATAGCGATCGCCACCGAAACTGTAAAATAATTCCGTTGACGAATCGGAGGTCGGCTTGATTTCAAGAAATGCCTTAAGACCTTTGATGTCGATTTGATTGGCCACTAGAATGGCCGAAAGTTTAACCGTCTTTTCCATAAGCCGTCTATCTCAAATTTAACCTTTATATCATCGTAAGGAAATTTTGATTGGATTGAAAGTCTTAATATTGCGATCGAATCTTAAAAATCAATCAAATGAAACGTTTCTTTCTTGTCTTGCTATGCTCAATTTCTATTGGTAATGTGTTTGGCTGGGGCGTAACGGGCCATCGCGCAACGGGCCTGATCGCTGAACAACATCTTTCCGCGAAAGCGAAGAAAAGAATCCAGCAATTGCTGGGACAGGAATCGCTGGCCATGGCGAGTACGTGGATGGATGAAATCCGATCGGACTCTACGTACAACTATACAACCGACTGGCATTGGGTGACGATTGAAGCAGGGCAGACCTATGACAAATCAAAAAAGAATCCGAACGGTGATGTGATCATGACGTTGGAAAGAATTGTTGCTGAGTTGAAGACACATAAACTAGATCGGAAGAAAGAGATCGAATATTTAAAGATGTTGGTGCACCTGGTGGGAGACATTCATCAACCGTTGCACGTGGGTTGCTGCGATGATCAGGGTGGAAACAAAGTGAAAGTGAAATGGTTTCATAATGATTCTAACCTTCACACTGTGTGGGATAGCAACATGATTGATGACACTAAGTTAAGCTATACTGAATTGGCGATGTCACTCGGCAAGCCCGATGCCGTAACCGTGGCCGCGTGGCAAAAGACATCGGTGCGCGAGTGGGCGACCGAATCGATGAGCTATCGCAAGCAAGTGTATGATATTGGCGATGGTAATCTGAGTTATAAATATTCGTACAAATATCTGGGCACCGCCAAAGACAGAGTGCTGAAAGCAGGAGTGAGGCTGGCGGGTGTGTTGAATCAGATTTACGGTAAGTGATTTTTTTGCCACTAAGGCACGAAGACACAATGGAATTCAAAAAGCTATCAGACGAAGAGGAAGCAATTGGGAAGGCAATCGTGGACGCTGCTTTCAAAGTTCATTCTAAATTAGGACCTGGCCTTCTGGAAAAGATTTATGAAGTTTGTCTGGCTCATGAATTAAGAAAGTCAGATTACTCAGTAGCTCGCCAGGTTAATATTCCAATTGAATATGATTGAATTGAATTTGACGAGGGCTTACGACTTGATCTTTTAGTGGAAGACAAAGTAATAGTCGAGATCAAAGCGGTTGATGAGGTAAACGCAGTTTGGCAGGCACAGGTGCTCAGTCATTTGAAGTTGACGGGATTACGCCTGGGATACTTAATAAATTTCAATGTGCCGTTAATAAAGCAGGGCATTAAAAGAATCATATTATAAGTCTGGTGTCTTCCCGAATACGAGGAATTTACTAGCAGCAGTTGATATCAGCCGTTGATGAAATAGAGATTTAACAAATTCTTGTACTTAAGACATTAGTGCCTTTGAGCCTTCCTGGCAAATACTTGTCTTCTACATAGCTTTTTAATAGATTCGGGTTAATCAAACCAACCCATTAGCCCGATGAACCATCCGATTAACAGGCGAGACTTTCTAAAGAAGAGCGCGATCAGCGCGTTAGGTTTTACCATTTTACCTTCTCTCATCTCGAAGGCTGCACCGAGTGACAAACTTAGGATTGCACATATCGGTCTGGGTGGGATGGGCAACAATCACATGAATTGGTTCGCTGCTTTGCCCGATGTAGATATCGTTGCACTCTGTGATCTTGATCAAGATCATTTAAACGGAACACTCAAGAAGTTGAAAGAGCTTCATCCGGATACACAAGCGAAAACCTATGGCGACTTCCGTCATGTGTTGGATCGCAAAGACATTGACGCGATTACAGTCGCGACACCCGACCACTGGCATGCATCCATTGCTACCCTAGCCTTTCAGGCAGGCAAAGATGTGTATGGCGAAAAACCACTTTCGTATGATGTGAGAGAAGGGCAACTGATGTTGAAGAGCCTGGAGAAGCATAAGCGCGTGTTTCAATTGGGCACACAAATTCATGCTGGCGATAATTATCATCGTGTCGTTGAAATCATTCAGTCCGGTGCAATCGGAAAAGTTCATACCGTTCGCATCTGGAAAAATGGATTTTCTCCGGGCCTTGGAAATCCTAAACCACAAACTCCTCCTTCAACATTAAACTGGGACATGTGGCTTGGTCCCGCTCCGCTTACCGATTATTTTCCTGAGCGTTGCCATTTCACCTATCGCTACTTTCTGGATTACTCAGGTGGCGTGTTTGCTGACTTCTGGTGTCACATTGCCGATGTAGTGTGGTGGGCGGTTCATCCACAAGGTTTAAAGACAATCAATGCACGAGGTGAGAAGACCGATGGCGTTGCCGATGCACCGAAGTGGCTGGACGTAGATTTTGAATTTGACAATTTAAAACTGTATTGGACAACACAACCCCCCAATGTGCCGGGCGCTGCAGAGATGGGAATAGGGGCTTACTTTGAAGGAGACAAAGGCACACTCATTTGTGATTACGATACGAAATCGATTACCATCAATGGTGAAACCGTCACAGAGCTACCCAATGTTCCAAAAATTTTAATGCGCTCCCCCGGTCATCAGCAAAACTTTGTCGACTCCGTGAAATCAAGACTGCCCTCCGAATCAAATCTTGCTTATGTGCGAGAGATGACGTTGCCGATGCACCTCGCTTTGATCTCCTGGCGCCTGGGTCGCAAACTAAACTGGCAGGCTAAGCGAGAATCATTTATTGATGATAAAGAAGCGGATGCAATGCTTTCAAGAAAGAAAAGGAAAGAGTGGGATTTGATGTAACGCGTAGGAAACAAGTTGGGTGAGGTTGTCAGCGAATGAGATTCACCCAACCTTTTACATTTCTTGTTTTCAATTTCGGATCCAGAGAATTGAAATTGATATCCGTGGAGTAATAATAAATACCTGTTGGTAGCTCCTTACCTTTTTCATCCCAGCCTTTCCATTCAAAGTTTGATTCGGACGGTGAAAGGTTGTCAACCGAGTAAACGCGTTCGCCCCAGCTATTGAAAATTTGAAGCGAGTATTCCTGAACAAACCTCGGGCAAGTTGATGGATCTCTTTTATCCGAGCCATCGGCAAATCCGGGGAACGATTCATTTAATCCATCCGAATTGATCGTTACTACATTTGGAATAAAAACATTCAAACAATTTTCAACACAAACCTTCAGAGAAGGCTTGCTGACATTCCCAAAGTAATCGACAGCCGTCACCTCGTAGCAACCTGCCATGGACACCTGCTTGTTATGATCAAAACTAAAATCGACTGTTGAAGCGATCAGCGTTGAATCTGCTTCTCTGTTCTCAAGAAAATAAACATTGAAAGAAGCCACATCATTGCCACACCCTGGGGGATACGTCCAGCGAAGTGAGTTTTTGAAGTTCGTGATAGAGCATGGACTGCTCTTAATCAGCTCGCAGGGCATGGCGGTTATTTCAAGAGTTGGTGCACAGGGTGGATCTTTATCAATCGGCTGTGCATGTATTTCATTTGAAAAATTTCTTAACGGCTCCCGAATAAGTGGATTGCCATACGCACCTTGTGTTTCAATTCTGTAACCGTAAACAACATTTGGCGTGAAGGCAAACCGGGCGATCTTGCCTTCGTCTACATAATAGAACACACTGCTATCTATTTCCGTGACGTTGATACTGTCCATCAACTGAAAGTTGACATCGTCTACATCTTTTCGGTAGATATAATGCCAGGGGAAACGACTACTTCGGTTGGACCAGGGCGTCTCGGTGCGCCAGTTTAAAGCAATTCCATTTTGAAGAGATTTGAATACAAGCCGCGGTGAATAGGCGACTGAACTGGTGTCAATTGGATTTTCGCCTGCAACACTGGTGGGCGAATACACAATCACCTTATACCCGATAGTTGATTCCAGTGTGTTGGATGGAGAATCGACAAACGTAGTATCTGTCATTTTACTTTTTACGAGCTGGAAATTCGTTTCATCAACAGTCTTTAGTAAGTCATATTGATACGGTGGTGTAAAGGTTTGTTTGTTGATCTGAAAAGGAGATGTCCAAACCAGATTTACTCTGCCATTCGTTTTGTTGGTTTTATCAATCGAAACTTTTGTCATGACCGGAGCATCTACAATAAGGGGCCCGATACACGTATCTTTGGAGACGAGGCTCACGATTTTATCGGCAACCGAATAAACGGCAAGCAGCCGATAACAATAGGTAGCGCCTGCCGAAAGCGATCGATCGACAAAGTTGCCCGTTGAACTCTCGCCAATTTTTACAAATCCCCACGATGCCGGAATGCCCGGTGTACATGAATTTACGTTCGGCGAAAAGTGGTCCACTCTTCGCCATACCTGAACCACCGAAGCATTTTCACAAGGATAATTTTTCCATGTGAGGTTTAATGATTTTTTTGAAACGTCCAGGTTCAAACTTCTAAATGCTGGTGGAGGACCGTTTACTTTTACATCCCAGGTTTGAAAAGAGGAAATCCTCACACCGTTTTTTAAATAAGCACTTGTCTTGAATACAAAGCGATAGGCCTGCGGTCGTGGAAATCCGCACGTGATGATCCATTTTAATTTCACGTGCGCAGTATCATGAGGTGTTTGCGTGGATTGATTCACACCAACATATTGAAAGGTCAAAGGCGATGACTGGAAATTGTCAAACGTGGTCACTTCCACCTTTACAGGATTTCCTTCTTTGTCTTTTGCCTTAAAGTCTTGAATCACCGTATCGCCAACCATCGCGCAAAGAGTTGACGGAAGCAGGAGATACGGCCGTGTTGCCTGGCAATCTTTCACGATAATCTGCATGTCGCGCACTACCCATGCGACATTCACCCACGCACCATTTAGATAGGTCCATTGAAATACTTTAATCGCAACAGCGTATTCACCAATGTTGCCAGGTGCATTCCAGTTCAACGTGCCGCCAGGATCAATTGAATAAGTAGGCGGACCGTTCCCTTCTTCATTAGCTGTTTGATAGTTGGAGGTATAGAAGGCAGCATCATTTGGATTTTGGTAGCCATCCGCTGGAATATTTTCTCCCTGTGCAGGAGCAACTAATTGATACGAAAGGCTGTCGCCCAACGGCACATTAGCACCAGGGTTGTGTGTGAAGGCGAGTTGTGAGCATGCCAGATCGATTGGAGGAATTTCGAACTGTATGGTCGATTGACAAAGCGATGAATTGACCAGCACATAAGAGCTGATGGAAAATGCAGCGCCAATAGAATTTTTTAGATTCAATATTCCAGCGTTCCGATTGACCTCTGAGTAACTGATCGTGAATCCCTTCTCTGTCGCATAGGTGTGATTTATTTTGTAAACAGCAATGCCAACGGAATTTGTCATATCAAGAATCGCTGATGTAAAATTCGGGACAGGAAATGACACACCATCGCCAAAAAGCAAAGTGCCGTCTCCAACAGGTATGCCGGCACTCGAATTAGTATAAATGGTTATGGTTATTTCATAAGTATGCGAAGCGCAGTCAATCACCCGCGTGGTAATTTGTCCACCGCGCAAATGGGTACCAAAGGAATTGGCAGCTATTCCAAAAAATAAAAGTAAGGGGAAGAACTTTCTCATTCAATGTTAACGCCAAAACCGGAATTACCAGTATTCAAGTAAGTTACATTTTTAGGAACTCTCGCCCAACCGGTGAACCTGATCACTAATGCCATCAATCCTTTTTTGATTTCCCTGTGAGATTAAAACAAAAAACCCCAACGATCAGTCGGGGTCTTTAATTCTATAGTTAGAAATGCTTATTGCGCTACGGCTGCTTCCGCAGGTCTTCTCGCAATTTCGTTGTTTATCTTATCCCACTCGATCAAACCGTCTTTTAAGCGAATGATGCGATGTGCATAGTGTGCGATATCATCTTCGTGTGTTACCATGATGATGGTGTTGCCCTTGTCGTGCAACTCCTGAAACAACGCCATGATATCGTAGGATGTTTTTGAATCGAGGTTACCCGTTGGTTCGTCAGCAAGAATGATGGAAGGATTGTTCACCAGCGCGCGCGCAATCGCCACACGTTGTCGCTGGCCACCCGATAATTCATTTGGCTTGTGATGATAACGGTCTGCAAGATTTACACCTTCCAGCGCAATCATCGCCTTTTCTTCGCGATCGCTCTTGCTATAACCTGCATAGATCAAAGGCAACGCAACATTCTCTAAAGCCGAAGCTCTTGGCAACAGGTTGAACGTCTGAAATACGAAACCAATTTCTTTGTTGCGTACCTCCGCCAGTTCATTCTCCGTCATTTCACTCACCAATTGATTATTCAGCATGTACGTTCCTCCGGTAGGCGTATCCAAACAGCCAACAATGTTCATCAAAGTCGATTTACCCGAACCAGATGGTCCCATAAAAGCAACGTACTCTCCTTTGTTAATAGCGATGGAAATATCCTGAAGCGCGTTCACGATGTTCGTTCCCATCTTGTACATCCGGGAGATATTCTTGGTTTCAATAATGTGTGGCATGCCTGGTCGTTTGGTGCTAAAGATGTTTACTAAATCAATAAAGTTGATACTTATCTATGCTTCAACTGATGAATAACGTTTTGGTTTCAATTTCGCTCAAATTTGCACAAAAATAACCGTCAAAACCCTCGAGAGCCTCCCCGAATTCGTCCCAAAAATTTACAACGAACGCTTCAAAGCCTCATTTCACCGCTCTTCCTGTTTTTTCTCTTTGGCGGCCTGGCCCCGATGCTTTGCGCCTCGGGGCCACCGGGCTGTCGGCAGTCGCCATCTCACGCTCATTTCCACTTCGGGCTCCAACAATGCCTCCATCCCTGGCCGATACCGCCTCCGACCCACGCTTCACAGTCAACGGTTAGACGCCCCGCCCTGGCATTTGTTACAAAGTCGCACGGCAACTGTTTGCTCAAGTAGCTGCACGACTAGAACAAGTAATATTTCCTGTCAGGTTGAGCCTGTCGAAACCTGCTGACTCGCCCTTGACTGACTTTAATGTTGAATAAACTCGATGCACTTTTGAATCACCGCATCGTCTTTTAAGATTCGGTTATGCCCAAGACCCGATGTCTGAAATAATTGAGCTGATGGATAAACTTTTTGTAATTCCAGTGGATGCTTCATCGATACTTCCTTGTCACTGTCGTCATGTATCAATAACAACTGCAGAGGGTGTGGTAAAAATTTGATCTGATGAATAGCAGCCATCTCGTCAAAGCTTTTGCCGAATGCCTTTAAAACATAAGCCTTGAATGCTTCACCGGTTGCAGGCGATGCGTTGATGGTGGTTACAAATCCTTTTACAATTAAGTCGCTGATGCTGGGACTTGCAATGTTGATCAGCCTTGTCACTGGCAATCCATGACGAATAGCATAAATAGAAGCGATGCCGCCAAAGGAATGAGCAATCACTGCTACAGGAGTTCCTTCCTTTTCGATGATCTGCCGGAATGTAGTTTCAAACTCAAAAACATTTGTCTGCTTTCCTTCTGATTTTCCGTGTGCGGGTCCATCAAAAGCTACTGCACGATAATTATTTTTCACCAGCTCAGGAATAAATTTTCTGAATTGCCCGGCCCGTCCGGCCCAGCCATGCACCAACATGACAACCGGTCCTTTTCCCCACGCATAAGCTTGCACCTTCTTCCCGTTCGCGGTTACAATAAATGTTTCCGCAGTCGACATAAATTCCCGTTCCTTCTCGGGAACGGTATAACGGAATGGTGTGAAGAACAAACGAACAGCATATCGATGTGCCAGTGCCGGAGCAATTTTCTCCAGTTTGGGAAATCCCCAACGGATCACCTTCAAGGCAAAGGGTGTATGGTCTTTCTTTTTTTTAGTCATGCTTCTTTGTGAAACTCGTGTCCTTCGTGTCTTTGTGGTTAAAATTTCCTTCCAGCCACCAAGGCACTAAGCCACAAATTATATTCAGCTTTCTTTAATTTTAAATTGGAACTTCTTTGTAAAGTATTCAAACGTCTCAAGGTTATACACGCGTTCCGAAAATTCTACGTTATTTTTCTGATCGACTAAAATAACGGTGGAACATCTTGATCCATAACCAGGTGATTTGATAAACATCGAACTCAACGCACGTTCGCGTTCCAGTCCAATGCCCGTATCAGGCAGTTGGTCATCGCTCGCACGTTCACCATCATAAAGAAATTCAAATAACTGATCAGATGTCAGATCAGGTAGCGCCAGGAATTTTTCAAATTTTTGTTTGCCGCGCACTACCTTGGGCCAGGCTGTTTCCAGTAAATGATTACTCAGCCCGTGCAAGTCTGATGCAATTTTATCGATTCCTTTTTTATAGTTCGAGAGGTAAAAGAATTCTTCAGAGTTGCCCACCAACAAATTAAAACCATTGTAAGCCGAAGCATTCGGTGCGATTTTATTTAAATAATCTTCCGGAGCGATCTGTTGTTCCAGGTAATCAGAAACCAATTGTCCGCGTGAAGGAGCACTTGGGTTGATATTTTTTGGATCACGATAGTTGGTGAGCATGCTGATCTTTCCAGACGTTGTCATACCCATCCAGGTGCCATTGGCCTCCAAATCTCTTCCACCTAAAATGTTTGGATAATCTTTCCAGAAATCAGCCGCGGCTGTTTTACGATTATAAAATTCATCGCGGTTGGCCGCAACGATGAGTTTATAGGTGGGGTGTTGCTTTAATGAAAAAAAGATAAGACACATGAAAATGGAGTAATGACCACATGGCCATTAAGCGGGCAAAGTTGGGTAAAAATATTTTAATGGAGGCAAGTATAAAAAAAAGGGTTTCCAACCTTCTGAAGGTTGGAAACCCTGTCGCAGAGAATCTTACTCCATCTTCAACGCATCCACAGGATTATTTTTAGATGCTCGAATGGTTTGCGAGCCAATGGTGATCATGCCCAGAGCCAACAAAACAATAGTTCCCATCATGACAGTGCCAAAGCCAAACTCAACCCTGTTCGGAAATTTCTGAAGCCAAAGGTTGTTAATGAAATAACTTAATGGAGCACCAATTAAGACGGATATAAAAAGCATTCTCAAAAATCCTCTGGATAGCAACAAAGCTATACTCATGTCTTTCGCACCCAGAATTTTTCGAATCCCTACTTCTTTTGTTTTTCGTTCAGCTGTGTAGGTTGCCATTCCTAATAAACCCAGACAAGCAATTACAATCGCCAGAAAGGAAATGAATCCTAAAATAGACACCACATCAAAAATTCCCTGATGAGTAGCCTGGAGCTGTTCGTCAAAGAATTCGTATTTGAACGGATGAATGGGATCTAATTTTTTCCACTTGTCTTCCAATTTGATCAGGGTGGCTTTTAAATCACTACCTGCGACTTTTACATTCAGATATTGGAATTGCGATGGCTGATTCATCAGCACAAGGGGTTTTATCTCGTGCGTGTTGATGAGCAGATTGTATCGGAAATCCTTCACGACACCAATCACTTTCAAATTGTCTTGAAAAACCTCTCCGATAATTTCATGTGGAAATTTATAACCGAGCTTGTTTACAGTAGCCTCATTTACTACAATAAGTTTCTCCCCGGACTTGCCAGAAGGTGGCAGATTTTCTCCGGCAATAATTTGAAGTCCGAGATTAGGCAAGAAGTTTTCATCGATGTTGATGATGTAGGCAGGCAGGTAATCATCCTGCTTACTATTGATTTTCCGTATTTGAATGCCGTTGCTCCTTCCGGTAGCCGGTATAATGTCGGTGGCAGAAATACTGGATACTTCTGAAAGCGAACTGAATTCGTTCGAAAGTTTTTGGTAATCGGTTCCCTGAAGTTCGATGTTGATGATATTGGCTGAATTGAAGCCATAATTAAAAGAAATGAAATGTTTGAATTGATTAAATATCAGAATGGAGGTTGTGATGAAGAATAAAGAAATGACAAACTGTGTAACTCCCAGGACTTTTCTGAGACCTAATTTTCCTCCCGTGGTATTGTTTAAGTTTTTAAGTGTTTTTATCGGTTGTTGTTTGGATAAGTACAACGCAGGGTAAACACCAGCCAGTATTCCGATGATCAGCGCAAAGCCAATGAAGACGAGATACACCGAAGGCATGCTGGGCAATTCAAAGTTCAGATACTTATTTACCCAAAGACCTTTGAAGGCAGGTGCAATAATCATTAAAAATAAAACCGCCATCACCAGGGCTAGCAACGCGGTGATAATCGATTCGCTCATAAATTGAAAAACTAAATTTCTGCGAATGGCACCGGTGACCTTTCGTACACCAATTTCTTTGGCCCGCGTCAATGCCCGGGCAATAGAAAGATTGGTGTAGTTAAGACAAGCGGATAACATAATCACAAATGCCAGCACTGATAAAAAATAATATCCCAATATCGGTAGCCTGTTGTTGGTATCGTTGCCGGCAAGACCCAACGCCACATCGCCAAGTGGTTGCGCTTTGAGTTTAAATCCTTTTGTTTGTTCAGAGTGAAGATCAGCATATTTGCGAGCAACTAAATCATTCAAAGCAATAGACAAGTCTTCCGCTTTTTTATGCTCATCTAATAGAATATATGTATAAGTGCGGAAATACCATTCCCAATTGTTGCTAAGATCCTCCATCTTTTTCTCCGCGATGAGTGAAGCACTTGTAGAGGATGAGATGAGTACATCAAATTTCAAGTGCGAGGCATATTTTGTTTCGTCCAGCACGCCTGTTACCGTAAAACTTCCCCACGAAACGGGTGGAGCCCCAACACCATCAGCCTCTTGTGGAAACGGAAGTTGACGATCTGAGAATTCAATTGTTTTGCTCAATGGATTTTCATCATTGAATAGCTGGTACGCTATCTCTTTGCTAATGATCATTGAAAAGGGCTTTGACAAAGCACTCGCTTTATCTCCCTTCTCCAGTTCAAAACTAAATACATTGAAGAAAGAAGGTTCAGCAAAGTAGCCGCGCATGTCCGCCAGTTTTTGTTCATAGGTTGCATCGCCACCTATTCCGGGAGTGATATGAGTAGTTTCTTCCGCAACTGTATACTCTGTTTTCAAAGCGTTCGCCAACGGAAAAGGTGAAGTGGCATACGGTTGTCTCGAACCTTCATAATCAGAGAGGATGCGATAAATACGGTCTTTCTTTTCATGAAACTGATCGTAGCGATTTTGATCAGCTAGCATTAGAATGATCAACATACACACTGACATGGCTACAGCCAATCCGAAGATGTTAATGAATGAAAAAACTTTGTACTTCAGAATATTTCTGATGCCTACCTTAAAATAATTCTTGAACATGCCGTAGTTATTTAGTTGTTGATATCCTTCTGTTGGTCGTATAATCTCTGGCCGGAAAAGTAAAAGCACGTCCGTTACAAATAACGAGTCAGCTTTCAGCTTCCCACTTTTAACTTTCCGCTCCTCATACAACTCCATCAAATCTCCTTCAATGCTGTCCCGCAACTTCGGATGACAGAACCATCGGAAGAAAAGGAGTGGATATTTTGGAGGTTTCATTTTAGTTGTTAGTTAATCGTTATTGGTTGGTAGAGAATTGTGTTAGCGAACAATTCTTAACTAACAACTATTTTATTCAGATCTCAAACTATCCACCGGATTTGCCAACGAAGATTTTATCGTTGTATAACTCATGGTAAGAAAGGAGACAATCAGCGTTGCAACTCCGGCCAAAACAAACACCCACCATTGGATGTCGATCTTGTAAGCGAAATCTTGCAGCCATTGATTCATCAAATAAAAGCCAAGCGGAAATGCAATGATAAACGAGATAGCTACTAACAAGATCAGGTCTTTAGCAAGAATGGTAATTATTTGAGATGCACTTGCTCCCAATACTTTTCTGATCCCAATTTCTTTTACCCGCTGTTCGGCTGTAAACGTGATTAATCCAAATAAGCCTAAGCATGCAATGAAAATAGTGAGCAAGGCAAATATCTTTAATATGTTACCCATTCTCTGCTCGGCCTCATACGTCTCATTATAGAGCTCATCAAGAAAGGCATATGAAAAGGGTTCTTCGATGTTTAAAGCTTTCCATTTTTTTTCAATGTCTGATAGAAGTGCCGGCAGCCCATTACCTTTTGCTCGTATGAGTAAACCACCATACGGATTGTTAAGCATAATTAACGGTGCAATCGATTCATGTAGCGAACGAAAGTGAAAGTCTTTCACTACTCCAACAATCGATAAGCTTTTTTCTCCGCCTTCATTGTCGGTCTTCATCGTGAGTGTCTGACCAATAGGATTACCTGAAAGTCCAAAGACTTTGAGTGTGGTTTCGTTGACAATAACGTTTTCCGATTCATTGAATTTCTCTGAAAAATTTCTACCCTGAACCACTTGCATGCCCATGGTGGGAATGTACTGCGGATCGATATTATAAATTAATGTTCTTCTCAATGACTCTTTCTGTTGGCCTGGATAAACACCTGACATGTTGCTGTCTGTTGGGCCAGCAGGAATAAATGCGGACATGGTCACATTTTCTACACGTGGATCGGTCAGTAATTGGTCTTTAAAAGCCGTTTCACTTTTTCCTAATAAATAAGAATCGCGGATTACAATGATGTGGTCTCTATCGTAACCGATTTTCTTATTTTGAATAAACAACATCTGTTGATTAACAATAACGATGGCAAGAATAAGGCATACAGAAACCGTGAATTGAAATACAACCAGCGTGCTTCTGATGCCTGCGCCTCTGCCGCCAACAATTTTGTTTTTAAGTGCGGCAATGGGCTTAAAAGAGGAAAGGAAAAATGCAGGATAACTCCCTGCCAACATACTGATAAAGATTCCAAGTGCAATTAAGAGGAGTACCATTTTTGAATTCAAGATAAAGCTTGCCTGAAGTTCTTTACCCGATAAGTGATTGAAAACGGGCAAAGCAGCAAGTACAATTGTTATCGCCACTGTCATGGCAATGGCAGTTGAAATAAAGGACTCGGTTAAGAACTGATTTACGAGCTGACCTTTTTGTGAGCCTAAAGCTTTTTTAACGCCTACCTCTTTACTTCGCTTAGTGGCGGTGGCGGTAGACAGGTTCATAAAATTGATGCAGGCAATGAGCAACATAAATATCGCGACAGCGCCAAAGATGTAAACAGATTTGATATCACCACCCGGCTCTAATTCCGTTTGGCTGGAGAAATCAGAATACAAGTGAATGTCAGTGAGGGGCTGAGCGTATATTCCAATTTCATTTCCGTTTTCTTTAAACTTCTTATAGGTCATTCCGATTTGCTCTACCTGCGGCCCCATGTACTTGGTAAGGATATCGGGCAATTTTGATTCAAACTGTTTCAGGTCAGTATTTTCGGCAAGCACAAGGTAATTGAAGTAGTTAGACTCCAGCCAACTAGTGCTCTTCGCATGTTTCAATCCTTCCATAGAAGCAAACAGATCGAAATGGAAGTGCGAATTGGCGGGCACTTTTTTCATGACGCCTGTAATGCGGTATTGCTCACCCGATTGTTTGAAGTCAAGGAGTTTATTCATAGGGTCTTCATCACCAAAATATTTCTTGGCTTCATCCTCTGTTATCACAATCGTGTAAGGTTCGATGAGTGCTGTTTTAGGATTACCTTTTATCAACGGCAGTGTGAATACATCGAAGAAATTTGGGTCAATATACGCGAGCCTGCTATCCCTGTAGGTTATGCTTTTATACGTTATTTTCGGAAACCCTCCGTTTCTCAATCGCGTGGCATCAACTACCTCTGGAAACTCGCTCTTAAGAGTTGTACCAACAGGCGCTGGAGTGACAGCTTCCTTTATTATTTCGCCATTCATTTTCCCTTTCAACACTACTCTCACAATTTGATTGGCTTTTTTATTGTGTCGATCAAAGCTGAGTTCATCTATTACAAACAGCATGATGATAATGCACGTAGCTATTCCGATGGACAGGCCACCAATGTTGATCACGGCCATACTTTTGTTCCGCGTTAGGTTTCTCCATCCAATTCTCAAATTACTTTTTAACATACCGTAGTTGTTTAATTGTTGGTGCCCTTCAACCGGCCGGATAATTCCCGGACGGAAAAGGAGTAGTACATCTTTAATAAATAATAGGTCGGCTTTAACCTTTCCTCTTTCGTTTTTTCTCTCCTCATACAACTCCATCAAATCTCCTTCAATAGAATCTCTCAACTTCGGATGGCAGAACCAGCGGAAGAAGCCGAGGGCGAGACTTGGTGGTATATGATTCATTTTGTTTTAAAGTGTTGCTGGTTTGATCGCTATTGGTTGTTAGAAGTCCATAGCTAATAACCAGCAACTATCAACTAACAACTAATTTGGAGTCCCACGCCACAGTTGGTATCGCACTCCACAGTTCATCTCGCGTAGATTTTGTGTATTCCATCGCTTTTTTCCCCAATGCGGTTATCTGGAAATATTTTTTTGGTCGGCCGGCCCGTTCTTCTGTTGCTTCACCCTCGCGCGACTTCAGGTAACCTTTGTCCTCCAGTCGCTTCAGCGCTGTTTGAAGAGCTCCCACACTCACACCTCTTTTTAGCCGATGTTCAATTTCTTTTTTGATGGATACTCCGTAAGCCTCATCGTAAAGGATGCCTACCGTGAGCATAACCACCTCTTCAAATTCACCCAATTGATATTTCTTCATGATCGAGATAATTAATTCCTATTTGTAGTATTAATAATTGTGCCAAAACGAAAAAAGCGCTTCAATCGCTCGGAAGAGAAGTTTTGAACTATTGGCAATGTTCACGAGCGCACACAAATGCGTCCTTGCGTACAATCTCCTTTCGCAAAGAACTGTTATTTTAATAGATGAACATTTAGTATTTATGCGTCAAAATCAATGGCCACATCGGTAAAAACGAACGTCAATTAGTGATGCAGGTAGTAAGGTGCGTCTTTATTCTTTTAGCTTTCAGCTCGACAGCGTTTTGCCAGCAGATCATAGAGGGAACCATTATTGATCGCTACTCGCGCGAACCGGTTCCGTTTGCCTCCATTGGAGTCATTGGCACTTCTAAAGGCACTAGTTCAAACATTAACGGACAGTTTTCATTGGCGGTCTCCGGTCAGGTTTCGTTGAAGATATCATGCATTGGGTACGAGTCACTGGTTATTCAATCGGCCACTGATGTAAAACTGATATCGCTGAAGCCTGTGGCCACGGAATTGAGTGAGGTGTATGTTTTCAACAAACCCGTCAATCCGAAGAAGGTAGTTCGAAATGCATTCGCGCGAATTCAGGCTAACTATATTGACAAGCCTTTTCTGCAAAAGTTTTTTTATCGGCATTACTGCAAAGACGACTCTGTTTACGGCCGGCTCATTGAAGCCTCAGTGGATGTCTGGAAAGATGATGGGTATAAAGCCATGCAGGTTTCCGCGGGTGACAAAGAACAAATTCGGGTGACACAGTTGAGAAGAAGCCTGGATAAAACTGTTGTTGCGCAAGGGCACGAGCCAATCGAAGTTGGAAATATTTTGCAAGTTGACGTAGCCGGCTATCAGGCCGCGCAACGAAGCGAGCACTTGTCTTTCTTTCATAACGTGAGCAACCTGAAAGCAGATTTCGAAGACTACACGTTTACCTTCAATGGCATTACGAAGTACGATGGATTTGAAGTATATGAGATCGACTACACCTATAAGAAAGATTCTTCGCTCACCACTTCAGGAGGATACGTTGATTTGCCGACTGCGGTGGGTTCGTTATTCATTGCGACCGATACGTATGCGTTTATCAAAACGGAGGAAATTAAAATCAGCGGCAGAGATTCCCTTCGCTCAACAGCTTACTACAGAAAGTACAACGGAAAATATTATCCCTACCACTTAGTTCAAAAAGGAAGCAGTCACCTTTCGGATAAGAGCACGCACTCTTTTCGTATCGATCTCATGTCGGTAGAGTTGCGTATGGATAAGAAAGAAAAATTTACCGGTCATGAACCAGACAAGGAGGAATTGTTGAATGTGCCCTATGATTCGGTTTATTGGAAGAACAGCACCATTTTGAAAACTACACCTTTGGAGGATGGGATTATTCGTGACCTGGGCGGAGGTGCCTCATTGAATAGTCAATTTTATCTGTATCAGCAGTATGAAATCAATCTTAAGGAAGGAGGAAAAGATGGTGAGAAAAAATTTAATTGGTTTCGTGAGTACAGCAAAGGAAAACGTATTCTCTATCTCGTGTTTTGGTCGGGCAACTTGCAACCCTACTTAGTAGAAATGGAGTTGGCCAAACGACTGAATAAGCTATATCAAAACAAAATTGCCTTCGTGTTTCTTTCGTTAGAGGATGACGAAAGCACGTGGCAACAGACGGTTTCGAGATACAGTTTGTTCACGAATGGAACCATCAACTATCGCATTGGTAGCAAGTCTGAAGTAGCAAGATCTTATTCCGTGAAGGAAATTCCTTCTTTTGTTTTATTGTCTCGGGATGGTGAAGTGTTTGAATTAAACGCTAAGCGCCCGAGTGATCCATTGCTTCAAAAGGATTTTGAACAGCTTCTGCAAGCGAAGTAACAGATTCGTTATTCCTCTACGATATAACTTGGATCGATTTGATAGTGATCGAATTGCGTGAGGTTGTTTCGCAAAATAAGTTTCTTCAATTGATTGGTGTAAATCGTTCTGCTTTCGGAGTAGTTCTTCAGGTGCGGAAGGAGTTCGAAGGGATCGTTTGTTTGTAAGCTGGCTTCGCGCAAGCTTTTATACGATCGTGATCTTGCCAGAATCTCGAAATAATGAACAACCGATTGAGATGGATCAGTATACCAACGCAGGTAGGTGCGTTTGTTGTTGCGGTGACTTAATGCTGCAATCCTGGGTTCATTCAAATTATAAGACCACACCCCAAATAAATTATTTGCGCGCAAAAATATTCGCGATTTACCCCAGCCGCTTTCAATGGCAGCCTGCGCCAGCACGAGGCTTGTTGGCAGCGTTACCATCCGCGTAAGCAAATCATCCATGTCTTTCGCTTTATAGCGATTCTTCATGTCCACAAACAAAGCGCTGTCCGCTTGTTCCCATTCTTTTTTGGCACGCAGTTCTTCGGCAAGTTCTTTTTCGCGATGGATTTTGTATTTCGCCACAAGAATAGCAGGAATAATGGCGGAAATAAATTTGGCTTTTGCTTCACGAACGGGAAGCTTCTCCAATCCTGAGATGTTAGTGTAAAGAAATGGTTTTACCGGATTGGTTACGAGCTGAATTTGTTCGAGCGAATCGACCTTAACGGTCTCTGTCTGCAGATGAAATTTCTTTTGTCGTTCGCAACCGCTTAAAATAGCCAGCACAAAAAAGAGACTTGCTAAACTGCGAACAGGATTCAGTCGGAACTTCATCGTGTGGCAAGGTAAGCAAGTCTCGTCAAATTTCGGACGCTCATTTTTCAGCTAAGAGTCCGTCTCAATGAGAATTGAAAATTCCTGTTTATTAAAAAGTTATTCTTTCAGGCTTTTTAGATACGCAATAGTTTGTGGCACTTGCGTGTTCACGCGACTGCTTTCGTCTTCAATAAAAAAGTGTTTGATACCTGCTTTGTTAGCAGCTTTTAAGATGCCCGGAATATCAATCTCGCCCGTGCCCAGCGCTACGTCATTTTCTTGCGAAGTGCCACCCGTCAGGTCTTTGGGAACACCTTTTCTTAAATCTTTTAAATGCATCAACTTCCAGCGACTGCCATATTTTTTCAGTAAGGCTACTGGATCACCACCTCCAAACTGCACCCACAGCACATCCATCTCGAAAGAAACATATTCGGGATTTGTATTTTGGATGATATAATCCAGCAAGGTTCCTTTTTCGTAAGGTTGAAATTCAAATCCATGAACGTGGTAGCAAAATGTAAGTCCATGTTCCTTGAGCACTTTGCCGGCTGCATTAAAATCTTCCACAGCTTTCTTTGCATTGTCCAGATTAAAAGCACCTCGTGTGTGTGGTATCCACGCGCACATTACATACGATGATCCGAGAGCTTTGGCCGTTTGGGCAACAGCAACGGGATCTTTCACAAGCTGCTCGTATCCTGCGCCTGATGAAGGAATGCTGATGCCGCGCTCGTCACACAGTTTCTTAAATTCTTCCGGTGTTACTTTGCCGGCCATACCCTCTACTTCAGTGAAGCCCATCGTTTTGATAGAATCCAAAGTTGCGGCAACGCCATTGGGGAAACTTCTCCGGAAGGTGTATGTCTGCACGCCAAACGCAGCTTTGTAAAGTGGTTTTTGTGCCTGCGCTGTTTCATACTGCGATGAAAGAATCAGCACCAGAAAGCTCAATAGAAAATACTTTTTCATAGATAAATGGTAGGGTGAGATAAAAGAAGTTTGAATTCTGAAATCAATATATCAATCCTGGTATGAAATTGAAAGCTTTATTTTATGAAAGCAATTTTAAACAGGCAGTAGGCAATTAAACAATAGGCAATTGAGCTGGGTAGTCTTTTTAAGAATGTCAATATTTTAAAAAATGAGTGTGTAATTTGCCTATTGCCAATTTGCCAACTGACTCAGCTCTCCACCTTATAATAAATCTTATAAAACTTCCGCCCGTCTTTCTCCACTCCGTGTTCGATCAACTGCTTGTCGCCATGAATGTAGATGTGAAAGTTCTTGTCCAGTTTTAAAACACTTTTAAAAACCCTTGCTTGTTTTTTCACAGCTTGCTCGGAAATATCGAATCGATCATTCAGGTCTATGTCGTGTTCTTGCCGATACGCTTCGTCATAGGCATGAAATGATTTGATAAGACCTTTGTCCTGCAACACTTCTTTTTCGAAATGATGCTTATCAAATGTCTCATGCTTCTTAAAGTAGTCGACCGAACGATTGAGCAAATCAATCTGATCGGGCTTTGACATTTCGTATTCATCCACCATTTGTTCGGTTACAAATTTTTTGGTGATGTTCAGAAATTGATTGGTCTGAAGAAACTCGTTCTTAATCGGTGCAAGCCCTAAAAAATTTTCTTTCCAATACTGTGCTTCTTCGCCACGACTTTGGGTATCGATGGTTAATACCTTGAAGCCATCGGCCTGATTAGTGTTAAAAATAAGGCAGCCTTTTTCTAGTTTGGTTAAGTCAAGTCCTTCTTTCAGTGACAGCGAAAAGTTTGATTTTTCTTCACGCACTTCCAGAAAATTGGTTTTCGTTTCTGTCTTGAATATTCCGTAAACGTCAACGGTCTCACTCTCAAAAATGCAATTCTCAAATAAGCAGAGATATAGCTCACCGCCTTTGATTTTTGCATGACTGGAGTTTTTGTAAAGATGTTGGGCAATTTGAATGGAGGTCAAATGAAACGAACTCTCTCCTGAAAATACTCCGGCAGCCACACTGTACACTTCATTGTACTGCAGAGAGGAGGGATGAGTAAAGTGTTGCGTATCAAACACCGAAACAAACCGATTGAGAAAATAGTCTTTCAGTTTAGACGTCAACTCTTCGTCAAGTTCAAGGCTCTTTTTGGAAAGGATGAGTCCTTGCTCGGCTGACTTATTTCCAACAAAGTGGACAGAAATCGATTTCAAGGAAGTGTTTGAAAAATTCATGGTGGCTATTTGAGAAAGGTGCAAATCTAAAACTTTCGCTCCGAATGGGTTTCGAAAAACTCTTTTATATATTGCCTGCATGTATTTACGTCTTCGGGTATTTTTAATTTTTATGTTGCTCTTTGTGGCAACGTTCATGACGAGTGGTCAACCTGCCATCAAATCTCTTTCGTCATTAAAGTTTCTCAGCGAATATGAAGTGCCTTTTAACAAGGCCTTCATGAATACGAAGATTGGCGGATTGTCGGGCATTGATTACGACTCGGCCAATCAGGTGTATTATGTAATAAGTGATGATCGTTCTGGCTTTAACCCGGTCAGATACTACACCGTAAAAGTGATCCTTTCCGGAAATGGAATAGACAGCGTTCAGTTTATCGGAATGAATTTTCTTCTTCAGGAGAATGGAAACACATTTCCGAATTCGAAGACCGATGCTCAATTGACTCCCGATCCGGAATCTATTCGTTACAACCCGGTTACTCATCAGTTGATCTGGACTAGCGAGGGAGAGAGAGGGAAAAGACAAGATCATTTTGTTCTTCAAAACCCCGCTATCAACATCAGCGATCGCGATGGAAAAAATAAAGGAACATTTCCAGTTGCAAAAAATCTTCAGATGACCGAATCAGAAATTGGTCCACGACAAAACGGAGCGCTAGAAGGTTTGACATTTGCTGATCACTACAAAGTTTTGTACGCAAGCATGGAAGAGCCTTTGCATGAAGATGGCCCGCGTGCCGACCTTTCGAATAATTCACCCATACGAATTTATAAATACGATGTGCGCGAAAAGAAAATTGCCGCGCAATACGCGTATGCACTGGAGTCTGTTGCCAGAGCACCTGTGCCGGCAACCGCTTTTAAAGTGAATGGCATCTCAGAAATTCTGTCTTTCGGAAAGGATAAACTCCTGGTGATGGAGCGATCATTTTCCACTGGCAGACTAGCCTGTTCGGTGAAAATCTTTAAAGCAGATCTTCAGCTTGCAACTGATGTGAGTTCGGTAGCATCATTAGCAGATCCATCGCCAATTAAATTTGCGAAGAAGGAGTTGCTGCTCGATATGGACTCGCTGGACAGATACATTGATAATATCGAAGGCATGACGTTTGGCCCCCGTCTTTCCAATGGACATCAAACTTTGATTTTTATTAGCGACAACAATTTTGTGCCGCTGGAGAAAACGCAATTCTTACTGTTTGAGGTGATTCCTTAGTGTTTTCGGATTTCAATCGCGTAAATCTTTGCGCATGTACTTGCTACAGATCGGGCAGTTTTGCCAAACGTGGCCTCTTGCTGGACAATACTCTCTGCCAAAATAAATGATCTGCAGATGCGCTTTGTTCCATTTGTTTTCCGGAATCAATCGCTTCAAATTTTTTTCTGTTTGCTCCACACTTTTTCCATTGGTCAATCCCCATCGGTAAGCCAATCGGTGAATGTGTGTATCTACGGGAAAAGCGGGAATGCCGAACCATTGCGTCATCACAACAGATGCAGTTTTGTGACCGACTGCCGGAAGTTCTTCAAGTGCTTCGAATGTATCGGGAACTTCTCCGTTATACTTCTCGACTAAAATTTTTGAGAGCCCGGCAATGCCTTTCGACTTCATGGGTGATAAACCACACGGCTTAATGATCTCCCGAATTTCTTCAACAGAGAGTTTCATCATGTCGTATGGATTATCGGCTAACTTAAAAAGATGTGGTGTGGTTAGGTTGACACGCACATCGGTACATTGAGCAGAAAGTAAAACCGATATTAATAAGGTGTAAGCGTCTTTGTGATTGAGCGGAACTTGTGGGTTGGGATATAGTTTTTCAAGAATGTTGAGAATATCTTGTACTTTATCTGACTTGATCATAGGCTTCTAGCTTCTAGCCGCTAGCTACCAGCTGCTAGAAGCTAGTGGCCAGGAGCTCGTAGCTGTTTAGGGATACAACAAATACTTCTTCCTCATCTCGTTATACTTGCTGAGATCATTTTTCCAGCTATCCCGAATTTGAGCTTCGGTGAGTCCGTCTTTAATCTGTTGTTTTAATACTGGTGTACCAGCAAGGATATCAAAATAGGGAAGAAAGAATTTTTCCTTATCAGGATAAGCTTTGTACATCGTAAACAAATAAGACAAATCAATTTTTCGTTCGGGCTTCACATTCCGCAAATCAATTCCATAGCATAATTTATTTTCCTGCGGTGGGTTCATCGCCACTCCTTTAATGGTAACCGGAGTGAATTGATACGGCATATCTTTTAGTTCAGGATTTCCCAATACCTGAAATGGAGATGGCGTTCCGCGACCGAGGCTGATTACCGTTCCTTCAAAGAGACAGATGGATGGATAAAGCAATACGGCCTGCTGATTTGGAAGATTGGGTGAAGGCCGAATGGGCAATACATACTCATCGCTGTGCTTCCAGTTTTTTAATTTGATAATTTCTACCTCACACTTTTGTTTGTTGGGCAGCCATCCTTCGCCATTGATCATCTGGGCAAGTTCACCAACCGTTAGTCCATGAGCAATTGGGATAGTATGCATCGCCACAAAAGATTGCAAGGGTTTTGTATTGATAGGTCCATCTACAAACGCATTTGGATTTGGCCGATCGAGGATGATTAACTTATTTCCGCTTTCAGCACAAGTTTCCATCACATAATGCATCGTGCCGATGTAGGTGTAAAATCTGGTGCCCACATCCTGGATGTCAAAGATGATCACATCGAGATCGGAAAATTGTTTAACGGTTGGTTTTCGGTTTTTCCCGTAGAGTGAAACAACTGAAATACCTGTCTTCGCATCGATGCTGTCATTGACATGCTCACCATCGGCAGCATTTCCGCGAAAGCCATGTTCCGGCCCGAAGATTCGCACCACGTTAACACCCCTGCTTTTCAATGTATCGGCCAGGTGTGTTTTTCCAACCAGCGAAGTATGGTTGACTACAAGGCCAACGCGTTTATTTTTCAACTTTTGTGTAAGTTCTTCGAGTTGTTCAGCACCCAACACTAAACGGGAAGGGGTCTGTGCTGTGCAGGAAAGAACACTGCATAAAAAAAACAGAGATGCGAATAACCTGATCATTTCTTTTTATTTTGGCGGATAATCTAATCGAGGTAGCCAAAATTACGCCATTCCTTGAATCTATCGTATTTCATATCAAAAAGAATAAGTGCAGGTGCCTCCGAGAAAAACCGTGAGCAGTTTGCTTCGACTATCCATAAGATAGCGGTGGCTAGCATTGCGGTGGGTTTGAGTGCGGCCATTGTTTCGTTTCTGATCATGAAAGGTTTTCAGGAGACGGTACAAAATAAAATTTATGGATTTAGCTCACACTTGATTGTCACGAAGTTCACCATGAACAACTCCATGGAAGAACAACCTTTCAGTTATAACATTGACATTTATAATCATCCTGATGCACTGGGCGTGATCGATCATATTCAGGAGTTTAGTCATAAGGCCGGATTGATTAAGACGGAAGATGAAGTATTGGGTGTTGTGTTTAAAGGTGTGGGAAAAAGTTTTGATGTCAATCGCTTTCGCGAGAACATGAAAGAAGGAGATTTCATCCACTTTCCGGATTCCGGTTACGCAAGGGAAGTGGTGCTCAGCGAAATCATCGCTAGTAAATTAAAAGCTAAAGTTGGGGACGACATCATCATTCACTTTTTTCAAAACCCGCCACGGTTTAGAAAATTGAAAGTCACCGGCATTTATGAAACTAATTTATCGGACTATTACGATGATAAAATCGTGCTTGGCGACATTCGCATGGTGCAACGCCTAAACGATTATGTCGACAGCATTGCCGGTGGACTTGAGATCTACGTGAAGGACGTTGACAAAGTGGACGAAGCGCTCACCACCATTGGAGATAGCATGGACTATGATCTTTACCTGGAGAAAGTGAGTGATAAGTACAGTCAGGTGTTTGAGTGGCTTCACCTGCTCAGCCGGCAAGTAAATATTTTGTTGGGAATAATTCTGACCGTGGTGTGCGTGAATATGATTTCAGTGATCCTGATTTTAGTAATGGAACGAACACAAATGATTGGTTTGCTGAAAGCAATGGGCGCTCAAGACCGACTGATTCAATCCATATTTGTGTACAACGGAATAGCACTCGTTGCAAAAGGTCTCCTTTACGGAAACATCATTGGGTTAGGACTTTGTTACCTCCAATACACCTTCAAGTTCATCACACTTAATCCACATAACTATTACATGAATTACGTGCCCATTGGCTGGCATTGGGAAATTGTAATTCTATTGAACATTGCTGTGTTTGTAGTAGTAACGCTGGTGCTCCTGTTACCCACAGCCATTGTTACACGCATCAATCCGATTAAAGCGATCCGGTTTGATTAGTTAATCCTGATACTTTCTTTGTCGAACGCTATCTCTTTCTACTACTGTGAAATTATTTTCTAATACGAATTCATGAGAGTCCATTAGATTAATTAGAATTTCACCAGCCACTTCAGGGTGTTCACCTTTAAATCGGAAGAAAACGACAGATGGAGGTGTTCGCCTCTGGTATTTAAAGATCAACTCCCCATAGTCCTTGTCAAATGTGAGTATAGTGGCTTTCAGTGCCAACGCCTTTTCAATCACGATTGGATCAGATATGCCAGGAAACGATTCGCTTACACTAATGACTTCAAATCCTGCTTTTCTGAGCAGCAATAGACTTGGGAAAGGAAAATTTTCGTTTGCAAGAAATCGCATCAGGCACTTTTAGGGAAAGGAAATAATAATTCCTGTTCCATGCATTCTTTCACGTACGTAAAAACTGCCTTTAAGTCATCTGAAGTCAATCGTGGATAGCTTTCAAGAATCATTTTTTCAGTCCAACCTTGAGCCAACAAATCCAGAATCAATTCAACTGAAATCCTTGTGCCTTTTATGACAGGTTTTCCGAGAAGAACTTCTTTATCAGAAACGATATGATTTCGCCAGTTCATAATTCGAATTTAAGAAAAAATCCTCAGGGGCATCGTTTAAATTATATTCTAGCCTGATACGTATACAATTCAAAGTATCTTCCTTTCCTGGCAATGAGTTCATCGTGCTTGCCCTGTTCCGCAATTTTACCTTGCTCAATCACTAATATCTGATCGGCCTGACGAATGGTGCTTAGTCGGTGTGCAATAACAAAGGTGGTCCTTCCTTTTAAAAGAGATTTTAAACTCTCCTGAATCAGCGATTCGCTTTCGGTATCCAAGCTTGAAGTTGCTTCATCTAAGATCAGAATTCTTGGGTTTGCGAGAATGGCGCGTGCGATTGTTACGCGTTGACGCTGACCACCAGAAAGTTTTATACCACGTTCTCCAATAACGGTATCAAGTCCTAGTTCAAACTTAGTGCTGAATTCACTCACGTAAGCGCCATCAATTGCGGCTTGTAGCTGCTCAGGGGTTGCATCAGGTTTGGCAAATAGAATATTTTCACGGATGGTACCGTCAAAAAGAAAATCGTCTTGTAAGACTACTCCCAACTGACTCCTATAACTATCCAGAGAAACTTTTGCAAGATCATGTCCATCGATTGTGATCGTTCCAGATTGTTGTGTTAAAAACGATGCCGCTAAACCTGCAATGGTTGATTTACCGGAACCGGACGAACCCACGAGTGCTGTCACCGAGCCGGCCGGTGCGGAGAAACTCACATTTTTCAAAACTTCTTTGCCTTCATCGTATGAGAAGGAAACATCTTTGAATTCAATATCACCTTTAATATTTCCAATCTTGATCGTGCGAATGGTTTCATCATCTTCAACCGGCACGTTCATGATTTCTTCGGTACGATCCAGTCCCGCAAAGGCTTCTGTTAATTGACTGCCAATGTTACTCATCTGTACAATGGGTGCAATGAGGAATCCAAGAAACAAAATGAACTGAACCAACTGGCCCATCGTGAGTGTGTTTTCTGCAATCATGTACCCGCCAATACCCATGATTCCAACGGAAGCCATTCCCAATAGAAAACTTCCGGAGCTTGTTACTAAGCTGGTAGTGGTTAAACTACTTTTTACATTCTGAAATAATCGATCAACACCTTTTTCAAAAATTTTAATCTCTTGTTTCTCCGCATTGAATCCTTTGATCACACGCACACCATTCAATGTCTGTGTTAAACGACCTGTTACTTCTGCCGTGATAGCGCCACGCTCTCTGAAAATGGGGCGAATCTTACCGAAGGCTTTCATGGCAATAACACCGAAGATTGCTACCGGTACCATCACAAATAATGTCATCTTCCAGCTGATGCTGAATAAGAAAAATAAACAGATAATAGCAGTCAGTACACCACCCACTAGTTGAACCAAACCAGTTCCCACAAGATTACGAACACCTTCTACATCATTCATCACTCGTGACACCAGCTTGCCCGACTGTTGGTTGTCGAAGAATCGTGTTGGTAAGCGAAGGATGTGTTTTTGTACGTTCGATCGCAAGACAGAGATAAGATGTTGTGCTTCAACGCTTAATAATTTTGTCAGCAGGAAAGAGATAATAGCCGAGATTAAGATCGAAGCCGAAATTCCCAACAGCAACACATTCAATCTTGACAAATCGCCTTTGCCAATTACATCGTCCAGCAGGTATTTGGTAGACCACGGCAGGACCAAACTAGCTAAGCGACTGATGATGATTAAAATAAAACCTACTAAAATGATATTGCGTCTTGGCCAGATAATGGTTTTGAAAACCTTGGCCATGGTTATTTTGGATTTGGGCTTGGGTGCGGACATGTGTATTCTTCTTGTTTAGGCTTATTTACGTACTTGAGGGGACGAAATTAATTGTTTTTTAGTCTTTGAGCGGAGGAATAACTGCAACGGCTGACGAATTGTTCACGAGACGGATCGTTATTAATTATTTAATTTTGAAAATTAATCCCGCAAATGTCAAAGTTAAAAATACTGATTGTCGATGATGAGGAAAACTTAAGGAAACTTTTGTTCCGAATCATTCAGTTGGAGGGCTACGATGTTTTTGAAGCAGCCAATGCAAAACAGGCTTTGAAAATTCTACAGCAGGAATCCATTCAGGTTGTCATTTCGGATGTAAAATTACCAGATGCGAATGGAATTGAGTTGACAGCAAAACTGAAATCAGAATTTCCATCTACTGAAGTTATAGTACTCACTGCCTTTGGTACGATCAGCGATGGTGTTCAGGCGATAAAAAATGGAGCTTTCGATTATTTGACGAAAGGCGATCATCAGGATAAGATCATACCATTGCTTCAACGTGCAACAGCCAAAGCAGTGCTTCAGCAAAAAGTAGAAGTGCTGGAGCGTAAACTCACCACAAAATATGGATTTGAAAATATCATTGGCTCATCAAAATCAATTCGGCAAACAATTGAACTCGCTAAGAAAGTAGCGGCAACAAACACTACTGTTTTGTTAACCGGGGAGACAGGTACAGGTAAAGAGGTTTTCGCTCAGGCCATTCATTATGAAAGCGACAGAAAGTCAAAACCATTTCTGCCCGTTAATTGCAGCACACTTGGCAAGGAAATAATGGAGAGTGAATTGTTTGGACATAAGGCTGGCGCATTTACAGGCGCTATACGTGATAAACGCGGCATGTTTGAAGAGGCCAATGGCGGAACAATTTTTCTCGATGAGATTGGCGAGCTATCTGTTGAACTTCAGGCTAAGTTGCTTCGCGTTTTGGAAACGGGATCTTTTATCAAAGTGGGGGAGTCAAAGGAAACCCATGTAGATGTAAGAGTAATTGCTGCCACCAATCGGGAATTGAAAACGGAAGTGGAGCAACATCACTTCCGCGAAGATTTATATTATCGTCTGTCTGTTTTTCAAATTCAACTTTCCCCGTTGCGCGAAAGACAGGAAGATATCGAAGAGATTACTAAATTTTTTATAGGTCATTTCTCTGCAAAGGTGAATAAGAAAGTGAGTCATTTACAACCAGCTTTTCTAAAGGCCCTTAAAGGACATGCGTGGAAGGGAAATATCCGCGAATTAAAAAATGTGATTGAGCGCGCTGTAATCCTTGCAGATGACGATGAACTGAAAGTTGATTACCTGCCGTTTGATTTTAGCCTGAGTGTTGACACAAGCACTGGCTTTGATCTCGAAACAGTAGAGGGGAATCATATCAAAAAGGTATTGACCTTCACCAGGGGAAATAAAACAGAGGCAGCCAAACTCCTCAACATCGGGCTGACGACCCTCTATCAGAAAATCAAAGATTATCATCTCTAGCATCTTTCGGTTTTAGAAAAACCTTTTCAGTTTTCGAAGGGTTGCTATCCTCCTCATGATCTTGTAAAAGTGCTAACTGACTGATTGCGAGGTGGTCTGCAATGCATTGTGATCTCGGCACATCCTTTGGCAAACAGCTCTCAAATCTTGAATCTATATGATGGGAGTATTAATGATCATCCTCGGGTTAGCGCTCTTCGCCATCCTGTACAAATCGATTGACTTTTTTGATAAAATCTAAACGCTATGATTCTATTACTCATTTTATCCATTCTGGTTTTCGCCTACCTCGTGTATGCCTTATTGAAACCAGAAAAATTTTAAGCAAGAAAAAATAAAATCTATGAGCACTGAAATTCTTGGCATCGTTGTCCTATTTGTCGCAATAGTGGCTGCAGCCATTCCTCTTGGAAAGTATTGTTCGAAAGTTTTCAAAGGTGAAAAAAACTGGCTGGATTTTCTCGCACCATTGGAACGATTGATTTTCAAATGGTCAGGCATCGATTATTTGAAGCCTATGGACTGGAAAGAGAACATGAAGGCCATGCTTATTCTCAACGGATTGTTTTTTGTGTGGGCAATGATTGTATTGCTAACGCAGCATCTTCATCCCTTCTGGAATCCTGATCACATAACCGGCATGGAGCCTACAACGGCTTTTAATACCGCTGTGAGTTTTATGACGAACACTAACCTGCAACATTATTCCGGTGAAACAGGCGCTTCTTACTTTAGTCAACTACTGGTGTTTTGTTTTTTACAATTTGTCAGCGCAGCAACGGGCATAGCTGCGATGGCGATTCTCTTTAAAGGAATCGTGCAACGACAGTCGACTGACCTTGGAAATTTTTATCAGTTCTTTTTAAAAAGTTGCACACGGATTTTACTTCCGCTTTCCATTGTCATAGCAATTATTTTAGTGGTGAAGGGAGTGCCTGCCACATTTGAAGGCGCAGAAACGATTGTTACGCTAGAGGGCGATACCACAACGGTAGCACGCGGTCCGGTAGCACCAATGGTGGCCATTAAGCAGATAGGTACTAATGGAGGCGGGTATTTTGGCCCAAACTCTACACACCCGTTTGAAAATCCCGATTACTTTACCAATGCCGTTGAGAACTTTTCAATTCTGATTATACCCATTGCACTTGTCTTTGCTTTTGGATTTTATATCGGCAAACCGAAAGTAGGGTATGCTTTCTTTGCCGCCATGACCGTGCTGTTCATTTCATTTGTTGCTATATCCACGTATTATGAAATGAAAGGCAATCCGAAGATTTCGGATTTAGGTATCGACAACTCATTAGGCAACATGGAGGGCAAGGAAATTCGTTTTGGAGCAGCGGCCAGTTCAATGTGGGGAGTTTCAACAACGTCTACATCCAATGGATCGGTAAACTCCATGCATGATTCGCACACACCCTTATCAGGTGGCGTATTTATTTTGGATATGATGATCAACGCGATTTATGGCGGAGTGGGCGTTGGCTTTATCAACTTCTTTGTGTTTGTGGTGATTGCTGTATTCATTTCCGGGCTTATGGTAGGGCGCACGCCTGAATTGTTTGGAAAAAAGATTGAAGCAAAAGAAGTAAAGATTGCAGCAATTGTTGCGTTGGCCCATCCCTTCTTCATTCTGGTAAGCACTGCGATATCATCCTATATTATTGTCAACCATCCGGATATCGGGTGGCTGAACAATCCATCGCATCATGGATTCAGTGAAATGCTGTATGAGTTCACTTCGTCAGCTGCCAATAATGGTTCAGGCTTTGAGGGACTTGGCGATGCAACACCATTCTGGAACATCGCCTGTGGTATTGTGATGATGCTGGGAAGATTTATTCCAATCATTGGTCCGTTGGCCATTGCAGGATCACTCGCTTCAAAAAAGTATGTTCCTGAAAGTGCTGGCACGTTGCAAGTAGATAGCATGGCTTTTTCGGCTGTGCTTCTTTCGGTGATCATTATCATCGCGGCCCTTTCTTTCTTTCCAGTCTTAACAATCGGGCCATTGGCAGAATTTTTTTCAATGTAACCTTACCATGTTTCCTTTTGGAGAGGGAAGGGGTTGACGTAAAACTTAAAAAGCAAATTTATGAGCACTACGAAATCAATTGGATTGTTTGAGCCCGCACTTGTTAAGACTGCGATGCAACAATCGTTTATAAAATTAAATCCAGCAGTCATGATTAAGAACCCAGTCATGTTCTGTGTGGAAATTGGAACGCTGATCATGTTGGTTGTGTCGGGATATTCGTTTGTCAATGTCGATCAAGGATCGCCTGTATATAACATCTCCATATTTATTATTCTCTTACTGACGTTGTTGTTCGCCAATTTTGCGGAAGCCATTGCAGAAGCACGCGGCAAAGCCCAGGCCGATTCATTGCGCAAGACACGTGAAGAAACACCCGCGAAAGTGTATGTCGATGGTGTAGTTAAGGTCAGGAGCTCTTCGTCTTTAAAAAAAGGCGATATTTTTTTGTGCGAAACAGGTGACTTGATTCCATCCGATGGTGAAATTATTGAAGGTATTGCCACAGTAGATGAGAGTGCCATCACCGGTGAAAGCGCTCCGGTCATTCGCGAAGCAGGCGGTGATAAATCAAGCGTGACGGGTGGTACAAAAGTCTTATCAGATAAAATAAAAGTATTGGTTACAACTGAGGCAGGTGAGAGCTTCCTTGATAAAATGATTGCGCTGGTAGAAGGTGCAAGCCGGCAGAAGACACCCAACGAAATTGCACTTACACTTTTGCTTTCGGGATTTACAATTGTCTTTTTATTGGTAACCGTTACTCTGAAACCTTTTGGTGATTATGCGCAAACGCCTATTACCATAGGCGCATTAATTTCGTTGTTCGTGTGTTTGATTCCCACAACCATTGGTGGTTTACTTTCTGCCATTGGTATTGCGGGAATGGATCGGGCGCTGAGAGCGAATGTAATTGCTAAATCCGGTAAAGCAGTTGAAACCGCTGGAGATATTGACGTTTTGTTGTTAGATAAGACAGGAACCATCACCATTGGCAATCGGAAGGCCACTAATTTCTATCCGGCAAACGGAGTGGAGCAAGGACGATTTTTGGAAATCGCGGTTGAGTCATCGCTTGCTGATGAAACACCTGAAGGTAAATCCATCGTTGAGCTGGCTGCATTGCAAGGTTATAAACATCCCGCCTTCATTGGGAAGAAAACATATTCAGCTCAGGATTTGCCAGGTGCCAGAAGTATTAAGTTCAGCGCTGAAACGCGCACGTCTGGAATGGATATGCCTGACGGCCGAAGACTTCGCAAGGGAGCTTTTGACTCCGTGTGGAACCTGACCAACAAAGCGGGCAATACGATGCCAATCGAAGTTGAGAAAAAAGTGAAAGAGATATCTTCCAACGGTGGCACTCCACTGGTGGTCAGTGAAAATGAAATCGCTATTGGTGTGATTGAATTGCAAGACATTATTAAGCCTGGCATTACAGAGCGTTTCGAACGCCTGCGCAAGATGGGTGTGAAGACCGTGATGGTAACGGGTGACAATCCGTTAACTGCAAAATTCATAGCCGAGAAAGCCGGTGTTGATGACTACATAGCAGAGGCAAAGCCGGAGGATAAACTGGAATACATTCGCCAGGAACAACAGGCAGGAAAACTTGTGGCGATGATGGGTGATGGAACGAATGATGCGCCTGCATTAGCCCAAGCAGATGTTGGTGTAGCGATGAACAGTGGAACGCAAGCCGCGAAGGAAGCGGGTAACATGGTGGATCTGGATAACGATCCCACGAAACTGATTGAAGTGGTGGAGATCGGAAAGCAGCTTCTTATCACGCGTGGCACACTCACTACATTCTCCATTGCAAATGATGTGGCCAAGTACTTTGCTATTGTTCCTGCCTTGTTTATGGTTTCAATTCCTGGCTTGCAAGCTTTAAATATTATGAGGTTGGTGAGTCCGGAGAGTGCGATCTTATCAGCCGTGATTTTCAACGCAATTATCATTCCCTTGTTGATTCCATTGGCATTGCGCGGTGTGGCCTACAAACCAATTGGAGCTTCGGCCTTGCTTGTTCGAAATCTATTGATCTATGGAGTAGGCGGTGTCATCGCACCTTTTATCGGCATTAAAATTATTGACCTGATTATTTCAACATTATTGTAACTATGAAGACGTACGTATCACCAGCGCTTAAAATTACAGGACTTACGCTTTTATTATTTGGTGTCTTGTATCCCGTTCTGATTGTCGGAGTTGCTTCAGTAATAGCACCGAATTCCGGTAAGGGGGAACTTGTTTTAGAAGAAGGTAAGCCAATTGGGTTTACGCTCATCGGACAAAAGTTTACTTCTGATAAATATTTTAATAGTCGGCCTTCAGCAGTTGATTACAATGCAGCCGCTACTGGTGGATCCAACAAAGGAACAGGCAATCCGGATTATCTCGTACTTATCGATGAGCGCATATCTAATTTTGAGAAACAAAATCCTGATGTGACTAGAAGTGAAATTCCTGTGGATTTAGTAACCGCTTCTGGCGGAGGCCTTGATCCACACATCTCTCCGCAAGCTGCTTTGGTTCAGATCAAACGTATTGCGCGCGTGCGAAGCCTTGACGAATCAAAACTTATTAAATTAGTTCATGATCATATCGAGCAACCTTTATTTGGTGTGCTAGGACCGAAAAGAGTACATGTATTAAAGCTTAACTTAGCGTTGGATAATCTCAAGTAAGATGAAAAATGTATTAATCTTTTGTTTGGTGATAATGGTTCTGCTTTCGCGGCAGAACGCTAGTGCACAGGTAGTGAACACAGGTTTAATGGATACCTCCAACTTTGATTATCAAGGTAAAGTTACCGTGGGCGGATATGTTGATACGTACTATGGTTACAACTTTAACAAGCCATCAACTGGCGAGAATCCGTACTTTGTTTCAATGGCACGACACAATGAGTTTAACATTAACCTGGCATTCGTGGATGTTAAGTATAGCTCCTCTCGTTTGCGCGCGCGATTTGTTCCAGGCTTTGGTACATACATTAATGCAAATTATGCTTCGGAGCCTGGTGCTTTAAAAAATATTGTGGAGGCCAATGTTGGAGTGAAGCTTTTCAATAACAAAAATATCTGGCTGGATGCCGGAGTGTTGGGTTCTCCTTATACCAATGAAAGTGCCATATCTAAGGATCACTTGATGTATACTCGTTCATTTGCTCCCGAGTATGTTCCTTATTATTTATCAGGCATTAAGCTCACGGTTCCTTTGAATGAGAAGTTTAATGGCTACGTATATCTAATAAATGGCTGGCAGCAAATTCAGGATCAGAATAAGGGTAAGTCAGTGGGCACACAACTGGAGTATCGCCCAAATAATTTCTGGCTGCTCAACTGGAATACGTATGTTGGCGATGAGCGATCGGCCAGTGCGCCTCAAAACAGAACCCGTTATTTCTCGGATGTTTATTTTATTTACACCAAGGGTAAACTTTCCGCAACGGGTTCGTTGTATTCCGGTATTCAGCAAGTGATGCTTACAAGTGGTTCAACGGAAAACAGAAAATGGTTTAATGCTAACCTCATTGGCCGTTATTCTTTTTCTGATAAAGTTTCCCTCTCGGGTAGAGTGGAATACTTTAATGATCCGAAGAGTGTTCAGATTGCGCCAATTACTTCTATTAATGGTTTCAGTTCCTATAGCAGCGGCTTATGTCTCAACCTTCACCTCGCCAGTAATATTATGGCGCGCTTTGAAGGAAGAACATTTTTTTCAACGAAGGACGTCTATCTCAGAGACAACAATCCCGTCAAGACAAGCAATTTATTGATATCGAATTTGACAATTTGGTTTTAATGGAAAGCAAGGAACAATCCGTTCAATATTTTCTCGATTTGATTAAAAAGTCGAAGCGGGGGAAGTTTAAAGTCTACATCGGAATGAGTGCCGGTGTGGGTAAGTCCTACCGCATGCTACAAGAGGCACACAGTCTGCTGCGAAATGGAGTGGATGTGCAAATCGGTTATATTGAAACGCACCAGCGAAAGGAGACGGAAACTTTGCTAACAGGACTTCCCGTTATTCAAAGGCGTAAACTCTTTTATAAGGGAAAAGAATTGGAGGAAATGGATGTGAACGCCATCATCCAGGCCCACCCCGAGGTAGTGATTGTGGACGAACTTGCACACACCAATATTGAAGGAAGTAAGAATGAAAAACGCTGGCAGGATGTGATGGAGATATTGAATGCCGGCATTAATGTGATCAGTGCCGTCAATATTCAACATCTCGAGAGCTTGAATGATGAAGTTCAAAAGATTGCCGGTATTGAGGTAAAGGAGCGAGTGCCGGACAAAATTTTACGTGAGGCCGATGAGGTGGTGAATATTGATTTGACTGCCGATGAATTGATTGTTCGTCTTAAGGAAGGAAAGATTTATGATCCTGCCAAAGTGGAAACAGCCCTTCAGAATTTTTTTCAGGCGGAGAAGATTCTTCAGTTGCGCGAATTGGCACTCAAAGAAGTAGCTTCTCAGGTAGAGCGCAAAATTGATACCGAAGTCACGCGCAACAACAGCTTGCGGTCGGAACGTTTCCTGGCTTGCATCAGTAGCAATGAAAAAACCGCAAAGACGGTCATTCGCAAGACAGCGCGACTAGCCAGTTATTATCAATCGAAGTGGTACGTAATTTATGTGCAAACCCCCGATGAAGACGGCAATCGGATAAATCTGGCGAAACAAAGACACTTGATTAATAATTTTAAAACAGCAACAGAACTCGGGGCAGAAGTATTGCAGGTGAAGAGCGCTCAGGTAACAAAATCAATTCTCAAAGCGGCAGAAGAAAGGCAAGTGACTACCGTGTGTATTGGAAAACCTCACATGAGATTATGGAAGATCATTTTGCAAACGACCATATTCAACAAGCTGTTGAATAAACTATCATCATCCGATATTGACCTGATTATTTTATCATGAATATAAAAACAAAACTTTCGTTGGGATTGGTTTTTTTATTTACCGTTATCCTGCTGGTAGGAGGCATCGGGATTTTTTATTTGAATGAGCTTTCGGTAGACTCTAAAAATATTATTAAGGATAACTATGAATCGCTGGAATACATGCAGCAGATTCGACATGCGGTAGATAGTTTTCAAATCAATCCCGTTAAAAGTAAGGAGGCATGGGAGAAGGCGATTAAACTGCAGCAACAAAACATCACGGAAGATCAGGAGCAGGAAGCAACCGATCAGTTGAATTTATTTTTGGATCAGTTCCAAACAAATCAGTCAGATTCTGTAGGAGCCCGAATCAGAATCGCTATTGACGCCATCGTAGACGTGAACATGAAAGCGATCATTCGCAAAAATGACGTTGCACTGAATACAGCCGAGCAGGCAAAACTTTATGTGATTGTCATTGTCACCATTTGCTTTTTGATTTCTTTTTCATTCATCGTCAATTTTCCAGGCTACATCGCAAATCCGATCTCGCAACTGACAGCCAGTATCAAGGCAATAGCCGGTAAGAATTATGAAGAGCGGCTGCACTTTAATCGCAGCGATGAGTTTGAAGAATTGGCACAGGCTTTCAACAGCATGGCAGAAAAACTGGATGAGTACGAACATAGTAATCTCGCCAACCTGTTGTTTGAAAAGAAGCGAATCGAGACAATCATCAATCGCATGCACGATCCCATTGTTGGACTGAATGAAAGGCATCGTATTATTTTCGCGAACACCGAGGCACTGGAACTGTTGAATATGGAGGAAAAAGACATTGTGGGACGGTATGCGCCTGACATAGCCGTGACAAATGATCTGCTTCGTAACCTGATTAAAGGAGTCATCATTGAAAATGGATTACATACGGAGGGGCTGATTAAGATTTATGCCCACCATCGCGAAAGTTATTTCGAACGCGAAATTATCCCGATCAGCTTTAACCCAACGGGGGAAAAAACATCCGTGCCCATCGGTACGGTGATACTCTTGCGAAACGTAACATCATTCAAGGAGTTAGATCTGGCCAAGACAAATTTTATCGCTACGATCTCGCATGAACTAAAGACACCCATTGCCTCTTTACAGATGGGTGCTACGTTACTTCAGGATAAAAGAGTGGGTGAACTCAATGACGAACAAGCAAAGATCGTTCAGACTGTTACAGATGAAACAAATCGTCTGATGAAAATCACAGGTGAATTATTGGATATGGCTCAGGTGGAGTCAGGCAATATTAAAATCAACCTCCAACAGACTTCCCCAACTGAAGTAATAGAACATGCGGTAGAGGCGTTGAAATTTCAGGCGGAGCAACGACACGTGAAAATGGAAGTTCAGCTGGATGATAAGTTGCCGTTTATTCGTGCAGATAAAGATAAGACAACATGGGTGTTGATAAACTTGCTGACCAATGCGCTTCGTCATAGTCCGGAAAACTCACAGGTGTTGGTTCAATGTCGCAAGCAACTTGATACAGTAAAATTTTCGGTGCAAGACTTTGGTTTGGGAATTGAACCTCGGCATAAGGAAAGATTGTTTGATCGTTTTTATCAGGTGCCCAATTCCAATAAGAAGGGCACGGGTCTCGGGCTATCAATCTCGAAAGAGTTTATTGAAGCACAAGGAGGCGACATTTATGTAGAAAGTGAACTTGGGAAGGGAAGCACATTCAGTTTTGTACTCAAGACTCTTTAATTAGAAGAGGTCGCTTATTTGATTTTCTCAAACAGATAATCAATCACCTTTCCGTCACCCGAGATTTGAGCTTTTAGTTTTTTGCCGTCAAGCTGGTAGGAAATCTTTTTAGGAAAGTCATGCTCAGCATTTTCGCAAACAAAACCTGAGTTGGTGATGTCAGTAAGTTTGAAATAAACTGGTTTTTTATTTTCAGGTACATCGGCTACATAGGCGATGGCGTTGTCTTTGATCATGATGCGAAGTCGTTCCACGAAAAGCGTATCGGCTTCATGAAGCGTAACGCCCATTCCTCTTAATTCATTGGAACTTGTTTTCTCCCAGCGTTCAATTCCTGTCCGCCCCGGTTTTGTGTTGGTTCTGTTCCAGGTGCCAATGAGCCAGTCCAGCTTCTTAAAGTCTTCATTGACGTTTGTCATTTTACTTTGCGCGGCAGCGGAAAAGGTTGACAGAGTCAGCGCAACGATGAAGTAGTTGACTTTCATGAAACAGACGAGGCAGGAATGTATTTCTTAAACCAGCTTTGGATGGTCATTTGCATCACACCAAAAAACGCTTCTTTAAAAATACCTGCCGACATTTTGGATTGCCCGCGTGTTCGCTCGGTGAAGATGATGGGAACTTCCTTCAGTTTGAATCCATATTTCCATGTCAGGAATTTCATTTCGATTTGAAATGCATATCCTACAAACTTGACTTCATCCAGTGGCAGTGTCTCCAATACTTTTCTTCGATAGCAAACAAACCCAGCTGTGGTGTCCTGAATGGGCATGCCCGTGATCAATCGAACGTAGCTGCTGGCGAAATAGGAGAGGAGTACGCGGCCAATCGGCCAGTTGACTACATTTACTCCGGTTGCATAACGCGACCCGATGGCTAAATCGTTGCCGGCTTCGGAGCACGATGAATATAAGTGTACCAGATCTTTTGGATCGTGTGAAAAATCCGCATCCATTTCCAGCACAAACTCATACTGATTTGAAAGAGCAAATTTAAATCCGGCAATGTAAGCTGTGCCAAGTCCTTGTTTGCCCTGCCGTTGCATCAGGTGGAGTTTGGCTGCACCTTCTTGATTGTACTTTCCCTGAAGGCTTTTTACGATGTCGGCTGTTCCATCGGGCGAACCATCATCGACAATGAGAATGTCAAAATTTTTGGACAGCGCAAACACCGCCTCAATGATCAGGATAATATTCTCCTTTTCGTTGTAGGTAGGAATGATAACAAGAGCGTTGCTGGTTTTCACAGCCAGCAAAACTAAAGAAAAAGGCCTTGATGCACCAATTTGGCAAGCTTGAAGTTTGACGGTATTTTCGCAACCATGAATAAAAAAACGAAGTGTATTTTTCTTGACAGGGATGGTGTTTTAAATGTCGATAATCCGAATTACACGTTTCGGGTAGAGGAGTTTAAAATCATACCGGGTGTGATTGAAGCGCTGGTGGCGCTGAAGAAGGCAGGCTTTCATTTAGTGGTCGTTACGAATCAATCGGGAATAGCAAAGGGAATTTATACACAAGCTCAGATGGAAGCGTGTCACAATTATTTTCAAAAAGAATGCGGCAATCTGATTGATCACTTTTATTTTTCACCCTATCATCGAACCGTTACACAATCGTTGGCCACCAAGCCGGGGACATTGATGTTTGAGAAAGCGATTGCAAAGTATACCATCGACACCGATCAGTCGTGGATGATTGGAGATCGCGGACGTGATATTGTTCCTGCGCGTATGCTCGGCATCAGAACCATTCAAATCGGAGATGAAGTGGAGGAAGAGAACAGAGCCGATTATAAAGTGGATAGTTTACTCTCTGCCTCGAGATTGATTCTAGATAATTTTCAGTCGCCAGTTACCGGTAACCTGTGACCAGCAACTGGTTACCAGTTTTACACGGCTTCCACTTCCTGCAATTCCTTCGCTAATTTTTGCTGAACATCATACGGTACCGGTGCAAAGTCTGCAAAATGCTGTGAGAACCTCGCTCTTCCTTGCGACAAAGATCTCAACGAAGTGGAATAGCGATCTAGTTCTGCCAAAGGCGTCCTTGCTTTGATCACCTGGTAATTTCCTTTGCTGTCAATGCCCATGATCATCGACCTGCGTGTTTGCAAATCACCCATCACATCGCCCATCATTTCTTCGGGCACCATCACTTCAAGATCGTAGATGGGCTCAAGCAATTGTGGTTCGGCTTTCATAAACGCATCTTTGAAAGCCATCATACCAGCAATTTTGAAAGAGATATCATTGGAATCAACCGGATGCATCTTGCCATCGTGCACCATTACTCTCACATCGCGAACGTAAGAGCCGGTGATGGGTCCTTCCTCCATTTTCTCCATGACACCTTTCAGGATAGACGGAATAAATCGCGTATCAATTACGCCACCTACAATGCAATTGTAAAACACCAGATGCCCACCCCACTCGAGTTCAATTACTTCTTTACCACGTATGCTGAACTCTGTCGGCTCGGGCATACCAGGATAATACGGTTCTATCTTCATGAATACTTCGCCAAACTGGCCGGCCCCACCCGATTGTTTTTTGTGGCGATAGTTGGCACTCGATGGTTTACGAATCGTTTCGCGGTAAGAAATTCGTGGTGTGACAAAATCAGCGCGAAGTTTATACACATTTTCCAGAAACCATTTGCAAACTTGCAAGTGAAGTTCGCCCTGGCCAGATACAATAAGTTGTCTGAGTTCTTTAGAAAACTCTACAAGCACGGTCGGGTCTTCCTGATGAATCTTATGCAACACTTCGCCAATTTTTTCGTCATCATTTTTACTCAACGCGATGACAGCTGTGCGAATGCGTGGCTCCGGATATTCAATCGGCTGGATAGTTACGTCAAATCCTTTTGCATGAAGTGTTTGGTTGGTGAAGGTGTCTTTCAATTTTAATGTGGCGCCAATATCACCCGCCACAAGTCTATCAACTGGGTTTCTTGTTTTCCCATCCATGATGAACAACTGATGAAAGCGTTCGATCGCACCGGTTTGACTGTTGATGAGTTCGGAAGTTGACGTTACCTCTCCTGAAATAACTTTGAAGAAAGAAAGTTTACCAAGATTTGGTTCGAGGTGTGTTTTGAAAACGAAAAGAGCTGCCGGTTTTGCGGGATCGAATTGAATTTCTTTTCCGTCAGTTGTGGTCTCGGGTTTTGCTTCGCGGGGTGACGGTGCCACATTGTCGATAAAGCCCATCATCCGACCGCTGCCCATGTTCTTCTTGGCCGACATCACAAAAACAGGAAATATATCGCGATGAATCATTCCGAGTTTTAATCCTTGTCGCATCTCGTCTTCATCCAGTGTGCCCTTCTCGAAATATTTTTCCATCAGCTTCTCATCATTCTCGGCTGCTTTCTCTACCAGTTCATTATGAAGCTGGTTTGCTTTTTCTTTTTCACTTTCGGGGATTGGAAGTTTTTCAGGTTTGCCCCCCTCCACGGGAAATTTGTAATAGGTCATCTTGAGTAAATCGATGATGCCGTTAAAACCTTCGCCTTGATTGAGCGGGTATTGCATTTGTGTGACCGCATGACCAAATCGCTGCCTGAGTGAGTCCAGTGACTTATCGAAGTCGGACTTAGGATGATCTATTTGATTGATTGCGAAAATGACAGGCTTGCTAAATTGATCTGCATAGTTCCAAATCAATTCCGTTCCTACTTCAACGCCATGTTGTGAGTTGATCACCATCACACAGGTATCGGCAACGCGCACAGCCGAAATCATTTCGCCAATAAAATCGTCAAAGCCAGGTGTGTCAATAATATTGATTTTATAATCGCGCCATTCCGTGTGCATGGACGTAGCAAATACTGAGTTACCACGTTCTTGTTCAATCTCGTGATAATCGCTTACGGTATTTTTCCCTTCTATCGTTCCCCTTCGATGAATGATGCCGGCTTCAAAGATCATGTCTTCGGCCAACAACGTTTTGCCAGATTTTGACGCACCTAAAAGGACAATGTTTTTAATGTGTTTTTCATCGAAGATTTTCATAGTGGTGGCAATTAATGGTTAAATAAAGCGGACACAACCAAATCTTGCGGATCGGAACCTCAGAGGTCTTGAGAAAAAAACAGAAGAGAGAAGTGAGGTAGAGACCCCTATTAAATTTGTCAAAGAAAGTTCAAGAAAAGAATTCTAAAAGAGAAGAGTTTTTATGTTTTACTTTTTGGTGATCTATATCAGGTAGGGAGGTGAAGAGAATCAGGATTTTGGTTGAATAAGCCATACATCTTTGCAAGATGAAATGTTCTGAAGACTAAGATTAAAAGCAAGTCATGAGCAGATTTATTCACAAAACACAACTCCTGACAGCATCCATACTGAGCCTGTTGTTCGCCTGCCAGATGGGTGGTGCAGGCGGAAGAAATGTAGCCCCGGATCATAACTATTATGTGGAAATAAGCACGCTTCAGAACGATAATTATAATAATGCTCTGGTTACTTATCTCATTGATAAAATTCCAAATCATAAGTACACCATTACAAATCAATCGGGATTGCATTGGCCATATTATAAGGAGTTGGAATTGAACGAGGAGATTCTGCTTGATAGTTTAATGCCTCCTCATGAGTTTGTTCATAAGATGCAGATGCGAGAAACCGGTACCGGTTTGCAAAATGGTGATCATGTGGTGAGGATAGAATTGATGCCAAAGCAGGATACCATTCCTAATTATAGAGTGAACATCTATACGATGGATTCAACAGCGCTCGTCTTTTCAGCTAGTTCCGAAATTCATTTCGTTGACACCACACGGTTTCCATCTTTCCGGGAGCTTTCAGAATATTATCTGAAGTCCATTGTCCGCTACTCTTTCAAATAGCTCTTTTCACATTCGTTTGCCCTACGTTGATAGGTTGTGACTTGACAATCGTCATGCGATTTCTTGAATTCAATCACTGGCCTACCTGACATCGGTCAGGTTTCGCCTGAGCTTCACCCAATACCTTGGTGGAGAATTCAGAGAAGAAAACCAAAAACGAAACTCAACACATTAAAAATTTTAAAACTATGAAAAGCCTAAGACTAATTTCGACACTAACACTGCTCTTCACGATGGTATTCGTGATGAGATGTTCTAAAGATGAGGCTCCTGCACCACTTGTTAAGATGTCTGGAAAAATTACATTCACAGATCCTTCAGGTCAGACAGCCAATGCTGCCGGTGCAATTGTTTATATGGCAACGGGAGCTGTTGCCACAACAAACTATGAGCAATCTACAGTTGCAGATGCTAATGGCGCTTATTCATTTACCAATCTGGCCCCCAACAGTTATTATATCAATGCTGTTTACAAGACCGATAACAAAAACACAACCGCCAGACTTACCGGACTCACATTTACTTCAGATGCCGGTGCAATTGTAGCGGTGGACAAAGCAGATGTAACGCAAGATCTCGCCTTGGTTTCAAAGGGTCAAGGAACTGCTGTGGAGGCATTAACGGCCAATTATACCTGGACTGGCACAGCCTTCGCGAATAACCCATCCACTGCGGGAACATGGCAATTAGACGCAGCACACAGTCCGGTAAGTTTTGAATTCCCTTATCGCGGCACTCAAGGCGATTTCAGCGGTAGCTTTTCTCAAATAAACAAGTTTGTAGTAAACTTTGACCCAGCTAATCTTTCAGGCAGTTCAATTGATGTAGAAGTTGACATGGCAAGTGTTAACACACGCACACCCGGTGGAAGAGACAACAGAACAACGGTTGCCGATACCCCAACTTTTGGCCCTGCTACACTCTTTACAGAACTTGGTTGCATTGCCGGAACATTTGGTATCACAGCCGATAACGCAACACCAACCGATGCTGCGCCTCAACCTATCACAACAAGTACCAACCGCTATGCTAAATTCAAAAGCACTTCTATCTCCACATATGGCGATGGCTACCTGGCAAAAGGCAACTTGATCTTCCACGGTTTCACGGTTCCTATCAATTTGTACTTCAAAGCTTCAGCTCCATGGCTTGATACATCCAACAACAGAAAGTATTCCGGTTTCGAAGGTATGTTCACGATGGCGCCCAAGAAAGATTTTGGAATCACTTCAACTAGTGTAAATGATGCTGTACTGAACATTGAGATCAGCATCGTTATGTACAAGCAGTTATAACAATATGCTGCACCAGGAAGGGGCCACCCGGCCCCTTCTTAATTTGAAAAGAAGTCATTCCAAACCACACAACATATGAAACGCTTTAGTGCCGCAATGCTGTTTTTGATTCTGAGCGGTTGTACGTATTATGAAAATGAGCCGGTCAAACTTCCGAAGCCAGAGGTTTCGAATCCTACCACCACTCTTGAAGCTTCGTATGTGACAACTATTCCCAATAAGATCAATGCAGCCTACTGGAAAACGGCTGATTACATTTCGTTCACCACCCAAAATCAAACTACCGGAAAAGTACCCGCAGGAGATGGTCTGTTTAACATGAGCGGAACCTATAATGGGCTTGCCGATTTTAATGGCGGGCAAGACCCAGCTATTTCTCTAAAAGCTGCTTACACGAAAGATAGTTTATACATTCTGATTACCTGGAAAGATGCAAAGTTCAATGCATCGCAGGCAAACTGGTTCTTTAATGCCTCCGAAGATCCTCATAAACCCGGATCGACTACCGGTTGGACATCTCAGCAAAGTGATGACAACGTAGTTCTTTCTTTCGGAATGGGTTCTGGAAAAAGTGATGTGTGGAAATGGTCACTTGCTTTGTCAGAGCCGCTTGGCTATGCCATCGACATGATGGATAATGGCAGTGGCCCCACATCCGATGCAGGCAATAAAATGTATGTAAGAAATGCAGTGGGTGATGACAGAAGCGGACCCAAGTATCAATGGAATGGTGTGCAGCAGGAACTCCGAAGAAAGCCTGCTGGATTTACCGTTCTTGATCCCGGTTATTACTTATTGAACAAGTCAGATTTTGTAGGCGATGTAGTAAAAGGCGAAGCTATCTTTCAATTTCAATGTGCGGGTTGCCATGGTGTAACAGGTGATGGTGAAGGCCCCATCAATCCGGTTGGTATACGACTAAACAAACCCGGTCAGTTTAATCGCCTCACGCAAATAGCGTTGAATAATTTTGCTTCCGATGCCGGACAACACGAAGGCGCTATTCATTATCCTACCATTGAAACCGAGCGGCAGGATTTATATGCTCGCTTAAGAGGGTTCAGCGGAATACCTGGTTATTATTTAGACAATCCCAGCGGAAGCAATTCAGATATTCATGCGCTGTCGAACGTAACCCTGGGTAAGATTGATGGCACAAGCACAAACACCAAAGGATATTCAGTGTTGTTGATCCGCGCATTGAACACCGGTAATGCGGATGATGTCACATTCACTCCCACAACAAAATCGGTCTATGATCTCACCATCAGCGTTGCCGACAATGACGACCTCAACCGGGTGGGTGCTATTAACAAACAGCTAACATTCAAACCTAAGCAATAATGAAAAGGAAGGAACTTTTACTATACTTTTTAATCGCTGTTGCGATGGCGGGTACCTTGGCATCTTGCACCTACGAAGAGATAAAACCTCAAAAAGTAGCCGTGCCCGATTCGGTTAAATTCTCGGTGAACATTCTTCCGATTTTTAACACCTCGTGTGCGAAATCCGGATGTCACATCAAAGGTGGAACACCTCCCGATCTTTCACCGGCAAATGCATACACCAGTCTCACCTTCTTTGGATATGTTGATACCGATGTTCCGGAGTCGAGTGTGATCTATGAGAAGATCACAACAGGTACGATGAAAAATAATGCAACCGATCAGGACCGGGCATTGATACTACAGTGGATTAAACAAGGCGCACAAGACAATTAAAGAGAACAGACTATGAAAAAAAATGATGTAACAAAAAATTTAACAAGCCGCAGTTTCGGAATTGTTATTCTAGCGTTGGCTTTAATCCTTGGAGGCGGCTCCGTGTTCGGGCAAGACGAAGAAAAGAAGCCGGAAGAAAAAACGGAGAAGGAAGGTTCGAATAAAAAACCAGCCAAGCCAGCTTTCGGAAGTCCGCAGTTGATGGATGAACAATCTGTGGTGGTGCCATCTGCCAAAACGCTGGAGTTTAATATGCAACACCGGTTTGGTCTGGTGAATAATGGCGTTAAGGATTTGTATGGCATCTATGCACCAGGCGCCAACATTCGCTTTAACTTTAGTTATACGCCCATCAATAATTTATCGTTGGGTTTTGGCTATGCGAAGTATAAAGAATACCTGGATTTCAACGCCAAGTATGCCCTACTAAAACAGCGCAAAGATTGGAGCATCCCGGTGAGTGTGACCTACTTTGGCGACTGGGCAATTGATAATCGCGAAAAGGTTTACAAACAGAATATTCATCGCTTTTCGTTCTTTCACGAAATCATTATTGCCACGCGCATATCCGACAAGGTTTCCATTCAGATCACCCCAAGCTTTACGCACTTTAATGCAGCCGATTCGCTATACAGTCATGACATGATTGCCCTTGGTTTTTCGGGCCGATATAAATTCTCAAATCAATCGTCCATACTGCTGAGCTATACACAACAGTTTACAGACCACAAAGATCCTAACTTCCATCTGAAGCCAGGATTGTCTGTGGGTTGGGAGATTGCAACGAGCGGACATGCCTTCCAGATTTTTGCAACCACCTTCCAGGGAATACTGCCACAGGAGAACATCACGTTTAATCAACATGATTTTACGAAAGGCGAATTCCTGATTGGCTTTAATATCACTAGGCTTTGGAATTTTTAATGACGCGTATGAAAAAGCAAACGAGAAAAAACTTTTTACTCGCGGGAGTAAGCCTTGCAGCAGTGGCCGCCTTCTTCAAAGGCACTCAGCCCGAGAAGAAGAACACTGTCACTTTCCTCACACAGGATGGCAAGCTGGTGCAGATAGATGCAAGCAAGTTGCCAGAAAAGAAACTAGCCGCATCGAAATCAGATCTTCAAAATTGGATTAAGAAATAATTCTTATGATAGAGCTACCAACAATTAATTCTAAGAATTCTGTGGGCCGCAGAAATTTCATCAAGGGCGCACTCTTGACGGGCATTGCTGCCGGCTGCACTTCGAAGGATCCGTTCTCTGCAGCCGCTGTAGAAGAGAATGTAATCCCTTCCGGTGAAATGGTGAAACTACTCTCCACAACAGGCGAGATCATCGAGGTTGATAAAGCCTTTCTGAAGCCATTGGAGGAAATACCTTCTATCTCTCATACTGCACAACGCATGGGTATTGAAGGAAAGAAATTTGTGATGGTGATTGATTTATCGCGTTGTCGCAATCTGAAAAAATGTCAATCGGCATGTAATCATGCGCACTTTGTGGCCGATGCACAAAACTGGATCAAAGTGTATCCGATGCAGGAAGCAGAACACACAGCTCCTTACTGGCAACCCACTACCTGCATGCACTGCGATGATCCGCCATGTGTGAAGGTGTGTCCCGTGGATGCAACCTTCAAACGTCAGGATGGAATTGTGGGCATAGATGCCGATCGTTGTATCGGTTGTCGCTTTTGCATGGCGGCATGTCCTTACTCAACACGTGTATTCAATTGGGATAAACCCATCTTGCCTCCAGAAGTATTGGCGATGCAGTACTCTTCCGAAACAAGTTGCCCTCCAAAAGTTGGAACTGTTTCGAAGTGCGACTTCTGTCCCGACATGGTAAGAAAGGGCGAACTTCCTCATTGTGTTTCGGCTTGCCCCAACGGTGTGTTTTTCTTTGGCGATATGAACGAAGATGTGATCACCAATGGATCGGATACTTTCCGCTTCAGCGAGTTGATCCGCGATCGTTCGGGTTATCGATTGATGGAAGACCTGGGCACCAAGCCAAGCGTATATTATTTACCTCCGGTTGATCGGTTGTTCCCATTTGAAAATGAATCTAAACCTGTAGAAGGATAAGAGTATGAATCATTCATCATCTATTGCCGATAAAATTAATACTGAGTTAATGCCTCAGAAGTTTGGAAAAGCTGGAATGATCTGGACGTCCATCCTGATTGCCTTGTGTGCATTGGGTCTCTTTGGTTATTACCGGCAACTTACACTCGGCCTGGGAGTAACTGGCATGCGCGACTATGCTTCCTGGGGAATTTATATTTCGAACTTTGTTTTCTTTGTCGCGATCAGTTTAGTTGGCTCGTTGATCACTGCCATCTTTCGGTTAACGAATGTGCAATGGAGAACACCACTCACGCGCATCTCAGAAATCATTGCCGTGTCAGCCATTCTCTTCGCAGCCATCATTATCATCGTAGACATGGGTAGACCTGAACGATTCGTTCACATCTTCCTGTACAGTCGGCTTCAGTCACCCATCATTTGGGATGTGATTGTGATTACGACTTATCTGACGTTGAGTGTGTTGTTTCTGTATTTTCCGTTGCTGCCCGATCTTCCAATTTTGATCAAGCACAGCAAGCCCGGTAGTGGCGTTCATAAACTATATAAATTTCTCGGTTCATTTTGGAAGGGCACTGCTGAGCAATTCAACATCAGTGAAAAAGCAGTGAAGATTATTTCTGTGATGATCATTCCCATCGCCCTGGCCATTCACACCGTGACATCGTGGTTGTTTGCTACTACGTATCGCCCCGGTTGGGACAGCACAAACTTCGGAGCGTATTTTGTTTCCGGAGCTTTTCTGGTGGGATCGGGTGGCGTGCTTGTAGCAATGTATGTCTTTCGCAGAGCTTACAAACTTGATAATTACATCACCGATAAGCACTTTGATTACATGAGCAAAATAGTGGTGATGCTGGCGCTGTTGTATTTGTACTTCAATGTAAACGAGTATCTGGTGCCTGCTTTTAAAATGAAGAAAGCCGAAGAACATCATTTGATGAGTCTGTTCACCGGAGAGTTTTCAATTTTGTTTTGGTCGGCTATTATTCTGGGAATGATTGTCCCCATTATTGTGCTGCTGTTCCCAGGTGGCAGAAAACCTTTATCAGCATTTGTGATGGGCGTGTTGGTAGTGGTGGGTGCCTGGTTCAAACGATTCTTAATTGTGACGCCAACTATGCTAAGTCCATTCCTGCCTATGTACAATGTGCCCGAAAGTTACAAGCATTATTGGCCAACATGGGAAGAGTGGGCGATTACCATTGGATCGTTGGCCGGAGCGCTACTTATTATCACGCTCTTCGTGCGCCTGTTCCCGATCATTCCTATTCATGAAACAATTGAAGAAAAGGAAAACATTAAATCTGTGTAATCATGAAACAACTTAGATATTTGAAAGGTCTGACTGCACTTCTCCTGAGTGTGACCCTTTGTTCTGTTCAGGCTCAGGATAAAACTGAAAAGAGTAAAGTGAAAGTCGATCTGACGTATAATCAGCAAAACGATGAACTCCCTGTTCTCAAGATTACCACCAAGACTAAGAAGGGAAAGAAATTTGAGGCAGTTGATTCAGTTGATGTCAATCTTTATTTCAATGAAGAAACAACAAATGGGTTTATTGGACGGGTAAAGACCAATAGTAAAGGAACTGCTCTATTAAAATTGCCACTTCGCCTTGAAAAGATATGGGCTTCCACTTCCGATTATAAATTCATCGCCTCGTTAACGGGTAGCGATCGTTATGAAGATGCATCGGCAGAAATTGAAATAGCCAAAGCGAAGATCGAGCTAACGCTCGAAGAAAAAGATAGTGTGAGAAGCATTCACGCGACTCTACTGGCTTTTAAAGACAGTAGTTGGGTGGCAGTTCCTGAAACGGAAATGAAACTCGTGGTGAGGCGCTTATTAGCCGATCTCAAAGCTGGTGAAGAAGATTCTTACACTACCGATGAAAATGGAGTAGCTTCCGCTGAGTTCAGCATGACGATTCCCGGAGACAAAGACGGTAATATTTTTGTTGGCGCGAAAATTGAAGACAATGAATTGTATGGAAATGTGGTAGCAACGAAGATGGTGAAGTGGGGCACGCCTTTGCCAGCGGATGATAGTTTTAGCAAGCGAAGCCTTTGGGCTACGCGGGACAAAACGCCTCTTTGGTTATTGATATTTCCAAATCTTATCATCACAGGCGTTTGGGGCATCATCTTTTATCTGCTCTTTCAAATAGTGAAGATTATTAAACTTGGAAAGACAAAAGAAAGCATCTAACACAATCTAACTATAACACGACTAAACTTATGAAAACAAATTATTATGTATTGGCTGCACTGCTTGCAGTAAGCACGTTGCTCTATTCCTTTTCTTTTCTTCAGAAGAAACCCTGGGCGGTTCCTGATAAGTATGAGAAGATGGCCAACCCGGTGAAGTCAGATGCCGAAACGCTAAAGACCGGCAAAGAGTTGTGGACTAAACATTGCCAATCCTGCCATGGAAAAACAGGCCTGGGCGATGGAACCAAAGCCGCTCAGCTAGAGACGGAGATGGATGACTTCTCCAGCGATGAAGTTCAAAAGCAATCCGATGGCGCGTTGTTCTTTAAAACATCCGAAGGAAGAGATGAAATGCCTTCTTTCAAAAAGAAAATTCCCGATGAAGAAGAAGTATGGGCCGTTATTAATTATGTGCGCACGTTAAAAGCAAAATAATTAAACGACACCCTTTTTAATAAACAGACCTCCGGAGATACCTTCGGAGGTTTTTTATTTGTGATCCATTATAAAAGTTCTTTGTAATTTTGGTAAGTCACAAACCTTATAAGTAATCGTATGAAAAAGCTTCTTGTAGTATTGATGGTTCTGGCGGGAGTTACATCCTATGCCCAAAACTTTGAAGGCTCTATTAGTTGGTCTATGAAGACAGAAGTCACCGACCCGCAAATGAAAGCACAAATGGAACAGTCACAAAAGCGAATGAATGATCCGGCCCAGCAGGCGAAGATGAAAGAAATGCAGGCCAAGATGAACGATCCTCAAATGAAAGCCTTGATGGATGCCAATCCGCAAATGAAGGCACAGATGGAGACAGCGATGAAAGGTGGAGACTTAAGCTCCATGATGCCATCGGGTATGAAGATCAAAATGAAAGGTGGCAACACGCTAACTAAAATGGAAGGAGGTATGGCGATGGAGATTTTGTATCTCAAAGAACGTGATCTGTCTGTAAATCTGAATCGTGAAAACAAATCGTACACCGTGCTTCCACATAGCAATGGCGGAAATAATCCAGCCATGATGGGCCCTAAACCTAAGGTGACCAAGACGAACGAGACCGCGAAAATATTAAACTACAACTGCACCAAGTATTTGGTAGAAACTATGGATCGCGGCAAGCCCATGACGCAAGTCTTCTGGACAACAACCGAGATCAAAGACATTGACGCAAAAAGTCTGGCCAAACAACGCATGGGCCGTGGCAATCAAATGATGATGTATGAAGGTCTTGAAGGCGTACCCTTGAAAATTGAAATGACCACCCCTGAAATGAAGATGAACATGGAGGTTACGGAAATCAAGAAAGAGTCGTTGCCGGATTCAGATTTTTCAATAGCAGGTTTTAAAGAGGTGACTAATCCTTATATGAAGTAACGTTATCGCTTTAAAAAGGAAAGCCCTTCAGTTGATTAACGCTGAAGGGCTTTTTTATTAAAACTAGTTTAGGTTATGGCTTTACAGGAACTTCTTTCGCATTTTCATATCCCAGCAAGGACATCATGCTTTTGCTGGTTTGCTCATCGGCAAATAGTTCGGTTGTAATCTCTCCGTCTTCGTTGCGATCGATCAGAACGTGCTTCGGTGCAGGAATTAAGCAATGTTGAATACCGCCATATCCGCCAAGCGATTCCTGATAAGCGCCTGTGTGGAAGAAACCAATGTACAATGGTTCCTCATCGGTGATCATGGGCAAGAATACTTCTCCCGTGTGGGCTTCTGAATTGTAGTAATCGTGACTATCGCACGTTAAGCCGCCAATGTTTACTTTGTGATACGGATCATCCCACTTATTTACAGAAAGCAGAATGTACTTTTGATTCAACCCCCAAACATCTGGTAAGTGTGTGATGAACGAGCCATCAATCATGTACCAAAGCTCTTTGTCGTTTTGGAGTTTCTGATCGACCATTGAGTAAAGCACTGCACCGCTTTCGCCAACGGTAAAGCTTCCGAATTCTGTGAAGATGTTAGGAACGGGTACGTTGTTCTTTCCACAAATCCATTTGATATTCTCTACGATCTGCTCGATCATGTACTTGTAATCAAATTGAAAAGTAAGAGAAGTCTTGATGGGGAAACCACCACCGATATCAATTGAGTCCAGCGTGTCGCAGATTTTTTTCATCTCACAATACTTGAAGATGAAACGGCTTAATTCACTCCAGTAATAAGCGGTGTCTTTGATACCCGTGTTGATAAAGAAGTGAAGCATCTTCAACGATGCCTTGCTGCTCGGTTGAATTTTTTCTTTGTAAAGCGGAACAATGTCGCTGTAGCGAATACCCAATCGTGATGTATAAAATTCAAACTTAGGTTCTTCATCCGCGGCTACACGAATGCCCACCTGGTAAGGAACATTTACATTTTGTTCGTAGGTATCTATTTCGCTCAGATTATCCAGCAACGGCACGCAATTGAAACCGTCATTTAACAATCCGGTAATGTATTCTTTATACTTCGGCATTTTAAAGCCGTTGCACAAGACGTAGGTTTCTTTGGTGATTTTTCCGCGCTCATACAAGGAGCGTACAATGGGAATATCAAAAGCAGAAGAAGTTTCAATGTGAATGTCGTTCTTCAACGCTTCTTCGAGAATGAAATCGTAGTGGGAGGACTTGGTGCAATAGCAATACGTGTATTTGCCATTGTATTTGAAGCGCTCCATCGCATTGTTGAAGGTAGCCTGCGCAAACCGGATGTTCTCGCTGATTTTTGGGAGGTAGGTAATCTTTAGTGGTGTGCCATATTGCTTGATAATGTCCATCAAAGGAACATCATTAAACAGCAATTCGTGGTCTCTGACTTTAAACTCTTTCTGTGGGAATTCAAAGGTCTGTTCAATCAGCTCGCGGTAGCTCTTCATCTCAGCATGCAGTGGTTTTTTAAAAGGTGCAATATTGGTATAATTTTGCCATCTTTGCAATACGTTCAAAAAGACATGGTTACGCGCCCCTTCAGCTCTTTCTTCCCTCCACTGCCCAGTGAGACGCGCGTTTTGCCGGATTACTGAGCACGGTAAAACTCCCACGCGCGCTAAGGCGTCTTAGAATCAATTACCATTGTCTGTTAAACCTTAATTGCAGGTCCTGTGAAAGAGATTAAAATCATTGAAGTGAAGTCCGAAATCGGTGCCGGAACCAGAGGCGCGAGTCTTGGCGTAGAGGCGATGAAGATTGCCAGCCTGGATTTGAAATCCGATCTGTTCAGAAAATACGATTCTATCGAAGTAGAAAATGTAAACGAACTCCTTTTTGACGGAGCCGAACATGCGTACGCAAAGTTTATTGACGGTGTGTTGATTATGGAGGAGCGCGTTTGCCTGGAAGTGTACGAGCAAATCTTTGATGATTTCTTTCCGTTGATCATGGCAGGCGATCACTCCACGGCTTATGGAACAATTGCCGGCATCAAGAAAGCCAATCCTAAAAAACGATTGGGCGTAATTTGGATTGACGCTCACGCAGATATTCACACGCCATTTACAACACCTTCGGGCAACATGCACGGCATGCCGATCGCGATGGCGTGCGGCTTTGATAATTTTGAATGTAAAGTGAACGATCCACGTGGCGAGACGCTCGACTATTGGGAGCAAATAAAAAATGTAGGCATGCAAGGGCCAAAGATCAATACGGAAGATTTGGTATACATCGCAGTGCGTGACTTAGAGAAACCTGAAAACTATCTGATCAACAAATACAACATCAACTTTATTGAAGTGGAGGATGTGCGTAAAGCTGGCGCTGTAGCCATTGCCAAAAAAGCATTGCAGATGCTCGCGCACTGCGATTTGATTTATGTTTCTTTTGATGTGGACAGTATTGATAGCAGATTTTCTACCGGTACCGGAACACCCGTGCCCAACGGACTTACGATAGAAGAAGCGAAGTTGTTAAACTCAGAGCTTTGTAAAGATCCAAAAATTTGTGCCTGGGAGATTGTGGAGGTGAATCCCACGCTCGATACAGAAAACCGTATGGCCGAAAGCGGATTTGAAATCATGGAAGCATCCGCCAAATCTATTGTAGGCCGGCCGGTGATGGCTGTGTAGACTAAAAACACCTAAAATTTATCCCTGCAAATTTAAAGTTTTGGTTTAAATTTGCAGGGATGATAACAAGAGTACTTTCAGCAAGATTACAGCCCTTCAATTAATTTTCTCCTTGTTCGGCAGGTATGGATACTGTTAAGGAAGAATCATTTTCATCGCTCTTGAGATTTATTTCTTAACAAACGGAACATTAATCGCGCGCGAGGTAGTGACCATTAAAGAAGTTATCTTATTGTTCTTATCTCTTTTGAATTCGTAGAAAACATAATTCTCATCGCGAAAGCCATCTTTGTAAAGGGGTTCCAGTTTTTGTTTGGGCCAGGGTGCAATCTGAAGCCACACGCCTTCGTGATCGGTTGTGATCGCATACGTGGCATCTGCTTCTTCACTTACGTATGTTCCTTTAAACATCTGCAACTTATCTGAACCAGATTCAGCAGGGCTTACTTTCGAATACGTATTCAAGCCACCGGTATTTTTCAATTGGATTTCAGTTGGCGTTTTTCGTATCCACCAGGAGCGATCAACGTAAAGTGTGTCGGGATGAGTAGCTTGACCAACATGACCATTGGAAAGAATTTGATTGTCTTTGTACTCCAGCGAGATGACTTCCATGTTATCGGATCTCTTATAAAAACCGGCCCAGTTTTTCTTTTGGGCCTCCGTTAACGAAATAAACTTTACTGGTTCTGGTTTTTCTTTGACGATCTCCTTACCAAGAAAAATTTCAGCAATGGCGTGCGATACATCTCTATAAGAGGCCGAGTTGCTCAGGATGACAATTGATAAATCTTTTTGTGGATAATAACCTAACCACGCACGATAGCCAGCGGTGGCGCCACTGTGGCTGATTTCTTTAAATCCATTAGCAGAACCATTGACCAGGCCGCAGGCATATGAAATCTCTTCACCGTTATTCAGTTTTCCTTTTTGAATTCGCAAGGCAGCAACGCGATCACCTACAATCTGATGCGTCTTTAGCAGAGCATTCCATTTCAACAAATCACCGGTGGTCGTCAGTAATCCACCATGACCATGCACGTGTTCGAATGGCATAAGTTGTTGATAATTTCCATTGCTCATCGAATAGGCGATGGCGCGATTGGGTACTACTTCTCTAAAATTATTACGCCATTTGGTACTTGTCATACCCAATGGTGTGAAGAAAACAGAATCGGTGAATTGTTGCAACGATTTCTTTGAGTTACGCTCTACGATGGTTACTAACAGCGAATAATTGGAGTTGCTGTAAGAGTATTGATCACCCGGTGTGAAGTTCAGTGATTTCTGTTTGCAGATAATTTGAAGCGCCAGGTCTTGCGTATAGATGCGTGTTGTGCGAGGCCATCCCGCCAGGCCTCCAATGCTGCCCCAATCTTTTAGTCCACTCGTGTGATTGAGTAAATGTTGTATGGTGATTGCTTTGTTATAAACAGGTAATTCAGGAATATATTTCCTCACGTCATCGGTGAGCATCAATTTTCCCTGATCCACGAGCATTAAGATTGAAGTGGCAGTGAATTGCTTGGCAACCGAACCGCTTTCGAAAATGGTTTCGGTGGTATTGGGAACCCGATGTTCCAGATCGGCAAGGCCATACGCTTTATGATAAATGATTTTGTCTCCGCGCTTGATGGCTACAGCGGCTCCGGGTGTTGCGTTGTTCCATAGTGAAAATAGTGCATCGATGCGTTGAAGTGTATCGATTTGACCGCGTACTGTAAATGTGATAAGAATGATCGCTGGCAGTAAGACGAATTTTTTCATGAGTGTGAGTTTATAATGATAGCCGCTTGTTGGTGATCAATTGTCCCGTGATGGCAATGAGTGGAACAACTATTTCCAAGCTTACATACACCAGCCAAAGAGGGCCCGGTTCCGGCAAGCCAACTTTACTCATCGAGATTAATCTGCCAAGGCCGCCTAACATTACGGCCACGCAAATGAGAAGTACGAGCGTATTTTGTTTTTGGATGTTGAGCGCTGTCCAGAAACAAATGAAACCGCAGCCTAAGTAAATGCCCGCCAGAAAACGATGGATGTTGTCCAGACGTTGCGTGGTGTCTGGTTCACCTAAATACATTTGCACACATCCGCCAAAGATGGCAATTGCAGCAAAGAGAAAGAAACAAATTTGAGTGACGCGTTGGCTGAGGAGCATTTCGATAATGGTTTGTTGAGTCAGGAAGTTATAAAAAATCACGTTAATGATCCGTCTGCAATTTCTCTGTGTTTAAACTCAGAATAGTTTTTCGAAATCGTTTGTGCCGGGTAATCACACCTTACATTTTCTGATATTTTGAAAATAATTCATACGAGGTGCATCCGTGGAATTTATTTTATCTATAATCGGGAAATCATTTTTGTGCATGAAAAGATTTTTATTGAATAACTGGATAGTGCTTACGGTGGCGGCAGCGCTTATCACCAGTGTTGTCATGGCCATTCGAAACAAGGAAACAATTGAGACAAGCAGCGAACGTCAACTGCAATCGGCAAAAGTCAAACTCTTGACGAAAGAAATATTAAGTGAAACCGTGCATGGTCTTGATTTGGGTTTACGCGGCTTTGCCATTTCGAAAGAGGAGAAAATGTTGAATCCTTATGAAAAGGCAACCACGCAAAACGATCATATTTTTGCCGAATTAAATGTGCTCCTTAGGCAGCAAGGCTATGAAAAGGTGGAGGATCTCAAAAATGTGGAACAAGAAGTTCGGGCCTACATCGCGCTTTGCAATCAAATGATTGAAGCCGTGCGGAAGGATACCACCCTGGAACCGATAATAGCTATGCTAAAGGAAGATCGTGGTTATACGGTTTGGAAGAAATACGATGATTTTTCACAACCTCTCAATGCTTATGAAGATGCTGTATACCAGGACGCCTTGTCTAATTACAATGCCGCCATTCGTAACAATCTGATTCTACAGGTGTGCATCGTGTTGTTGGTTCTTCCTGCTCTTTATGTCTTCATACGCAACATACATAACGAGCGCGAAGCTCGACAACGCCTTTTGCTGAACGTGCAAACTAACGACAAGAAGTTTGTGTTTGATCCCGGTGTTGAATCAAGTGTAGATGCTGACAGTGTCATTAACATGTCGATCAGCAATTCGCAGGCGGCTTCTACGTTTGTGAAGGCCATGGCGGCTGGAAATTATGAGGTGACCTGGGAGGGTTTGTCTGAACAGAACAAGGCTTTGAATAAACAAACACTTTCTGGAAACTTGATTGACTTGCGTGAAAAATTGAAACAACTTAAGAAAGAAGATGAGCAGCGCAATTGGCTGAATCAAAGCTTAACTCAATTTTCGGAGATCATTCGAAACAATCAGGATCACGCAAAGGATCTTGCCGATAAATGCGTTTCCTTTTTTGCGAAAAGCCTCAAGGCGCAACAGTGCAGTTTGTATATCGTGGAAGGCGAAGATGATGACCGGTGCTTGCATCTGGCTGCTTGCTACGCCTATGAACGTAAGAAGTGGAAGGAAAAGAAGATTGAAATTGGAGACGGATTGTTGGGGCAGGCGTTTCTGGAAGGCGATGTTGTTCAATTAAAAAATGTACCTCAGGGCTATACCGAAATAACATCAGGTTTAGGACATGCAACTCCACGACATCTGGTGATCGTGCCGGTAAAGTATGAGCAGCAGGTAGCCGGGATGTTGGAAGTGGCTTCTCTTCAGGATTTCGATCAACAACATATCGAGTTCTTGAAGAAGGCAGGTGAATTTTTGGCCTCTGCACTTTTGAATGCCCAGACAACAAATAAAATGAAATACTTGTTGGAGCAAGCGCGTATAACAGAGGAGAACATGCGGCAGCGTGAAGAGGAAATGCGCCAAAACATGGAAGAGCTGCAGGCCACACAAGAAGAATTGGTAAGAAAGGAGAAAGAAATGCAGGTGCGTCTTGCTCAGACCAACGCGAGTGAATTTGTCTCAGTGTGATGTCTGTGCAATTTGAGTTTATTTTGTTTTCGGTGTTAGCTTTCGCGTTCGTTAATATCTTAGCGACATCAAACGCCTGATTTTATTAATTGAATGGACGCACTTTTTGAGCACATCCGCCTTTATCACCGCCTGAGCGAGCCCGCCTTAAAAAGTATGAGTGCCGTGCTACAGAAAATCGAGTTAACGAAAGGCTCTTTTCTCATCATGGAGGGAAAGATTTGCCAACATATTTATTTTTTGGAGAAAGGCTGCCTTCGCGGATTTTACAATCAGGATGGCAAAGAGATTACGTATTGGTTTGGCTTTGAAAACAATTTTGTCACGTCCTTCTTTAGTTTCATTACCCGTAAGCCTTGCGTGGAATATATTCAGCTGATGGAAGATTGCACGCTGTCGGCGATCTCATACGAGGACCTTCAAAAACTATACGATGCGCATCCTGACATAGAGCGATTCGGACGAATCATCAATGAACGCTATTATGTGATGCTTGAAGAAAGATTCGTTGGTAATCATTTCAAGGAAGCACGAGAGCGTTACGAAAATCTGGTTTCCGATGCTCCACATGTTATACAGCGTGTTCCATTAGGGTACATTGCCTCCTATCTGGGCATCACACAGGAGACGTTGAGCAGGATTCGAAATAGACCTGATCATTGATTTTAGCTCTTTCTGCTTCACACTTTTTGACATATGTCAAATGGAAGCCGGGTGAACCCTTATACTTTTGATTCCATTAAACAACCTAAAAAAATGGAAAATCAAGAGTATCAAAAACCCTCGAATGCTTTTAATGCTGCATCATGGTTTGCCTTGTTGACAGGTGTAATTGCCTTCATCATCGGTTTATGGAATGCTGAGATGGAACTCAACGAGAAAGGTTATTATTTCACTGTGCTCATGTTTGGTTTGTTCTCCGCCATTTCCTTGCAAAAGGCAGTGCGCGATCAGTTGGAAGGAATTCCGGTTACGAACATTTATTACGGACTAGCCTGGTTCTCCACTGTTACAGCCATTGTGCTTTTAGTAGTTGGCTTGTGGAATGCAACCTTGCTAAGAAGTGAGAAAGGTTTTTATGCTATGTCGTTTACGCTGAGTTTGTTTGCCGCTATCGCAGTTCAGAAAAACACGAGAGATAGTCAGCAACGACCACAAGGTTAGATACTTTCTTCAACTCCTTACAATGGCTTCCCGATTAGCAAAAATGTTTGCTGATCGGGAAAGCTTGTAGCCGGGGAATTTGATAGATGGCATGAAATCCATTCTCTTTTTATTTCTTTGTAGAATGATAGACGCTCCAAAACTACGGTTGACAATCATTTGCTTTTTCATAGCCATTGTTACGTCTGCGCAAACCAACGATAAAGCAATTTTACTTTTCAACGTGAACATTGTGCAGGTTGAGACGGGCACTCTGCTAAAAAATAGTGCCGTGCTGATTGAGGGAAAAAAAATCAAGGCGATAGGACCGTATAATAAACTAAAACGAAGTGTTGGGAAATTTGACGCAGTGGATGGTCGCGATAAGTATCTCATCCCAGGATTGTGGGACATGCACATTCATCTGGAGGGTGCTGAACTTGTAGAGGATAATAAATTATTGCTGCCTGTTTTTATCGCGTATGGAATCACGACCGTTCGCGATTGCGCAAGCGACCTTGGTGAGCAGGTTCTGCAATGGAGAGAAGAGATAAGAAAAGGAGAGTTGGTCGGGCCAACTATTTTTACCGCAGGTCGAAAACTGGAGGGGAAAAATTCCATTTGGAAAGGTGACCTCGAAATTGAAAATGAAACAGAACTCAACACTATGCTTGATTTACTCGACAGCTATAAGGTTGATTTTGTAAAGATTACAGAGAATACACTGAATGGTGATTTGTTTTTAAAGAGTGTGAAGGCCGCCCATGCTCGCGGATATAAAGTGTCAGGACACGTTCCTTATGATCTAACAATTGGTGAACTTCATCAGGCCGGATACACAAGTGTCGAGCACATGAGTTATTTGTTGCGACTGGGTAGTAGTGAAGATAAAATCAAAGAGGATCTTCGATCCGGAAAAATAACCAAGGCAGAAGCGGAGGCGAAGTACGCCAATGAATTTGATCAGCAATTGGCTTTGAACAAGTACAAAGTCCTTGGAGAGAATGGTTTATTTGTTTGCCCCACCTTGATTGGAGGACGGCAACTTGCTTACTTAAATGAGACGAATCATAAACAAGATCCATTTTTGGATTTTCTCACGGAGAAATTTGTTTCTAACTATGAATGGCGTATTCAACGAATGAGCAATGAAAATGAACAACAACGTCAGCAGCGCAAAGACCGTTATGTTTTTCTAAAGAAACAGCTTCCACTGATTTACCAATCGGGCATTAAGGTGATTGCCGGAAGTGATGCAGCTGCGTTGAACACGTACGTCTATCCAGCTGAATCTCTTTTACAGGAGCTCGAAATTTTTGCAGAAGCAGGTTTGACACCCTTTCAGATTTTGCAAACCACCACCATGAATGGAGCATCTTATTTCGGTATATCGGATAACACCGGCACGATTGCGGCCGGCAAAAATGCAGATCTGGTTTTGCTGGATAAAAATCCGCTCGAAAACATCCTCGCATTACGCAGCGTAAATAGTGTAATTACTGGAGGTATTCTTTACGATCGATCCGCATTGGATACGATGCTCAAAACGGCAGTCGAAAAAAAGAAACAACTCGACCATCAAAGATCCAAATAGTGTTTTATAACTAACCTGATTTATTCCTACAGCAAGCTTTTGTAATGAATGGTAATGAATTTATCAATGGTAGCATAGTATGCCTCCAATTCCATTTCATCCAGATCGATGGTTATCTGGTTGTTGTTAGTCATGGTCACACCAATTTTGTGGAGGTGATTTTGATCGTCTTTCACCAGCGTGATGGATTGAATGTCTTTTACCGGTAAAACTCCTTCCTTCTCATTGTTTTTGTATTCGATGGTATCATCGGTGAGTTTGAGAAAGTCGTTATAGTTCTTTATTCCGGAGATAAGCTTGCCTGCGACCGGAGCACTTACGCAAATCGCTGCCCAGATGAAAAAGCGCACGTGGTTTACGTCATAGTTGAAATAGATAAACGCAAAAATGACTGGTATGGCAAAGTAGAATGCCACCTGGGTTTTTAATTTCGTCCGGTGGTTTCGGAACACAACTTCACCTTCCGAATGTTTGAATTTCACGGGAAATAAAAATTCTTCCCATAGAATCAGCACCATGATGATGACTGCAATGCCCACCAGAAACATTCCAAAAAAAACAGGGGAGCCTTCAGTCAGCTCGCGCCACGACACATTAAAAATCTGAGATGATAAGAAGGACGATAACACGAAAATCAATAACAAGAGCCCTACACTGAATTCCAAAGGATATGTTGGTCGAATAGTTTTTCCCATAACGATGCCAGTATTGGCAATTAAAATTGTGCGCAATTATACTAGAAAATAATTTTAAATTCAGTCCTTATTTTACGCAATCGATCACGCTGTCTAAACGGATCATTTCTTTTTAAAGTATGACGGGGGAAATCAAACGAATTCATTTCCGGGTGGTCAAATTTCACTCATCAAAAAATTGGCGAGTTAGAAGGTCGGTTGCCCCTTCCCTGAAAGATGTCTACTTTTAGAACAAATCTTATCTGTATGAATAAACTCATTTCCTTCTTTTTGCTGGTGGTTGTGCTGGTCTCGTGCAATAAACCAGAAGCTCCAAAAAAGAAATTTGTAGATGTGGCGGGAATTGATTCCTCCGTAAAGCCGGGTGATAATTTCTTTCGCCATGTCAACGGCAAGTGGTACGACTCAGCAAAAATAGCGAGCGAACAAGTGGGCGTGGGTTCATACATGTTTCTGAACATTCCACAGCAGGAGCTTCTGCGAAATATTCTGGACAGTGTTTCCAAAAGTAAGAATAGCAAAGGAAGCATTGAGCAAAAAGTAGGAGACTTCTATGCGTCTGGCATGGACACCGCTACCATTAACAAACGAGGATATGAACCCATCAAGCCGATGCTTGCGCGAATAGATGCAATCAATGACGTTCCATCGTTGATGAAGTTTGTAGCAAGTGAAATTAAAACGGGCAACAGCTCCATCGTAAGTTTTGGCATTTGGCCTGACAATAAAAACAGTGGCATCAATATCGCCCACGTTTCGCAGGCCGGAATTGGCTTGCCCGACAGAGATTACTATTTCAAAACGGATTCGTCTACGCTTGGTATTCAGCAAGCCTACAAGAAATATCTGTCCACCTTATTTCAACTAACAGGCAGTGACGAGGCAGCGGCAACAAAGAATGCCGAGACTGTGTATGGTATTGAAAAGCAACTGGCCTCTGCACATAAAACTAATGTTGAGATGAGAGATGTGAACGGTAACTACAACAAATTGCCTGTAGCATCAGTTGCCAAAAAGCAACCTTCTATCGATTGGAAGTCTGTATTAGATAATCTGGGTGCCCAGACGGATTCCATTGATATGCCTCAGCCAGCTTATTATGATAAAGTAAATACCTTGTTGAAATCCATTTCTATTGCCGACTGGAAAATTTATCTGAAGGCGAGCAGTCTTATTTCATATGCGAATGAATTGAGTAAGCCCTTTGCAGATGCATCCTTTGAGTTTACGAAAGCCTTGTCGGGTCAAGCCACGCAAAAGACACGAGCACAGATCATCACTAAAAATGTTGACCGGCTATTGGGAGAAGCGCTGGGCCAATTGTATGTGAAGAAATATTTTACGGAGGATTCAAAGAAACGTGTGCTTGATCTTGTGAACAACCTGCAGAAATCCTTCGAAAATAGAATCACGCAACTTGATTGGATGAGCGATAGCACAAAACAAAAAGCAAAGGAAAAATTATATGCCATTACCAAGAAAATAGGATATCCTGACAAATGGCGAGAATATAATGTGGAGATGGATGCAGCTCATTACTTTGAAAATGTGCTGGCACTCAACCAGAATGACTATCAATACCAACTTGCAAAGTTGAACAAGCCGGTCGACCGGATGGAATGGGGAACTACTCCTTCTACGGTGACGGCTTATTACAATCCATTTTACAACGAGATCGTTTTTCCAGCGGGTATTTTGCAATTCCCGTATTTTGATTTTCATGCCGATGATGCGATCAACTATGGAGGGATTGGTATGGTGATCGGCCACGAGTTGACACATGCGTTTGATGATCAAGGCGCACAGTTCGATAAAGATGGCAACGTGAAGAACTGGTGGACGAAAGAAGACTATGACAAGTTCAAAGCAAAGACACAACAGGTAATTGACTTATACAGCACGTTTACAGTGTTGGATAGCGTGCACATCAAAGGCGCATTGACAGTTGGAGAAAATACGGCCGATATTGGTGGCGTAGCGATTGCATACGAGGCGTTTAAAATGACATCGCAGGGAAAGGACAGCGTAAAGATTGATGGCTACACACCCGATCAGCGTTTCTTTTTATCGATAGCGCAAATCTGGAGAGTGAAAACACGGAATGAATTTCTGCGGATGTATGTAAACACCAATCCGCATTCACCTGCCATGTGGCGTGTAAACGGACCTACTATGAACACGGCTCCGTTTTATAAAGCATTTAATGTGCAGCCCGGAGATAAAAATTATAAATCCGAAGATCAGCGCATTAAGATTTGGTAGTGATGATGTGCAGCCCGCTTTCGTTGGTGTTCTTCACCAACGAACCTCTGTATACGGTGGCTTGTTGATCAAGAAGACCAACAGGAGCAAGGGGATTTGGTAGTTATGATGTGCTTGCTCTATGCGCTTTGCTGTAAAAGACGAAACCGCAAAGCGCACAGAGGTTCACAGGGAATTTGGATTATTGGTTGTTTATTTTTTCAGGTATGACCCCTGAGGCGAGAGACGGTACTTGACCAGGAGGCATGAGAGGCAATTCTGTTATTTTACGATCGGGCAATTCACGGTCACTCGGGCCAGTGTAGAAGGAAATGAAGTCGCGGTTTGTAGGTTAACAACGGAGTTAAAATGTGAATTATCCAAAACGGAAACATTCCACAACGGACTGTAACCCAAATCACCTGGCAATGTGGCCGGAACGTTGTGTGTTTGAGTGCTGTTCGTCAATTCGGTTTTGAAACCGGATGCAGGCCCTGTCAAATTATCGTTGAACATCACATAAATTGGAGACACTGGAACTTTACCATCGGTAGTCGCATAGAGAGACGCTTCTCCAAAAGAAAAATAACCAACTGCTTTTCCTTTGTACCAACCCAACGTAAGAAGAGTGGGTTGGCCGGGTGTGTAACTTTTCGAAGCCGTTGAGCCAAATGGAACCACCGGACAATTCACAATAAAGTTTGTTGGGACAATGGGATAGCCTGATGAAACGATCCCCTCTTCGCTCGTGATGCTGTTAGGAACATAATTATCAGGAACCATCACTTTTGTCACCAGCCAGAAGTCGTTGTACCCAGCATCTCCGGGTATTACCGGAAGAATATGATTTTGTGTTTCGAGCGGATCGGTTTTGCCATTTTTAAAAAACACATAGATAGGTACGTACGCTGTCGACTTCGCATCAAAATTATAATACTGTATGGTCGCTCCCGTGCGGTCGAGGCCAATCGTAGTAAAAGGTTGAACATCAAAATTGATTGGCTCATTTGGTGCGGGCAAGGTATTGTTGGCTGAGCGAACCATTAATTGGCCCGCGGCTGCACTGAACCGATCCACACTTACTTTTTCTGCCTGATTAATATCGAAACTTTTTGGTGATACCTCATCGGTGCATGAAGAGATGACGAATGCTGCTGCAATAAGAATGATGCTTATGATCTTTTTCATTTGGATAGATTTAAGAACTTCCATAAGACAATTTTGAACATGGTAAAGTTTGGGTTGCGAATGGAATATCTCATCATTGTCAGCCGCATGACAAATAAGCCTTGCATCAAAATGTCAATGATCGTCTTCTGTTTCAGAGACATGCGACCTTACCAATTCCTATCAACCAGAAAGCGGGAGACAACTCATGACTCAGCAACAGGTATGTATGAAATTATCGGATGGGTTATGCGAAGCGCAGTATGTAACGCGCACGACAATGACAACTGTGGAGGCTTGCTATCTTTCGTGAAATTCTAAATTTAACATGTATGAAAATCTCATTACTATTCGTGTGTATCATTCTTAATTTTTATGGGTTTGCCCAAGACAAACCGCTGGGATTAAATGTGGGGGATGAAGCTCCCGGGTTTACAGCAAAAGATCAACAGGGAAAGGAAGTAAGCCTGAAAGAGCTTTTGAAGATTGGACCCGTAGTGTTGTTGTTTTACCGCGGTGAATGGTGTCCATTTTGCAATAAACAACTGAGTGCTATGCAAGATTCGCTTTCGTTGATCAGCGACAAAGGTGCTACTGTGTTGGCAGTAACACCCGAGAAGCCGGAAAATATCTCAAAGACCATTGAGAAGACGAAGGCTACCTATCCAGTGCTTTTCGATGATGGATTGAAAATTATGAGGAGCTACAAGGTATCCTTTGAAATTGAAGCGTCCATGATTGAGAAATACAAAGGATACGGAATCGATTTTGCCACGGTGAATGGAAACAACGGTGCAAACCTCCCTGTGCCGGCAGTTTATATTATTGATAAGAAGGGGAAAATAATTTTTCGACACTTCGATCCCGATTACCGCAAGCGCCCAACGGTAAAGCAGCTTCTGAGCCAGTTATAAAATTGTTCGTAGTTCGTTAGGCGAGAGAGATCATGATCAAGCATCGTCTCCTGTCTCAGTGACGATGCGATAGTGCTAAAGACTTTCTTGCCATCAAATGCGAACTTAAGCAGTTAGCCTTTTTCTGAGCCCAGCACGAGTACGATGATGTCGCCATTGACGCTAGGAAATAGTGCCTGAACAAAAATTTCGGTGAGGGTGATGGTCATTTATTCGAATTATAAAAAGCATAGATGGACAGGTTAGCCCATGCGGCCTATAGAATGGCGAGATCATGCTTGACTAAGAAGAGCACAGGCGGACGCTTGCACTAAATGAGTTAAATTGTTTTCGTTCACATGTTTGAATCTGAACGTAGTTAAGAACGATTGTTACTGAGCTGGAAAGCGATATATTAGTCAAGTAATCAAAAACGCTGCGCTCATGTCATCAACTATTTTTAAATTTTCCGGGGCTCGCTCGCTTTATTACGATACTTATTTAGGTCCGTTTTTGTTTGAGCCATACGGCAAAGAAATGGCCAGCCGGGTTCCAATCAAAAATGTTCATTCCGTTTTAGAGATTGCTGCTGGTACAGGAAGAGTTACCCGTCACTTGCGCAATCATTTGCCAGCTTCTGTTAAACTTGTAGCGTCCGATCTTAGTCCGGATATGTTGACAGTAGCCAAAAGCAAATTCACCGATGCTGACGCTGTTGAATTTGTGCCTGCCGACATGCAAAGTTTGCCTTTCGAAGCAAACACGTTTGATGTGGTGGTTTGCCAATATGGACTCATGTTTCCACCTGACAAACAAAAAGTGTTTGATGAAGTTTTTCGCGTGCTAAAACCCGGGGGCTTATTTCTGTTTAGTACATGGGAACAAACGGAACGTGTTGAAATTTTTAAATTGATCTATAATGATCATGTTCTTCCGTTTTTTAAAGACGAAGATCCATCTCGCTATGTAGTTCCGTATTCACTTCACGACCCGGCCGAATTAGAAAGATTTTTAATACAAAGTAATTTCACTCAACCGAATATTGAGCGCGTAGTACTAAAAGGCGTTGCAAACTCTGCTCACGATTTGGTAGAAGGCTTTTTCACCCGGCATGCTGTGGGTCAGGAAATTGCCGATCGCGATCAATCCTCATTCGAGCGTATCGCTAAAGAGATGGAGGCAGCGATCATTAAAAAATTTGGAGATAAACCCGTATGCGAGTTGGCGTCTTACTTTGGATCGGGCAGGAAGTAATTTTTTTTAACCGCAAAGAGCGTAAAGAATCGCAAAGATTACGCTTTGCTTTCGTGGGTGTTCTTCACCAACAAGAACAAGAAGAATTAGGAATTATGGAGCGTCCCAATATGCATTGTCAAATCTTTTTTTTGAATCAATGAATTGGATTGTCTGCGGATCGGAGCCGGGGAAATAGACTGTAAAAGAATTCCTGGTTCTAGACGAAAAATATAATGCATCGCTATTCGGATTGCCATATTTTAAAGTATCGATCTTGTTAGTGTAAATGTTGTCACCGATGAAGTATTTAAGTTCGTTGCCATCCAAAACAAAAAGTCGAGAGAAGGACGAATCGGTTAACAATTGTATGTACAACTTTCCTCTCAACTGATTGGTAGAATCAAACAAGTCTTGCACGAAAGTGAGTTCTTTGTCGTCAAATAGCATCGTCTCCCTTGACTGGATTTTATTTGAATAGTTGTCATCATTGTTTGATGACTGTATAACTGAAGAGCTATCAATGTCTATTTCCTTCTCTTGTTTTTTGGTAGGAGTGCATGAGACGAGTTGTAAGATGCCAATTATTGCGGCTAATATTGTAGAAATAATATTCAACCAGATAGCAATATTTGCTGTTTTCTTTGCGTCTTTGGCATCTTGCCTTGCTTGCTGCAATTCTTCATAATCCAACAAGCCTAAATACGCGTCAAGAGAAATAAAGCTATTGACCTTAGTAGAATTCCAGGATTTTGGATGCATTTCATTATTCAACTCAGATATGAAATTCGCATGTTCGCCATTCGTCTTAAACCCCATTTTTGTCAGGTGATCTATTAAGTCGGAGTGACTGAAAGGATTCCCCTCAAGGCTTCTCTTTTTTGCAAAACTTAGAGCAGCTATAACGATGTCTTCATTGGAGGTGCTGGTTTTCATAAGTAAGCAGGTTCTTGGTAACTGCATTTCAAATAATAATAAAATTAAAAACAGTTTCGTCTCGGCCAAAGGTTAAAGCCGTCTTGAGTGCATCGTCATTGGGAGCACCAGCGCTGCAAATGAGGAGGGGTTGGGGTGAAGCAACCTCCGATTGGGAGATTGCTTCGGTCGTTCCTTTCACGCAATGACGACTGCCCTCGTGGTTTCTGCAATGATGGTCAGTCTTCGGCCAGAGATGGAGGCATTGTTGGAGCCCCAAGTGGCAAGTGCGGTGGGTTGGCGACTGCCGACAGCTCGGTGCCAGCGGTGGCAAGTGCGCGGAGGCAGGCCGCTTTTCACTAACCAATATTTTGCAGAATTCTCAGCGTTTCTTTGCGCCTTTGCGGTTTAAAAAATGCATTTAACCGCAAAGTTCGCTGAGGTGCGCAAAGGGATTTCACCTCGAACAACTATTCACCAACAACTACCAACTATTTCTTATTTTCGCACCAAAATTTTATCAACCACTATGAGCAACCGACCGATTTCCGCTTTCATCGAGAAAAATTACTTGCACTTCAACGCTGCCGCGCTGGTAGATGCAGCCAAAGGTTATAAAACACATCTTGCCGAAGGTGGCAAAATGATGGTGACCCTGGCGGGCGCTATGAGCACGGCCGAGCTGGGTATTTCATTTGCGGAAATGATCCGTCAAGGTAAAGTAGATATCATTTCTTGTACGGGTGCCAACCTGGAAGAGGATGTGATGAACCTGGTGGCGCACTCGCACTACAAGCGCGTGCCGAACTATCGCGACCTCACTCCGCAAGACGAATGGGATTTGCTTGAGAATCATTACAACCGCGTTACCGACACGTGTATTCCCGAAGAAGAAGCATTTCGCAGATTGCAAAAGCATTTGGTGAAAGTTTGGAAAGATGCTGAAGCAAAAGGCGAGCGCTATTTTCCGCACGAGTTTTTGTACAAAGTAGTGCTGAGTGGTGATTTGAAACAGTATTATGAAATCGACCCGAAGAATTCCTGGATTTTGGCTGCAGCCGAAAAGAATATTCCGATTGTAGTGCCGGGCTGGGAAGACAGCACAACGGGAAATATTTTCGCGAGCTATGTCATCAAAAATGAATTGAAAGCAAGCACAGTGAAATCAGGCATTGAATACATGGCTTGGTTAACAGAATGGTATCGCAAAAACTCAAGTGGAAAAGGCGTTGGTTTCTTTCAGATCGGTGGTGGTATTGCAGGTGACTTTCCGATTTGCGTGGTGCCAATGATGTATCAGGATTTGGGATGGCACGATGTTCCGTTCTGGAGCTACTTCTGCCAGATTTCAGATTCAACAACAAGTTATGGTTCATACTCAGGTGCAGTGCCCAATGAAAAAATCACCTGGGGAAAATTGGACATCCACACTCCAAAGTTTATCGTGGAGAGTGATGCTACCATTGTGGCGCCATTGATGTTTGCCTACATTTTAGACATGTAAAAATTAACCGCAAAGGGCGCGGAGATTCGCAGAGGAATACAAAATGTCAGAAAACGAGATTTCAGAGAAGATTATTGGATGTGCTATTCAGGTACATCGGGAACTTGGACCTGGACTTTTGGAATCTTCTTACGAAGAATGTCTTTACTACGAGTTGATTCAAGCAGGATTGTTAGTTGAAAAACAAAAACCGCTGCCGTTAGTGTATAAAGAGGTGAAGCTTGAATGTGGATATAGAATTGATCTGCTGGTGGAGAAGATGGTGGTTGTTGAGATAAAAGCTGTTGAAGCTTTGAACGATGTTCACATGGCGCAAATCTTAACATATCTGAAACTTTCCAAATGCAAGTTGGGCTTATTGATCAATTTTAATGTTGCCTTGTTAAAAGATGGAATCAAACGAGTAGCTAATAAACTCTAAACTCTCTGCGATCCTCTGCGTCTCTGCGGTTTAAAATGCATTTAACCGCAAAGGTCGCAAAGGTTCGCAGAGGAACTTAATTAAGATGAATTTAGATTTTCAATTACGTTCTGAAATACATAAAGCAATCCAAGCTCTGTTCAATCAATCGATAGAGCAATTGCAGCTTCAGCCTACCAATGCGGAGTTTGAAGGTTCGCATACGCTGGTGTGTTTTCCGATCGCCAAGATTTCAAAGAAGGGCCCGGAAGAAACTGCTAAACTGATTGGTGAACATCTGGTTCAGCATTCAGGCATTGTGAGTAAGTACAATGTGGTGAAGGGTTTTTTGAACCTTGTCATTGCCGATAAGGCGTGGGTAGAAGTATTTCAATCTGTTTATGAAGACAAGAATCTGGGCACGCTTGCTTCGAATGGAAAGGAGATTATGGTGGAGTACTCTTCGCCCAACACCAACAAGCCTTTGCACTTAGGTCACCTGAGAAATAATTTTCTGGGTTACTCCGTTGCCGAGATCTATAAAGCAAATGGCTACACCGTTCATAAAGTACAGATCATCAACGATCGCGGCATTCACATTTGCAAGAGCATGGCGGCATGGAAACTCTTTGGAAACGGAGAGACGCCACAAAGCAGCGGACTGAAAGGCGATCATTTAGTGGGCAAGTATTATGTGGAGTTTGATAAAGCCTATAAAGCCCAAATAAAGGAGCTGATTGAAAAAGGCGTTGCTGAAAAAGATGCCGAGAAGCAATCGCCCATTATGCAACACGCGGTGGACTTGCTGTTGAAGTGGGAAGCAAAAGATCCTGATACGATTCAACTGTGGAAGACGATGAATGGTTGGGTCTATGAAGGCTTTGACAGCACCTATAAAAGAATGGGTGTTGATTTCGAAAAGCTTTATTACGAGTCCGAGACGTATTTATTAGGTAAGGAAGAAGTATTAAAAGGAGTAGAGAGCGGGGTATTCTTTAAAAAGGAAGATGGCTCTGTGTGGGTTGATCTTACTCCGGATGGACTTGATCAGAAAGTATTGTTGCGTTCGGATGGCACTTCGGTGTACATGACGCAAGATATCGGCACGGCTATTTTGCGTTTCCGCGATTTTCCAAAAATTGAAGGACAGGTTTATACGGTTGGCAATGAGCAGGAGTATCACTTCAAGGTATTATTCCTGATCATGAAAAAACTCGGTTATGCCTGGGCGGAAAAATGTTACCATCTCTCTTATGGCATGGTTGATCTTCCAACCGGAAAAATGAAATCCCGTGAAGGCACGGTAGTAGATGCGGATGACCTGATGCAGGAGATGGTAGATGAAGCGGAAAAGCAGACGCGCGAGTTGGGAAAGATAGAAGATGCCACAGATTCACAGATTAAAGAACTCTCCGAATGGATAGGGCTTGGTGCATTAAAGTTCTTCTTGTTGAAAGTTGATCCGAAGAAGCGAATGATGTTTGATCCGAATGAATCAATTCAATTGCAAGGACATACTGGTCCGTTTATTCAATACACGCATGCCCGCATCAAAGCGATATTAAGGAAAGCAGAAGCATCTGGAATTAAAATTGAAGCAAGCGATTTGAAAAACGTTTCAATGCTTGAACCTTCGGAACGCGATGCGCTCTTTCTGATCAGCAGCTATCGTAACAAACTTCAGGAAGCTGCAGAAGACTATTCACCGGCTGTGATGGCCAACTATGCTTATGATCTGGCAAAAGCTTACAACCAGTTCTACCAGTCGATACCGATTTTCAACGAAAGTGATTCTGCCAAATTAAAATTCAGGATTGCGTTTTCGAAAGTAGTGGCTGATCTCATTAAAAAGTCAATGAGTTTGTTAGGTGTGGTTGTTCCTGAAAGAATGTAATATGAACAACGGGAATTTTGTCTGGACAAATTTCATTCAACGATCCCCGGAATTTCTTTCTCAATATTCTTCTGAGTTTCCATGGCAACTTACAGGCAAAGCATCTGAGGTTGTTTCTAAAATCGTAAGCACACTTTCAGCCGACTACAAAATCGAGGACAGCGTTGCCATTCACACGTCCGCTGTTATTGAGCGTAATGTTGTTTTAAAAGGACCCATCATTATCGGACCTGATTGTTTTATAGCGGCCAACTGTTATTTGCGTGGAGGCGTGTTTTTGATGGCACACAATTCTATTGGTCCAGGCTGTGAGATAAAATCTTCTTTCATCTTCCCAAATTCAAGTCTAGCGCATTTTAATTTTGCGGGCGATTCGATCATCGGCTCGAATGTGAATTTTGAGGCTGGTTCGATCATTGCCAATCACTTTAATGAACGGTCGAATAAAGAAATTTCGGTGATCCTCAATGGAACCAGCATTGCTACAAAAACTTCAAAATTTGGTGCGTTGGTAGGCGATGACTGTAAAATTGGGGCCAATGCTGTGTTATCGCCAGGCACCGTGCTACCACCATTTTCGGTAGTGGGACGGCTTGAGTTGATTAGTCAGGCGAAATAGGGTATCGCCTCGCAACACGTTTGCGAGCCAGAAATCAAATAACCAGCCAATTACACGTCAGTTGGAAACAATCTTTGCTACCTTCGTGTTTAAAGCACAAAACCACAATAGTTATGAAACTACTACTCACATCACTTATCGTTTTGCTTATGAGCGCAGCCGGATCCATTTATGATTTCAAGATGAATGCATTGGACGGATCGCCAATCGATTTCTCCAAGTACAAAGGAAAAACGTTGCTCATTGTCAACGTAGCATCGAAATGCGGAAACACACCTCAGTATGCCGATCTTCAGAAGATGAATGAACTGTATGGCGACAAGGTTACGATTCTGGGATTCCCTGCCAACAACTTTGGCGGTCAGGAGCCTGGTTCAAATGCCGAGATAGGAGAGTTCTGCAAAGCCAACTATGGCGTTACTTTTCAGATGTTTGAGAAGATTTCGGTGAAAGGTGATGATCAGCATGCCCTGTATAAGTGGTTGAAAGAAAAAACCGGAAGCGAACCCACCTGGAATTTCTGCAAGTACATTGTGAAACCAGATGGAACCGTAAAATTCTTTAGTTCAAAAGTGAAAGTAACGGACAAAGAAATCACGGATATGATCTAATATCCGTAATCAAATAAATGCAAAGAGGTCAGGCTTCAGCTTGACCTTTTTTATGAAATGAAATTTAAAATCCTCATAACGATAACTCTGATGGGCATAGCAGCATTTCTGGTGAATAAATTCACGCAGGCTAAAAAATCTCCGGTGTCTGGCTCTGTTTATGATTTTAAAATGAAATCGCTGGAAGGCAAGGAGATTGATTTCTCACAATTCAAAGGAAAGAACTTGCTGATCGTCAACACCGCTTCAAAATGTGGCTATACTCCGCAGTTAAAAGATTTAGAACAACTTCACGAGAAGTTTGGCGATAAGGTAGCCGTGCTTGGGTTCCCGGCCAACAACTTTCTTTGGCAAGAACCTGGCACCAGCAAGGAGATAGCCGAATTTTGCGAGCGCAACTATGGTGTTAAATTTCAAATGTTTGAAAAGATTTCTGTGCGGGGAGGCGATAAGGCTCCTTTATATAAGTGGCTGGAGGCTAAAACCGGCAAGTTGCCTTCGTGGAATTTTTGTAAATATGTGGTCGATAAGACCGGAGAGGTCAGTTTTTTTTCTCAGGATGTAAATCCGCTGGATAAAAAAATCATCGATCAAATTTCAAATTGATTATTGAATGAGGATAACCGCATCGTTCCTTTTTGTTGTGATAATTTTTCTGGTTCTGCTGGGATGCGATCAATTGAGCGAGCCGTATAAGACAAATACGTTTTACGCGTATCTCGTTCCCCCGCAAAACACGAGCGACTCCATTCAAACCTCTACTGTTTTTCACTATGCGTATGTGGACACCCGCATTTCGCAGGCCGGCAAGTTACTCGTCTTTCTTGGAGATACTGGCAGTGCGCCTTCCAGCTATACTGCTTTGAATAAAGTAGCAGGCAGCCTTGGCTATTATGTTATCAATCTCAGCTATATCAACACCGTGGACGGAAATGTTTGCAATGGCGAAACGGATATAAACTGCTTTTCAAATTTTCATGAGGAGATGATTTTTGGCGGCACACAAAGTGATTTGGTTAAAATCAATAAGTATAACTCCATCACCAACCGGATTTTGAAACTATTGCAACACCTCCACAAACTAAATCCGGCCAATGAATGGAATCAGTTTTATGAAGGTTCGGAATTAAACTATTCAAAATTTATTTTAGCCGGTCACGGACAAGGAGGTAATCACGCGGCCTACCTCGCACAGAAGTTTGATGTCAATCGCGTGATCATGTTTTCGTCACCCACCGATTATTCAAATGCCTCGAATCAACCAGCGCCTTGGCTGCAGAATGAATTTACTACCAGCGCTACTAAATTTTACGGACTTGTTCATAAGAAGGACGAGACAACTAACATCGCCAGACAATATGCAATTTGGAAGGCAATGAAGATGCTGGAAGTTACCGACACCATTTCCGCGGAAGGTTCAGAATTCAACAGCAACAATGCGCTAATCAGCCACTTCACTCCCGACTCAATTGTGATGACCACACCTTATCATACCCTGACTGCCCAGAATTACTCTTTGCCTTTGGATGAGGATCGCAAGCACTTAAAGCAAGTGTGGATGTATCTTCTCGGCAATTCCGATCGGTAACGGGTTTCCGGTTTCACCCCCGATAATCTCCGGTTTCACCGACTTTCTGCTGTCGATGGCCTTTCGCCTATGGATTTTGGGGCCACAGGCCCGTTACATTTGATAAAAAAACAAACAATTATGAGCGAGGGAAAAAGAATAGGTAATAGTTTCTGGGTGGGAATTATTATCGTGTCACTTGGCAGCTTTATTTTATTAGACCGGATGGATATAATATTATTTCCACACTGGCTGTTCTCCTGGAAAACGTTTCTGATCTTCATCGGGCTTATTATCGGTGTGAACAAACAGTTCAAAGGAATTGGTTGGTTCGTAATGATTCTCGTGGGGTCGTTCTTTTTGTTGGAAGAGATTCCCGGATTAGATCTGAACTTGAGAGAATATATATTTCCAATCATCGTCATTGCAGTCGGTCTGACGATTTTGTTCCGGTCTTTCTTTTTCAAATCTTCCGGCAGATGGAGCAGCATGTGGTCTGGCGATGAGTATCATAAGAAAGGAAGTCCGTTGATAAGCAGCGAAGATGGAAGTGACGATTACATCGACCTTGTTTCGGTGTTCGGATCCACTAAGCGCAGAATCTTTTCGAAGATGTTTAAGGGAGGTGATATCGTGAATATTTTTGGTGGCACCGAGTTGGATCTTTCACAGGCGGACATTGAAGGAAATGTGGTGATTGATACCGTGACGATATTTGGTGGTGTAAAAATATTGGTGCCCGCCAACTGGGAAGTGAAATCAAACATCACTGCAATTCTGGGCGGAGTGGAGGATAAACGAATGACTACAAATACATTTACGCCAAGCAAAAAATTGGTATTAACCGGAACGTGCACGTTTGGCGGTGTAGAAATAAAAAGTTTCTGAGTCATGACAACTCAAATGAAATGGTATCTTGTTAAACTGGTATATCAGGTGGTGAGCGGTAAAGGCGCTCACACACCTCAGTTTGACGAACAGTTGCGCTTGATTCGCGCAGAAGAGTTGGATTGGGCGAGGGAGAAAGCAAAAGTATTGGGTCAGATCGGTGCCTTCTCTTTTTTAAATGATCGCAAGGAAGAAGTGAGTTGGAAATTTATTGACGTGGTGGATATTTGCGAGATACAGCAAATTGAAGATGGCGCGCAACTGTATTCAACCACGGAAGAGCCCGGAGATGTGCAGATGTATTTGGAGATGGTGCGTGCAAAAGCGAAAAGGGTGAGTGCATATACAAAAGAAGCGGAAGTAATTTGTTAAGATCGAATTAGTGTGACCCCTAAGCCTGTCGTGAGTTGGAAAGTAAGATCGCTTGTGCTGGCGGCAGCATTGGCGTGGGCAGGCTTTCATGTCTGGGTGGTTAATCAATGGTTTGGCTTCCCGTTGGATACTTCCGTCATCGAAAGTGTTGACGCTACTTTTTTTATGCTGGGAGCCAGTTACATCGGCACGTTCGCAGCCAAATACATTCCGCAAAAAAACAGACTTGAAGCGGTTGTGGTGTTAAGTCTCCTGCTAACTTATTGTTGCCACTATGTGGTGCAGAGCACGCTGGTTTCGTTAGGCGATGGCAGCCAGACGTATCTTGATTTTGTTAATAGGTCGGGCCCTGTGCGGATGGGAATTTATTTTTTGGTGATTTCCGGATCGGGCGTTGCTATGATTTTTTATTCCCGGTTGTTGGAACAAAAAGAAATAGCGAAACGAGATTCCACAACGGCACTGATGGTTCGTGAAGCGGAACTTCAGAAACTACAACTGCAACTTCAGCCACATTTTTTGTTTAATAGCCTGAACTCCATCAACGCGTTGATTTTAGTAAATCCACCGGCTGCCCGCGATATGGTGCAGCAACTGTCTGATTTCCTAAGAGCCACATTAAAACGGGCAGACGAGCAATGGATCACACTCGATCAGGAACTTGTTTACTTGCAGCTGTATCTGTCCATTGAGCGAGTGAGGTTTGGCCATCGACTGGATGTGAAGACGAACACGGACGATCAAATAAAGCTTTGGTTAATTCCGCCATTGTTGATCCAACCGCTGGTAGAAAATGCTATTAAGTTTGGATTGTACGGCACCACCGAAAAAGTGGTGATTGAAATGTCTACTCAACGTGTGGGCGATACATTGATGATTAAAATAACCAATCCATTTGACCGCGATATGCAACCGGCTGAAGGGAGTGGATTTGGATTGAACGGTTTGCGCAGAAGACTCTATCTGTTGTATGCCCGGAACGATTTATTGACAACCACCATAGAAAATAATCTATTCACAGTGCAACTTATATTGCCCGAGAAAGTATGACCAAAGCGATTATCATTGATGACGAGCCATTGAGTCGGGAGATTATCAAAGCTTATTTGAAAGGATTTCCTGAAATAGAAATCATGCAAGAGTGTGGCGATGGTTTTGAAGGAGTGAAAGCGATTCAGCAACATCAACCCGACCTCATATTCCTGGATATTCAAATGCCGAAGATTACTGGCTTTGAAATGTTGGAACTCATTGATCAGAAACCAGCCGTTATTTTTATCACCGCGTATGATTCATTTGCGATCAAAGCATTTGAAGCCAGTGCAGTCGATTACTTACTGAAGCCTGTTTCGGAAGAACGATTCCGCGCTGCGATCATAAAATGGAAAAGCAAAGTTGTACTCCCTAATCAGGAATCGGTTGATCGCGTATTAAACACGATGTCATCGGCCAGCTCTCAGCAAGCCCGCATTGTGGTGAAGACCGGCACGAAAGTGAAAATCATACCCGTTCACGACATTCAATACCTGGAAGCAGATGACGACTTTGTTAAAATCTATACGGCAGAAGGATCGTTTTTAAAAAACAAGACGATGTCATTTTACGAGCAGTCGCTTGATCCGCAGTTGTTTGTGCGGGTACATCGTTCCTACATCGTGCAGATTAATCAAATCACCCGAATAGACCCGTATCAAAAAGAAACGCACATGGCCATCTTGCGCGATGGAAAACAAATCCCCGTAAGCAAAACCGGATATGTGAAATTGAAGGAAATTCTTGGCATCTAGTTTATTAACATTATTAGACACACTATGGATAAGGGTGATTTTCACAAACTGCATTTCGAATTATCCGTGAAGGCAAAAAACGGAATTGACTTTATAGTAGCGGCTGCCATTATTTGGCTGGCCATCACATTCGTTTGGACATTGGGAATATCGTCTTACAATAAGTCGGTTCTAACATTTATCGTAGGCGGATTCATGTTGCCTCTGGCGTTTTTGTTTTCAAAAGTATTCAAAACAGAATGGACGGTTAAAAACAATCCACTGCAACCACTGGGCCTTTGGCTTAATTTTGCTCAGCTGTTCTATTTTCCGTTTTTGGTTTTTACCTTGATTAAAATGCCAGACTATTTTGTGATGGTGTATGCGATCATCACAGGCGCACACTTTTTCCCCTATGCCTGGTATTATAAAGTGATGCCCTATGCGATCATGGCTGGAGTTATTTCAATTGGAGCATTATTATTCGGATTGATATTGTCATCTGAAAATATGTACATCGTTTCACTTTTTATGTCAGGCTGCCTGGTGCTATTGGCAGCCCTGGTGTACTTTTCTTACCGACAAAGGATCAGCGAAGTTCAGTAGTAATATGAAATTGCCAGCCGACATCAAACAGAAGCTTCTTGCGAGATGTTTTGAATACGTGGACCAACGTATTGAAACGTCACGGCAGGCGATGAATGATGCGCAAGCATCAGCCAACGAGGAAGGTAAAAGTTCAGCCGGAGATAAATATGAAACCGGCCGGGCGATGGCGCAAATTGAACGTGATAAAGCTGCACAGCAACTGGAGGAGGCGTTAAAACTTAAGTCCGTTCTTGATTCCGTAAACCCTACCTTGACAAACGAAGCGGTAACGCTCGGAAGTTTGGTGGTGACTGAATCCGATAGGTTTTATCTCGCTATCAGCATCGGCAAAGCAAAAGTTGATGGATTCGATTTTCTGATCATTGCACCCACAGCGCCCATTGGCCAGGCGCTTTTGAAACTTAAAAAGGGGAATCAATTTTCATTCAATAAGAAAACCCAGGTGATCCAGGAAATTCTGTAGCTGCAGATTTGCGTCCGTCCATTTCTGCTGAATAACTATATTCGCGCTTCAATTGTTTATGGGTTATGAATATAAAAGCATGGCTTGAAGCTTTTCGGTTGCGCACCTTACCGTTGGCGCTTTCGAGTATAGCAATGGGCGGATTTTTAGCCGCGTCCGTTGGCGCATTTCAATGGAGTATTTTTTTGCTCTGTGTGTCTACCACCATACTGTTGCAAATTCTCTCCAACCTCGCCAATGATTATGGCGATTCTGTTAACGGGGCCGATCATGCAGAAAGAAAGGGACCTTCGCGTGCTGTTCAAAGTGGAGCGATTTCGGCCATGCAAATGAAATCAGCAGTAATTCTTTTTGTTGTACTCAGTTTGGTGAGCGGCATTTCCCTTTTACTGGTGGCGTTCGGTTTAGACTGGAATGCACTCATGTTCTTCTTCGGCCTGGGCTTACTTTCCATTGCAGCTGCTATTGCTTATACAGTGGGAAAGAAACCTTACGGCTATATCGGTCTTGGAGATTTTTCAGTGTTGATTTTTTTTGGATTGGTAGGTGTGATGGGATCCTATTACCTCTTTACCAAAACTATTTCGTGGCTCGAGATATTGCCGGCACTGAGCTGCGGATTATTTTCAATCGCTGTGTTGAACATCAATAACATAAGAGATATTGAATCCGACCGCCAGGCGGGGAAATTCTCCATACCAGTCCGCGTAGGTCGTGAGAGCGCAATTGTGTACCATTGGTTTCTCCTAATAGGAGGCATTGCTGCTGCTGTTGGATATTCCATTCTTACTTATCAATCGCCACTTCAGTTTTTATTTGTGGTGACCATTTTTCTTTTTTGGAGAAATGGAAGTGCGGTAGCTGCAAAGCCGTCTTCAGAGCTTGATCCTTATCTCAAACAAATGGCGCTGTCTACGCTGCTATTCGTTGCACTCTTTGGCGTAGGAGTAATCTTTAAATAAGAGAACTTTGTGATACACGCAGACATCGACTGTTGATGCCAGTCGATGTCTGCAGGTTTCTTTTTAATTATCCAGTCCAATCATCATGAAAGGCGCCCAGTAATAGGGATCCGGATATTCGACTCTTAATTCTTTCTTGGCCTCGATGAACGATTGCCGCAAGTTGCCGGTGGTCAACCATTTTTTATAAAAATTAAGAATCAGTTTTTGTGTAGCCTCATCATCTACTTTAAACATACTCATGATTAATGTTTTTGCTCCGGCCACTAAGAAGGCACGTTGCAATCCATACACACCTTCACCATTGGCAATTTCACCCAATCCTGTTTCGCAGGCACTGAGCACCACAAGGTCGGTCTTATCGAGATTTAAATTCATGGCTTCATACGCGGTGAGAATGCCGCTCTCCATATTGTAGTTGTATTTCGTTTTATCCAGAAGGTCACCTGCACCGGTTAATAACAACCCAGTTTTCAAAAGTGGATTTTCAGACACCATCATTTCGTTTTCCGTCAGCTTGGTGTTCTCATCTTCCACGACAGCGGCCGTGTAAAACCCGTGTGTAGCTATGTGAAATATTTTCGGACTCTCCAGTTCTTTCACACGCTCTTCACTTGCTTTGGTTTCCACATATTCTGTCGTGGCCCAACCTTTTTGTTTTAAAAGATCATCCAGCTCATTCACTTCCTTTTCGGTGCCAGGCAAAGACAAAACCCTGTTGGAGGCAGAAGCAGTCAAATAGAATTTAGGGTTACCAAACATGGTGGCAGTGTTGGAGGCACTTGCACTTTTGGCTTTTATTTTTCGCAGATACAGATCCTTCGTATTGCTTACAATTACAATATTCGAATTGTCGATCACGTACTTTCCATCGGGTGTTGGGATTGCCTCGAGGTTGATTTGATTATATACTCCATCGGGTGACAAGAAGATGGTACTGTACTGACCAATTTCTTTTTGAATGGGTTCCCAGAAAACTTTGTAAGAGTATTGATCCGGTAGTTTGCCGGTGATACAGTTCCGATAATATTTAAAGAAGCGCGTTTCCATACGGTGACCCTCTGGCAACTCGATTACTTTTGGCCAAGCATTGTCGCTCTTCACATACAGGGCTACATAGATAATGGAGTCTGTTAGCGTGTGATCGAAGTGGCGATAGCGTACCATTTCGATAGCCACGTCATTTTTGCCTAACGACTTCTGCACGTTTTCGTAGGTGATCCGTTTGTTTTCAAAACTTTGTCCGAACAATTCCGATTTTTCACTGAGGTCTTTTTCAATTTTCTCCACTTCATTGCCTAACGCTACGGGATCGATGCCATTATCCAAAAGCTGTTGGGCACTCATCGACATAGCATTTGTTAAAAATTCCTTTTTCTGAAGCCATTCATTATAGGAAGTTTTGAGGGCTTCATCTTTACTGTTAAGAATTCGTTCGCGTATCTTAATGGAAGAGCTAAGCAGTAAAGCCTTGGTGAGCAATTGATAGTTATACACTTTGCCCGACAAATCGCGAAAATCTTCAAGCTGACTAAAGGCAAGCGTGTTGTAGAACTCAAAATCACCTTTTATCGTGTTCCAGTATTTTGCTTTTTCACGCTCACTCAAAGCAGGGAAATATAGTTTGATAAAGCTTTCGTAGTTATTCAGCGCTTCTTCAATATTTTTCTTGGATCTTTTAAAGTCTTTTTCCATGTAATACACTTTCGCTTGCTTGGAAAGTACTTTCACATATTCCGGATGGTTCTTGCTGAAGAACTTTTCGTACAAGTCTTTAGCCTTTGAATAAAACTCTTCGGCTTTCTCATAATTCTTTTGCTGATAATAAACATCGCCCGTCAGGGTGTAGATGCTGGCGAGGTTGATATTATTCTTGCGACCAGCTTTTGCTTTCCAAATACTTTCAGCCTGCGTCAAAGAATTAAAGGCGATATCAAAACGTTTCTCGGAGATATAGAGAACTGCCACATTCTTTAAAATCTCCGCATACTGTGGATTGGTCTTGCCGAGTTTTTCACCCATGATGTCTCTTGACTCTAGCATCAGCTTTTCAACTTCCTTTCGGTCTGCGCCTTTGTAGAACTTAATCAGGGCCAGCTGTGAGATTGACTTGGCTACTTCAATATGTTTTCTCCCAAACTGCTTTTCCTGGCTGACTAATGCTTTCTTGATATTGTCTTCTGCATTGTCATAATCTCCGATGGTATAGTCGATGTCGCTAATCAGTTTTTGAGTGGGAGCTGTTTTGGTCGAGTTTTCAGTATAAACAGAGACGGCAATCTGGTGGGCGCGCAAAGCAACTTTATCGGCTTCCGTGTAGTCGCCTTTTAATAAGAGCAACCGACCTTTGTTAACAAGTGGTTCAATTAATCGAATGGAACTAGCTCCGTAGAGTTTTTCATATTCTTTGATTAAGCCTTCCAAAAGTTCTTGTGTATCGGAATAGCGCCCTAGTTGAATAAGCAGACTTGAAAGTTCTTTCGCGGTCTCCAGGTCATCTACTCCAATCAGGTTGTCAGCTTTTTCAATGATTTTACCTGAACGCTCCAATGCTTCTTCGGCTTCGTCAAACATACCTTTGATACCGTATAGCGTGGCACCCGTTTCAATGGCATTTACCAGAAAACCTTTTTTGCTTTCGTCTTTTCTGAACTCTTCAAGGATCTTTAGAGACTGATTGACATTTTGTTCAGCTTTTTCATATTGCCCTAATTTTATTTGCAGTCGCGCAATGTTGGTAAGCTCAACTCCATATTGATAATCAGTATCACTGTATTTTCCACGCGCCACGTCCGAAGCTTTGTCGAGTGCTGCAATGGCTTGAGTGTATTTATCCGACAGTTCGTAATACACAGCAAGGTGATTGAGAATATCCAGGTGATCTTTATGGGAGACATCAATTTGTTTCTCTACGATGTTATTAAAACTTTCCTCGTAGATTTTGCCCGCCTCTGCAATGGTGTTGGTGCAGTCGATATAAAAATTGGCCAGATGGATTTTTGACAGATGAACTTCCGGAGCATCTTCGCCCAATAGTTCTGTTTTGATCTGAATAATATCCTTTAAATACTTTTCGGCACTCTTATAGTTTTTCTTCTCAAGAGATAGGCTGTATAGAAAATCCAGAATTTCAATGGTCGTAATGTTGTTATGCGGCAAGCCGGCAGAGTTCGCAATCAAATTATTGGCATCGTCTTCGAGGTGCGATGTTTTTGACTTGTTCATTTTTTTATCAAACTCTACCGCTTTTAGTCTGATTTTGTAAATACTTTCCTTTGGAAAACTTTTGTTGATCGATTTTTCGAATTCCAGCCGCGTATTGGCATAGCGTGGATTGTCTTCCAGCAAGAGTCGCTTTAAATATTGATCGTAAATCTCAATGATGAGGTAATGAGAGGGCCGGTGTGCAATTCTCAAATTATTGATAGCACGATCATAGCCTGTTCCTTTCGGAAAACTTTGTCCAGGCTCAAGACCTCCTTCTACAATCAAGTTCGACCAATTGAACTGGTTCTTTCCGTAGATCACAGTCGACTCGCTCAGATTTTTATCAATCCATTGGCTGGTCATCGCAAAGGCAGAATCCGCGCTCTTAAAATTTCCTTTGTTGCGATACGTGTTCGCTATATCGGTCAGGAGGCGGGCATAGTCTGTATATCGTTCGGTTAATTCTTCTTCCGTGAGCCTTCTGCTTTTCAGATTCCCTTTGTCGTCCACATAGCTTTCTTGTTTAATGGCCCGTGCGGCAAAATACCGTTCGCGTTCTTTCAGCAACTCAAGACTTTCGTTATAGAATCCCTGCCCGGTCAATACTTCTGACAGACTTAAGTCGATGCGTGCTTTTAACGCTTCCGTGATAAAGCCACCTCCGTCCAGTATTTTTTTCGCTTTGTTAAGATATTCCTTTGCCACCCGAAACGATCCATTTTGAATGTACAGATCGGCTGCATCTACCAGCAAGACTCCATGTTTTAGGCTATTCTCCTGATTGATCGCGATGCTGGTATTTTCAGCCGTTCGCAAATACGACTCAAAGTCCAGCATCATGCCCGATGCCAGACTGGTTTTGGCCAGCATCATATAGTAATGAGGCATGTAGGCATTTTGTGGTCCGAGTTTCTTAGTTGCCTTGCTTTTAAATTTCTCAAGTGCGCTTGTGGCCGCCTGGTAGTTTCCTTCTTCGTAGGCTACTTCGGCTTTCTTCATCATTTTGTCGTACTTGGCTTGCGCTAAAAGTGACAAATTGAAGACGCAACTTGCGACTAGTAAGACCAGTGTCTTTTTCATGGCAGTAAGAATTTTTGCAATGTTAAAAATACGGAATTCAGAGCGAAGTTATCGGACAAAATCCCGTTGATGATAAGTCTTCGTTGATCTGAAGATGAAGAAGAAAGGTAACTGCTTTACGCTGAAAGCAGTTTATTCAAAATAGTTTTTGCCGATTCTGTCACCGGAGTGCCGGGCCCGAAAATTCCCGCTACTCCCGACTGATACAGAAAATCGTAATCCTGTTTTGGGATAACACCACCAGCCACTACTAAAATGTCGGGCCGCCCTATTTTTTCGAGTGCTTTGATCAATTCAGGAATTAACGTTTTGTGCCCTGCTGCCAGACTGGATGCACCAATCACATGCACATCATTTTCCGCAGCTTGTTTGGCTACTTCGTCAGGAGTTTGAAACAACGGACCAATGTCAACGTCAAAACCAAGATCGGCAAACCCTGTTGCAATTACTTTGGCACCGCGATCATGCCCATCTTGTCCCATCTTGGCTATCAAAATGCGCGGTCTGCGTCCGTCCAACTCAGCAAAGCGATCGGAGAGTGCCTGCACTTCTTCAAATTCTTTGTCTTCTTTCATTTCTTTTGAATATACACCGGATAAAGATTGAATAGAAGCTTTGTAGCGACCAAACGATTTTTCCAACGCATCTGAAATTTCTCCCAAAGTTGCGCGATTGCGCGCGGCATCAACAGCGAGTGCCAGAAGATTTCCGTTTCCGGAAGCTGCACAATTGCCGAGTGCAGCCAGAGAGGCATCGACTTTTTCTTTGTTCCGATCTTTTTTTAATTGATTCAAGCGTTCAATTTGCTCATGACGCACAGCAGCATTATCCACGTCCAGAATTTGAAAGTCGGGAGTGTCTTCTGTTTGATATTTGTTCACGCCAACGATCACGTCTTTGCCCGAGTCAATGCGCGCCTGTTTCGCGGCTGCCGCTTCTTCAATTCGCAATTTAGGAAGACCGCTTTCAATCGCCTTTGTCATTCCACCAAGACCTTCCACTTCTTCAATCAACTGCCATGCCTTTTGTGCAAGTTGTTCGGTTAGAAACTCTACGTAATAAGATCCACCTAATGGATCAACCACGTGTGTGATGCCGGTTTCTTTTTGTAAAAACAATTGTGTGTTGCGTGCAATGCGTGCTGAAAAATCGGTGGGCAACGCAATGGCTTCATCCAATGAATTAGTGTGAAGTGATTGAGTTCCTCCCAACACGGCCGCCATCGCTTCAATGCACGTGCGTGTTACGTTGTTGTAAGGATCTTGTTCCGTCAAGCTCCAACCGGAAGTTTGGCAATGCGTTCGCAAAGCAAGTGACTTTGGATTTTTGGGATTAAACTGTTGAACGATTTTCGACCACAGCAAACGAGCCGCTCTCATTTTCGCCACTTCCATAAAGAAGTTCATACCAATGCCCCAAAAGAAAGACAAACGCGGAGCAAAATCATCAATGGCAATTCCCGCTTTTATTCCAGCTCTAATGTATTCTAATCCATCTGCCAATGTGTAGGCCAATTCAAGATGAGCAGGAGCGCCAGCTTCGTGCATGTGATAGCCACTGATGCTGATGCTGTTGAACTTTGGCATGTTCTTCGAACAATACTCAAATATATCCGCCACAATTTTCATCGATGGTCCTGGCGGATAGATGTATGTATTGCGCACCATAAACTCTTTTAAGATGTCATTTTGAATGGTGCCGCTGAGTTGATGGGGTTTCACACCCTGCTCTTCAGCCGCTACGATGTAAAAAGCCATGATGGGTAGCACCGCTCCGTTCATGGTCATTGATACAGACATCTGATCGAGCGGAATCTGATCGAAAAGAATTTTCATATCCAGCACCGAATCGATCGCAACACCCGCCTTTCCTACATCTCCACTCACGCGCGGATGATCTGAGTCATAACCACGGTGCGTTGCCAAATCAAAGGCAACCGATAAACCTTTTTGTCCGGCTGCAAGATTTCTTCGGTAGAAAGCATTTGAATCTCGTGCTGTAGAGAAACCAGCATATTGCCTAATGGTCCACGGGCGAACTGTATACATGGTGGCGTAAGGTCCGCGAAGGAAAGGGGCAATGCCTGCTGTGAAATTTTTTAAGGAGGTTTTATCCGTGTCAGATGAATTGAATTCCGGTTTGATCGTGATCTTTTCTGACGAAAGCCAGGATGCGTGCTGGGCAGATGAACGATCGGTAATCTTGTTGAGCGCTATTTTAGAGAAATCAGGCTTCATAATTTAACCGACCAGTTTTTGAAATTCTTTCCACACATTTTCAGCCAGTTGATTCACCAATGAATCGATGTAATACGAGCCGGCCGTTGGGTCAGCTACTTTCGAAAGATGCGACTCTTCTCTCAACACAGATGATACATTGCGTGCAATTCGGTTCATCATCGTGTTATCTTCTGCTTCCGGAAAAACTGTGAGCGCATCACAGCCACCCAACACAGCAGCCAGACCCGCAGTTGTGCTCTTCAACATATTTCCATTCGGCTGGTAGTCTTTTTTATTCCAGGCCGGTGAACTTGCATGAATAAAAGCCGGACTTGAAATATTCGCATCGAATGAAACCACCACGTTGTTCCACACTAATCGCAGCGCTTTCAGTTTAGCAATACTTAAAAAAAAATCTTCATCAATAGTCACATTGAATGCAAGTGCCCGCAATGCGTGGCGAATTGAAAATCCGTGGTCAGTTAGTAAATCGATTTGCTTCACGGCTTCGACCAAAGCATTGGCAATTTCTTCTGCAGCGGATTCTTTTACGGTAACATTGATTCCAATCGGATGAAAATTCGCCCATGGTTCAAAGAGATTTAAGATTTCCACCGGCTGATTCATTGCCGCATCGGGGAATACAGTCCCCACGAGAGTTTTTACGACATAGTTTTTTTTGAGAACATGGGTGTGTAGTTCCTCCAAAGAAGAAAGAGAAATATTTCCCTGAAAACTTAGTGCGCAGTGCGGCCATTCAATTTTATCCAGCAACGCAGAAAAATTGGTGTCTCGTTTTTTGAGGTGGAAAATAATTCCGTCCGCGCCCGAATTCAGGTCGGAGAGCGCCCGGTGATTAGCTTCAGATTCCTTTTCGACCGTAATGGAAGGCATATTGTGCCAGGCCCTTGCTCCTAAGAATTCACTGACGGAAGCCGTCAGGTGAAAACTTTGGAAAGTGTCGGTATTTCGCTGATCGTAATAGGGGAGAATCGATAATTTTCTCTTTTCGAAGCTCAGTTTTTCAAATGGATCGGCACCCTCCAACTCCAGGCGGGCCGCTTTTTGCCAGTCTTCTTTTGTTGATGCCGCAAAGGAATTGGAAAAGAGATCAGATGACGTTGAATCCATGAATTTGTATGATGAAAATCACAATTCAAATTGATGTTAAGTTTGTTGTAAAGCAATTTTTTATTTCAAAATTGACTTAATCAGTACGAGAAAAATTTCGGGAAAGTCAAGGGGTAGTTTTGTTTTTTTGTTCTTCTTTTTTTCTACACCTTTGTCACCCTTTCCCGTAGCGGAAACAAAAAAATACCAAAGACAGAGCACTAGTAAATGGAAGTTGACTGCGGAACAGTTTGGAATGATTGTCTCGAATTAATTCGCGAAAGCGTTGACGAGCAAAATTTCAATACATGGTTTAAACCCATTGTTCCTTTGCGGACAGAGGGCGATGTTTTAACCATTCAGGTGCCTTCGCAATTCTTTTATGAGTGGCTGGAAGAGCATTACGTGCCCGTTTTGAAGAAAGCTATTCATTCCACACTCGGAGAAAACAGTCGCCTCGAATATTCTGTTGTTGTCGATAGCGGAAACCAAAGAAACCCTCCCGTTTCTGTCAATTATCCAAATGGTTCAGGCTTTAAGAAGAGTAATGCACAAGTAAATGTGAACGGAAACGGTCACGAAGACTATTCACCGTTCAGTTTTAAAGCATTAAATCCGCAGACGGTCAATTCAAGACTGAATGCAAATTACTCGTTTGATAATTTCGTAGAGGGAGATTGCAATCGTTTGGCACGTTCTGCCGGTGTGGCAGTTGCCAAAAAGCCAGGTGTTACGTCATTCAATCCACTGATGTTGTACGGGGGAGTAGGTGTGGGCAAAACTCACCTTGTGCAAGCCATCGGAAACGAGATAAAAAGAAATTTACCGGATAAGATTGTTTTGTATGTCGATCAAAATGATTTTACCAACCAGTTTTTGAATGCCCTTCAGAACCACAAGATGCAGGAGTTTCAAAATTTCTACCTGCAGGTGGATTTGTTGATCCTGGACGATGTGCAGTTTTTGGCGGGTCGCGAAAAAACACAGGAAATTTTCTTCCATATTTTCAATCAGTTGCATCAGTCGGGCAAGCAGATCATCATGACCAGCGATTGCCCGCCACGCGATTTGAAAGGATTTCAGGAGCGATTGCTGTCACGCTTTAAATGGGGTCTTACGGCCGATCTTCAGGAGCCTGATTTCGAAACCAAGCTCGCCATCATTCACAACAAGATGCAGTCGGATGGAATTGAGATTCCAACGGAAGTTGCCGAATACCTGGCTTACTCGGTGGACACCAACCTGCGCGACATGGAAGGCGTGTTGAACTCTTTGATTTTCCATGCCACGTTGTTGAAAAAGGAAATTGACCTGGAGTTGGCAAAAGAGGTTCTGAAAAATATTGTCAAAGAAATCCAGTCAGACGTAAGTGTTGATTTTATCCAGAAAACGGTAGGCGAATATTTTAAGGTTGACCTTGAGTTGATGAAAGGAAAACTTAAAAAACGCGAGATCGTAATTCCGCGTCAGGTGGCGATGTATTTCTGCAAGCGCTATACGCAACTTACACTTGCGTTAATAGGCGAAAACTTTGGCGGTCGCGATCACAGCACGGTGATCCATGCCCTTGAATCGGTGGAAGACATGATGAAGACGGATGCGAACTTCAAAAACTCAGTGGATGAGTTGAGCAAGAAGTTGAAGATGCGCATTTCCGGTAGTCACTAATCCTATTTCCTGAATTCGATAAGGCTTAGACCTTGTCTATAGAAACCCTTTTAGCGGCACCAATTTTTTTGAAGTGACTGGGCGTTAATCCCGTTATCTTTTTGAATTGAGTGGATAGATGCTGCAAACTGGAGTAATGAAGTTGGTCGGCAATCTCACTTAAACTAAGTTCATCATACACGAGCAACTCCTTGGCTCGTTCAATTTTTTGATGAATCAGGTATTGCTCGATCGTTGTTCCTTCAACTGTTGAAAACAGGCTGCTTAACGAAGCGTAGTCTTTGTGAAGCAGGTCAGATAGATAAGCAGAGAACTTAAGTTTTGGATTCTCCTTCCCGTGCACCCATTCAATAATTGCTTTTTTGATTTGACTTACGAGTCGGGCCGATTTGTCTTCGATGAGCTCGAAACCAAGATTTTCAATTCCGGAGGTGAGTGAAGAAAGTTGTTTATCAGAAAGACTGCCCTTCAACTTTACTTCGCCCAGCTCAATGCTATCGTATGCAATGCCGTTTTTATCCAGCTCGCCTTTAACGGCCGCTTTGCAGCGATCACAAACCATGTTTTTAATATACAGCGAAGTCATACGTTTCGAGTTAAAAGAACCAGGGCGGCACCAGTAAAGTTGCACGAAAAGTGGTGACAAACCTTTTTATTTTTTCTTCAATTTGGCAAGGGTTTTTACCTTTACGGTTTAACTAACATTATGGCCGAGGAAAAGAGCTTAAACTTTCTGGAAGAAATTGTTGAGAACGATCTGAAGAGTGGTAAATACCAAAGTATCATCACGCGCTTTCCTCCCGAGCCAAATGGCTATCTGCACTTGGGTCATGCCAAAAGCATTTGCCTGAACTTTGGCCTAGCGCTAAAGTATGGTGGCAAAACCAATCTGCGTTTTGACGATACCAATCCGGTGACAGAAGAAACGGAATATGTCGACAATATCAAAAATGATGTGCAGTGGCTTGGATTCAACTGGTCGAATGAATTTTATGCTTCCGATTATTTTGGCAAGCTGTATGAATTTGCTGTGACGCTAATCAAGAAAGGCCTGGCGTATGTTGATGATAGTACGAGTGATGAAATAGCCGCGCAAAAGGGAACGCCAACAAAGCCTGGGACAGCCAATGTTTATCGCAGCCGCAGTGTGGAGGAGAACCTTCAGCTTTTTGCCGATATGAAAGCTGGCAAATATAAAGACGGTGAAAAAGTGCTGCGTGCCAAGATTGATTTGACAAGCCCCAATATGCACATGCGCGATCCTATCATCTACAGGATCAAACACGCGCATCATCATCGGACAGGCGACACATGGTGTATTTATCCGATGTATGACTTCGCACACGGCCAGAGTGATGCCATCGAAAACATTACCCATAGCATTTGTACGCTGGAGTTTATTCCTCACCGCGAGTTATACGATTGGTGCATTGCTAATCTTGGAATCTATCCTTCGCGTCAATATGAGTTTGCCCGCCTTAACCTGACCTATACGGTGATGAGCAAGCGTAAACTGCTTCAACTGGTGAATGATGGAAATGTGAGCGGATGGGATGATCCACGCATGCCAACTATCAGCGCGATGCGCAGAAGAGGTTATACACCTGAAAGTATCCGCGAGTTTTGTGATAAGATTGGTGTGGCCAAACGAGAGAACCTGATTGACATTGGTTTGCTGGAGTTTTGCGTGCGTGAGCACTTGAATAAAATTTCATTGCGCAGAATGGTGGTAGCCGATCCTTTGAAAGTGGTGATCACTAATTATCCCGAAGGCAAATCAGAAATGTTGCCGAGTGAAAACAATCCCGAAGACCATGATGCAGGTTCTCGCGAGATGCCATTCAGTCGCGAGTTATATATTGAGCGCGAAGATTTCATGGAAGTGCCTGCGAAGAAATATTTCCGTTTGGCTCCCGGACAAATGGTGCGCTTGAAAAGCGCTTACATTATTAAGTGCGAAGAGGTGATCAAAGACAGTGCTGGAAATATCACAGAACTTCGTTGCACCTATGTGCCGGAAAGCAAAAGTGGTTCGGATGTTTCGAGGATTGCTGTAAAAGGTGTTATTCATTGGGTGAGTGTTCGGCACGCATTGGAGATTGAAGTGCGTTTATACGATCGGCTTTTCAACGTAGAGGACCTTAATCAGATCGAAGACGATTTTAAAAACCATCTTAATCCCGATTCATTGAAAGTAATGCCGAAGATTTATGCGGAGGCTTCCCTAGCGGATGCAAAGTTGGAAGACCGGTTTCAATTCATTCGCACTGGTTATTTTTGCTTAGATCCCGATTCTACGAAAGAGAAGCTGGTCTTCAATCGCACAGTTACTTTGCGCGATATGTGGGCGAAGACGAATAAGTGAAACTGGTTTCTATTAAGCTAGATAGATGAGAATTGGTTTTACTCTTACCGATTATAAAATCAGATCTATCAAGATCTTCAGAGGGACTGTCATTGCATTCAGCATTATCATTTTCTTCATCCTTTTAGGTGAATTTTTTTATGACCTAAGATCCACCACCTTGGAAATAATGGTGCCGATCACAATAGCGAGTTTCGCCATCGTGTTTCTTTCATTCAAGTTCCCCAATTCAAGATCATTGCGGCTTGGATTATCTGTAATTGTTTATTTGATGCTCGAAATTCATTTTCTGATAAATCCATCGATATTTCATGTTATCACATATTGGTTCCCCTTAATTCCTCTCATTGCTTTGATCATTCAAGGCATCCGGGCTTCACAAATATGGATTATGATACTTATTGCAACTCATTTTTTCAATTCCTACTTCCTCGGCAAAACACTGGGTGATACTTACCAGGTCACGATTCAAAGAGGACCATTTTTTATAACAGGGATAATTTTTGCATTAGGTATTCTCTCCACTTCTTTTCTATTGTACATCTTGTTGGGGGATGCCTACACAAAAATGAAACAAAAGAATACCGAACTCGCAGCATTAAAGAAGGATGTAGAACAAAAGAAGGACCTGATTGCATCGTATCAAAAGGAGATAATTGCCTTATCCAGAAATGACTTGGTGTTTAATAAAGGGCAAGAAGAACTTTTTAAAATAATTTGCAAGACGGCAACCACCACAATTGGGGTAAATCGCGTAAGTATTTGGCTTTTGGAAAATAACAATAGTTGTATCGTTCGTAAATATTTGTATGAACACGATGGTGCGACTGATGATGTTTTCGTCCTTGAGAGGAAGGATTATCCAAGGTATTTCCAGGCGATTGAAAACAAGCCGTTTGTTATAGCATCGCGAGCGCTTGAGCATCCCGAGACAAGGGAATTTGCAGAGGGATATCTTATTCCGCTTGATATTCTATCCATGTTAGATTGTTCAATCATTGTTGACGGGAAACCGGTGGGAGTTATATGTTGTGAAAACCAACATGGCGTTAGAGATTGGAGCCCGGAGGACGCACTTTTTGTACAATCCTTGGCTGATTTTATCTCTGCCAGCTATAAGAATGAGCGGATAAAGTCGCTTTTAAAAGATATCCAGGACAAGAATTTTGAGCTGCTTGAAAAGAACAATGAAATCGAAACCATGAACGAGGAACTGACCTCCTTGAATGAATCACTGGAAGAGACAGTTCTTCACCGAACTCAGGAGCTGGAGACTCAAAATACACAGCTTACAGAGTATGCATTCATTAACTCTCATTTATTACGTGCTCCACTGTCCAGGATACTCGGACTCTCGTATCTGTTAACCAAAGAAGCAACTTCGATAAAAGACCAGGAATTACTTAATGCATTGATGGCGTCAACCAATGAAATGGATGCTATAATTAGAAGGATAAGTGACATCCTGTATGACGGCACTAATCTGACCAGGGAAGACATAAAAGCAATAATTGACAGAAACCTTGGTTAATAAATCACCTCTCGTTTAAGATACGCGACAAGCTTAAGTCCGGGCATCTCTTTTATCTAGCCACCCCAAATGAGTATGCTTAAAATGATCTTCGTATTTGAGACCATAGCCAAATACTCTGTCAAACGAACTATGTCCAAATAGCACAACACCCATTAAAGTGACCTCATGGATAATGAGAAAATATCCTGCGAGATAGACCGCAATGGCAATTCCTTTGTGATGGAACAAATTATAAGAGATAGCCCCAACGCGCGTGTTCACCAGATAGCCAAGCATTCCAATATCAGGCAGCAGGAACAAGGCCCAGAATACCCAACCTGCAAACGGCAGATAAGAATTTAAATAAATGGCGAGGCCAAGCATAAAAGCCTCTTCGATGCGAAGTAGATTTTTCATGAGTTGGGTTTTAATTTTCAAATAATATTGTCAAACTGAGCTTGTCGAAGTTGATGCTTTATAAGCAGGTTTCGACAGGCTCAACCTAACAAACCTTAATTATATTTTCTCCACCACCACTGAAAGACAATCAATCCCCAGATTCTTGCGTGTATGTCTTCGGGATTAGAAGAGAACAACTTCTTCTTTAATTTCTCTATTTCACTGTAATTGAAAATATTTTGTTGTTCTATGAATTTCTTCGAAAGCAGATCATCCACAATCAATGACTTCATCTCCCGTTGAAACCACTTTAACAAAGGCACTTCAAATCCTTTCTTTGGTCGCTTGTAGAGTTGTTGCGGTAAAATATCGCGATAAGTATCTTGAAGAATTCTTTTTCTAATTTCTGAATTGATTTTATAATGGGAGGGAAGAGAAAAAATAAAGTTCACTACTTCATAATCCAGAAATGGAACACGTACTTCCAATCCGTTGGCCATACTCATCAAATCCACTTTGGTGAGCATGTCATTTGGTAATACGAGCTGAGTGTCGGCCAAAAGCATGTCATTCATGGTTCCTTTTTCCCGAATAGCTGCTAAAAGTCCGGCTTTAAAATTTTCATACTCAGTTGCGACAAATTGTTGGCGAGAAGACTCAGACAACAAATTCAGCGCTTGATTCTCGCCAGCATATCCTACCCAACTCCAATAGCGTTCTTTTGGAGATAGCTTCATGCCCTCCGCAAAACGTTGCAGTTGCCTGATTTTATTGGCGAATGGATTACTTCTTGATTTCGGAAGGAGTTTCCAGAGCGGTGACAATGATTCGACAGCATTTTCTATCCAGCTGCTATTCATTGTGCGATAGAAAGCTGCGTGTTTGTTGTAGCCCGCCAGAAGTTCATCGGCTCCATCACCCGAAAGGGCTACCGTTGCGTGCTTTCTCGTCTCCTGACTTAAGATATACACATTGATGGCTGAGGAATCTGCGAAAGGTTCATCGATATAATCCAAAATGGAATGAACGTGCTTGTATAAGTCGTCATTCGATAATGAAAATACAGTGTGTTCTGTTTTGAAATGATTGGCAACCAGCCTGGCATATTCCGTTTCATCAAAAAACTTTTCATCACGGAAGCCGATGGAGAACGTGTGAAGACTTGGTTTATGCCTGCTGGCCAACGCAGTGACTACTGAAGAATCAATTCCGCCACTTAAAAAAGCTCCCAATGGAACATCAGCAATAAGTCTGCGTTGAACTGAGGCTTCCAGTAATGAATTCAGCTTTTGCTTGGCATCATCATACGTAATTGGATTTTGTTCCGCCTGAGAAGAATCGTAGGGGATCGAATAATAGTTTTGAATGGACACTTTTCCCTTTTCAATGGAGGCAAAGTGGCCGGGCATTAGTTTCTTTACTTTTTTATAGATCGTGCGGGGTGCGGGAATGTAGTTAAGTTGTAGGTAGGTATGCAGCGATGTGTAATCCAATTCTTTTTCGATGCCATAGGCGAGTATGGATTTCATCTCGGAGGCAAACAGAAATTTATCGTCATCGTGCACGTAGAGCAATGGCTTTATGCCAAAGCGATCGCGCGCAACAAAGCATGTTTGTAATTCCCGATCATAAATACAGAATGCAAAAAAGCCGTTTAGTTTATTCAGGCACTTTTCTTTTTCAAGAATGTAAAGCTTGAGTAAGACTTCGGTATCAGAATGAGTAACAAGTGAAATGCCTTTATTCTCGAGCTCTTTTCGTAATTCAAGAAAATTAAAAATTTCACCGTTGAAGATGATGCTGTAACGGTTTGTTTCGTCCCACATCGGCTGATGTGCCGCTGCGCTCGTGTCGATGATGGATAGCCTTCGATGACCTAAGCCAACAAACTGATCGGAGTAAATATCTTGAAAATCAGGCCCGCGCTTTTCCAGTGCCATGGTAGCGGCCGCCAGGTTGATCATATTAAATTTGCCTACCAGATTAAAGGCAAAGATGCCGGTGATGCCACACATTAAATTTTCAGAGAAGTTTGATTGTCAAAGTTAAAAGTTTAGCAACGATCATGCTTTTGGCAAATCGACAATAAAAGAAGCGCCCTTGCCTTTTTCACTTTCACAACGAATACTACCTTTCATGGCTTCCACATATTTCTTTACGATGGAAAGGCCAAGTCCGGTGGAGGACTCTCCTGAAGTAGGTCGCGCACTCAGTCGTTGAAAACGGATAAAAAGTTTTTTCTTGTCATCTTCGTCCAAGCCTTGCCCCTCATCCTTAATAGTCACGCTGATCTGTTTTCCCTTGTTTTGCAATGAGACAAATACGTTGCTGTTTGGATAGGAGAATTTTACCGCATTGGATAAAAGATTTTCAAAAACTTGTTTCAAATAGACCTTATCGCCTATGCAATAAAAGCGTTCGGTTATAGGAAACTTGATGCTGATGTTTTTTTTATCGGCAATGGTTTGATAGGATTTCACCAGATCAGATAGCTTTTTAGTCAGGTCTACTTCCTCAAGTTTGATGACGGTTTTTCCATCCTCAAGCGAATACAAATCGAGTATCTCGCTGATCATGGTTGCCTGATTCCTTGCCTCGCGTTGTGCCAGCGCTATTATTTCTTTTTGTTCAGGAGAGAATTTAGTTTCGTCTGTATCCAGTATAGACAACAAACTTTGAATACGGATCAACGGACTTCTCAGATCGTGCGATGCAATGCTGATCAGGTGCTTGTTTTCTTCGTTCAGTTCAATCAGCAGCTTATTCTGTTCTTCAACTTGTGCCTGATAATTTTCGTATTCGGTTTTCAAATACTCAACGAGGTAATACTGTACTACGAAGAACAGCCCATAGTTGAGATAAGCCACAATATCCATCTGTCCATAGGCAGATATTTTAGCAAAGATGAATAGCAAAAAGCACAGTAAATAAAGACCAATGGATACTATCCGATTTCGGTAGAATGTAAGAGGCATGATGCCGATGATGAGGATCAGGTACTCCAGATCTCTTTTTGGGGAAAAGCCAATACAAAGCACGGCCATGAATACATACACCTCAACAAAGAATAAAATGGAAGCCAGTTCAAATTTTTTTTGCAGGCTGATTACGATGTTGGATGCGTACAAGGCCACCATCAATAACTCAAAATAGGCCAGAATTACCTTGCCCTGAATAAAATTAATGAGGGAAAAAATCAGAACGGTAAGAATGGCAAGGAAAATGATTTGGTTAAATAACCTAATCCTCCTTGCCTCATGATAGGGAACATCGTTTGTGATGCCCAGGTTCGACAGCTTACGCCATACTTCTTTCACCTGGGTAAGTTAGAATATCTTACCCGGATTTAAGATGCCGTTGGGATCAAATACTTTTTTAATTCCGCGCATCAGATCGAGGTTCACTTCGCTCATGGCAATCGGCATGTAAGGGCGCTTGGCAATCCCTATTCCATGTTCGCCTGAAAGTGTTCCTCCAAGGCTTACAGTTAGTTTGAAGATTTCCCCAATGCCTTCCGGAATTTTTGTCTCCCAATCGGCTTCGCTGATATTTTCCTTTAAAATGTTCACATGCAAGTTACCATCTCCCAAATGCCCAAAGCAAACGGTATTGAATCCATAGACCTTACCAATTTCCTTAATGCCTGAGATGAGCTTCGGCATATTGGCGCGTGGCACCACTACATCGTCCGATTTGGTGAGGGTGTACCAATTCACAGCCGGAGAAATATTTTTACGGATCTTCCAGAGCTCCTCTTTCTGGGCCGCACTTTCTGCAAAGAGAACTTCGCCCGATTCGAATTTTTCTACCACGCCCATCACACGCTCGGCATCGCGCATCAACACTTCTTCATCGTTGCCATCCAGTTCACACAACACATAAGCGTTCATGTTTTCCGACAACGTTGTGGTAACGGGGCTGTTCAACACCTTCACACAGTATTCAAATGTTTTAGCTGCAGCTTCGCGTTCAAAAAATTCCATGCCCGATGGCGTTATGCCCGCAACAAAGATGGCCGAAATAGCGCGGCACGCTTCTTCATTCGTGCTAAACGGAATCATCATTAAGACATTTTTTTGTGGAAAGCCTCTCAGCTTAAACACTATCTTCGTGATGATGCCCAATGTGCCCTCACTTCCACACATCAATTGTGTGAGGTTATAGCCTGTAGAATTTTTCAAAACGTTAGCAGCCGTCCAGATGATTTCACCACTGGGCAACACCACTTCCATGTTGATCACATAGTCGCGGGTAACGCCATACTTAACTGCTTTTGGACCACCGGAGTTATTGGCCAGGTTGCCACCTAAGAAACAGGAACCACGACTGGCTGGGTCAGGCGGATAGAACAACCCTTTTTCTTTCACAGCATTTTGAAACACTTCTGTGATCACGCCAGGCTCCACGGTTGCCTGAAGATTCAATTCATCGATGTGCAAAATCTTATTGAATCGCTCCATCGAAATGACCACACCTTTCTTTACGGGCAATGCACCACCGCTTAATCCGGTGCCTGCTCCACGAGGTGTGGTGGGCAGACGGTGAGTATTGCATATTTTTAAGAGCGCGCTTACTTCTTGTGTATTGCCAGGCTTCACAACCACATCCGGCATAAAAGAATAGTCTTCTGTTTTGTCGTGCGAATAGTCATGACGCGCTTCTGCGTCCAGAATCAGGTTGTCTTTCCCAACTATGGCCTCAAATTGGCTTATGATTTCTTCGCGTATGCTGGCGGAAGCAACTGCCTCCATCTCTTTAGTGTGTGCCATCAATGATGTAACTTTGTCGTAAGCTAATATGACCAATTCTTTCGGCCTCAAAGTTACACAATTCCCTTTTTACAGGCTCGGACTTTTTATCTTCATTTTAATTCTGTTTGGCAATTGTGCATCGCGCAAAGCGCGCATCCGAGAGGAGAAGGTAAAAGAGGTAATTAAGGCAGCGCGAACGTTTACGGGAACTCCTTACAAGTGGGGAGGCACGACACGATCGGGTATGGATTGTTCAGGCCTTACGGGAAATGCATATCAGGCAATCGATTTAACATTGCCCCGCACCGCAGATGCGCAGGCGGAGGTTGGTGAAAAAGTGAAGTTGAAAGATTTGAAACCGGGCGATCTCGTTTTTTTCGCCACAGGAAAGAAGAGACGTGAGATTACACACGTTGGCATTGTGACGGAAGTAAAATCAAAAGATAACATCAAGTTTATTCATGCATCTACAACCCTGGGTGTAGTGGAAACCAATTTGTTTTCCGAGTACTACGAAAAACGTTTTCGAACCGCCCGAAGAATTATTGATTAGATATTAATTGCCTCTGACTATTTTCCATGAACTATTGACCAACATGACAACTCGCAGAAAATTTCTTCAATTGGGAACGTTCGCTTCCCTTGCTCCCATTACAAAACTATTTGCCGGATCGAACTCTGTAAAGGCTACCAAACCTGTGGTAATCTCTACCTGGAACTTTGGTGTAGGCGCAAATGCAGAGGCATGGAAAGTTCTTGGAAATGGGGGGCGCGCGTTGGATGCCGTTGAGTTGGGTGTGCATGTGCCGGAAGGTGACCCAAAGGAAAGTTCAGTTGGTCTGGGTGGTTTGCCCGATCGCGATGGACGCGTAACATTAGATGCCTGCATCATGGATGAGTTTGCCAATTGTGGAGCGGTAGCGTGTTTGGAACATATCGTTCATCCAATTTCTGTTGCACGCAAAGTGATGGAAAAGACACCACATGTTTTTTTAGTAGGAGAAGGAGCCCTTCAGTTTGCGCTGGCAAATGGATTTAAGAAAGAAAATCTATTAACACCCGAATCGGAGAAGGCATGGAAAGAGTGGTTGAAGACTGCACAGTATAAGCCCATTGCTAATATTGAGAATCATGATACGATTGGTATGGTAGCATTGGACGGCAAACAAAACCTTTCGGGCGCGTGTACTACCAGTGGCATGGCGTATAAAATGCATGGAAGAGTAGGTGACTCTCCGATCATCGGTGCCGCTCTCTATGTCGACAATGAAATTGGTGCGGCTACATCAACAGGCGTAGGTGAGGAAGTGATCCGCATTGTTGGATCTCACCTGGTGGTGGAACTGATGCGACAAGGTAATTCTCCCCAGCAAGCTTGTGAAAAGGCGGTGGCGCGGATTGTGAAGAACCAACCCAAAAAATCAAAAGAGATACAAGTGGGATTTTTAGCGTTGAATAAAAATGGCGAATACGGTGCGTTCGCACTTCAAAAAGGATTCACCTATGCCGTGAAATCCAATGAAGTGGATAACAAGTTGTTCGAGGCGAAGAGCTATTATTAATTGTGATGGGCCTTGACAGAATGAAAGGTTTTGTTTTAATCTTATTTTTAATTTGCCTTTCGTGTTCCCCACGTAAAGTGGATTCCACAGCTCAATTGCCAAATGATAGTACCACTAGCAAAAGGAATCATGTTGCCAAGGATTCGTTGATTCTTAGCAAAATTTTTGCTGACCATTTTCGAATTTGGTTTGAATATCAAGAATCAACCTACGGTAAAATTTACACAGACAGTTTTAAAGTTGAAAGAAAGGACCTTTTGATAAATACTTTAAAAGAATTGCCTCCGGTTGAATATTTGAACATGCTGGGTGATTACTTTTTCTATTCTAAAGATTCTTCAAAGCTTTTGGATATTTATAGCGGTACTGTTCTCTTTGAGAAGACTTCTTCAAATAAATTGCAAGGAATGCTAACTCTCGGTTCTGATATTGTCTTTTATGACCAAAAAATTCAAACCAAGAATCATATTGAATTTGAAAGAACCTATTGCACTCTCGATGAGGCCATCTGGATCTCTGACAATGAAATTGTAATTGTTGGCGATAAATGTTTTAAAGAGGACCGGGAGCTCTCAGTTTGGGACATTAATCTTCGATTGAAGAAGGTCGACCGATATTTTTTAAATTATGTCCCCAAGCAATTCGGTAACGAGTATCTGACAGACATAAAATTGAAGGATGTAAATATTTACCTTGATGATCAATAATCCCCAAGCGTTGTGAAAATAGAAATAGTCGTTTACAACATCGAGTCTGCTTTAAAAGCACAGGAAGGCGGTGCTGATCGTATTGAGCTATGTGATAATCCAGGCGAAGGTGGAACAACACCATCTTATGGCGTCATTGAAGCCGTGAGACAAAATGTGAGCTTGGATGTATTTGTGATGATTCGTCCACGGGGCGGAGATTTTCACTATACCAACTACGAATTTCATTCGATGAAGCGCGACATCTCGCAATGCCAAAAGATAAGTGTGGATGGAGTCGTATTTGGAATTTTGAATCCGGATGGAACCATCGATAAAAAACGTTGCAAAGAGTTAATTGATAAAGCGCGTCCCCTAAAAGTCACCTGTCACCGTGCGTTTGATATGACACGTGATCCGTTTCAAGCATTGGAAGATTGTATCGAGGTTGGCTTCGATAGAATTCTTACTTCGGGTCAACAAGCGCAGGCATTGAAGGGGGCAGATCTTATCGGAGAACTAGTTAAGAGGGCGAATGGACGAATTGCCATTATGCCAGGTTCTGGTGTAAATGAAAATACAGTGCAGGAGATCGTAAGAAAATCAAACGCGACTGAAATTCATTTCTCGGCCACAGCTTTTCGCGATAGCAAAATGGAGTATAAGAACCTGGACATAGCCGGTATGGGCTCCGATGAAGGCGCTGAGTTTAAAGTGCGCACTGTTGATCCGGAGCGCGTGAAGGCGATGAGGAAACTGGCTGAAAACAAAAAAGTCTGAGAAATTCAGACTTTTCGCTGTGGAGAATATCGGAGTCGAACCGATGACCTCTTCCATGCCATGGAAGCGCTCTAGCCAGCTGAGCTAATCCCCCGTAAAGGCTGCAAATATATTCAAAATCCCGTCACAGCAAATCAGTTTTAAATCAGAGTTTAACTCGCTTTTGGCCGGTGAAACTTTGCACTATCGTCCGCCTCCTGGGCAGTTCTTTCTCAGATAATCTGAATACAGAGTCGAGAGATGTTCAAATGTTCCTTCACCTTCCGAGATGCCGTGCGTTCGGTTAGGGTACGCCATAAACTGAAATTGCTTGCCGTGTTTCACAAGTTCATTCACCAACATTTCTGCATTGGCATAGTGAACATTATCATCACCGGTGCCGTGGATGTACAACAAATTTCCTTTTAAGTTTTTGGCATACGTCAAGGGCGATCCTTTTACAAAGTCTTCCCTGTTCTCCTGTGGCAATCCCATGAAACGTTCCTGGTAAATATTGTCGTAAGTGAGTTGGTTGGCAACAGCTGCAATAGCAATTCCGGTCTTATAAATTTCAGGATATTGGAACATCAGATTCAACGTTGCCGATCCACCACCGCTCCAGCCCCAGACTGCAATACGGTCAGCGTCTACGAACGGCCATTTCAAAACTTCTTTTGCGGCCAGTGCCTGATCGCGAATGTTCACAATCCCGATTTTGCGATATATGGATTTTCTCCACGCTCTTCCTTTCGCAACGGGCGTTCCACGATTGTCAATGGTCATGTAGATGTAGCCTTCTTCGGCCATATCACCATTGAACAAGAAATTATCGCCTGCACCAAATTCATCTTTTACATTGGCGCCAGCAGGTTCGGTGTATACAAAAAACACTACCGGATATTTTTTTCTAGGATCAAAGTTTTTTGGTTTCACCATCAGGCCGTCCATTTCTATTCCTTCTTCAGTTTTCACTTTGAAGAATTCTACTTTTTTCTCTCCCGCTTTTGCTTTGGAAACAATGCTTTCTTTTTCAAATAACGGCTTGTGTTGGGGTAAGCGAATAAGTTCATTCGCGTAGTCGGTGTAACTATTGGTAAACAAATGCGATGCATATTGGCCATTTGGCGAAATACTGTAATCGTGTGTGCCATTCATGCTCGCAGGAGTTACGAGTTCTGCCTTACCGGTTCCATCCAGTTTGGTCTTATACAAATATCGTTGAGTAGCGTTGGTTGGAGACGCCAGAAAGTAAACCAGATTATTTTTCTCATCGATAAGTCGAGTTTCCATCACGTCAAAATCGCCAGCGGTAATTAGCGTTTCTTTTGATCCATCTTTTGAAACTCTGTACAAATGGCGCCAGCCATCTTTCTCACTGGCCCACACAAATTCACTTCCTTTATTAATCCAATCAAATTTGTGCCGGAAGGTTAAGCCGTAACTATTTTCCCATGGACTGTTCACATCAATCCATGCATTATCATTTTCGGTGTGAATGACTTTTGCGTCTCCTGATGTTGGGTTACACGAATAGATTTTGCTTTCGTTTTGCTTGCGATTCAGTTGCTGCACAAATAATTCCGAAGCCGAGTGCCATTCCATTCTGGGTAAATAATGTTGCTGAGGGTCGCCCGGAATGTTGAGCCAAATGATTTTTCCCGTTGCCACGTCTGCTACTCCGATTTTTGCTGGCGAAGGACTTTGTCCGGCTGTCGGATATTCCACCGGAATAATTTTCGAGTAGACCGAGTCGGTGTTGTTGATCATGAAGAAGTCGGGGATCTTGTTGGCATCGATGTTCCAAAAAGAAATCTGCTTGCTATCCGGGCTCCATTGAAATCCGTCACGGCAGGCAAACTCTTCTTCGTATACCCAATCGAAAGTTCCATTGATCATTTTTCTTGAGCCGCCAGTTGTGAGGCGGGTCACGCTGCGTTGGGCAACGTCTTCCACATATAAATCAAACTCACTTACGTACGCGACTTTTTTTCCGTCCGGGGAAAACTTGGCAAATCGCAAAGATGAAGCCGGTTGATCTTGTCCAATTTTAAAGAGTGCTTTTGTCTTAAGATTAAGTATCCAATAGTCGCCCTGTGTATCCAGGCGCCAAACTTTTTTGGTATTTGTATAGATCAACAATTGCCGACCATCCGATGAAAAGAAATAACTTCTTAATGTCAGATTTTTGGTTTCACCTTGTGGAGTAAGATCCATTTTTGAAGCGATGACGTTCTTCTTGTTCTCGGGCAATGTGTACTGAACAAGTTCCGAGGATTCCACTCTATAATAGGAGTTGCCGTCAGCTGACCAGCGTAATTGTTGGGCCGCAAGTAGCAATGGAAACAGAAGCAGAATCAAACAAAGGAGCTTTTTCATACAGTTGGGTTTTGATCTACCCAAAAGTAAGAATGCCATGCTGGTTCGCCTTGCCTTTTGTAAAAAAGCTTACGCAGCTTTTTGGGTAGGAGCAATGGAGAAATTCAATAATTCGGTATGCCTGATAACGGAAATGTCGGTTATGGTCAGAATTTCTTTGTGCGTCAGTTCTTTAAAGAGTTCGCTCATGGTGTTCACGGGCTTCCCATTGAAAGAAATAATAATATCTCCGTCCTTCACTTGCGAGCGCGCAGCGGGTGAATTGGGTTCGATGCTCACGACAAAGAGTCCCTTTTGATTGGGCAGGTGATAATGTCTCAAGATTTTGGAATTGATAGGCACTTCCTGTAACGCAAAACCTAAATAGGCTTTGAATACTTTGCCGGTTTGGATCAATTGAGTTGCTACTTCTTTGGCTGTGTTCACGTCCACTGAAAAGCTTAAACCTTGCGCTCCCGTAATGATAGCAGTATTTACGCCAATTACTTCTCCATCGGTATTTATCAATGGCCCGCCCGAGTTACCCGGATTCAAAGCAGCATCAGACTGAATGACATTATCTACCAACATGCCCGATTGAGAACGCAATGTTCTGCCAAGTGCACTCACCACTCCAGTTGTAATTGTATGCTGATAGCCGTAAGGATTTCCGATGGCAATAACAAACTGTCCGATCTGAAGTTCGTCCGTATTGCCAAGTTTGGCAACAGAGTATCCGTCAGTATAGATTTTCAGGATGGCAAGATCGGTGTCGGGATCATGGCCAATTACGTGACCTTCAATTTCGTTTTCGTTGAGCAGGGAGACCATGATCTTCTCTGCTCCTTTTACCACGTGATGGTTGGTGAAGACCAGCCCATCGGAAGAAAACACGAAGCCAGACCCTGATCCGGCCGGTTGAAGTTTACCTTTCTGAGTTTTAAAGACGTCTATCTTCACCACAGCATTCTTGGTGGTGTTCACGGCATCAATGATCATCTTCGAAAATGAGTCCATAGATAATTTTTAAGGAGCTTGTTCCTCAAAAAGTCAACCACTTCCGGGATCAGGAAAATTTGACGTGTTGGTGAGGGTATTTGGTCAAAATGACCATCAACATATTACTTGCACTCTTTTATAAATTTTGTAACTTTTCACACTTTAATCGATTCTTCATGGCCAAACTTAAGAACATTGTTAAGCAACTTTCAGAGAAGGACTTCAAAATCATCTATGACTCGCTGCTCGAGAGCAATGCCGAAAAGTCAGGGTATTTGTTAAAGGCTTTGCGCGAAAGACAGCTCTCCGACAGCAAGATTATGGTGGAGCTGGAGGTAAATGCTAATGCTTATTACACCTTACGGTCACGCCTGAACCAAAAGATTGAAGAGCATTTGCTGCAACAAATGGAAAGCCCGCGCACAGACATTCTGCGCAAAGTTGCCAGCTTAAACGAGGTTTTGTTTACCCAGAAAAGAACGATCTCCATTGCCACATTACGAAAACTGGAAAAGGAACTTATCGATTATGACCTCGCTAATGAATTGACGATCGTTTACAAGTCGCTTAAGAAAATCCATATTAACTCACCCGATTACTTCAACTACTCACAATTATATAACCGGCATGTGGCATACAACTTGGCGGTTGATAAGTCGGAAGATTTGCTGGCTGATTACTTCAAGAAATTTGGAAGCTACTTGCTAACAGCGGATGAAACCGAAAAGATGGGGCTTCAGTTGCTGATGAAGGAAATGCAGAATGTGGCGAAGCTATATGAATCTCATCGCTTGTATGTATTCCAGAGTTGCATGCTGATTTTCCATCGTCTTTTTGTCGACCGTGATGATAATATGCAGCAGGAAGGCGAATCGATTGAGGATATATTTGCTCACGTTCAAAAAATATTTGATACCTACACGCTCGATCCGGTTTATTATCACATGAACCTGGTATTCGAGTTCCTGAAACTGGAATACTACAATCACTACAAGGTGTATCGTCAGGCGGAAAAGTATTTTGAAGAGGTGAATGACGCAGCCTCGAACCTGTTGGTCAACTATCCATATTATACCTTCTCCGCGCAGTTTCTTCTATCCAAACTGGAACGCTATTTACGACTGGGTACTGAGAAAGATCTGTATGCCGAAAATGAAAGTATGTTCGTTGACTTTGAAGCCGATCCGTTGGATGTGCCCAAGCACACCATCTACATTACCTATAGAGCATTGTCCTGCTACTATGTGGGGAAATATTCTGAGGCGGCAAAGTTGCTCAATCAATTATTGAATGACGTTAGCCTGAAGCGCTATCCGTTTGCTCAGATGGAGATCAAAGCTCTTCTGGCCTTGCAATATTGCATGTTGAAGGATTTTGAATTGTTCAATCAGTTATCCAACAGTGTGCAGCGCCAGATCAGAATGCTGGGCAAAGATGATTGTGAAAACGTATTACTGTTCCTAAAGATTTTGAAGATTGCCGTTAGCGAGGCCAAGAAAGAAAAGCCGAAGAAGATATCTTCTCTGATTCCTAAGTTCAAGTCTGTAACCGTGAATTACTTCGCGCCAACCATGCTGATAAAAATGGACGAAGCTTTTATCGAAAATTTAACGGCTCTGGAAGTTTAAACGTCCAGCTTTAGAAGGCTGTCGTGTGACAACGGCTTGTTGAGGTATAACTTTACGTTTGTGTATTTCTTGGAGCGATTAAAATCCTGAGGATTGATGGAAGAAGTGAGCATCACAATGCTGCATTTCTTTTTGGATACATTTCCTAGCTTCTCGAATTCATCTAGGAATTGAAATCCGTCCATCAATGGCATGTCGATGTCCAAAAAGATGACATCAGGAAGCACCTTATCCGCTACATCCATTCTTTCCATATTCTTCAGGAATTCAATGGCGCTTTTAGCACCGGTGTGGGTGTAGATATTTTCGGTAATGTTGGCCGCCTCAATCATCTTCTGATTGATCAGGTTGTCAATTTCATTGTCGTCAATCAACATTACGGTACGGTACTTCTTTTCTGCCATGGTTTTGGATTTTGATAAATTAAAAATAGGCCAATGCCGGGTAATATCCAAGTCGCCTACTAATATGCTCTATAATATTAGGTAAGGTTTAAAGGTCAAATTTGATGCCCTGGGCCAAAGGAAGACTGGTGCCGAAGTTGATGGTGTTGGTTTGTCTTCGCATGTACACTTTCCATGAATCGGAACCAGACTCTCGTCCGCCACCGGTTTCTTTCTCACCGCCAAACGCTCCGCCAATCTCTGCGCCCGAAGTGCCGATGTTTACATTGGCGATACCACAGTCAGAACCGCTCTGTGACAGGAATTTTTCCATCTCCTGCATATTGTTGGTCATGATCGCGGATGAAAGTCCTTGCTGAACGCCATTCTGAAGTTCAATGGCCTCGTCAATTGTTTTGTATTTGATCAGATATAAAATAGGAGCGAACGTTTCCTGTTGCACAATGCTGAAATGATTTTTCACTTCTGCGATGGCAGGTTTTACATAGCAACCGGATTCATATCCTTTACCTTTCAACACGCCACCCGATACCACTAGAGATCCCCCTTCTTCTTTTATTTTGTTCAAAGCACCCGTGTATGATTTTACAGCAAGTTTATCAATGAGCGGTCCGACATGGTTGTTCGCATCAAGCGGATTTCCGATTACCAGTTGACCGTATGCTTTTTTCAATCGTCCTTTTACTTCTTCAAAAATACTTTCGTGAATGATGAGCCTGCGAGTGGAGGTGCAACGTTGACCCGCTGTACCCACCGCTCCGAACACCGCACCCCGAATAGACATATCCAGATTGGCGTTCTCGGTTATGATGATCGCATTGTTTCCACCAAGTTCAAGCAATGCACGTCCTAATCTTTCGCTCACTGTTTTGGCGACAGCTTTTCCCATTCGCACCGATCCGGTAGCGGATACCAATGGAATGTTCTCATTGGCTGCCATCAGCTGACCAATTTTAAAATCACCATTCACAATGCATGAAACACCTTCGGGTACATTGTTCTTTTCAAAAACTTTGCTGACGATATTTTGACAAGCTATTGAACACAAGGGAGTTTTTTCGGAGGGCTTCCAGATGCAGACATCTCCACATACCCAGGCCAGCATTGAATTCCACGACCACACTGCTACAGGAAAATTAAAAGCAGAGATTACACCAACAATACCCAATGGATGATATTGTTCGTACATGCGGTGATTGGGACGTTCAGAATGCATTGTCAACCCGTGTAGCTGTCGCGATAAGCCAACAGCAAAATCGCAGATGTCTATCATCTCCTGAACCTCCCCAAGTCCTTCCTGATAAGACTTGCCCATTTCGTAGGAAACGAGTTTACCCAAAGGCTCCTTATATTTTCGTAACGCTATTCCAATTTGTCTCACCACTTCACCACGCTTTGGCGCTGGCACCAATCTCCACTCCTGAAATGCTTTTCGCGATTGCGCAACAACTTTGTGGAAGCTGGCTTCATCAGAAGCTTGTACTTTGCCGATGAGCTTTCCATCGGCAGGTGAATACGATTCGAGGTAGGATCCTTTTGATTTAATCCATTTTGCTCCGGTGGAAGTTCCAGCATTACTGCTCTTCACACCCAGTGTTACCAATGCTTCTTTTATTCCAAATTGTTCCATAATAGATCGGATTGAGGTGCAAAAGTAATCATTTTGCCATCGGCCCGAATTTTGTAAATTGATTTCCGCTAAAAACATCTCCTTGAAAGCACTTCTGATTATTCCGTTTGTTTTGCTGTTGATTAACTCCTCCAAAAATCCTTTGGAACCGAAGGTGACTGGCGAGCCGGAAGTGATGAAAGGTATGGTAGATCAGCACAATGTTTGGCGAAAGAAAGTTGGCGTGCCGCCTCTTATGTGGTCAGATGATCTGGCTGCGTTTGCGCAAGTGTGGGCCAATCATTTGGCAGAAAGTAATTGTGAAATGAAACATCGCCCGCGATCGGGAGAATTTACACAGAAGTATGGCGAGAATATTTATTGGTGCCAAGGTATGAGCGCCACTCCGCAAATGGTGGTGGATTCATGGGCGTCTGAACTTACTGACTACAACGAAAAGAAAAATGAATGCAAGCCTGGAAAAGTCTGCGGCCATTACACGCAGGTAGTCTGGAACTCCACACAACAAGTTGGATGCGCGATGGCAAAATGTGGTGATCAGGAAATTTGGGTCTGCAACTACAATCCTCCCGGCAACTGGGTAGGGCAGAGGCCTTATTCGAAATAATTACCAGTCTACTCCGTAAGTTCCTTTGTCGCCTGTGATATAAATTCCTTCCACTAGAATTCCGCCCTTTTTTATTTCAAGAATCCGGTTCAGGTCTTCTACGTTGTCAACGGGCACTTTATCGATAAACGTAATGATAAAGTCGTCTTTGATGCCGGCTTTTTTCCAACTGCCTTCTTTGACCGACTTTAGTAACGCACCACCTTCAAGATTCAATTTGATTAAATCGCGGTACGCCATGTCTTCAAATTTCCCGCCATTGAGCTCATACTCCACTTCACGTTTTTCCATTTCAGTGGAGCTTTGATAGTTTTTTAGCACCGGTTTTGCCAGCTTGTCTTTTCCATCTCTGCGAAACGTAACGTTGATTCTGTTTCCCGGCCGGTTGCGCGCTACCCATTCCTGTAACTCCGAAACAGATGCTACTGGATGTTCATCAATTTTGGTAATCACATCGCCCACTTGCATGCCAACCTCTTCAGCTCCGCTTCCAGCTGTCACACGTGTTACGTACACACCCTGCATCAAATCCAGATTTTTGTCTTCGGCTAGTTGAGCGTTTACATCAGTGATTTGGACACCCAGTAATCCGCGTTGCACTTGTCCAAACTCCAGTAAGTCATCCATGATTTTTTTGACAAGACTTACCGGTATGGCAAATGAATAACCGGCATAGCTTCCCGTGGATGTGGCGATAGCAGAATTAATTCCGATAAGTTCTCCTTTTAAATTAACGAGAGCGCCACCGCTATTGCCAGGGTTGACAGCAGCGTCTGTTTGAATAAAGGATTCTACCTGCAGATTATTTTTTGCATGGAGGATATCAATGTTTCTCGCTTTGGCACTGACAATGCCAGCCGTTACGGTGGAGGTGAGATCAAAGGGATTGCCAATTGCCAACACCCATTCACCGGGGATAACGCGATCGGAATCTCCGTATTTGACAAAAGGCAGATTCGCTGCTTTTATTTTAAGTAAGGCCAGATCGGATGTCGGGTCGGTGCCGACAACCTTGGCAAAAAAATGCTGATTGTTATTCATCACCACCTCGATGCTGCTGGCTTCTTCAATCACATGATGATTGGTAACAATATAGCCGTTGTCGGTAATGATTACACCCGAACCAGACGAACGCGCTTGTTGATTCAAATAATGATCCAGTGGATTTAAACTAAAATTTCCAGAGCCATACACCGTGCGAACATGGACTACAGCCGGTGTGACAGCCTGAGCTGCCGTTGTGAAATTGATGGTAGATGGAACTTGCCATGAAGAGTCTTTTGACAAGCTTGTGAATTTAAGATTCTGTCGTTGCTCGATGGATTGATAAGGTGCATTAAAGGTGTCCAGATAACGTACTGTAAAAATGATTCCCAACACCGCGCCTATAAAGGCGGATAGTACCACTGTGATGAACAACAATCCTCTCTTCATACACAATCTTTTACAGAAAGTTAACTCGAATCCACCTGAAAAGTGCAACGACTCAGGAAGAAACATCTGTCAAAATAGGATAACGACACCTTTTAGGCGATGAGTATTGAACTAACAAAAAGGGCGTCCCCTGCTTGAGGACGCCCTACCTAAAACCCAACCCCACAATTCATATTAAACCTTTTGCCAGTTCACTTCCTATCGTGGAAGATGGCGCAACTGCCTTCTTATTAGACGGTGCTAAGGTTTAGTTTACTTTAATGCTTTGTTTCAGTGCTTTCTTCTCATCCTTTGGAATGGTGAGTTCTAAAATGCCGTTGGTGTATTTGGCGTTGATTTTAGAAGCATCCACATTTTCAGGAAGATTGAACGATCTGCTGAACGAGCCATACTGAGTTTCGATTGAATGAAAGTTTTGTTCTTTCTTTTCGCTCGAAAGTTTCCTTTCGCCACTTACGGTCAGGTAATTGTCGTTCAGTTCAATTTTGAAATCTTCTTTATTCAAACCGGGCACTGCGAAATGAATCTCGTAGGCGCCTGTGTTTTCAAGAATGTCCACTTTGGGAACAAATGCGCTACCGCCTGTGCGGGCAAGTGACTCGTTGAAGAAACGGTCAACCAGAGAGCTGAATGAAGTCGGTACGAAATCATTAGCGTTGTAACGAATGATGCTCATAGTATTTAATTTTTTTGGGTTTAACATGTAGTTTAAAATCTGGAGAGCCTATGAGGGAATATTATGCCGACTCGATTTTTGAAATATTTTCAAGACAATATGGCTGAAAATTAATGATATTTAAAGTGAATTAGGTCATAATGTCCTGAATATGATTGTGATCAACATGCACTACTTGGACAAATCACCATTCGCCATTGATCATGGAAGTCAGCTGGAGGAAAATAAAAAAGCCCAAATCAAATTAATGATTCGGGCTTCAAACCAGCTCCTCCTTTTGGACTTGAACCAAAGACCCTCTGATTAACAGTCAGATGCTCTAACCAGCTGAGCTAAGGAGGAATTTGGGACTGCAATATTAGTGGTTTGCGATGTAAATAGCCAAACGCCCAACAAATTTTTGAATTTTATATTCTTTCCAACCTTTTTAAATCTTCTTCCGTTAGTTAACTTTGAAATTAAAAGTACTTTTAAATGGAGCAACATCAGGCGTACCAAAAAGACCTTGAATCGATCCGGAAACTCATGGAGCGTTCCGTTAAATTCATCTCCCTCAGTGGTTTGTCGGGGATATTGTCCGGTGTGTATGCATTAATCGGTGCAGTGATAGCCTATTATCTGGTCCATTATCCGGCTTCACCGATTGAGTACAGGCTTTATTCGATTCAAAGTGCAGATGTTTTATGGCAGCTGGTGTTGTTGGCCGCAGCGGTGCTGGCCTGCTCTCTTTTAACCGGCATTTGGCTGAGCGCCAGAAACGCAAAAAAGAAAGGTGTGAAAATGTGGGGCGCTACAAGCAAACGACTTTTCATCAACTTGTCTGTTCCACTCATCACAGGCGGAATATTTATTCTCATTTTGCTGAGCAATGGACATTTTGGTGTAGTTGCTCCCGCCTGTCTCATTTTTTATGGCCTTGCGTTGGTCAATGCAAGTCCCAATCTCTATGAAGAAGTCCGTTACTTCGGGTATTCAGAAATTATTCTTGGATTAATCTCCGCATCATTGCCAGGTTATGGATTATTGTTTTGGGCGATTGGCTTTGGCGTGTTGCATATTGTGTACGGGGCTGTCATGTATAAGCGTTACGATTCGTGAAGAACCCGTTTGATAATTTAGATAAAGTACTGGAGCATCGGGCACGACTGCAGATTATTTCGGTGTTGTTGGCCAATGAATCAAGTGATTTCAATTCGATCAAAGAACTGTTAGCACTTACGGATGGAAGCCTGGCCACGCATATCAAAGCATTGGAGCGAGAGAAATATATTTCGGTGATAAAATCTTTTGTAGACCGGAAACCCAACACCAAATACAAGGCCACAGAACGTGGAAGAAGCGCATTTAAAAAACACCTGGATGCAATGGAGGAAGTTATCAAACAACAGAAAAAATAATTTTTTTGTCTTTACACTTTTAAATTAAAAGTACTTTTAAAAATAAAATAAAAACTATGGAAACTACGGCCCCTAATCTCTTCGAGCGACTCAACCGATGGATCAAAGAATCGATTACGATCAAACTTATGTCCATTGGATTTCTGGTGCTCATTTTACTGATCCCTTCTTCGTGGATTGAATCACTAATTGCCGAGCGACAAACACGCGCGGAGTCTGTGATTCAGGAAATTTCTGATAAGTGGTCGGGGGAGCAGAGTATTGTTGGACCCATCCTCGTCATCCCATTTACGCAACGAGAAAAAATTGACAAGGGAAAAGATGGAATCGAAATCAGGGAGTGGACAGAGAAAGCTTTTTTTCTCCCCGAAAAACTTGACGTGAGCGGAAAGGTTGATCCGCAAATTCTTCATCGCGGCATTTTCGATGCTGCTGTCTATGAATCAGAACTCAATCTTACTGCGAACTTCAACACACCCGATTTTAGAAAACTGAATATCGCGGAAGCAGACGTGCAATGGAAAGAATCGTATTTGATTTTAGGTTTGAATGATCTGCGGGGCATCAGCAAGAATCCCACTATGAAAATGGGGAACACAGAATTGTTGGGAGAGCCATCGAGTCAAATCGGATTAACCAATCAGTACAAGAATGGAAATGAATCGTACGATGCAAATTCAAACATGACGAGCAGCGAGAATGGCATCATAGCTCCATTACATTGGCAAAGTCAGGAAGATTTTACGGGCACGGCTTCGATCAAACTCAACATGAAAGGAAGCACGTTGTTATATTTTGTACCGGCCGGAAAGACAACACATGTTTCGTTGCAAGGGCCATGGGCCAATCCAAGTTTTGACGGCAGCTTCCTTCCGTCTTCGCGGGAGGTAAATGAAGCCGGCTTTACCGCACAGTGGGATGTACTGCATTATAACCGACCGTTTTCGCAGCAGTGGATTGGAAGTAACCAAAAACTTTCTGGTTCTGAGTTTGGTGTGAAACTGCTGATTCCAGTGGATCAATATCAAAAGAGTATGCGCACGTCTAAGTACGGTGTGCTGATTATCTTACTTACGTTTATTTCACTTTTCATGGTGGAGATCATGCGCAAGGTGCGCATTCATCCATTTCAGTATATTTTAATAGGTGCAGCTCTTATTATCTATTATTCATTATTGCTTTCATTTTCCGAACATGTTGGTTACAACATCGCGTACCTGATTGCAACAGCCGCCACCGTCACATTGATCAGTCTGTATTCAAAGAGTTTTCTGGTGGATAAGAAGCTGGTTTTTATTTTCAGTTTTCTTCTCGTGTTTTTTTACGGATTCATTTTCGTAATCATTCAACTGCAAGACTATTCTTTGTTGCTCGGTAGTCTGGGATTGTTCTTCATCATCGGCTTGCTGATGTATTTCTCGAAGAACATAAGATGGTACAATGATGAGGTTGTAGGAGCTTAAATTATTGACGATACGACTTTGTGCGCCTTTGAGCGTTTCTGTCTTCGTGATTTGAATTTTTGAACCTTGAACCACGAAGGCACCTGGACACTAAGGGTTCACAAAGGGATGAATCAAGGTCTCTCTGTGTGTAGAGGGACCTTTTTTATTATCTTTCTGGTAAGTCCACTGTCATGAAAGTTCTTAAACTACTTTTTCTCGTCCTTCCATTCACATCGGTTGCTCAAACCTTGGTTGTTCCCTCTGCTCGTTGGTCGACTCAACCGTGGGAGGCACGATGGATTGGTCCTCACGAAAATAAATCGCAGTATGGCGTTTACCATTTTCGCAAAACATTTTCACTGAACAATGTGCCCGAGAAATTTATCATTCACATTTCCGGTGATAATCGTTATCGACTGTTTGTGAATGGTAATTATATAACAGAGGGTCCGCAACTGAGTGACTTGCGTCATTGGAGATTTGAATCGCTCGATATTTCAAAAAGTCTCAAAGCCGGAGAAAACACATTGGCCATTCAAGTTGCATTTTGGGGAGAGGTCGCTCCGGTGTTCATGATGGGCAAACAAGCAGCATTGATCGTTCAGGGAGATGATGCAACATCGGCAATCGTTAACACCGATAAGACGTGGAAGTACCAAAAAGATGAATCGGTAAGCCCCATTGTCTTTCGGCCAGGACAAAAGGAATTGTTTTATCAATACTATGCAGCCGGGCCTTGCGACAAAGTAGAAGGGAATAAATACCCATGGGGATGGGAGCAGATAAGTTTCAACGATGCAAGTTGGAATAATCCCATGACCATGGCGAATGGAACAACTTTTCGTGCCGAAGGCTACGGTGATGCGCAATGGGAATTGCTTCCGAGAAGCATTCCCCTCATGGAAAGAACGTACGAAAATTTGAATGTATTGAGAAGGTGGGATGGAAAGTTGGAAGCAGGTGTGAACGTTGGCACAATAAAATTTCCCATTAAGGTAGCCGCCAATCAAAAAGTGACTTTGCTTTTTGATAACAAACAGCTCACCACTGCTTTTCCGGAGATTGTTACAAGCAATGGCAAAGGAGCCGAATTAAAAGTTATCTATGCCGAAGCTCTTTTCGAGGATATTAAAAACAAAGGTCATCGTGATTCGATCAGTGGTAAATCCATTCACGGTATGTATGATATTTTTGTAGCAGATGGAGGAGACAACAGATCATTTACAACCGTTTCTTATCGCACATTCCGTTATGTTCAACTTGAAATAACAACCGGAGATCAACCTCTGACGATTACGAAATTGGGCAGTTGGTTTACAGGTTATCCGTTTGAGAAGAAAGCAATGTTCTCAGCAAGCGATCCGCAGCTTGCCAGTGTATTTGATGTAGGCTTCCGCACAGCGCGATTATGTGCGTATGATACCTATATGGATTGTCCATATTGGGAGCGACTGCAATATATTGGTGACACACGCATTCAGGCTTTTGTTTCCTATTATGTGACAGGCGATGATCGCCTTGCGCGAAATGCCATTGAACAATTCGAATGGTCGATGACGTATGATGGATTAACCTATAGTCGCTATCCTTCCGAGTTGCCACAATTTATTCCTAATTATTCATTAGTGTGGATTACGATGGTGTACGATTATTTTAAGTATCGACATGATCCGCAATTTGTAAAATCATTTTTACCTGGCATTCGCAGAGTGATTGATCATTTTGAGCAATACAAAACAGAAGACAATATGATGCGCCTGCAGCCGTATTGGGATTTCTTCGATCATAGTTTCAGTGCCAGGAATATTGTGAAGGAAAGCGAGAATAAAACATTGACGAATAACACACTTTTCTTTGCTTATGTATTGGACATGTCGGCTGAACTGTTTGCTTATTACAAAGCGAGCAATGAGTCTGAGAAGTATGCGAAGATGAGCCGTGATCTAAAAGCTGCAGTACAAAAGAATTGCTGGGACAGTGGTAAGGGTTTGTATGCTGATAGTCCCGACAAAAAGCACTTTAGCATGCACAACAACATCATGGCAATTTTGTGTGATATGGTTCCGCCAAAAGATCAGGCGCCATTGTTGAAGAAAATTGTTGAAGACCAATTCATTACAAAGACAACGTTATATTTCGATTTCTATTTGGGGAGAGCAATGAGCAAGGCGGGTGCGGGCGATCAATATTATACGCTATTAAGTAAATGGAAAGATCTATTGAAGCTTGGCCTGACTACTTTCCCGGAAGGAGTTGACCGCAGTGAATGTCATGCATGGAGTGCGAGTCCGGACTTCGAAATGCTGGCAACGTTTTGTGGCATTGAATCCGATGGCCCTGGTTTTGAGAAAGTACTAATCCGACCAGAACTACAAAGTTTGAATAAAGTACAAGGCTCTATTCCACATTGGGCAGGAAAATTGGAAGTTACATTTGAGAAAAAAGGCGAGAATCTTTCCGGAAAAGTTATTTTGCCAAAAGGAATTACCGGTAAATTGGTGTGGAACCAGAAGACATTAGAGTTAAAAGAGGGAGAAAATAAGATAGCACTATGAGTAATGTAGAAAACGTAAAAGGCTTCAAGCTGCAGGCCTCAGGCTTCAGGCTGTATTGGAGTAATAGAAAGTATTTGTCTTCCGTTGGGCCGGTCAACAATGCCAGGGATAACTCAGCCTGTAGCTTGCAGCTTGTAGCCTGCGGCCATTTTCTATTCATTGTACTCTTTATACTCACAACAACTATGGCCACTGCCCAGGAAAAAATTTTCATCTATCCTTCCACTGAGAAAGTTACGCACGATGGTTTTGATAAAGAGCCTCCGTTCATCGACTACTACAAAGCCAATCCTGATTCAGCCAATGGATCTGCTATTTTAGTTTGTCCGGGTGGAGGATATGGCCATTTGGCGGACCAACATGAAGGTCTTGACATCGCTAAGTTTTATAATCAATATGGATTTGATGCTTTTGTGTTGCATTACCGACTGAACAATGGCGCGCAGCAAGGGCATCGGTATCCTGCTCAATACAACGATGCATCCATCGCCCTGCAATTGATCAAGTCACGCGCGAAAGAATGGAAACTTGATCCGGAAAGAATTGGTATCATTGGCTTTTCAGCAGGAGGTCACTTGGCGTCTACAGTTGGAACCATGATTAAGCCCGCCAATAAAAAATCGAAGAACCCCGTTGAACAATGCAGTTCGAGGCCATCGTTTATGATTTTAATTTATCCGGTGATCTCGTTGTCATCCAAATACGCGCACCGGGGCAGTGCTGAAAATTTGCTGGGAAAAAATCCGGAGTTCAGTTTGTTAGATTCACTCTCTACTCAAAATCGGGTAACGACACAAACACCGCCCACTTTTCTCGTACACTCCTCCGATGACAATGCGGTGCCACCCGAAAACAGTTTGATGTTTTATGAAGCGTTGCGCAAAGAGAGTATTCCGTCTTCGCTCCACATATATGATCACGGTGGACACGGTTATGGAATGGCGCCCAAAGATCCCGTATTGAATTCATGGCCGTTACTTACCGTAAAGTGGTTGGAAAGGCAGGGATACAGGATGAAGAAGAAGTAAAGCCTGAAGAAGGTGGTGGCTATAAAAAAAACCTGAAGGAACGCTTCAGGTTTTTTTGTTTTGTTATCCGTTACCCTAGAATCTAAACCCGATCTTTAGAAAGGTCTGAGAGAAGAAGGAAAACGATGTGTTTTCGCCAGTCCAGGAAGGAAGCCCTGGTGCAGGAAACTGTGTTGAACGAGCATATACATAAGAGATTGGTTTTACTTCGAAACCGAAGTAAAAGCCTTCCATTAAGTAATAGTCAACGCCTGCCACAGCTTGCGCACCGAAGCCAAGTTGCTCCCCATGTCGCAGCCCTATATCCAAAATGAAATTTGGGTCGTCTGGGTTACTATTGTTGTACAAATCGATCGTTGGATCGTACTGAGACCTTCTTCCATAATAAAAAGGAATGGTTACACCGGCATAAGGCGACAGCCGATTGTACTTGGTAGCAAAATGATACTCGTACCCAAGATTCACATTAATGTCAGTCTGGTTATCAGCAGGAACAGCCCGATAGTTAGGTAAATACGAGCTATTCGGAGCATTTGGATCCGCAACGCCCGGAATGTTTGACACAGCCGGAGTATTTCGCAAAATGGCACCTCCACTTAATTTTAGAGCCATGTTGCTTGTCAGGAAGTATCTCATCTCAGCGCCCACAATATTGCTGATGCTGTTATTGTTCACATCAACAGTGTTATTGTAAGGTGCTTGTCCGGACACATACCAGCTAGAACCATAATATCCTACCGGTTGTGGCACAGTCAACCCTGAATTCAGAAAATTACCCCGGCCCAATAATATGGCTCCGGAAAAATCTCCCGCTTCAGGTGTAAAGCTGGGTGCCGATTCTTTGGTGTCCTGAGCAAACAGTCCACCAAGAGCCGCAAACAGCATCACCGTTAAAATCATATATCTTTTCATGCTTTTGTCTTTAGGTTAAAACGTCAACTAAATTTTGAAAAGCTTGGGCTGGACAAATATGTCCAGCCTGCTTCACAATTATTAACCTTAGGCCAATGCAGCATCCAATAAAGCTTTCCATTTAGCTACCAATGCTGTTTGTTCTACAATTTGAGCGTTGATGCTAGTTAAGTCAGTCTGCAAGTCGTTGATCTTTTCAACAGCTTCAGCCTTATTGATGTCATTGTCAGCAAGAGCCTTTTGCGCAGTGCCAACAGCTCTTGTCTTTGTTTCAACAACGTCTTTTTGCGTCTCAATAGCTGCATTAAGACCAGTGATAGAACCACTCAGGGCAGTTATTAAAGTATTCAGGGCGGTTTGAGCAGCCGTGTTGTCAGTTATTGCTTGATTGATCGGAGTTAAAGCATTGTCTGCTGTGTTAACAGCTGTTTTATAAGCCTCGAGGTTAGCAACAGCATCAGTATGTGCTGCCTCAAGGGCTGCTTTTTCAGCTTCCAGATCAGCTTTTGTAACATTTAGATCACTAAGCTCAGTTTGTCTAGTTGTTAGAGCAGTTTGGGCAGTGGTTAATGCAGTAGTAGCGTTGGCCACGGCAGTTGCAGCTGCGTCATATGCATTTTGATAGGTCGTGACATTATTGTTTGCAGCAGTAAGGTCGGCATCAGCATCGTTGAAGGCTGTTTGAGAAGTGCCTTGAGCAGTCTGGGCATTGTTGAGGGCTGTTTGAGCAGCGGTTACTGCAGCTTGCGTAGCGCCTGTGCTATTGGCTGCGTCATTTGCCTGTGCAATGGTCAAGTTAGCCTGGGCTACTGTAACAGCATTATTTTTTGCGTCAAGATCAGCCTTTGCAGTATTACGAATTGTTTGCATTGCAGTCTGTGCATTTTTCGCGGTGTTCAAATTGGTAGATGCAGCGGTCAAAGTTCCGTTCGCAGTAGTTAAGGCAGCAGAAGCATCACTAACTGTCTTGGTCGCTGCAGTAATCTGTGCATTTTTAGCGATGATATTCGAGGCATTTGTGGCCAGTGAAGCTACTTTGGCATCATAGTTAGTTATTGCAGTTGCAGCATCATCTCTCTTCTTAGTCGCATCGGTCTTAGTTTTGGTTGCATTGGCCAAATCCACATCAAGTTGCTTCCTCTTGTTCTGCAGGTCGGTTAATGAGCCTTTTGCAGTGTTCAAAGCTGTTTGGATAGAGGCCGGGTCAGCAGCAGCTGCCTGCATTGAGGTTAGAACAGCCTGCTCTGCTGTTAATGAAGCTTGAGCTGTAGCCAAATCTCTTTGAAATTCCACTTTCAAAAGATCGAATGCCTGGTTTGTACCGGCATCCAAAAGCATTTGAGCTTTTGCGATACTGGTTTCGATAGTTGCTTTTGTGGTGTACATAGTCGACAACACAGTCGATGTATTTGTATAGTTTGTTAAATAAGTTGCAGCATCCGTCAACTTGTTTGTAGCCAGATATTTAGCCAATGCATCGGTAGCTTGCTGAAGGGCAAGTTCCTGCTGTTTAAGATTGACCTTGTAAGCCTGAACTTGATAGTCCGCGTAGGCTACCTGAACTCTGAGGTCTTCTTTTGCATTGTCATTTTGGATCAACTGGTAAGCAGTTTGTGCATCCTGATAAGCAGTTTGAGCTGCCTGATAGGCAGTCTTCGCGTTTAGATAATCAACTTGTGCCTGGCGTAATGCCGCTACTTCTGGAGCAACTGCATTGTCGATGCAGGATGTCCATACAAAAGCTGCTAGTGTAACAGCTAAAATGGTTAAGCTAAATTTTTTCATGATTTGATTTGTTTGGTTAATAATTAATTGAGTTTGATTTATTGTTATTTGGATGTTTGCTTGTTAGGTGGTGCTCGTGATTCAATTAATATTTTAAAAGTTGCAACATTAATCAGCCGCTGAAATTAGCTAGTAATTCTCTCCAATGCGGGGTTAAAGATGGAGTTCTTTGCTGCAATCTTCAATACCTATAAAGTGGTATTTTTAATTTAAAAAAGTGTGAAATCATAAAAAAAAGCCACCCGACTGAATTCAGGTGGCTTTTCATCGCCATAACTATTTTTGATTAGGACTATTTGAGCGTTTTTTGCAGCTCTTCATTCATTTTTTGGTAGTCTCTGTTATTTGCTTTTTTTGCATCTGCCAATGATGCATTGGATGTTGCCAATGCGCCAGCTTTATCGCCAGCCGCTTTTTGAATACGTGCCTTCTGATACAGAACCCAGAAAACCGGATTTGCTTCCGCAGCTTTGTTTACCCATTCCAGCGCCTGCTTGATGTCTTTTCCGTTTTCCAGGTAGTAAACAGCTGCATTCAGGTAGTTGCCCGGTGCAATTTTGGTTGACGCCTCGATTGACTTCATCACTTTTGCATCGTAGTCAACACCGATGGTAAACTTCACAGAAGTATTTTCCCAGGCCAACTGCACCTTTGCGCTCTTACTGTCATCGGCAATATCACTGATGTTGATCGTGAACGTCTCTACTTTTTCTGTCAGCTTTTCAGACTTCACTTTAAAACTTGCAGCCTCTTTTGTTTTGTCATAGCCATCTGTGTTTCCACCGAGTGTGATGTCTTTATATAAAGAAACTGTCCACTCCGTTGCACCTGGCCATGAGAAGATCAGGTATTCGCCTTTCGGAACTGTAATGCCTTCCACTTTTACATCGTCTCCAAAAGTGATTTTGGTTCCACTGTTAGCACCCGTTCTCCAGATGGTTCCGTAAGGAAGCAGAACGTCAGCGCCTTCGCCAAAAATCTTTCTTCCTTTGGCGCGGGGACGAGAATAATCGATCTTGACATCAGTTAATCCAACCACGGTTGATACGGAAGCCGTAGGACTTGGGGCAGGGGTTTGAACTTGCGCTGATGCAAAAGAGCAAACCAATACAAGCAGAATGATAATTGTGTTTTTCATATTGAATTTAATGTTTTTAAACTTGGGGTGCCAAAGTTAACATACTTTGGAGTAATCCAAAATGCGATTGAGCGGCTCGGTACCGATGTCTTACAACTGCGCATGAGTTAGTTGTTAATTTACTGTTAAAACGAAATCAAGCAGGCCAGATGAAGTTAGATGAGTCCTTTTATCAAAGTAGTGACGTGACAAAAATCGCAAAAGCGCTTTTGGGAAAAGTATTGGTGACCCGGCTTGACAAAAAGATCACAAGTGGTTTGATTGTTGAGACAGAAGCCTACTCGTTTAAAGAGAAAGGATGCCATGCTTATAACAGTCGGATGACCACACGAAATAAAGTAATGTTCGAATCAGGAGGCCTCGCATATGTGTACTTATGCTATGGCATTCATAATATGTTTAATGTGGTTACCAATCTCTCGGGTTCTGCTGATGCGATTTTGATAAGGGCATTGGAACCGATGGATGGTCACCAATATATTATGGAGAGAATGAAACTGGGCTCAATTGACCGCGCAACGTCTGGCCCGGGAAAGTTAACGAAGGCACTTGGCATAGATAGAACCATGAATGGTCTTCATCTTTCCGGCAATAAAGTTTGGATTGAAGATCAAGGCGTTTCAGTTTCTGGAAAGTTGATCAAAGCAACCCCGCGTATAGGCATTGACTATGCCGAAGAAGATGCCTTGTTACCGTGGCGCTTTGCGCTTGATGGAAACCGGTGGGTAAGTAAGCCATAATAACTTTATATTTGAGGTTGCAGATACTACAATGTGTATAGCAATATACACGTAGTAGTATGCTGGCTACGATGTTTGCGAATTACAAAATCGTCAAACTCATTTAATTTAGTTTAAGTAGTTATGAAATTTCTGACGGGTGTCATTTTAGCTTTTTTACCAGCCATGACAATGGCGCAAGGTTCTTCGAAATCAATTGCCCCAGTCAATTCTGTTCAGGACGAGCAATCTCCCGTTATTAGTCCGGACGGGAAAGTCCTTTACCTCACCATTGCCAATCATCCGCAGAACGTGGGTGGAAAGAAAGACCCAGGAGATATTTGGTTCTCTCTGCTTCTTGGAACCGAATGGACAAAACCCATTCATGCTGGCAATGTGCTGAATGATGCAGGTTATAATGGAGTAGCCGGGTTTACCGCAGATGGCAACACGATGTTTTTGCTGAGTCATTATGACGGAGGTAAGTCACAAGCTAAGACACAAGGCATTTCAATTACCAGAAAGATCAGTTCCGGATGGTCGGCTCCTGAGAATATTAACATTCCCTACTTCCTTAATAAAAGCAATATTCTATCGGGTTATATAACTCCTGATGGATCAACTTTTGTTTTTGCGGCTGAGTCATATAACACAAAAGGAGCCGAGGATATTTATGCAACCTTTCACAAAGGAAATGGCCGATGGAGTGAGCCTAAAAATTTAGGTGGTGTTATCAACACTTCGCGGCAGGAGTTCAGTCCGAGTTTAAGCGAAGATCAAAAGACGCTTTACTTTTCATCGAATGGACGAACGGGCTATGGAAGTTATGATGTTTATTATGCGCAACGTCTTGATGATACATGGACGAGTTGGTCTGCACCTGCGAGTCAAGGAGCAAATGTAAATTCGGAAGGACGCGAATTGTATTTCAGAACTTATCCTGAAAAAGGATTGGCTCTCTTCACCAGCACGTTGAACAGTGATGGTTATGGTGATGTAAGATCGATTCAGATTAAAAAGGAAATGCAGGATTCACTTGTTGCCAAAGTTTTACAAAATGCGCCAGACACAGTGGTGAAACTGGTCGAGATCAAGCGGGAAAAGCCACTGACAGCTGATGATAAAATGGTGCGTGTGTTTGGCAAAGTGGTGAATTCAAAAACGAATTTACCTATTAATGTTAGTCTTAGTTTTGAATCGGACACAACACGAATAACAAAAGCAGGAGCGGATGGAGTCTACTCAATATTCATCCCTTCGGTTAACGAGTATGTTATTAAGGTAGAGTCGCCAGGTTTTGTCGGTGACATGGAACGGCTCGACATCCGCACGTTCGAGATGAAACAACTGGAGATGAATTTCAAACTGCAACCCATTGAAGTAGGAGCCACGGTCAATCTTAAAAACGTTTTGTTCCAGCAAAGTACTGCTAATCTCTTACCTGAATCTTCTGATGAATTGGATATGGTGGTTGATTTTATGAAGGCAAACCCAAAAGTAGAGATTGATTTGGCGGGTCACACCGATAACCGGGGACTTCAGGTGCACAATGTGAAACTCTCCCGCGAGCGAGTTGAAAAAGTGAAGGAATACCTAGTTTCCAAAGGCATTGAATCCAAACGCATTACCGGTCAGGGATATGGTGGCATAAAACCTATTGCCGACAATGATGCCGAGGAAACCCGCAAGCTTAACAGAAGAGTAGAGTTTACGATTGTCAAAGACTGATAAAAAAGTTAATGGTCAATAGTAACTGACTACCATTGACTAATGCACCATTTAGTATCCTCCTGCAGTATCATCTCCGCGATGATCGGCTCCTCCTTCTAGTTTCCCATCTTTTTGAACCAGAATAGCATCAACACGACCGATACCTCCGCGCGATCGGAATGTGTGACCGAGATTAGCCAGCGTCAAACTATCTTCTTTGGTAATGGCATTTGTTTCCTGAATGATCATGTCGGGTAGCCATTGACTGTGAACTCGTTTCGCATTCACTGCCTCCTGCATGGTCATGTGATGATCCAATACATTTAGAATTGTTTGGAACACCGATGTGATAATTGTGGATCCACCTGGAGTACCCACCACCATCAAAAGCTTTCCGTCCTTCTCAACAATGGTTGGCGTCATTGAGCTTAGCATTCTTTTATGCGGGAGAATTTTATTCGCTTCACCTCCAATCACACCGTACATATTGGGCGTGCCAGGTTTTGCACTAAAGTCGTCCATCTCATTATTTAAGAAAAAGCCCGAGCCATCTACGATTACCATTGAACCGTAGCCACCGTTCAATGTGGTGGTGACGGAAACAGCATTGCCCTGTGCATCCACAACTGATAGGTGGGTTGTTTGATCAGGCTCACCTGACACATCACCCTCTTTGATAGAAGAACTCGGAGTTGCTTTGTTGGCATCAAACGTTTTCATGCGCGATGCCACATAGAATGAATCTGTTAATACCTCGGTTGGAATCTTAACAAAATCAGGATCTCCCAGATAAGCAGCTCTATCGGCATATACTCTTCGCTCTGCTTCTGTCATCAGGTGAATTGTTTTGGCAGAGTTCCAACCCCATTCTCCGATTGGATAGGGCTCTACAGATTTTAATAATTGCATAAGGGCAATGCCTCCGCTGGATGGAGGTGGCATGGAGATAATTTTATGCCCTTTGTAACGGCCGGTCAACGGAGTTCTCCAAACTGCATCGTAGCTTTTCAAATCTTCGTGTGTGATCAATCCTTTACCGCGATTCATTTCCGATACAATATCATCTGCAGTTTTGCCTTCGTAAAAACCTGCTTTGCCGTTGTCACGAATTCGCTCCAATGTTTTAGCAAGGTCAGCCCAATAGATCATGTCACCTTCTTTCCATCCTTCTTTTAAAAGAAAGTCGGGGCGCACGGTATTTAATCGCACTAAATCTTTCTGAATTTCATTCAACCCTTCAGCCTCTTTTGCAGTAAGAGCAAAACCGTTTGTTGCCAAATCAATTGCAGGTTGCACGATCTCTTTCCACGGAAGCTTGCCTAATTTTGAATGCGCTTCTACAAGTCCGGCAACAGTTCCCGGAACTCCGGAGGCAAGATGTCCTTCTGTACTTAAACCCTCCACTAACTCACCGGTTTCTCCGATATACATATTAGGGGTGGCAGCCGATGGTGCTTTCTCGCGATAATCCAAAGCAGCGAGGCTGTCATTTGCCAAACGTACTACCATTAAACCACCGCCACCTAAGTTGCCAGCCACGGGATACACAACGGCCAGCGCGAGTTGAGTGGCAATGGCCGCGTCAATTGCATTGCCACCTTTTTTTAAAATATCTACCCCAACTTTTGCAGCAAGCGGATGTGCACACACCACCATCGCAGAGTCGGCAATCAATCCTGTTACTTTTTCTTTTTGATCTTTGGTGCCACACGCAACGACTGTTACGGCTAGTAGAAGAATGAAGAGGCGCTTCATGGAAAATGGTTTTGGTTTGTCGTTATAAATGTATTACTTCAAAACTAATAAACATGAGTCTACGAAAAGAAAAAGCAGCACGGCTAAAGTTGAGCGTCCTGGATCACACGGTTCGTTTGATCGGTAAAAAATCATTTGATGATATTTATGTAGAGGACATTTGTGAGAAGGTGAAAGTCTCCAAGGTCACGCTATTTAAATATTTCCCCCAGAAGGAAGATATCTTGCTTTACTATTTCAGGATATGGTGTCTGAAACGAGCGGTGGAATTGAGGGCAAAGCCGAAAGAAGGCATAACAGGCGTGCTCTATTTATTCGAAAAGTTGGGCGAAGATTGTGATGCTAATCCTGGAATCATCTTAAGCCTGTTTGCCTATCTGGCTGATCTTAAACGCACACCGCGTCCATTTCCTGTTAAGGTGGAGGAGAAGAAAATTTTATTTCCGGATCATCCGGATATCGCGTCTATCGATATTCAGTCGGTAGATCAGATGATTGAGAAGTTTACACTCGAGGCGATTTTTAAAAAAGAGATTACCAAGACCACGTCAACGCGCGATATAACCAATTTGCTTTGTGCCATTTTTTATGGCGGTGTTGTGACGGCCCACATGAACCAGCTTAATCCCATCAAGTATTTTTTTAAGAAGAATGTGGAAATGACTTTGAAGGGACTTCAGTGATTAGTTGGCCGTTGTTAGTTGTTCGTTAATAGGCAATGTGTGCTTCTAACAATTGACAACGATCCTCTAACAACTAATTCTAACCTTTCATTTTCACGGTCTTTGTGCCTTGCCGTTCAAACCAGCGAACGCGAATTCGGCCTATACCAATTTTTTTGTGGTAAGCGTGCTTCTTATACCACCCATGATGAATCCGCGGTTTCTTGACATCAACTGTATGATAGGTTTTTGAACCACACGAAAGCAGCAGCGAACACAACAGCAAGAGAAGAAAAGCCTTTCGCATAGTTTTTTACCGACCCTAAAATAGTGCTTTTATTTATTACCCCTGACCGCTAATTTTAGAAATCTTGTAAGCAACGAGTTTCTTCGTTAAACCTTGTGCCTTATGAAAACATTTGAAACACTTGCTGAGGCCATTGCCGATCTGTCTTCACGTGGATATCAAAGCGACTTTAATCTTCATCCCGAATGGATCGAATGTCCTCCATTGAATCAGCGATTTGGTCATGCCGAGTTTCATGTGGATGAGGTGCATCGCTTTGAAGGAATGAATGACCCTGATGACAGCTCGATTTTATTTGCTATCCGAACCAACTCAGGTGTGAAGGGTGTGTTGGTGGACGCCTATGGAGCTTATGCGCAATCACTAAGTCCTGAAATGGCCAAACACCTCACCATAGATTCTAAGACCAGTCATTAATTATGATCAGCATTCGCGAACGTATTCTGTTTATTCTTTTTCTTTCCTTGCCATTTCAAATTTGCGCACAACTTAAAAGTATTACAGTCGATCATTATCGAATTAAAGAATTTGTAGCCGATCAAAAATTTCCTGTTGACTTTCCGCTTGTCACGTTTGAGGTAAACGGTAAGGCGTATTCTGCTGAAGACAATTCACCTCTACAGATCACATTTAACTCGTTGTCATTTTCTCCAGGAGTTAAGGGCGAGTTGCTCTTTAGGAATAACTCTAAAGACACCTTGAGATTATCGAACGTAGTTCCACTTGGGCGATCGGAGCGTCATGTTTTCATAACGGGATTAGGTGATCATCCTTTGTCAAGAACACATCTCTTTGTGCCGGGAAAAATACCCGTCAACGTTATTGTACCCGACAACGCCTGGGAGCTGGGTTACAGCGGAGTAACGGTGCAGGGCGTAGAAAATGTTTTTGCGCTGACCAGACGGGATCTTAGCTCATTGCAACAGGCAACGCGAAGGCGCTTTGAAACTATTATACTTCCCGGTGGCTCGGTAAAATATTTTTTTTATGCTGATACGTATGCAGGCGAATGGCAGACGGGATTGCGAAAAGCTTTTCAGGAAAGAAGTCTTTATGATGTAAACACGATTGACAACACCCTGTACCAACGCGAAGATTTGAAATGGATACGTAAATCATACGTCATGCATTTGCTGATGGCATGGGATAAAGAATTTTATGATGACCAGACCAACAGGTTTAATGTAAAGGCATTTGCAGATCGTGGTAAGAAACTTTATGGCGGTGACGATGTGATTTGCATTTGGCCCACGTGGCCCACGTTGGGTGTTGATCATCGAAATCAATTTGATATGTATCGCGATTTGCCGGGCGGCTTAAAAGCGCTGCGAAGTTTGGCCGATAAACTTAGAAAGTCGGGAACGAAATTTTTTATCGCTTACAATCCGTGGGATGAAAGCACTCGCTCGGAAGGACACCTGGAAGGACTTAACGATCTTATCAGGGAAACATCAGCCGATGGAGTAGTGTTGGATACGAAAGGAGAATCAAGCAAAGATCTGCAGGAGACAGCCGATAAAGTCAGGCCCGGAGTAATCATGTACAGCGAGGGAATGGCCGTGCCGAAAGATATGGGCAACATTGTTTCCGGACGTGTGCACAATGCACTTTACTATCCACCCTTTCTTAATCTTAACAAACTCATTCGTCAGGATTTTTCAATTTTCAGAGTGGCCGAGGTGTATAAGGAACCGATTCAACGTGAGTATGCTACTTCTTTTTTTAATGGGTATGGAACAGAAATCAATCAATTTGCACCGGGTCATCCAGCCTATGAGCAGCAGCAGTATGAATATCTCGGAAGAACTTCGCGAATCCTCCGGGAAAACTCTCTGAATTTTACGGACGGAAAACTGACGCCATTGATTGACACACAACGCGATAATGTTTGGGTGAATCGCTGGCAGACTTCCGACAAAACAATCTTCACCATCTTCAGCTTACTACCGGAGGGTTTTAAAGGCAAACTTTTTAAAGCTGATGTCAAAGAAGGTGAACACGTTGTTGATCTTTGGCATCATAAAAAAATTGAGATTAGCAATGATGGTTTGCTGGAGGTGGAAGTGGACTCTTTTAACAAAAGTTATCTAGGTACTAATAATGAAGGCGAAGTGGATTGCATTGCCATATTGCCATCCATTATTTCACTGAAGCTGGAAGGAAATAAACTTTCGTTGAACTCCACCAAAGGAACAGAGTTCAGAGTCTGGGCAGGCGATCCTTCGTATGCCAAAGAAGCCATCAAATTACCCATTGCCAATCAGGTACTTCTATTGAACGAAAAATTTGGACGATACGAAGGAAAATTTGTCGTGCAGTTGTTCGATCAGGATAGGTTACTCGATGAAGAAATATTCATCATCAAACCCGGAACCGCCCGACTTATTAGTCAATCTTATAAATCAGCGAAAGCGGATAAGGTAAGCACTGACATGATCAGGATTCCATCGGGGAAATTCATGTTCAAGGTAACTGACGGAGATGCATTTATACCCTATCCCTCGGAAGGAATAAATCAATCCTATGACATGCCTTCTTTCTACATCGATAAATTTCCTGTCACGAATATTGAGTTTAAAAAATTTATAGAATCCACTTCCTACAAGCCAACCGATCCGGATAATTTTCTCAAGCATTGGACCAATGGTGTGATTGCAAAAGGTGAGGAGCATTTTCCGGTTGTGTACATTTCGTATGAAGATGCGAAGGCCTATGCCACCTGGGCAGAGAAGCGCTTGCCTACCGAACTCGAGTGGCAATACGCAGCACAAACACCAGCATTGAATGAGTGGCCATGGAAGCAACAAAAACCTGTGACACGCAAAGAAGAGGTGGTGACAGAGACATTAACGGTAACTTCTATTGAAGGAATTGATCCAAAGCATTCCAACCTCGGTGATGGAAAGCCTTATCGGGTTGGTACTTATCTGAAAGGCGCCAATCCTTATGGGCTTCAGGATTTGGTGGGTTGTGTGTGGCAACTGACGAATGATGTGTATGAAAGTGGAAGTTATCGCTACATTATTATGAAAGGCGGAAGTTATTTCAAACCTTCGTCCAGTTGGTGGTATGTGCAGGGCGGGCCGCGTGAGTTGCACTACCGACAATCTTTGTTGCGGGTATCGCAAGGCTTCGAACGCAACGCCACCGTTGGCTTTCGTTGTGTAAGAGATTTGAATTGATTCTTAAAATATAAATACCATGAAAAAAACACGCAGAGCTTTTCTGAAATCTTCGACTACCGCGTTGGCAGGTCTTGGACTCACGAGTATGATGCCGTTGGAGACATTTGCAGGCGATAAAAAACGTGTGAGCGCAAGTGATAAAATAAATATTGCCGCCATTGGAATTAATGGAATGGGTTGGGCCGATGTCCGGTCGCTATTAAAGATACCCGAAGTAAATATTGTGGCGTTGTGCGATGTAGACGACAACGTACTCAACTATCGTAAATATGAATTGGCGAAAGGTGGCATCCAAACCAAAACATTTCCAGACTACCGAAAGATGTTGGAGAATAAAGACATTGATGTAGTAGTCATAGGAACACCCGATCATTGGCACTGTTTGCAAATGACGGATGCCTGCTCGGCTGGCAAAGATGTTTATGTAGAGAAGCCCATCGGAAACTCAATACAAGAATGCAACGTGATGGTGGCCGCTCAGCAGAAATACAACAGAGCTGTTCAAGTGGGCCAATGGCAACGCAGCATGCCGCACTTTGTTGATGCATTAAATTTTTTGAAGTCAGGTAAGCTGGGCAAGATCAGGACGGTGAAAGCCTGGGCATATCAGGGTTGGATGACGAACATTGAGCCAAAGCCTGATGGCACAGCGCCCGCAGGTGTTGATTACGATATGTGGCTCGGTCCGGCAACGAAGCGGCCATTTAATCCCAACCGATTTCATTTCAACTTCCGCTGGTTCTGGGATTATGCCGGTGGATTGATGACCGACTGGGGTGTGCATTTAATTGACTACGCGTTGTTGGGCATGGATGCAAAGTTTCCCAAATCGGCAGTTGCGTTAGGAGGCAAGTATGCCTACCCCGATGGAGCACATGAAACGCCCGATACACTGGCAACCGTTTATGAGTTTGATGGTTACAATATGATTTGGGAACATGCACAAAGCATCAGCAATGGAAATTATGGACGCGATCACGGCATCAGTTACATTGGCAACAATGGCACGTTGGTGTTAGACCGAAATGGTTGGGAAGTGCTGCCAGACGAAAAGCGAATGGAAGCGGTCCCTATTCAACGGCCAAAAGAAAGTGGTTTGGATTTACATACTCGCAATTTTATAAATGTGGTGAAGTCGAGGAAGATGGATGACTTAACGTGCTCCATTCAGGCGGGCGCACATGTTGCTACTGTGTGTCAGATGGGGAACATCTCATATAAGACTGGATCGAAAGTTACATGGGATGCAGCCAGTCAGAAATTCAAAGAGACTGCGGCCAATAATTTTATCAATGCATCTTATCACAATGGTTATAAAGTTCCTGTTATCGGATAATGGAAGATCATTTTGACTACATCGTGATTGGCTCGGGGTTCGGTGGATCAGTATCCGCTATGCGTTTGGCGGAGAAAGGATATTCCGTGTTGGTCATTGAAAAAGGTAAACGATGGAAGTCAACGGATTTTCCAAAATCGAATTGGAATATTCGCAAGTACCTGTGGATTCCTGTGTTGAAATGTTTTGGATTTCAGAAGTTGAGTTTTTTCAAAGAAGTGTTTGTGATTTCTGGCGTGGGAGTAGGAGGAGGTTCACTCGTGTATGCCAACACACACATGATGCCGCGCGAAAGTTTCTATGCCAATCCGATCTGGTCTCATTTCAAAGATTGGAAAAATGTATTGGCGCCTTATTTCGAGAAAGCCCGCTTTATGTTGGGCAGCGAAAAGTTCACGAAGGAGTATGAAGAAGATCGCGTGTTGAAATCGGTTGCTGAAGACATGGGTCGTGCCGAATCGTATAACCGTGTAGATTATGTAGGTGTTTACCTGGGCGATCCGCAAAAGGAAACTGATCCCTACTTTAAAGGCCTCGGACCAAAGCGCAGAGGCTGCACCGAATGTGCGGGTTGCATGGTGGGTTGCCGGCACAATGCGAAGAACACGCTGGATAAGAATTATCTCTGGTTTGCCGAAAATGTTTTTGGTGCGAAAGTATTACCCGAGACGCAAGTCGATAAAATTGAATTTAAAGATGGACGGTACTCGGTTCAAGTTGGAGCGAGCACGTCAACTTTTTTCAAAAATAAAAAAACAGTAACGGCCACTGGGTTGATCGTGAGTGGTGGTGTGTTGGGCACACTCGATTTGTTGTTAAAACAAAAATACGTCTATAAGACTTTGCCCCATCTTTCGGATAAATTAGGTGAAAACATTTTAACCAACTCCGAGATGCTATCGGGAGTGGTAGCTGCCGACCGCAAGCTCAATCATGGCATAGCCATTAGTTCTGTTTTCAATCCGGACGATAACACACACATTGAACTTTGTAAGTATCCAGATGGTTCGGGAGCGATGATGCGTTTGGCGGTGATGGCATCGGGTAATGGCACACCATTGGTGCGCACCGCGAAGATGGTGGGCAATATGATTAGCCGGCCGATTCAATTTCTGCGGTCGTTCTTCAACTTCAAAGTGGCGCAGACGTCTATTATTTTTCTGATCATGCAGTCGTTGCCCAACTCCATGAAGATGAAATTGAAGAGCGGCTGGTTCGGTAGCAGTCTGTCGTTTGATAACAAAAGTGGCGAGCGGGTGCCCAGCTATATTCCTATCGGGCAAGATGCTTTGTATCGGTATGCCGAAAAGGTGAATGGTGTTCCGCACAATGCGTTTAGCGAAGTTGTTTTTGGGTTGGCGTCAACAGCTCACATACTGGGGGGCTGCCCCATGGGAAAAAACAAAGAAGAGGGAGTGGTTGATGAAAATTTTAAGGTGCACGGCTACAACAATTTTTATATTCTGGATGGAAGCATCATGCCGTGCAATCTTGGGGTCAATCCCTCGCTGACAATCACTGCCTTAACGGAATATGCGATGGATAAAATTGAGCCAAAGAAAGGCGTGAAAACGCAATCCTTGAATGAGAAACTGGCTGCAATTTCTGTTTAGAAGGGAAAAAAGAAGTTCAAACTTTTGGTTTGAATGTCTCGAAAGTTATCTTTGCAGCCTTATTTTAATGGTCTGGTAGTTCAGCTGGTTAGAATGTCCGCCTGTCACGCGGAAGGTCGCGGGTTCGAGTCCCGTCCGGACCGCTTAAAGCCTCAGTTTTTCTGGGGCTTTTTGCTTTTAAAAAGACCGGCAATTTATAGCGCTAAGCGCGAATTGGTGCCGGATCAAAGTTTCAAGTGCACTCATTAAATCAAAAAAAAGAAGAATTAACGAATGGCGTGCACTCATTGAGTAATGCCCCAGGCGTTGATTGCTGCATCTGAAAACGCAACGTCCGGGTTCTTAAAAAAAGGTTTTGACACCGTTGATAAAACCCGCTGTCTCTTTTAGGAGGAAAGAAAATTATTCTTTATCCAAGAACGGATATCTGTAATCAGTAGGTGTTACAAATGTTTCCTTGATGGTTCGCAACGAAACCCAACGCAACAAATTCACTTTAGCACCTGCCTTGTCGTTCGTACCGGAACCTCTTGCTCCACCGAAAGGTTGCTGACCAACTACTGCGCCTGTTGGTTTGTCATTGATATAGAAATTACCGGCAGAGTTGACCAGTTTTTTAGTGGCCATCTCAATCGCGTAGCGATCTTGTGCGATGATCGAACCCGTCAACGCATAAGGAGAAGTTTGATCAACTAGTTCGAGTGTCTGTTCAAAATTTTCTTCATGGTAAACGTAGATCGTAATCACCGGCCCGAAAATTTCTTCGCACATCGTGAGTGAAGAAGCATCTTTCGTCACCACAACAGTTGGTTCGATGAAATAGCCTTTTGATTTATCGTACTTGCCACCGGCAATAATTTCGTTCATAGGATTTTGACGGGCCTTTTCAATGTAGCCTGTAATGGAGTCAAACGCTTTCTCGTCAATCACCGCATTGATAAAGTTTCCGAAATCTTCGGTTGGTCCCATCTTCATGCTCTTCAAATCTTCGAGCAAGTATTTTTTTACATCACCCCAAAGGTTCGATGGAATATAGGCTCGTGAAGCTGCGGAACATTTTTGTCCCTGGTACTCAAAAGCACCACGTGATATGGCCGTTGAAACTTGTTTGGCGTTTGCACTCTTGTGCACCATGATGTAATCCTTACCTCCGGTTTCACCAACGATGCGCGGATAAGAGCGATACTTTTGAATATTATTTCCAATCGTCTTCCATATTCCCTGAAACACGCCTGTGCTTCCCGTGAAATGTATTCCGGCAAAGTCGCGGTGACTGAAGATCACATCTCCTGCATCAGGTCCGCTTACATACACCAGATTAATAACACCATCTGGGAGACCTGCCTCCTTTAACACTTCCATGATCACATTTGCAGCGTAGATTTGTGTGTTGGCCGGCTTCCACACAACGGTGTTGCCCATGAGCGCTGCGCTGGTCGGAAGATTTCCCGCAATAGCGGTGAAGTTGAATGGCGTTAATGCGAATACAAATCCTTCTAACGGACGATATTCAATTCTATTCCACACACCGGGAGATGACTCGGGCTGATCTCGGTAAATCTCGCCCATGAAGTGTACATTGAAACGCAGAAAGTCGATCAGTTCACATGCTGAATCAATCTCTGCCTGAAATGCATTTTTAGATTGGCCCAACATAGTGGCTGCATTCATCTTGTAGCGATAAGGTCCGGCTAACAGATCGGCAGCTTTTAAAAAAATGCTCGCGCGATATTCCCAACTTAAGTTACTCCACAATTCTTTTGCCGCTAAGGCGGCATTGATCGCCTGCTCTACATGACTCTTGTCGCCTAAATGATAATGGCCAAGAATGTGTTTGTGATCATGAGGCGGTGACAATGGTTTTTTATTTTCCGAATGCACTTCCTCAGCCCCGATGTACATCGGAATGTCTAATACTTTTGAACGAGCTTCCTCTAATGCCTTCTTCAACGCAGCTCTTTCTTTGGTGCCCGGAGCATACGATAGTACAGGTTCATTTTCTGGGGTGGGAATAGCGAAAAATCCGTTGGACATAGTGGTTTATAATTAAGTCGCGAAAACGAAATGCAAATTTAAATTGATTTGGGAAGTAAGCCACAGATTCACTGATTTAATCTGCGAATCTGTGGATGTGTTTTTTAAACAATTCCTTTTAGCTCGAGTAAATCCTGTATTTCATAGTTCACCCGCTCTTTGTGTTTTATGCCATTGGGATTGAAGAACACAGTGTCGATCGATGCATTTCGCGCCCCTGCAATGTCAGTCAACAAGTTGTCACCAATCATAATTGTATCGCTGGCCTGAAAGCCAATCTCCGCGAGTGCAAATTCAAAAATTTCTTTGGCTGGCTTTTTATGTCCTGCACGGGCGGAGGTGACCACACTTTGAAAATAATGATTGATGCCGGATGACGCCAGCTTCGTGGACTGGATTTCTTCGAACCCATTGGTAATAATAGACAACGTGTGTTCAGCACTGAGATGATTTAATATTTCAATGGCGTTGGGAATTAACGCACCTTTTTTTGGCGATTCGGAAACATAATCATTAGACAGCTGGAGTGAGAAGTCATAATCGTCTACGCCAAGTTTCATCAATATATGATGAAACCGTTCGAAGCGGATCACATCCTTGTGAATTTTCCCAGTATCATATTGGTCCCACAGATGTGTGTTGACTTCAACAAACGTTCTCAGAAGATCAGACACGTGGATACCTTTTTCGCTTAAGTTGTGGTGTAGAAAAAGTTCCTTTAAGGTTTCGGCTGAATTGGTTTCATAATCCCACAGTGTGTGATCGAGATCGAAGAAAATACATTTGTAAGGCATGAGCCTACAGTTGGTTGATGGAACGGATTTGCAACCTGTTCACCGCCAATTCGCGATTGGTGAAAAGATTTTTATAGATCTGCTGATCTCTCTCCAATGCCGGGTCTCTTCGCAGAAACTGAAGAATCAGCTTGATCAAATCAAACACTTCGTCTTTGATTTGATAGAACACCCATTGATTGTATTTGCGCGAGGTAAGAATGCCGGAGTTCTTCAAATAAATAAGATGACGTGACGTTTTGGTTTGCGTGAATTCAAGAATATGCTCCAGATCGGTGATACACATTTCACCGTTATTCATGATCAGGTTCATAATGCGAAGGCGCGAGGTGTCTGAACATGCCAGAAAAATCTGCGCGCCAAGGTCGATGTTGAAATGTTTTAATCGCATTGAAAAAGTGATGAGAAATTACCGGAAATGGATGCCTGTCACCGCTGGCAATTTAGTAAAATCGGTGAGGCGGAAGACGCGTTTAGAGCATTAGGCGGATATTTTTTGAATCCCTATCTTTGAAAAAATGAAAGGAACGTGTTGAAGTTGGCAAGAATAATTTTCGTACTCGTAGCAGTTGTTGCGATTCAAAATGTGGGAAGAGCTCAGGCGTACAAAAGAGTAATCCAGTTATCGGGTATTATTCTGGCGGAGGACAGTGTCTCGGGCCTGCCGGGTGTTCACATCTACGTGCCCAAAGCCGGATACGGTACGACTTCGCAAAGAAATGGTTTCTTTTCAATGCCTGTGTTAGTGGGAGATAGTGTAGTGATCAGTTCAGTTGGATATGCTCGTCAGCATTGGATTATTCCTAAAAACGCTCCTGAGTTTTATACCGTAATTGTTGAGATGGTGCCGGATATTACGTACCTCAAAGAAGTAACGATTATGCCGTTCCCTACCGAAGAAGTGTTTAAGCAAGCCGTGCTCGCGTTGAATATTCCGATGGATAATGGTGTTGATAAGAAAAATCTGAATGCTGAGTTGCTGGCGCTCATGGTGCAAACAGCGCCCATGGATGGTGCCGCCAACTATAAATATTATATGGATCAATATCCTAATTCCATTCGCGATCAGTTTCAGCCACGAACGAATCCATTCCTCAACCCCTTTAACTGGGCACGATTCTTTCGCGATCTGAAGCAAAACAAAAAGAAATAAGTCAAGCCTTATTTGCCCTGGTATGACAATCGAACAATCTCTTCAGCAAACATACCCGCTTACCCAGCAAGATGCTGAGGCCTTTCAAAAGAACGGCTACGCCTTGTTAAGAAATGTTGCTACCCAACAGGAAATCGAAACGTTTCGCCCATTGATTAAAGATGCCGTGAAGCGATTGAATCCGGAAGTGCGCAGAATTGAAGATCGCGACACTTATGGCAAAGCATTTCTGCAAACGATGAACTTGTGGGAATCGGATGAACAAGTGCGCAAGTTTACGATGGCAAAAAAATTTGCAGGCATTGCAGCGGGGTTGATGGGCGTAAAGAATGTGAGATTGTATCACGATCAGGCGTTGTTTAAGGAAGCTGGCGGTGGTTTTACACCTTGGCACCAGGACCAGTATTACTGGCCATTGGATACAAACAATACCATCACCATGTGGATGCCGATGATCGACATCACCACCGATATGGGTATGCTTACCTTTGCGTCTGGTTCCTTTCAAGACGGACTGGTAAAGAATTTAGAAATATCCGATGCATCTGAGCAAGCCTTGAACGATTACGTAAGTCAAAAGAAATATCCGGTGTTTATGCCCTCGTCAATGAAAGCCGGGGATGCTACCTTTCATTACGGACTTACCTTGCACAAAGCTCCGGGCAATTCATCTAATACCATGCGCGAAGTAATGACGATCATCTACTATGCCGATGGCGCAAAAGTTTCGGCACCGGTTAATGACTGGCAGGAAAAAGATCGCCAGCGATGGTTACAAAGTTTGCCGGTGGGCGAGTTGGCCGCTTCAGCACTCAATCCAAAACTGTGAAGTTAGTCGCATAATTGCACGGGCATTGGAATTATCCGATGCCAATATTATTTTGATCAGAACCTCTCAGACGATCGCTTCATCGTCCACTAGTAGCGTGTCATCTTTTATTACTCGATTTTTTTAGCGAAGATTATTTCTTTCTTCAAAATATGATCCATCGGTTTTCCTGGAGGCATTGCATGAGCGTCATCGTCACGATGGCAGTTCATACCGTTTGGGCGCAGTCGTATGTGCCTGAGTTAAATGATTCTAAAATGATGGTAAGGCCAGTCATCCAGCCAATGGCTTACGCATTTAATCTAAACGAGGTGAAACTCACGAGTGGTTTGTTCAAAGATGCTATGGAACGGGATGTGAAGTACATCTTGCAGTTGGAACCCGATCGTCTCCTGCATCGCTTCAGGCTATACGCTGGTCTTACGCCCAAAGTCGCGGTCTACACGGGTTGGGAAAGTGAATCACTATCCGGTCATACGTTAGGTCACTACCTCTCGGCATGTGCCATACAATATGCCACTACAGGTGATAAACAATTTAAGGATCGCGTTGACTACATCATCGATGAACTTTCCCTATGCCAACAAGCCCGTAAGACAGGATATGTCGGAAGTATTCCGAAAGAGGATACCGTCTGGTCTGAAGTTGCGAAAGGAAATATACGATCGGCAGGTTTTGATTTAAATGGAGCGTGGTCTCCGTGGTACACGTTACACAAAACTTTTGCCGGACTGATGGACGCTTATCTCTATGCCGGAAACAATAAAGCAAAAGAAGTGGTGATCAGATTTGCTGATTGGGCCGATGACCTCACCGGAAAACTAAATGAAGAACAACTTCAAAAGATGCTGGGGTGCGAGTTTGGCGGAATGAATGAAGCGTTGATCAATGTATATGCGCTTACCGGCAATAAGAAATATCTGGTGGCAGCCGATCGCTTTTATCACAAAGCTGTTTTGGATCCATTAGCCAGGCAAGAAGATCAGCTTAGTGGCAAACATTCTAATACGCAAATACCTAAAATAATAGGAGAGGCAAGGCGGTATGAATTGACGGGCGATGCGAAAGATAAAGTCATCGCTGATTTTTTTTGGAACTCAGTAGTGAATAAACATACCTATGCCAACGGTGGCAATAGTGAATACGAGTATTTGGCAGAGCCTGGCAAACTGTCCAATCATTTGAGTGAAAGTACGGCTGAGACATGCAACACCTACAACATGCTCAAACTCACGCGACATTTGTTTACCTGGAATCCCATTGCTTCTTACAGCGACTATTATGAGCGCGCGTTGTACAATCACATTCTGGCCTCTCAGAATAAAGATGATGGCATGATGTGTTACTTTATGCCCATGCGCATGGGTGCGAAAAAAGAATTCAGCACTCCGTTCGATGCCTTTTGGTGTTGTGTGGGGTCGGGCCTTGAAAATCATGTGAAGTACGGTGAGCATATTTATTATCAGGGAGCAGATGGAAGCTTATATGTCAATCTTTTTATTCCATCAGAATTAAATTGGAGGGAAAAGAAGATAATCGTTCGACAGCAAACAAAATTTCCGGAGAGTGACACCGTTCGGTTTTCATTTCAAATGAAGACGTCAAGCAGTTTTAAACTTAGAGTGCGGAAACCTATGTGGGCCAAAGGTGATGTTCAGGTGCTTGTCAATAAAACACGCGCCTCTTTTCAGGCCGATGCAAATGGCTATGTGATCATTGATCGTAAATGGAAAAACAATGATCAGGTAGAATTCATTTTACCGCGCTCGCTGTATACTGAAGCAACGCCCGACAACTCAGATCGGTTGGCCGTATTTTACGGACCTCTTTTGATGGCCGGAGAGTTGGGCAAGACAAAACCTGATCGCATAAAAGGTATTCCGGTGTTGGTAAACGAGAGACGCGATGTTAGCAACTGGGTACAACCCGTTGTGAATTCCAAACTTTTATTCGAAACAAAAAACGTGGGCGTAGAACGCGATGTTTACTTGAAACCTTTGTATGAGTTCACCGATTCCTATTACAGCGTGTATTGGGACCAATTCACCAAAGAAGGTTGGAGTGAGCAGCAGGCACGTTATGAAGCTGAACGAAAGCGATTAGAAGAACTTGATCGAAAGACCATTGACCTGGTGAGATTTGGAGAGATGCAACCCGAGCGTGATCATAAGGTAACCGGAGAAAAAACAAACAGTGGTGAAGCGAACGACCGAACCTTTCGGGAAGCCGAAGAGAAAGGATGGTTTTCTTGCGAACTCAAAGTTCAGCCGCAAGCAGAAAACATTCTCATGCTCACGTATTGGGGAAGTGAGCGCGGCCGAAAGGCATTCGATATTTTTGTTGACGATGTGAACGTGGGCACACAAGAACTTAACAACAATGACCCAGGACATTTTTTTGAGGTACAATATTCGTTGCCAATGTCTGTCATTAATAACAAGAGTTCTGTTGTCGTGAAATTTGTTGCCTTGCCGGGAAAGAGAGTGGGGGCCGTGTATGGTGCCAGGATGTTTAAAAAGTAGAACTACCTCTTTCGGGGTAGTGGAGATCTGACTTGTCATCTCGGTGCAGTGGTTGTGCACCTTTCCCGATTTTGCCGCGAGTTTCCGAAATTAAGTTTCAACCTCGCTGATATTGAGAGCGATATTTTCTAGCTTTAGTGTCAGCTTTAATTTGTTTCTGGTTAGCATGAGGGTCGGGCATCTTTTATCTGTTGTCTGGCTTGCCACTTCACTGGTGGCGAGCGCACAAAACATGCGTGGCATTCCAACTTCAACTCCGCTGGGGAACTGCGTTGCCCGCCAATGGACAGGCGAGAATGGACTGATATCCAACAACCTCACGTCCGTGCTTCAGTCCTCCTCCGGCTTTTTATGGATTACCTCGTATGTGGGTGCTATTCGCTTTGATGGAATAAAAGCGGATGTCTATGATCATCTTAATCTGCCCTTTTTATCCAACGATTCTTTTTATGCACTTCAGGAGGATAAATCAGGAACGCTTTGGATATCCACTCAGGGAAGTGGAATCGTTGTGTATCGAAATCAAAAGTTTGAGGCGTTACTCCCGAACGATAAAATTCTGCCTAAATCAATCCGTTGCTTAAAGATAAATCAAGACGGTTCTGTGTGGGCTGGGTCTAACAACCAGGGATTATTCCTCATCAAAGATTCAGTCGTAACAAAACTCAGCCATCCTGCCTTAAATGAAGTGACCATTATCGCACTGGACGAAGATCGGTTTGGTAATTTATGGATTGCCACCGAAGGCAATGGAGTCATTCGCAAAAACGGAAATAACTACATTCAATTCACTACAGCGAACGGCTTGAACAGTAATTCGGTAACCTCCGTTCTTTGTTCATCATTCAATGAAGTCTACATCGGCACTTCGCAGGGGCTTAATGTTTATGCCGATGGTAAGCTTTCAGTCGAATCGTTCTTCAATGATGTGCAGATCAATTTCATGAGGGAAGACCGGGAGGGCACCGTCTGGATGTGCACGGAGCAAGGCTTGGGGCGATACAATAGCGGATTAAAATTTAAGGAGTTCACCAGAAATCTGGCGAAGACATCTTTGTCTCGTATTAATTCAATTTGTTTTGATCGTGAGGGATCGGTATGGTTGACAACGGGAAAAAACGGACTCATCCGGATAACGGGGTCAAGCTTCGATAATTTTACGACAAGAGGAGCGAACGCCAACGAACGAATCAACATCGTAGCGGAGGGTGATCATAAAATTTATATCGGATCGGATGATGGTACGATCGAAGTGGTGGAAGGCGATAAGACACGACCTCTTCCTATTTCAACCTCGTTGCATGGGGCAGGCATTCGCGACATACATGTTGATAAGCAGAATAATCTATGGGTAGCTTCCTATTCAGGTGTCTTAAAAAAATCTGGTGACAGTGAACAACTATTAACGCTTCAGGATGGATTGCCAGCATTGGATGTTCGGGTAATTTTTTCAGATAGCCACGACAATATGTGGATCGGCACACGTTCGGGTGGAATCGCGATGATGACAGGAACTAAAGTTGTAGCGGTATTTGATAAAAAGAAGGGAATGCCATCCAATCACATTCTTTCGCTCGCAGAAGATCATAGCGGAAATATTTTCGCTGGCACGCACAGCGGAGGATTGGTAAAAATATCACCCGAGCACAAAATAGAGACGTTTCACCTGAAAGATGATGACTCGGGAATTTTAATATTCAATACGCATATCGATAATGATGACAGACAATGGGTGGTAGCTATTCACGGTTTGTTCTATTTTGATGGAAAGAAATTTATAAAGATCATATTGGACGAAGGACAGCGGGGTGAAAATTTTTTCGATTGGGTGGAGGATGATGCAGGTAATGTGTGGCTGACGTCTAACATTGGCGTTGCACAGTTGCGCAAAAGCGATGTATTGGATTTTATTGAAGGTAAGATAAAACTAGTTCGGGCCAGGCGATATGACAACAACGATGGAATCCTCAACAAAGAATGCACGGGTGCAACGCGCGCCTATGTTGCTACTGATGGTAAGATTTGGATACCTGCGATTGGTGGAGTGACAGTCGTTCGCTCTTCGCGCATCAGCGAGAACAAACTTCTTCCGCCTGTTTATATCACCAACTTTTCGGTGGACAAACAAACCAATCTGGCCGATGGTATGCGGATTGAGCCGGGCCATTTCCGATTTGCGTTTGAATATACATCACTGAGTTTTCTGGCGCCTCAAAAAAATTTGTTCAGCTATAAGTTAGAAGGCATAGACAAAGACTGGACAACTCCCGGTTATCAACGCGAAGCAGAATACACGAATCTTGGGCCGGGTAAATACACATTTCATGTAAGAGGTTCCAACAATGATGGAGTATGGAGCGAAACTCAGGCCTCTTTAACCTTCACGGTGCTTCCTTTCTTTTATCAGACCATCATGTTTTATGTGGTGCTGGCCATCATGATTGCCATCGTTCTTTATAGTTTTTATCGCTGGCGCGTTCGTACCATTGAAAAGGCAAATGTTCAATTGAAAAAAGTAAATGCAGAGCTGGATAAGTTTGTCTACAGCGCCTCGCACGATTTAAGAGCACCTCTTTCTTCTATTTTGGGAATCATCAATATTTCCAGAATCGATCCATCACCCGAGCGCAAAGAAGAATATTTGGGACTGATTGAAAAAAGCATTCGCAAGCTGGATACATTCATTAAAGAAATCATCGACTTTTCCAGAAATGCGAGAACGGAAGTAGCAGTAGTGGAAATCGACTTCGATAAACTGATTAGTGAAATCATTGATAATCTTAAATATCTGGACGAGCACAACCGAATTGAAAGGCGGGCTGAAATTGAATCGGTGACTCCTTTTTTTACGGATGATAAACGTTTGGCTATGGTGTTGACCAATCTGGTGGCCAATGCCTTTCGCTATTACGATCCTAAAAAGGAAACCCCATTTATTCATATCGATGTGAAGGCAGATGCGTCACAAGCCATTATTAAAGTCTCGGATAATGGCACGGGCATTTCGCCTCAGCACCTCGATAATATTTTTAAAATGTTTTATCGTGGCACAGAATCAAGCAGCGGTTCTGGTTTGGGTTTGTATATTGCAAGCGAAGCAGTAGAGAAAATAAAAGGGAAAATTTTTGTTGCTTCCAAAGTGAATGAAGGAAGTACATTTGAAGTGGTAATTCCCAATCTAAAGCCATCCACAAATTCCTGACTTTGTTTAGTTGTAAGGATATATAACATTATAGGTATGAAGTATTTTATATCAGGTTTGATCAGTTTGTTTTTCGCAGCGTCCATCTGTGCTCAATCTCTTAAAAAGATTGAACCTGTAAGTTTTGCCGATGTGAACATCACCGATAATTTTTGGAAACCGCGCATGGATCAGGTGGCCACCACCACACTTCAGGCGTGTATTTTTCAAACTGAAGTTAAAACGCCACGCATCAAAAACTTTGAGATAGCCGGTGGAACACGCCAGGGAAAGTTTGAAGGAATCTTCTATGACGACTCGGATGTGTACAAAGCACTTGAGGCGATTTCTTACTCTTTAAAAAATAAACCTAATGCTGATTTAGAAAAGAAAGCAGATGAGTGGATTGATAAGATTGCGGCAGCTCAACAGCCCGATGGATATTTGAATACGTATTACTCTTTGCAGTTTCCTGAAAAGAGATGGACAGATATGAGCATGCACGAAGATTACAATGGTGGTCACTTGATAGAAGCAGCGGTTGCGTATTACAATGCCACGGGCAAGCGTAAGTTGCTGGATGTTGCCATCAAGTTTGCAAATCACTTTGATTCACAATTCGGTCCAGATAAAAAACATTGGGTAACGGGCCACCAGGAACTTGAACTGGCGTTGGTGAAACTCTATAAGACAACGAAAGACAAGAAATATTTGACGCTGGCCGATTGGTTGCTGGATGAGCGAGGTCATAAACGTGCAAAGGGATACACCTGGACGGAGTGGAGAGATACCGCCTATGCACAAGATGTAGTTCCGGTAAAACAACAGACAGAAATAACGGGTCACGCGGTGCGTGCTATGTATATGTACACGGGTGCTGCGGATGTGGCAGCACAAACCGGTGATGCGGGTTACATGAAGGCGATGAAGACTGTGTGGGATGATGTTGTTCATCGTAATATGTACATCACGGGAGGTATTGGTTCATCCGGAAATAATGAAGGATTTTCAAATGACTATGATCTTCCCAATGAACAAGCCTATTGCGAAACTTGCGCTTCGGTTGGTATGGTATTTTGGAATCAGCGTATGAACCTGTTGACAGGCGAAAGCAAATACTTTGATGTGCTCGAAAGGAGTTTGTACAACGGTGCACTTGATGGTCTTTCACTAAGTGGAGATCATTTCTTTTATGGCAATCCGCTCGCATCCAACGGAAGACATTTTAGAAGAGAATGGTTTGGTACAGCCTGCTGTCCTGCGAATATTGCCAGGCTTGTTGCCTCTCTTGGTGATTATGTGTACAACACGTCAGAGAATGGTGTATGGGTGAATTTATTTGTAGCGAGCAATACAACGGTTGCGATTGGAAAAGCTAAAGTTGCTATTGAACAAAAAGGTAACTATCCATGGGATGGCGATATTACCGTTAATGTGAACCCGGATAAGAAAGCAAAGTTCGATGTGTATGTGCGTATCCCCGGCTGGGCAACGGGCGAGACTGTGCCCGGAGATCTTTATCATTTTGTGAAATCATCTTCTTCTAAGTTTGCCCTAAAAGTGAATGGAAAAGATGCGGTATATAAAATGGAGAATGGATATGCCGTAATAAATAAGGAATGGAAGAAGGGAGATGTGATTCAACTGAGTTTGCCCATGGACGTGCAGGAGGTTGCTTCGCGTGATGCTGTTGTGGCAGATTTAGACAGAGTAGCCTTGCAACGCGGGCCGCTTGTGTATTGTGTCGAAGGGGCTGATAACAGCGGCCAGGCGTGGAATGTTGTCGTGCCGATGGGAACAACTTACCGTGCAAATTTTGAAAAAGATTTGCTGAATGGTGTGACCGTCATACAAGCGGAGGTTCCTGCTGTTGTGGTTTCGGCTGATAATCAAACCGTGAGTACACAAAAGAAGACGATCACTGCGATACCTTATTATAGCTGGTGCAACCGGGGCAGCAATGCCATGCAGGTGTGGTTGCCTAGAAAAATCAAGGACATTAAGATTAATAATTGAAGTCTCTACGCTAGAAGTTATTCAGGCGTTACGCGGCAATTACTTGTAGAGATTCGAAACCGACTTTTCAATTCTATATGGGAGTTTGAGTAATCGATGGAATCACTCCGTCTTAAAAAACTTCAAATGCTCCTTTACAAAAATAGTCCACTCAAAATCTTTTGAGGAGCCAATATTTTTACAAGAATCTCGTTGGTAGGTTCGATTGTCAACAGAAGTAGCGACTGGCTGTGGGGATGAGAAATCGACAATTTTTATTGGATAATAACACAAACTATTTTTTCCTATAACAACCCAAGTCAGTATGGCAAAAATCAACATCCTTGCTCATGTACTACACACTTGCATGTTCGTGCTGGTGATGTCTCCATCTTATTCTCAAGTCTCACAAGGCTCGAATGATGCGCATGCCAAACTCGAAGCCGGCCTGGAGAAAGGCCAATATGAAATTTCTTACTACAACACAGCTTGCTACTTCGCGCTGGCGGGAAAGGCGAACCTGGCTTTTCTTTATCTCACCAAAGCTATCGATGAAGGCTTTTCCAGTCCGGATGTCATGCAGGAGGACACCGATTTGTTGACGCTGCATAATGACTCTCGCTGGGCAATCGTACAAAAGATTGTACACGACAATCAACTTCAAAAGCAAAAAATGGGAGACTTGTTCTTCAATAAGAAATCTTTTTGGGAAGCCGGTGCGATTGAAACACCTTACGCACAAAATATTTCAGAGGATGAGAAGATTGCGGGTTTATCGAAGTTCTGGTCGGAGGCAAAATATAACTTCGTCAACTTTGATTTGATTCCCCGATTGAATTTCGACTCACTCTATCTCGCTTATCTTTCCAAGGTTCGGCTCACAAAATCAACGCTTGACTATTATCGCGTGCTGGAACAGTTTGCTGCTTCTTTGCGAGATGGCCATACGAATGTGAACATGCCACGCGAGTTAGTAGATTCTGTCTACGCACGGCCGTTGGTGCGCACCCGGTTGATAGAAGGCAAAGTGCTGATCATTGGTGTTTACGATCCTGCTTTGCGCGAAAAAGGTATTGCCGTTGGTCAGGAGGTTATCAAAGTTGATCGACTGCCTGTAAAAGAATATGCCACCAGATTTGTGATGCCCTACCAAAGCGCTTCCACAACGCAAGACCAACTGGTGCGTGCTTACGACTATGCCCTGTTGAGAGGCTCGTTGACACAACCCATCAAGCTGCAACTGCAGGATGCTGCTGGTAAAATCAGCGAACATACTCTTTATCGCGTGAAGCCAGAAGAGCGTTCAAAAAAACTTCGCACACCCTCGTTTCAATTTAAAATGCTTCCCGGAGATATAGCCTATGTGGCGTTGAATTCTTTTGGCAATGACTCTACTGCCATCGAATTCAAATCACGCTTTTCCGAAATCTCAAAAGCCAGGGCCATTATTTTTGATGTGCGAAACAATGGAGGAGGAAACACAGGACCGGGTTGGAATATTCTTAGTTGCCTGACGGATACGTCAACACCAGTTCATGCTTCTTATACGAGAGAATATCGACCCACGTATCGGGCGTGGAGCCGGAGCCAGGATGTGTATGTCTCTAAAGACAATCTGTTTCCAAACCAGAAATTACTTTACACCAAACCGGTTGTGGTATTGACCAGTGCCCGCACATTTTCTGCAGCAGAAGATTTTGTGGCAGCTTTTAAATCAATGAACCGCGGATTAATCCTGGGCGAATCCACCGGAGGCAGTTCAGGCCAGCCGTTGGTAATTTCTTTACCGGGAAATGGCTCAGCTCGCATGTGCACCAAGCGCGACTTGCTTGGCGATGGCAGTGACTTTGTTGGCCTGGGCATTCAACCGGACAAAGTTGTGGTGCCAACTGTTCAAGATATTCGGAAAGGTGTCGATACAGAACTTCAGGCCGCCATCCAAGAGGTGATGAAGATGAAATAGTTTTTGCTATTCGGGTTAAAATAGTGAAGCTGTATCAAAAGTTCTTACGTCAACTGAGTTTATCGATGGTGATGGAGATCACACCAGTTTCGACAGGCTCAACCTGACAGCAAATTAGACTTTGATACAGCCTCATTTAATTAAGTCGGGGTGAGATGATTCGAACATCCGACCCCCACGTCCCTAACGTGGTGCGCTAACCGGGCTGCGCTACACCCCGAACTATTTTCGAGGTGCAATTATACCAAAATAAACGTGAATGAAATCAGAGCAAAGAATACTTTTTATTGCTTGCGGATAATATTAATCCAAAGGGGAAGACCGTGTTGATGTGATCCGATAAGAAAAAGGGAAGGACCATTCGATCCTTCCCGAGAATGATGCCGCTAGGAAAGGCTAAACCTAATCGGCATGATGGGTGTGAAATGTATATTCCGTTGTTGTGCCGGCTGTTTCAATGGTGTACACCTTGTCACATGTGCCATCACCAAAATCAACAGTAGATGCAGCATTCCCAACGGTAGTTTTTATGATTCCTTTTACCGGAATTTTTCGGTTGCACGAAAAGTTAAACAAAACAGGTTGTGTAATCATTGAACTAAAATTAACACCCTGCCGGTTTGTTCCCTCCAAGGAACCGGTAACCTCTTTCGAATCATCCTTTTTGCTCCACATGTTTTCGCCATTGTAATACATAGTGGTCAATGTTCCCTGCCAGTGCGATGCCGTCCCATCCGGGTACGTCAGTGTGGCATGGCTAATGGTCATGGAAGAAACTTTTTCGGAAGTGGCGTGAGTCGTAAACGTTCCGTCAATTTTGACCGAATCCTTTTGAAATCCATAAAATGTGATCAACTGCTTTTGGTCAAAGACGACACTGTCTTTGTAGCTAATGAGAAGCGTAAGCGAGTCAATTATTTTTCCTTTATGAACTTCAGAGGAATCAGCACACAATACGCCTGTTCCGAAGTCGATGGTCAACACGCCATTGTAGATCAACGTGTCGGTGTGTGTTCTGTCAAGACTAAAGGAAGCTGTTATGGACGGTTCGCAGTCGGTATCAGGGTGTGTCTCCCTGCCTGTTGAAAGACGACCGTTGCTAACACCCTGTTTCGCCATTGCTCCCGCAGTGATGTCCGTCACATCATGCGCAGCCGTCATCATCTGGCTGCTCACTTTTGCAGATTCTTCCGCCTGAACTTCCATCTGTTTTTCGGTAAGCATGTTCTCATTTTCCTTTTCGCACGCGAATGCGATTACGCCAAGTATCAACAGCCAACTAAATCGCGATACAGTAAGCTTATTTGTTTTCATCCGGGTATTTTTTTATGGACTGAAATCGAGCCTGTGAATAAATGATGAGCGTTAAAGTTTCCTTTCTAATTCATCGATCTTTGATTGCGCTTCGTCTTTGCCATAGAACAAAGCCAGTCGATATAATTCTAACGCTTCTTTACGCGTGTTCTTCTTTTTTCGCGGTGCGAATTTGGTGCGCCTCGCAGTCTCTTCAACAGCAGCAGCCCTTAGAAAATAGGCTTCACCCTCATCAATCTTTGATTGCACCATCAGTTGCTTCACCTGCTCCTCCAACTTTGACGCTTCGTCTTGCTTAACTTTCAACTGAGTTAGTTTGTCTTCGATTTCCGCTTTCTGAAGGCTCACGGTTTGAATAAGATTATCGTTCTCATTTCTATACATGCTCACCTGTTCTTGCACGGCCAGCAACTCCTGATTGCGGGTATCGAGTTCCTCTCTCAGTTTTTTGATTGCAGCCGTGTAGGAGGCTGTGTTCTTTGCCCTCCGTGAGGATTTTTCAAGCTCAGCGATTTTCTGCTCAGTCTCTTTCACATACCGATTAAGCTCACGCATTCGCGATGAGTAATTTTCAAAGTGAGTGCCTTCCAGCATATTGGCTCGAAGTACTTTGCGATTGATATCGATGGAGTCTAACAAGACACCAACATCTGTCATCGTGGCTACCAGTTGATGATTTTCCTGCAGTTGACTTCTTAATGAATCAATTGTTTGTCGCGCCAACTGTTTTTCTTTTTCGGATTGACAACCTAACATAAGACCTGCCATAGACAATAGAATTAAAATTCTGATTTTCATAAGAGTTGGGTTTAATTGAAGTTTATGGTGTGGTTTATTTTTGAATCATTAACGTATTGCCGCCTACTAAATTCCGTTGGGATTGCTTCAACGGCTGATATAAACGGTGATTGACCGGATGTATCGTTGGATAGCAGATCCCGACTAAGTAATTGTAGGCTTCTAGTTGCCACCTTTCAATGTTGATTTAGAAAATGTATTCTTTTTGTAAAATGAACAGTGTCGCGCTATTCAGTTTTAAAGAAGCGCTCTTCACCTGAATATTGATTTACCAGCTGAATGGTGGCGCCCTCCAGATCTTTTAAGTTGTAAATTCTCGCGAAGTCTTCATCGTATTTTCCGCTCTCACTCAAGACCAGCCGATCTTGTTGATCATAAATATGAATCATCACATTATTGTTCGGTTGACGAGGAATAGCGATGACGTATTTTTTGTCGGCACCTCTCACTTTGGCAATTCGGGCTACCCATGTTTTGTTGCGATGGCTTATCTTTTTAGCGTGCTCTTTGCTTTCGTCTGCCACCGTTAGCACATAATCACCTTTTGGAAGCTCAGAAAAATTATACGGACGCAAAAAACGTCTGCCCTTTAAACTCTCGGCAAACACCTTATTACCGTCTGCATCGAAGATGCTGACCACAACAGTTGATGGGTTATTCCCGGCATAAATCACGCGAACGATATCTCCTCGCTTTACGACCGCCACTTTACTGGCCTGACTTTGCGCCCAACTTGACGACATCTGACCACACACGGCAGCCAGAAGTACAAAAATCACAATCATCTTTTTCATAATTGAAAATTGTTTTGGTTTAGCTACACCAACGCACGTTATGCGGGAGTGTTGCCATTGGTGATGTTATCGAAAGACGAATAGCGCCATTAAACGATGATGCCCTGATATTGTAATGACCGGGTAATGTCAAGGTAACGATCGTGTAATGCTCAATGCATAAAATGCCGAATAAATTGAAGCTCGATCAGGATAAAGATCAGTTCATCGAAAAGAAATAAGTCCACACAGTCCCTTTTTATAGTTTCGTTTAGGTTTTCATGACTGAACAAGACTATTGATTCGCTGAGGATGTTCTAGAATAAAAATTGATGGAGACGACTAGCATAGATTTACAAGCCGAGCTTAACGCGAAGCAGCAAGAGTTATTAATGCATGTGGAACTTCTGATACGTTGCAGGAGCACTGGCGAGAAATTGCTGGAAGAAGCAGCGAAGTTGCAGCCTTTCCTTTTGCCAGAAGGGAAAGAGCGGCTGGCAATTTTGTTAAATGAGTTTCAAGAGTGTTTCAAGGAAGAGCAGTTGCTTTTAGTAGAAAAAAAGTTCGACAGTGCGAATGCCAGACTGTATCAGTTGTTGGAAACGAAATGTCCGGATATCACGAAGAATGAAAAGCGACTATGTGCTTATCTTAAACTAAATCATTCAGCGGCTGATGTAGCTCGCATCACAAACAGAAGTCTCAACAGTGTTAATGTGGGGTTGGCGAGGTTGCGGGCAAAACTTGATCTGTCAACCAATAAGACCCTGAAGGCTTTTCTTCATCAGCTATTGATAACACCTGCCAAACAAGAGCGCCCTACACTCCTGACTGACTGATCCTGCTTTTATTATTTCAAAATTTCACAAAGCTTTTTCGAAATGTGTTTTAGCCGGGACTCAACTTACCGGATTAACACTTAATTTGCATCTCTAAACTCCTGTTTATGCCGTTCATCAACCTAACGCAACAAAAGACCAAAGAGATTTGGCCGCAGGTACATGCCGCCTTCGCACATTCTGAAAAGATTACGATGGCTCGGATTACACTGGAGAAAGATGCCATCGTAGGAGAGCACAAGCACATTCATGAACAATGGAGTGTGGTGCTGGAGGGCGAACTAGAATTTACCATCAGCGGAGAAACACAGTTGGTAAGGCCTGGCACGGTGGTGTTTATTCCTTCAAACGAGTTGCATGCTGTCAAAGCTTTAACGAAGTGCCTGGTGATGGATGTATTTACACCCGCCCGCGAAGATTTTAAATAGAAGGAAATACCTTTGCGGTTTGTGCGTTCTGTTTTTATGCATTTCACGACTCGTTTTTTCTTTCACCTGCTGACAATTGGTGCGTTGCTGTTGTCTTCCCGCGATGGTGTAGGGCAAAGTGCGGCTTCTGCCTTAAGTCGCATGGAAAAAGGAAATTGGCTAAAGGCTGAACAGCAACTTCGCAAGGCGCTGAAGAAAGACACAATCAATCCCGAAGCGCGATATGTTAGTTCTCTTTTATTTTTCAATTCCAATTATCCCAACTATCAGATTGATTCGGCCTATCACTATGCGCTAGATGCGATGAGTGATTTTCAGAAGAGTGCTCCCCGGCAAAAAGAAAAACTAAAACGATTTCCGCTCGACAGTTTGATTCTCTTAAACCTTCGCAAAAAAATTGACAGTGCTGCCTTTGAGCGCGCGAAGAATGCCAATACCGTTGAGAGCTATCAGTTTTTCATTAATCAATTTACGTCAGCACAGCAGCATGATGCAGCCGTTGAACTTCGAGATGAGGTTGCCTTTCTCGGTGCACTGAAAATAAATAGCTACAAAGCATTTAAAGACTATTTGGAAAAATATCCCCTATCTCATCGCGTTGGTGAAGCCCATAAGCGATATGAGAAGCTACTCTTTGAAGATAAGACACGCGATGGCAAGCTAAAGAGTTATGAAAAGTTTTTAACGGACTATCCATCAACTCCATACCGAAGGGAAGTAGAAAAAAATATTTTTGAGATTTCCACAGCCAACGGTGGACCTGATGCCTTTCTGAAATTCAACGAACTATACCCTAACTCTTTTTTTACAGCAAAATCAACCGATATTCTCTACCATCTGCGCCAGTCCGATGAACCGCAGTTCAAACAACTTACGTTAAGCGATTCGCTTCGGAAAGTAAATGAACTTGAAAAAGGGTATTGGGTGGCAATTTATAAGAATGAGAAGTTTGGCTTCATGGATCAGGATGGTAAGGAGATGATGACGCTAAGTTTTGATCTGGTTTTTGAGGAATATAAGTGTGGAGAAATCAGAACGGATTACGTCATTACCTCTGACGGCATCCTGAGCAGAAGTGGCGAAACAATTTACAAAGGCCTGACGGATGAGGTGACTGAGCTTGGTTCGGGTTTTTTGAGCGTGCAGGATTCTCTGTGCCGGCATGTTGTTCATAAGTCGGGGTACACGCTTCATTCGTTCTGTGTTGAAAATGCGCGCCTGGTTGCCAATCGATTTATTGCCTATCAAAAAGATGGCAAGTGGGGATTGACAGCTCTCAACGGACGGCCTTTGTTGGCGGCAGAGTTTGAAGATATTTATTCGTTGCGGCAGATTGTTGTTTTGGTGAAGTCGGGAAAGCGTTCGTTAAAGACACCGGAGCAAATTGGCTTGCTTGCCGATAAAATTGTTTTCACGGAGTCTCTTGTATTCGATGAAATCAAACAACTTGACGCAGACACATACTGGGTGAAGAACGGTGTGCTGGAAGGGACACTCAATACAAAACTAGAGTTTGTCATTCCGTTGGATCGTCAGACGTTGAGTAAAACACCTTATGGCTATGTAACCATGAAGGATGGAAAATTTGGCGTAATGGGCATGGCCAAAGAATTGGCTCAGGAGAAATTTGATGAAGTGAGGTTTTATGAAAACTGGTTGGCATTGAAGAGTCCCAGAGGACTTCAATTATTCAATATTCCTACGAACGTTACCATTGCAAGTCAGTTGGATAGTATTTGGTTTTCGAATCATTTGGCTTTTGCTCGTCAGGTGGATACCCTGCAGGTGTTCTTTGGTACAGGCGAGAAGAAAGTGTTTTCTGCAGAATCTGATTTCCAATTTATAAAAGCCCCTGAAGGCCAGTTGTTTTTCTTCACCACCGAGAAGAACAAAAAAGTAGTGTACGATGGGTCAACTGGTAGCAAATTATTTCAAACCGACTTTGACGATATTGAATATTTTGGTGATCAGATTTTTATGATCACCCGCGATGGCAAGAAAGGCTTATTGTCACACGAAGGAAAGTCAGTGTTGCCTGTTGAGTATAACGTCATCGTTGTTACACAAAAGGATTATGCTTCCTTGTTCAAAGACAAGAAGTTTGGGATGTTTGACTTGAAGAAGCGGAAATTGATCAAGCCTGTTTATGAAAGAAATATTAAATCTTTTCGTGAAAATTTATTTATCGCCAGCAAGGATGGGTTTTCAGGTTTCATCAATGCCGATGCAAAGCCCATTGGAAAATTTGAGTTTGATGAAATTCTGCCCTGGAATGACTCCACAGCATTGGTGAAAAAGAATTTTCAGTGGCTGATTTATAATTGGCAGTCGGGCAAAGTGAGTAACGAAAAAATTCGCGATTATCGAATGGTGCGCGATTCGGAAGAAGAAAAAATTATGATCATTCATCACGAAAATGCGTATGGTGTGATCAGCAGCAGGAACGGAACTATTATCCCCACTACCTTCAGCGATATCGTAAACATCGGTTCGGAAGAAGAGCCGCTTTATTTCACCGAAAAAAATGTGGAAGAGGCCGGCATTTATGTGGTGATCTACTACAATAAGGACGGAAAGCTTTTACGCAGGCAAGTATTTGAAAAAGATGAATATGAGGAAATCTATTGTGAGGATCGATAATATGCGATGACCGTTCGCTTTTTCTTATTTATCTCATTCCGTTCATAAATAAATAACACCAGCCTGCGTTTTATTTTTTTAAATTTCCCCTTTAATTCAAATTGAATGAAACACTCTATTCTCCTTTGCTTTATAGTTGCTCTTTTCCAACTTAGTTCATTCGCACAAAGTACTAAGGCAGAAAAGCCAAAGCTTGTGGTGGGCATCGTAGTCGATCAGATGCGTCAGGAATATTTGTATCGGTATGAAGGTAAATTTGGTGCGGGTGGTTTTAAGCGATTGATGAACGATGGCTTCATGCTGAGTAATGCACACTATAATTATGTGCCCACTTATACGGGTCCTGGTCATGCCTCGGTTTACACCGGCACAACACCGGCTATTCATGGCATCATTGGCAACGATTGGTATGATAAAGACACGAAGAAAGGGGTTAACTGCGTGGGAGATGAACGTCAAAAGCCAATTGGCAACGAAAAGGGAAATGGAGATGTGTCTCCCTGGCGATTATTGACCACTACCATCACCGATGAACTTGAATTGTCTACACAACGAAGGGCGAAGGTAGTTGGAGTTTCTATTAAAGATCGCGGTGCCGTGTTGCCGGCCGGGCATAATCCGGATGGCGCATACTGGTATGATGGAACATCCGGGAAATTTATCACCAGCACTTATTATAAGGCGGCATTGCCAATCTGGGTCGACCAGTTCAATGCGTTGAATCTTGCCGATCAATATTTGAATCAGGAATGGAAGACTGCGAAGCCGATGGAACAATACAAAGAAAGCGGACCAGATGATTCTCCTTATGAATCGAAATTCAAAGGAAAGGACCGCAGCGTGTTTCCTTATAACCTGAAAGAACTTAGAAAACTAAATGGAGAGTTTGACTTACTCACCCGAACGCCCTTTGGAAATGACTTGTTAACGAGAATGGCAAAGGCAGCGTTATCAGGCGAGGAACTAGGAAAACATGAATGGACGGATTTCCTTGCCATTTCCTATTCTTCTCCCGACATCATTGGTCATGCACATGGCCCTAATGCTGTGGAGGTGGAAGACTTGTATATCCGCCTTGACGAGAACCTCGAAGATTTATTCAACACGCTTGACAAAGAAATAGGCAAAGGCCAATACACTGTTTTTCTAACAGCCGATCATGCAGTAGCGGATGTGCCTCAATATCTGAAGGACATAAAAATGCCAGGAGGTAATTTTAATGGTGCAAATCTTGAGACAAGATTGAATGAATTCATGGCTTCTTATTTTCCAGGAAAGAAGGTGATTGAATCGATTAGCAATGATCAGGTCTTTTTAAATCAGGAATTGTTTGCGGGCGATCCAAAATCGTCAGGCATTGATTTACTGATTGCAACAGAATTAATTTCGAAATTTTTACTTTCCACAGAAGGAGTTGCAGAAGTTTACAGTGAAAATTTATTGCGTCAGGGAAGTTATGATGAGAGAGGACCAAAGGGGCTGGTCATTCGTGGCTTCAACAGCAAACGCTCGGGCGACATCGCCTTTACGTTACAATCGGGTTGGGTGAATTCAACTTCCGTTACCGGAACGACACACGGATCTTCTTACACGTACGACACGAATGTGCCCATTCTTTTTTATGGAAATGGAATACGCAAAGGAACTTCATCTCAGTATCATACGATTACAGACATAGCGCCCACTTTGTCGGTGTTGTTGAAAATAAAATTCCCAAGCGGATGCACCGGCCAACCGGTTTCTGAATTGTTGGATTAATAAGCGAGTCGTCAGACTGCTCTTTGTTCAAGTAAAAAGCGGTCGGACGACTTAAGGTTACTCCCTATCGCTCGTAAAGTTCAATTGGCAAATCATCCGGATCGGCAAAGAAAGTAAACCGCTTTCCGGTGAACTCGTCAATTCGTATCGGCTCTGTATTCACATGCTTATCGTTGAGCTCGCGAATTGTGTCGTCAAGATTACTCACTTCAAATGTCAGATGTCGCAGGCCACAAGCTTCTGGTCGTGACGTGCGCGCGGGAGGGTTGGGAAAAGAAAATAATTCTATAACGTATTGATCATTCAATGCCAGATCAAGTTTGTATGAATTTCGTTCTGCACGATAATGCTCCTGAATAATTGTCAATCCCAATGTCTCCGTATAAAATTTTTTCGAGACTTCGTAGTTGGAGCAAATGATAGCGATGTGATGAATTCCGCGAAGTTGCATGCGTCTTGGTCTTATGTCGAGACTAAGATGCTAACTTTTTTTTGAAGCATAATAGTTCTTCACAAAATAGGCGATCGGTAGTCCGATGCAAACGATCAGTATGGCCATGTTTAAAAAAGCACGGCCCCAATTAAATGGTGCCATCGCAACGTTTGACATAGGAACGACAATCAAATTCATGACACACCAGACAAAAATTCCATACACCAGTGCGCTGACGAACATCTGCTTTTGAAGGAAGGCTAATCGCGGATAGATGACAAAATAGAATACTGTAAAAGCAAATGCGTTAAAGTAGTGAAAGCCCACGCCAGCGATAGTGGTTGCAGCTCCTCCTTCGAATGACGCTTTTCCAAAAACACCGCTGGCTACATATTGAAATACTCCCGTGAAGTTCATTTTCGCCAGTATCACCACAGCGGCCAGTCCATCCATCGTTCCTGCAATCAAACCGGTTTTCAAAATTGCTTTTAGCATACGCGTAGATTGTAAAGTCCAATATCATTCTAAAGTCAAATCTTATTCTCACCCGCATGGTAGTATTTTTAAATGCGTGGCCAAACATGTAATTCCCCGAATTCACTGTGCATAGAAAATATTTTCATCTTTTCTCCCTTTATGATCCCAATCATAAAATAGAATTTGAGGGTGCTGCATCTTTGAACTGTTCAAACAGATATGAAAAAGAACACCATGCCTTCTTGCGTTTTAGAATATAATTCCGTGTGGAATCCTCTCTTGTCTGCGTTTGCAGATGATCGCAACTCAAGAACTGACAAAAATCATGTTTATAAGAACCGGGACAGCGTACGTTTACAAAATCTAGAAAACGCAGCTATGATAGACAGAGAGATTCTTAAGAAATATGGCGCAAAAGAGCTTTTGTTAAAGAAAGATGATGTGCTTTTTCGCGAAGGCGAAGAGGCGCTTAACTATTTTCAAGTCATTGAAGGATCAATCAAAATGATTACAAACAGTCCCGATGGTCAGGAATTTATCCAAGGGATTTTTAAGACGAATGACAGTTTTGGAGAACCTCCTTTGTTCTGTTCGTTTCCATATCCCAGTGCGGCCGTAGCCCTGGAGCCAACCATTATTGCCAAGTTGGGTAAAGAAAATTTTTTTACCTTGTTGAAAGAAAATTTTGATATCCATATTCAGCTTGATCAGATTTTATGTCAGCGATTGAAATACAAGTCGATGATCTTATCTGAGATTTCCTTTTATGATCCCGAGCACCGGATCATGAGTTTGTTGAAGTACTTAAAAAATGATTCCGATAAAAATTCCACAAATAAGAGTGGCATGAGCCGATCAAATCATTCTTACGTAGTACCATTCACACGTCAGCAGATTGCCGATATGAGTGGCCTGCGCGTGGAAACTGTCATTCGCACCGTGAAGAAGATGGAGAGCGATGGTAAACTCCAACTGGAAGGCAGAAAAATCAAATTATGAAATTCCAAAAACTATAAAAACTATGAAACACGTAATGATCCTTTCTATTGTCTTATTGGCTTTTTCGTGCGCACCCGACAAACCGAAAACCGGAGAAGAATATCCGGATCAACCGATTACAAAATCGGCAGTTGAAGATGTTATCAGCGATCCTACCAAAGGATTGGGTGCCGTAAAAACAGTAACACTAAAATCGCCTTTGGAGGCAGATCGCGTGGGAAGAGGTTTGGCAATCTATGAAATGAAATGCGGAGCTTGTCACAAACTTACCGATCAGCGATTGGTGGGACCAGGCTGGAAAGATATCACCAAACGCAGACAACCCGAGTGGATCATGAACATGATCACCAACGTGGATGTGATGTTGGACAAAGATCCAGAAGCGCAAAAACTATTGGAGCTTTGTTTGATGAGAATGCCTAATCAAAACATGTCTATCGGAGATGCGCGCGATGTGTTAGAATTTATGCGCCAAAATGATGGAGAAAAATAATTCGACCAACCTTAATTATAAAACAATGAAAACGTTACTTAAATCAGTTGTGCTGCTACTCTTGGTAGCGCCAGCTTTCACCTTCTATAGCTGCAAACCCAAAGGCCCTCAAGGCGCAGTTATTGGTGATGCAGCTTCCAAGGTGTACGTGGCTCCAGGCACCTACGATGAATTTTACAATGTCGTATCAGGCGGCTTCAATGGGCAGATGGCCATTTACGGGATTCCCTCCGGAAGATTGTTTAAGATACTTCCTGTGTTCTCTGTTTTTCCTGAGAACGGATACGGATACAGTGAAGAAACAAAGCCTATGCTCAACACGTCACACGGTTTTGTTCCCTGGGATGATTTGCATCACATCGCATTATCGACTACCAAAGGTGAGCACGATGGCCGGTGGGCGTTTGCGAATGGAAACAATACCCCTCGCGTTGCGCGGGTAAGTTTGAAGACGTTTAAGACAGAAGAGATATTGGAGATTCCCAACAGCGGAGGTAATCACTCTTCACCCTTCATTACTGAAAACACAGAATATCTGGTAGCAGGAACACGCTTCAGTATACCAATGGGGAATAAGGATGTTCCAATCAGTTCGTATAAGGAAAACTTTAAAGGATCAATAAGCTTCATTAAAGTTGATTCGGCCAATGGAAGGATGAACATAGCTTTTCAACTTCGCACTCCCGGTTTTAATTATGACTTGAGCCGTGCTGGCAAAGGCCCGTCTCACGGCTGGTTCTTCTTCTCTTGCTACAACACCGAGCAAGCCTACACTTTATTGGAGGTGAATGCTTCGCAAAAGGACAAAGACTTCATTATGGCTGTGAATTGGAAAAAAGCGGAAGAATATGTGGCGCAGGGTAAGGGCCGTGTTGAGAAAGTGAAATATGCACATAACTTATATAGTGAAGACACGCACTCTGCCACCTCTACTATGAATCAGGAAGTGACCGTGTTGGATGTTACCGAATTTCCAGACATCGTTTATTTTATACCATGTCCAAAATCGCCTCATGGTTGCGATGTAGACCCATCTGGTGAATATATTGTAGGAAGTGGAAAATTGGCTGCGATGATGCCGGTATTTTCATTTTCTAAAATTCAAAAGGCCATTGCCGATAAAGATTACGAGGGTGATTTTACGGGCATCCCGGTTATCAAATATGAATCGGCTCTTCACGGTGAAGTAAAGAAACCAGGGCTTGGACCTTTGCATACAGAGTTTGATGACAAAGGCAATGCTTATACATCGATGTTCGTTTCTTCTGAAATTGTGAAGTGGAACGTTAAAACATTGGAAATACTTGATCGTGTGCCAACTTACTACTCCATCGGGCACTTAAGTGTTCCTGGTGGCCCAACGGCTAAGCCTCATGGCAAGTATGTAATTGCGTACAATAAAATTACGAAAGACAGATTCCTGCCAACAGGACCTGAGTTAACACAGTCTGCACAATTGTATGATATCTCTGGCGACAAAATGAAATTGCTTCTTGATTTCCCAACGACAGGCGAGCCACACTATGCAGAAGCAATTCCCGCCAGTCTTGTTTCGCCTAATTCGACTAAAATATTTAAGATAGAAGACAATCATCATCCTTATGCCGCCAAAGGTGAGAAGGAAACGAAGGTGGAACGCAAAGGAAATGAAGTGCACGTGTATATGACCGCCATCCGTTCTCACTTAACTCCTGATAACATTGAAGGTATTAAGTTGGGCGATGTGGTCTATTTTCACGTCACCAATCTTGAGCAAGACTGGGATGTGCCACATGGCTTTGCTGTGAGGGGTGCTGCTAATTCAGAGATATTGATTATGCCAGGTGAAACACAAACGCTGAAGTGGGTTCCTGATGCAATAGGCATTTCACCTTTTTATTGCACGGATTTTTGTTCAGCCCTTCATCAGGAGATGTCTGGATATGCCCGAGTATCAGCTGCTGGCAGCAACGTTCCGATCAAATTTTCCACGGGCGTGGTGGAAGAAGTGACTCAAAGCAAGTAAGTTTCATAGTTTACAAGTTTGGGTAAGGCGTCCCAACTTTTGGGACGCCTTTAAAAAACAAAAAATGAAATCATTAAAACCAATTACCAGAATAGCAGTTGCGGTGTCAGCGCTTGTCCTGATTGCAGCCTACTATGTTCCGCTGTGGCAAATTCTTATGTGGGCACCGCAATATCCGGAGGGATTGGAGATGAAGATATGGATCAACACCCTTAGCGGGGATGTGAAAACCATTAGTGCATTGAACCACTACATTGGCATGAAGACAATTGAAGTGGGTATGTTCCCGGAGTTTGGATACATGATTTATCTGGTAGGTGCCATTATTGGAATTGGTTTGCTCACCAGTATTGTTAACAAGCGATTTATGTTGATTGCCTACTTGTGCACGATTTTGCTGGCAGGTTTTGGAGCGCTTGTTGATTTTTATTTATGGGGTTACGATTACGGGCACAATTTAAATCCCGAGGCACCGATTAAGATCGAGGGAATGTCTTATCAACCTCCGCTGATCGGCACGAAAGTGCTATTGAATTTCACGGCCTTCTCCGGGCCGGATATTGGCGGCTGGATTTTCATCGGATCATTTTTATTGGTTGCCATATTCTTTAGTAATGAGTTGGGATTCTTTAAGAAAAAAGCAAAGTGAAAGCATTGAAGATAATAGTAATCACATTCGCGATAACCTTGGCGAGTGTGAGTGGGATCAGAGCGTGCGAAATTTGCGGCTGTGGCACTGGAAACTTCTATTTGGGCATGGTGCCAAAGTTCAACAGCAAATTTATTGGCGTTCGCTATCGCACGTTAAGTTATAGAACGTATATGCAGGATAGTCCATCTGAGTTTAGCAAAGACAATTATAAAACAATGGAGGTATGGGGCGGATGGAACCTTGGAAAGAAATGGCAGATGATGACATTCATTCCGTACCAAATGAATCAACGAATAACCGATGATGGTGATAAATACAGTTCAGGTCTCGGTGACATAACCGTCCTCACAAATTATAAAGTTTGGAGCAATGGTGTGAGTTTGGTCAGTCAGCAATTTTGGGTAGGAGCTGGCGTGAAGCTTGCCACGGGTCACTATAAAATTGATTTTAGCGATCCGGAAAATAATCTGGGCGATCCCAACGGACAAACCGGAACGGGAAGCACCGACCTCCTTTTAAATGCGAATCATTCGATCACCTATTGGAATTGGGGATTGAACACCACCGCTAACTATAAAATCAATTCGGCCAATGCCGATCAGTTTAAATTTGGAAATCGATTCTCTGTAAACATGCTGGCCTATCATCGCTTTACGGCCAAGTCATTTAATATCGCGCCAGCTGTCGGGGCTTTCTTTGAACGCTCTGCTGGCAATAGTTACAAAGATCAACGGATAGAGTTGACAGGGGGTCATGCCGTGTTTGCGTCTACGGGATTAGAGATGAGCTATAAAAAAATAGCGATGGGTATTTCGGTACAATCACCGCTTTCACAAAATTACGCTGCTCATCAAACAGTAGCTAAAGCAAGAGGCTTATCGCATTTAACATTTACATTCTAAGAGCAACATGTTACGATTTATATTTTTATTGTCGATTGTTTTTCTGATATCATGCAGCACAGAGCCTGAGCCGTTGGTGTATGGAACAGACGTGTGTCACTTCTGCAAAATGACCTTGATGGATAATAAGTTTGGTGCCGAGTTGGTAACGAAGAAAGGCAAGGTGTATAAGTTTGACGACATGAATTGTTTCCTTAACTTTTATAACTCCGGTTATGAACCCGTGGAAGACTTTCAACACAAGCTCGTCATTGACTATGCCAATCCTGGCAAATTGTTTGACGCTACGAATGGATTTTATTTGAAGTCGCCAGAAATACGGAGCCCGATGGCGGGCCAGGTGGCAGCCTTTGAAACAAAGGCAAGTATGGATAACTTTAAGAAAGAATGGAAAGCAATTTATCTGGGCTGGGGCGAGGTGACGACACAATACAAGTGATTCGTAGAGTAGCGCTTGCGTTCATTTTTTTTATTTTATTCGGTTCCGCATTCGCGCACACCTGGATAGTTGACGCAGGTCGCAAAGAAACTTCTATCAAGTCCGCTATTCTTCGGGCTGCACCTGGAGACACCATCCGGATTATGTCGGGCGTGTACCGCGAGGGAAATATCATCATTCAAAAATCCCTCACAATCATTGGCAAAAACTTTCCCGTTCTGGACGGAGAAAGTAAGTTTGAGATATTCACCATTGCAGCCAATGATGTTTCCATCACAGGCTTGCGAATGATTAACACGGGTGTGGGAAGTATCAATGATGTTTCCGCCATCAACGCACTTGACACCAGGCGTTTGAAGGTAGTTGATAATCAATTTGAAAATACTTTTTTTGGAATCCATTTGTCAAACGCGAAAGATTGTTTGATTGAGCGCAACACACTTCACGCGAATGCCGTTGCTGAACATCAGATTGGCAATGGCATTCACGCCTGGAAAAGCGATTCTATTATCATCAGGGATAACACTGTGAGTGGCCATCGCGATGGCATTTATTTTGAGTTTGTTACGAATTCGTTGATCGAAAAAAATTTCAGCCATCATAATATGCGATATGGCTTGCATTTCATGTTTTCGCATCATGACGAATACCGGGCCAATATATTTCAAAACAATGGAGCAGGCGTGGCCGTGATGTATACGAAAGGCGTAAAGATGATCGCCAATCGGTTTGAAGACAACTGGGGATCGTCTGCCTATGGCTTGTTGTTAAAAGACATTGGCGATGCGGATATTCAGCAAAATCACTTCTCCAGAAATACGGTTGCCGTCTATATGGAGGGTTCCAGTCGTTGTCATTTTCTGCAAAATGTTTTCAGTGGAAATGGATGGGCCGTGAAGATGCAGGCCAACTGCGATGAGAATGTATATTCAAAAAATAGTTTCCTCTCCAATACCTTCGATATGGCCACTAATGGATCATTGGTGTTGAATACCGTAGATAATAACTATTGGGACAAGTACGAAGGCTATGATTTGGATAAAGATGCGATTGGCGATGTGCCTTTTCATCCAGTAAGTTTATATTCGATGGTGGTGGAGAAGATGCCTGCTGCCGTGATCTTATGGCGCAGCTTTCTGGTGTACATGTTAGACCGCACGGAAAAAGTTGTACCTTCCATCACGCCTGAAAATCTGAAAGACATTCATCCAGCCATGCGTAACTATGAATATAACTATTGATTTCCGGCTGATTCCACCATTAACCAACAACCATTAACTAACAACTATTTCGTGATTACCGTTTCTGATCTATATAAAAAATTTGGCAAACTGGAAGTATTGAAATCCATTCACGTGGAATTTAAACCAGGTCGGTCGTACGCAATGATTGGTCCCAATGGATCGGGCAAGACCACATTGATTAAATGTATTTTAGGAATGGTGCTACCTGATAAAGGCGTGATTACAGTTAATGGAAAATCAATTGCCAACGACTGGAGCTACCGAAATCTGCTTGGCTACATGCCGCAGATTGGCCGTTATCCCGAGCAGATGAAGATTGGACAAATCTTTGATATGATCCGCGATTTGAGAAAAAGCGAGTCCGCCACGGACGAAGACCTGATAAAAGAGTTTAAGCTCGATCGCATGCGTGACAAACGTATGCACACACTTTCGGGCGGCACACGGCAAAAGGTAAGCGCGTCACTCGCCTTCTTATTCAAACCGCATATTTTGATTTTGGATGAACCTACGGCAGGACTTGATCCGATAGCAGTTGAAATACTTAAGGAAAAAATACAGGCCGAGAAAAACAATGATCGCACGTTCCTGATCACCTCACACATCATGAGTGACCTGGATGAACTAACATCAAATGTGGTGTACCTGGAAGAAGGTAAGATTCTATTTAACGATACCATTGATTTGCTGAAAGAAGAAACCGGTGAGTTGAAATTGGGTCGTGCAATAGCCACAATTATGAAACGCAACATCAACGAAACCCAAAAGGTATGATGAAGATTGCCAAATATGTGATGTACGATATCCTGCGCAATCGCTTTGTGATGTTATACACTCTTTTTCTGCTGGTGATCACGTTTAGCATGTTTAGTCTGGATAGTGATCCCGGAAAGTCAACGCTGAGTTTGCTGAATATTATTTTGCTCGTGGTGCCATTGGTGAGCATTATTTTCACCACCATTCATTTTTTTAATTCGTATGAGTTTATCGAATTGCTATTGGCACAACCGGTGGATCGCAAGACGATTTACTTTGCGGAATATCTGTCTATTTCAGGGGCGCTATCGGCTGCGTATTTGGTGGGCGTAGCGATACCTTTATTTATTTTTAATTTCAGTGAGAGTTCAATTTATTTGATACTGGCCGGTTTGCTGTTGACGTTTGTTTTTGTGGCGCTGGCGTTTGCTGCATCGGTTTCCACACGTGACAAAGCAAAGGCGATAGGAGTGGCGCTGCTGTTTTGGTTTTACTTTACATTGATCTATGACGGCCTGATTTTATACGTTGTGTATACCTTCAGTGACTATCCGCTCGACAAAATTACAATGACGCTCGTGTCGCTTAATCCAATTGATCTGGCGCGGATCATCATCTTATTAAAATTAGATCTCTCCGCGCTGATGGGTTATACCGGAGCGTTTTATAAAAACTTCTTTGGTAGCAGCCTCGGTATTTTATACTCCGTATCGTTCCTTGCCATCTGGACGCTGGCGCCCCTGCTATTGGCCATGAAGAAGTTTGTGCGGAAGGACATCTAATCAAAACAATTTGATCAGGCCGGAATCGATTCAGTTTTTGTCAAATAGTTTTTGATTAACGCCTTTACGTGATTTTCTCCTTCTTGCAGCGCCAACATAAAATCATGGGTATGAGCTGTAATGTGAGTTGACTTATAATATTCAATTCCGGCAAGCATATTTTCTGCAAACTTCAAACAATACTGCATGCGCTTCTCATCCTGGCCGGCTTCACCGATTTGCTCAATCAGGTAGTCGATGTACAATTGCAATTCATTAATGAACATGTGCGGACGATAAGGTCTCTTGATAATGTCGGTCCGACCGTAGATGTGATCGGTCATTTGCTGAAGGGACACAATCTCGCTGAAGTAAGCAATGTTGGGACCGGGACAAATGGTTACGCTGTGCATATGTTTCAGAAACGGCTGCTTGTATTCGATGTTCACAGAATTACTCAAGCCTACACACAGACATTCTTTGGCATGCACGTCTTTCAATTGTTTTTGAAACTCCGCCTCAGAGAGATTTAATGAGCGGAGATGTTCTGTTTTTAATTTCTGATATTTTGCCGAAGCCGTGCAAATGGGTTCGGTTGTAAACTCCGTGTTGAAGGCGAGATGTTTTTCCGTGCAAGGACTGCCCGGTTGACCATCGGCAATTCTTTTTAGTTTCTCGTTTTCAGAAGACGTTCCTTTCAAATAATGAAACCGCACACCCAATGGCGAATTATTGCTCAAGGTGATATTCGATTTGTCGGCCTTGCTTAGTAATGCGAGCGTTTTATCATCAACCGTGGTTGCTTCCGGGCAAAGCAGGAAAGGTGTTCCCCAGCCTGCGCTGTCGATGCCGTAGTGTTGCAATAGAAATTCATGTTCTTCGGCAGTGCCAATGCCACCCTGTGCCGTAATTTTTATGGGATGGGGAACATCAAATGTCAATTTACCTTTTGCACGGACCGCGGACTGATAAATTTCATGGAGGGCAGTCTGCAACTCTTCGCGTTTAATTTTAAACTCTTCCAGGATGGGACCCATCAAATAGCCATCTGTTGCGAATGCGTGACCTCCGCAGTTCAATCCTGATTCAATACGAAACTCGCTCACCCAGATTCCTTTCTTGGCGAGATACTTTCCCTGGATTAAAGCGGAACGATAATCACTTACTTTGATGACCACCTTTTTATTGAACTCACCCCAGGCAATCGCGTCAAAGGCAGTAAACTTTTCTAAGTAATTAAACAGGCGAGGATTTAAGCCAGCCGAGAAAATGATCGAGGAGTTTGTTAAGTTGCTCAACGCATATCCGCGCAAAGCGGAAACAGCATCCGACCCGTCTTCTTTTAACACTCCTTTATTGCCGGAATTGTTACCATCCAATTTCGTCATGATGTTCACGTCAATGCTTCCTGGTATGACTTGACTTCTTAGATAGATTTGAAGTGATTGTTTTTCTGACTCATCAGTTAATTGCATAATTTTTAAATACAGCTTTCTCAATCTGTTCTCCGTAGGAAGCAGTTCAAAGTACTTGTCCAGGTCACTTCCAACTGTAAATAGTGAAGCCTTTAGATTTATCATCTGGTCCGATACGATTCTATTCACAAGATTGAGATAGTCGGTTATTCGTTTCGCACGATAGTCGGGTTCGCTCGTTGGTATTGGAATATATTTTTCATGAATCTTTTCATAGTAGTGCTTCCGCATGGTTTCCACAAGTCTGTCTTCCACGATAGACATAACAGATGAAATGCCGAAGCGTGCAACTTTGATAGGAGCGTCCATCGTAAAAGCAAGGCCCATCACGGGGATATGAAACGTGTGAAGTGAAGTTGTCATGTTGATTTTTGTTAAATGATTAAAATATCGTGTTCTTAATTTTCCATCTCTGCCAACTCCATTTCCTCTTTGGCAGTTGACTTCGTGTTGTTCGTAGATTTCTTAAAGTGGCGTGCCGCTGAGGTGATGGCCCACGTGAGAGGAACTACACCGCCCACAACAAAAATGCTCCCTCCAATAATTCGCATCCATGTTAATGTTTGAAAAGCATTGCTGTCGATAAACTCTGCTGATCGTGCAAACCATAGTCCTTTCTCCACTACCGCTTGAAACTGAAGTAGACCTGCGGGAAAAAGATCCAGCAAGACCATCAGCAACAAGCCAATGTTGATGGACCAGAACGACATGCGCAGCGCTCTTGCTTTCCAATGATTGCTATCGGTAAGTAATTGACAGCAAAAAAGAATAGTGGCAATGGAAAGATTGCCATACACACCCATCAAAGCAGCGTGGCCGTGGTTGACCGTCAAATAAGTTCCGTGCTCATAATAATTTGCCAATGGAAGATTGATAATGAATCCCAACACCCCAGCGCCAAAGAAATTCCAAAAGTTGACACCAACCAGAAACAGGAATACTTCCGGCATTCCAAACTTTGTTGAGTTGCCGTTTGATCCATTCGATAGCGATGACTCTACTACGCCAGGTAACTTTTGAAAGCGCCATGCCTCCAGTGTAAGCAGTATAAGCGGAATGACTTGGAGCGTTGAAAAGACTGAGCCCAACGCCATAGTGCCAACGGGTTTGGCGTTCCAATAGAAGTTGTGTGAAATGCCCAGTAAGCCACTGCCAAGAAATAATAACGTGGCAATGTAGATCACGCGAATAGCAGCTTGCCGGCTCACCAATCCCATCAACACCATGAAGTAGCCCACGAGCACTGTTGTAAACACTTCAAAGAAAGCTTCGGCCCACATGTGAATAACACACCAACGCCAGAAGTCGGCAATGACAAAATTTGTTTTGGGTGTGGCTACAAAACCAGAAAGCAGAAGTACTAAGATGCTGCAGGTGGCATACACCAACCAGTTGGGCAGTTGCCAGGGTTGCCCGATTTTTATGGCAGGCTTAACAGCTTTGTATAACGTGAAGCACCACAACGCAAGAATAACAAACAGCAAACCTTGCCACAGTTTTCCGGGCTCAATGTATTCCCAACCTTGATGCCCGAACCAATACCAGTTTTCGAAAATGCCGAGTGGCCCTGCATAAATTCCAATCATGGAGCCAACACCCAACACGACAATTAATCCAAAAATAAAGTTGATGGCTTTTCGCTGATACGATGGTTCTTGCGGGCATAACAATGGCGCAATGAAGAATGACGCTCCGATCCAACAGGTAGATATCCAAAGTAACGAAAGTTGTACGTGCCAGCTTCGTGTGATGGTGATGGGAAGTATGCCGCGGAGATCATAGCCGAAGAAGGTAGTAAAGTTTAAAAAATCATGAACGGTTAGAATGCCCGCAATCACTTGTATGATGAAAAGAAGAATGGCGAGATAGAAATATTTATACGTGGCGCGTTGCGAGTTAGTAGGTTGAAATTTCGCTACGCCTTCTTGCGTCATCAATGGTCCGGAGTTAGTGACGTAGGCATTGTCATTTAACTTTTCAAGACGGCCATGATAGTACAACACAATTCCTAAACCCAGTATTAAACCCAACGATCCGATGATGGTCCAGATGATAACCGAAGGGGACGGTGTATTTCCGGCAACTGCATCGTACGGCCAGTTGTGCGTGTAGCTATAGTCCTTGCCCGGTCGCTCCACACCGCATACCCATGAACCCCAATAAAAGAAGGCGGAAAGTTGACGGATCTCGTTGTCGCTCGTGATGTAGTTGGCTGGCGCGAATGATGTCTTGCCAGTTCCTTTAAAAATATCGGTATAGTAAGCGGTCAACTGTTCACAGGCATATACCTGCGCGGGCGAAAGCTTTACCCGGTTGCTGGTTGGCTCATAATTGTTGATTTTAATTTCACGTTGCACTTGCACATTTACACCCAACCATTCCAATTTTGTGATGTCGGGCTGGTTGGCGTAATACTGCTGCAGTGAGTTGCTTATCTGATGAAGTGCTTCGGCTGTAAAATCGGGGCCGCGGTTGGCGCCATCGCCAAACATACTTCCATATTCCATCAACGCATATTTCTGAAACACGGCCTGACCAGCGAGAATATCATCGTGTGTGAACACCGGCTCACCGCTCTCACTTACATAATCCGGAATAGGTGGTGCTTTGTAATAGGTTTCATATCCAATAATAGAAACGCCCGTAATACTCACCGCCAGAATAATGGTGATCGGTATCCACCATTTTTTGGGATTCATCAGGAATTGAATAACATTGATCTCCATACCTTCTAATTTGGCCGAAGGTATTTTGATTCACCTGAGAAATTTATGACCTACGTCATAAACGGGAAATTTATACGATGGCACACGCACCTCCCGCGCACGCAGCTTCTGTCTTGTGGTCGGTTTCGTCTTCGTCCTCGTACACGCCCGTCAAGTTGATTGCTTTTAAACTTTTTTCCAGCGATGTAAATTCATCAGCTGAGATATCTTCAAACGGTGCTTGCTTATAATTTCCGTTATCGTAGGGCAATACACTTAGTCCATTGTACGATGCTTTGTTCTCCCACATCCATTCTCCTACTTTTTTCCAATCGCCTTCCTGAATTGAAACCGTGGCCGAAACATTGTTGGCATTGTTTCCTCTTCTGAAACCATTGCGCACCCATTCGGTATTAAATTTTTTGATGCGATGCAATAAGTCCATCACATCTTCTGTTCGCAGAATACTTCCGTCAGGTGCTTTTTGAGGAATGGAGATAATGCCTTGTTTGCTATTCAACAGGTCGTCTTCCAGTAGTTCAGGGTGATTAGTATACAGATATTGATATAATGCTTCGTTCTTTCCGATGCGCACGCGTCTGAGGTAGTAGTCGTTGTGCCACGCGTGAATGCCTGATGATGTTCCCAATACAAGTGAAGTAGTGCCCGATGGTTTGATGGTAGTAGTGCGTGCAGCGAATTCTATTTTAATCTGGCCCGAAGTTTTAATGTTCATGGCTTTCACGGCTTCGGCCGCTTCATGTAAATCAAATTGCGCTACTCGTCCGCTGGCAATGCCCGTCATGCCGACACCAATCAACGCATCTTGCTCGGTTGTCTTCTTCCACACTTCACGCAGGTAATGGAAATTGGTGAAGCCTGCTTGTAATGTTCCCAGGAAAGCCGCTGCCTCAGCGCGCTCATTCAAATCCTGCTGACTGGTAATGTCTGATACGTTCACTTCGCACAGGTTGCAAAACTGAAAAGGACGCAAGGCGATTTCGCAACAGGGATTCGTTCCCCAATCCAAACTATTGGTAAAATAAAATCCCGGTTCGCCAGAGCCCGATAGTTCAATTTTTTTCCACAGCTCAAAGAATTGTTCACGGGTGGTAGTTTCCCGCGGCAACACTACCGAATTGTTGGCGCGGCCGCGTTGTTCGTTCAACTCCCACCAGTTGCCGAATTTGCAAGTGAGCATTTCTTCATCTTCTGCAGAGAACAATGAGATCATGGCCGATCTTCTGATACCGCCCGCCAGCACGGCATTGGCGAGGTAGCACATGATGTCATGACATTCTATGGGCGAAAGTTTTTCTCCATTCTGTTTTCGATCGAGCACAGCCTGCACGTGGGCCACACAAATTTTTAACGGCTCGGGTCCGGGCGCTTTGCCACCGGCTGTCACCAGTCGGGCGCCTTTTGGACGGATGTCGGAATAATCAAACTCCGGCAAAAATTCACTCAACCCAAAATATCCTTTCATTAATACTTTGATGGCATCGGCCCATCCTTCCAGGCTATCGCCAATCAAAAATTTTCGGGTCTTCTCTGCTTTTTGTATGGGAGGCAATTTTTCAACGTGATGAAACTGTACCGAATAACCAACACCTGTTCCGCCCAATAGCAGAAATAGTGTTTCTGAAAAAGCGCGAACGTCATCTACCGGGAGGTAAGCGCAATTGTAAATGCGACTGTGGTTGCGTGCAATAGCGCCACCGGCAAATTGCATCGCACGCATAGACGGCAATACTTTCTTTCCATAAACAAATTCCATCCAGTGATGAATATCTTTTTCGAGGTGCGGATATTTTTCAATCATCATGGTTTCGTATCGCAGGCAGATTTCCGGCCATGTTTCTCTGCGCTTGAGTTCGGGCAGATAACGCGCATACTTCATGTAGATGATCAGCTCACTGAGAATTTGTTGGTTCAGTTCCATAGCGTCATTAGTTTAACAACTGTGCTTTGGGAAATAGAATATTGTTTTCCAGATGAATGTGTTGCATCAAGTCTTCGTCAAATTCCTGAAGCATCTTATAAGTGATTTGAAATGTAGGACAAGCATAAGCCGGTGGCAGATAGTTGTCGGTAAGTGATCGTATCGACTTAATCAATTCTCCTGCCACGTCATGTTCGTGTTCCATCACTGAGATGGGCATTTTTAAATGACTCACCTGGGAAGGATCATGAGCCAACATTTGCTCGCGTTCCAAATTTTTAATGGCAGGAAAGAGTATTTCTTCTTCTTTTGGAAGATGGGCAAGCAGTTCGTTCGATAAATTGTTAAAGTCTTCTTGAATTTTAAAGAGTGCAGGCTGCTCTGTGCCATGCACATTACACACTTTAGTTAACAAAGCTTTGATTTCGGGTATCGCATCTTGCACATATTGATGGTGATTCAGCACGATGTAATCAATAAGCAGCGCGAGGTTCCAGGACTGAAACCGATCGCGGTGCTCGTGCCGAGTGGAATCGGTTCGCTGAATTTCTTCCCATACTTTTTCAGGGTTTAGATTTTTCTTCCGGCATGCATCGGCAAAGTTTTTCTTTCCATTGCAGCAATAGTCAAGGCGATATTGATTGAGTAAATCAATGGCATGCGGAAAACGCAATGCGATAGCAGCCACGGTAGCAGTGGCCAGGTCAAGTGTTTCTTCTGTTGCAGTCATCATGTTTTAGATATTTTATGCATCAAAACTAATGTGCCTGTCAGGCGCGCGCTATGACCGTGGTCATAAGCCTGCAAAAAGGTTCGAAACATACCAGCGCCTGAACGTTTCATTGATTCAATTTTTAAGAATATGATCAGAATCATATTCAGTGATCGACCGATAGGCGAACATTGAGAATATTAAATGAACAGAGACTGACAAATATCATTTCGCACTTATATAATTTGAAACAACTTGCCCTTCAAAAAAAACCAAAGACCCTTTAAATTTTAAACGTATGAAAACTATAAAACTTTATCTCGCTGCTTTAGTCTCATCTTCTATACTTCTATTCTCCTGCGGTGGCGGCAACCAGGAAACAACTGCATCGGTGGAAGGTATTCCTGCGGGTGCAGGACAATCTGCTGTGAAAGACGATGATTCGCAAAAAGATGTTGTTCGCGTGGCCGTTGGCTCGCCCGATCATACCACATTAGTGACTGCATTGCAAACAGCCGAGTACGTGGATGTGTTGTCGAATGCAGGACCGTTCACAGTATTTGCGCCTACCAATGCAGCGTTTAATCTTTTACCTGCTGGCACTGTAGAAGGTTTATTAAAACCTGAGAGCAAAGACGCGCTGCGCAATATTTTAGAGTATCACGTGTCTGTGGGCGTTTATAAATTAGAAAATCTTAAAGACGGCCAGAAGATTAACCAGGTAAACCTGGATGATGTTGTGATTGGCGTGAAAGATGGAAAGTACACCGTAAACGGAGCAAACATTGTGGCAACCGTTCCTGCATCGAATGGTGTGGTATATGTGGTAGATGCTGTACTTTTACCTCCGGCAAAGAAATAATCTGCCGTTTTGATTTCATGAAAGATATTACGAGTAAAGAAGATGTTGTTCTTCTGGTGAATTCATTTTATGATAAAGTGAAGTCAGATGAAAAGCTAAAGGATATATTTGGTCATGTCGACTGGCCGCATCATTTGCCCATTATGTATAACTTCTGGTCGTCTCTTTTATTAGGCGACAATTCTTATCAGGGAAATCCTTTTCAGAAGCATGTGCACCTGGCCATTGATGCGGCTCACTTTACCCGATGGTTTGCTTTGTTTACACAAACAGTAGACGAGCATTTTGCGGGAGACAAAGCAGTGGAAGCCAAAAGCCGAGCTCAAAGCATTGCCGGTGTGTGGCAGCATAAGTTGGGGTTGTTGAAGTGAGCCTTCAGCGCTTTTTTCAGATATACATGTCACGATCCCAAAAGTCGAACTCAGGTTCCTGAATATTTGTAATCAATCTTTAATTGTCCGAACTTCCGAGATGATAGGCTCAATTCAGCCATTTCATTTTTAAAGGAAGCCGTTATGATAAGAAAGATTTTATTGCCAGCCTTATTTCTAATCCTTCATACTCATCTAACCTTCAGTCAAACGAAAGGAACAACCGGCCGGCCAAACATCATCTTTATTATGTCAGACGATCACGCCTATCAGGCTATTTCAGCTTATGATAAGCGTTTGATTCAAACACCCAACATCGACAGGATTGCTAAAATGGGAATACTGTTTACGCAAGCCAGCGTTACTAATTCCATCTGTGCACCATCGCGTGCTACTATTTTAACAGGCAAGCATTCGCACCTCAATGGAAAAATTGACAATCACTTTCCATTTGACACCACCAATGTCACCTTTCCTCAGATTTTGCAAAAGGCAGGCTACCAGACGGCTATGTTTGGTAAACTGCATTTCGGCAACAGCCCCAAGGGATTTGATCAGTTTAAGATTCTTCCCGATCAGGGTGCTTATTATAATCCCGACTTCATCACAAAGAATGACGGCAATATTAAAGTGGAAGGTTATGTTACCGACATCGTCACCGACATGACATTGGATTGGTTGCAGAAAGAGCGAAAGAAGGAGCAGCCCTTCATGCTGATGTACCTGCACAAAGCTCCTCATCGGTCGTGGCTCATGGCCGAGCGTCACCTCAATGAATTCACACAGAAGACAATTCCTGAACCCGAAACTCTGTTCGATGATTATACCGGAAGAACATCACCGGCTGGTGAAGCTGAAATGAATATCCTACGTCACATGGCATGGGCGGGCGATAACAAAGTGTTTCCAGAAGTGATGGATGAATTGGGCATTCCTGAAATTGGATTTGACAAGCGCAGGTATGCATATGAAACAGGTCGCTTCAACCCTGCACAAGCCGAGAACTTTAAAAAGGCGTATACGAAAGTCAATGAAGACTTTAAAAAGAAATATCCGACAATGACCGAGGCGGAAAAGATGAAATGGAAATATCAACGCTACATGCAGGATTATCTGGGTACCATCAAAGCCGTAGACGAAAATGTGGGGCGGTTGCTCGATTACCTGGAGACGAACAAGCTACTGGAGAATACGATCATTGTGTACACGTCTGATCAGGGATTTTATCTGGGAGAGCACGGCTGGTTTGACAAACGATTTGTTTACGATCAATCGTTTAAAACTCCGTTGCTCATCGCTTGGCCGGGCAAAACAAAACCCGGAAGCCGCTCGGATGAGCTTGTTCAGAATTTAGATTTTGCACAAACCTTTTTGGACGCAGCCGGTGTGCCCGCACCTGCCGACATGCAGGGCGAAAGTCTGGTGCCGCTGCTCACAGGCCAGAACAAAAAATGGAAACGCGATGCCGTCTATTATCACTACTATGAGTATCCGGCCGAACACATGGTCAACCGCCACTATGCCATCATCACGAAGGATTACAAGTTGATCCATTACTATTATGTGGAAGATCAATGGGAGCTGATCGACCGCAAAAAAGATCCGCTGGAGCTGAAGAATGTTTACAACGATCCGGCTTATGCCACCGTGAAAAAAGATCTTCATGCGCGACTGGATCAATTGCGCAAGAAATACAAAGACAACTCAGAACTGAGCCAAAGCTATGTGGACAAGTTTATGGAAGATGCTTCCAACGGTAAAGTCTTCGGTGTGAGTAAAGAAAAGGTTCAGGAGATTAGGGCAAGGCGCGCTGCCATTGAAGGCAAGAAGTGATGAGTGTTTCTGGCTGCCTTTTAAAAATCACTCCTTCGTCAACGTAGTCCCGATATTCTTGTCAAATAGAAAGTAGTAGTTCGTGTCCAGATTTCTGGATTTGATCACTGTCAAGCCTGTCTTGTCAATGTATTCTTTTAATTCATTTGATTTAAATGTTGCAGCCTCATCGTTGTCCACGACATGAGGGAAGTAGTCGTTATTTGGATTTGGTGTGTGAATGTAACTCCGTCCTGCGAGCTGTCCTCTTCGTCAATTCCAATCCAAAGCTGGAATGAGTGAGAGTAGTCCGCTAATTTTGTTTTCAGGTACTCAAAAACTTTAATCTGTTCGTCCATAAATTTCTTTCTGGTTTTCCAGTCCCTGTTTCCGTCTCCGTCAAAGTCCACGTGAAGATGCCAGAAGTCAAAGTACGAACCTTGTCCACCAGAAAAATCTAATTTGTCTATAATCTTTTTGTTTTTCTTCATTGTTAAAATGGCTGCTGATGTTTAGCTATTTACAGTTGTGGGAGTGGAGGGGTCTGAAAATGCAGGGAGCAGAATGCATAGACATTTTGTTGGCGGTAGTGCCTTACCCAATCTTATTCTCAACAACTAATGAGTCGGTCGATGTTTCTTGTCCCCGTTTTATTTCTTTTAATATGTCGACTAACACAATCAGAATGAGTAGGGCAACTAAATTTATTCTTAGTCGAAAATTGTCACCGGACATTATTGCGAACTCAAACTCAGAATAAATTGATTTGAAATTAAAGTTGAAAAGTAGTCCTCTTGAACTTTCATCTACTTTTGTCTCGAGTCCTACACTGAATTGTGTCCCCGATGAGTATAACATTCCCCAACCCAAAATTTTCCATTGAAATAATTGGAGTCCTTGGTTTATGCTTGATAATATCAGTCCAAATGTCGGGTTGTCCTTTATTAATAAGTGTCGGCCTGCATAAATAGAGAAAATGAAAAGACTAATACCAATTAAAAAGATTAGCATAACTCCACCGCTAACTTGTCCCGTGTTAAGCATTAAGTATGCAACTGCGCCTAGTCCTAGAACTCCCCCAATTATCTGGAACCATCCAATAATTTTCATCGTCAGGGAAGTCGATTTGAGTCTTAATCTCATGTTGTAAAATTTATTTGGGCATTACCGCCAACGTCCTGTATATCTGCAGTGTTGACATTTAAATTACGTCAAGATACTAAAAACAATATTGATTGATCATCTCTTTAAGTTATTAGATCGGCTTTTTTCAGCTTTTCATTTTTTAGATGATAACTAACACCGCCATTTTGATAGAAATGGATTTACTATTTTGCAGGAAGTATCTTCAAAAACTCACACGTATGAATCAACGCTCACATTGGGATGGAATCGGCAATAATTATAACCACGAGATTTTTGATGTATTTAAATCAGATAAAAATAAACGCCTTCCATTCTATTTTAAGAAACACTCCGGCCCTCAAAAAACAGCGATGGATTTTGGTTGTGGCAACGGAAAATCTTTTTCATACCTGTCGCCTTTTTTTAAACACCTGTGGGCCATTGATATTTCGCAACAACTTCTCAACCAGGCCAAGCAAAGACCCTTTGAAAATATTTCACTTAAGCGAATGGATTTGTCAGGCAACAACCTGAAGCTGCCTAAAGTTGATTTTATTTTTTGCTGCAACGTGATCATGCTCCCCGAATTGACAAAGAATGTGCGCATGTTTAAAAACGTTTCGCGAGCTCTGAAAAAAGGAGGGTCTGCAGTGCTGGTGCTGCCCGCCATGGAGTCGATATTGTTTGCCTCCTGGCGATTGATCGATTGGTACAAACGCGAAGGAGTGGCTCCCAAAGACATTGATCGCGATGAATTGAATTATTTCAAAGGCAGTAAAACCGATATCCTTCAGGGACTTGTTCACATCGATAACGTGCCCACCAAACATTACCTCGCCAGTGAGCTGCATGTGCTGCTGGCCGAAGCGGGATTAACGATCACAGCGCTTGACAAAGTAGAATATCGATGGGACACCGAGTTTCAATCGCCACCCAACTGGATTAAAGCACCGTATCCCTGGGATTGGTTGGTGGAGTGCCGAAAGTCATAACCGCTGCGGCTGATTTTTGTCAACTTTTTCACTCGCACGCTGAGCTGTTTTTCATTTTTAATTAAAACGCAAATCATTACTTTTACTAACTCTCAAAAAAATAAAATTCTACGTCATGAAAAAAATACTGATCCCCGTTGATTTTTCGAAAACATCGTTAATCGCAATGGAAGTGGCATTTGATATTGCCAAAAAAGATGGTGCCGATCTCATTGTGCTCCATGTGGTTGAGGAAGCAACAGCCGATTCATACAGTATCAGAGGCGAATGGCGCAGCGAAGATTGGGAAGATAAAATCTTTACGTTCCGTTTGCTGGAGAAAGCGAAGAAGCAACTTACCAAGCTGGTACAAGAACCGAGGTTCAGTGCTGTCAAACTGATTGGGGAGCTTAAGCTTGGAAACCCATTCCACGGCATGAATGCGATCGTGGCCGAGCATAAAGTAGATCTTATTGTGATGGGCACAAAAGGTCACACAAAACTTGAAGAGATGATCATCGGTACAAACACGGAGAAAGTAGTTCGTCATGCACATTGCCCGGTGCTTACGGTGCATCGCAAGCCATCGGCCAGCGACTTTAAAAACATCGTGTATGCTACCACCATGTCGAAAGACGAGGAAGTATTTTCGCGCATCGTGAAGCGAACACAACAAGTCTATAATTCCACCATTCATTTGGTACGTATCAATACGCCTTCCGATTTCCAACCGGACCACATCGTGAAAAATTATATGGAGAAGTTTGCTAAAAAATTGCAACTCAAAAATTTCACGTTGAATGTGTTTAACGATTTTACAGCCGAAGAGGGAATTATCAACTTTACCAATAGCATTGATGGCGACCTTATTGCGATGGCCACGCATGGCCGCACCGGCCTGGCCCACATGATGGCAGGAAGTGTTGCTGAAAATGTAGTGGGTCACTCCGGCAAGCCTGTACTTACGTTCAAGGTAGGTCATAAATAAACCTACCATAACACGATCATCGATTACTTTGAATATTGCCACGGCCTTGAGCTGTGGCAATTTTTTTGCTTTCGCGGAATTGCCAATTGCACCAACAAAAGCTGAATCAGGCTGGATAGATCGAACGACCTTTTGTGGCTGAAATTTGATTACCTGCGAAGGGCACTTTTTGTGCCCGCGTTAACGTTTAATTTCCGAAATTGGCTTTGATCACTGCCCTTGAAAAACTACTATAATATTTTGGGTGTAACGCCACAATCTGGTGAGGACGATATAAAGCGTGCTTACCGGCAGCTGGCGGTTGCATTGCATCCCGATAAAAATCCGAGGCCCGAGGCAGAAGAAGCTTTCAAAGAAGTAAATGAAGCGTATGAAGTACTGAGTGATCCGGTTGCACGCAATCTTTACAATCAAATGCTCACGCAATCTTTTAGCACTCAGCCGGCCGAACCTTTGCACCGTGATCCTGCCTATCGGAAGCGGCAGCAGGCAGGATATAAACCACAGCGACCGACTGGTCCGCCCGAGACTTTTTTATTGATGCAGCGATCATTGCCCCTTCTGAAAAAACTGGCATGGGCGGGTTGCGCGTGGTGTATGATCTTGTGGCTGGATTTTTTCCTTCCTCCAACTATTAATAAAGAAATGGTTGTGACCGATGCGCGTATGCTCCGTTCGGTGATGCTGCATAATTATAAAACGGATTTGCTGTTGACCGATAAAGGTCATCACTTTCCAATTGGTTTTGGCGACCTTCAATATTTTCCTTACGGCTCAGAAGTTTATGTTTATACGTCTCGTCTTTTAGGAATACTGGTGACCGTAGAAAGTCAATCGCGAAATTACAAGATCACTAACCTGGCCACCATCTACCGTAACTTCAGCTTCGTTCCCATTCTGCTATTTTTATTATCCATGCTGGCTATTATTAGAAAATGGAAAACAGAGTTTCAATTTAATTTGGGTGTTGTTACATTTTTGATCATCATCTTGAATGCGATCTTTTTATTTGTGTCTATACTATGAAAAAAAATAATTGGAAAAATCGTGAAGGCGTAGTGTACTCTACTAATCAGGACTTCAGCTATCAGGAGGCGCAGAACAACGAAGCTGATACACTACCACCACAGCAGCAGCAACTGAAAGTCTTGCTCGACAAGAATGCACGTGCCGGAAAACAGGTAACACTGGTTTCAGGCTTCATCGGAAAGTTGGACGATTTGGAAGTGCTTGGAAAGAAACTTAAAACCAAATGCGGGGTAGGAGGCAGCGTAAAAGACGGAGAGATTTTAATTCAAGGTGATGTGCGCGATAAGGTGGTTGGCATTTTGGTTCAGGAGGGATACAAAGCAAAGAGAGTGGGCGGATGAATAATGATGGAAAATTGTTGACAGGAAATAGTCAATGGTAAATAGGACAGTGTAAGTGAACCGGTAATCAGTCTGTACTTGTTCAAACTGATTACCGAAACATCGATCACCATTTTACTTTAACTTTTTAAGTTCACCTTCATAAAAAGTAAGTTCCCCTTTTCTGCTCTCCGGAAGATTTTTGATAGCGAGTTCCCAATGCTTGATGGCGTTCTTTTTATCACCTAATGCAGTGTAACCTCTGGCAAGTCCAACATTCGGTGTGAATTTATCTTCGGGATGTGTCTTGGCATTGAACTGAAAGATTTCCATAGCCTTCTCTTTCTTGCCGGCAGCCAGCAACCCTCTCGCATATTGATGAATGGCGCCCACGGGTGTATTCGGAATCTTGACGGCCTTGTCCATCGCAGCTTCTGCTTCTGCTTCGCGACCTAATGCGGTTAATACATTTGCCTTTGTACTAAGTGATGAAAAATCCTCTACACCTCCAATGCCAGGGCTCATGGCTTGATCGGCCCATACCAATGCTTCTTCCAGATTGATTTTATTTTGCGCACAGAAGTCCGCAGCCGCTGACCAGTTGCGATAATCAAATCCTGGATAGGATCGCAACTCTTCACGCATCTTGTTCACATAAAGTTCATTTACATTCGGTACTTCTATTTTGAACGGCACTCTTTTGTTCTCCCATTGTAGATAAGCAATCGCTGAATTCAGCTTACGGTCTTCAAAACTATAGGTTAGATTTTCAGCGTAGGAGGCATCTTGTGGTGCGGTGGACACACGCAACGCATCTTCACGCTGATCATAGAAATAGCTTCCCCAACTCGTATTGTTTTTTGAAAAGATCCATGTCCAAGGTCCGGTCTTATCAAGCGCCAGAAATAAACCGTAGCTACCTGCTTTTAAATCTTTGCCTTCAATCTTTACGTCATGCGAAAAGGTGATCACGGTGTTTTCATTTGCGCCTGCTCTCCACGGAGCCGCCTTTGCCGGGCCAAAGCCTTGGTCGATATAACCATAGTGAACGAGTTCGCCCCAAATATGTCCCTTGCGATCTTCTCCATTCGGACCATGAACATCTGGACTGCTGTACGCAATGCTTACTTCAACAGGACCGAGCCACTGAGTAACTTTTGATTTTTGATTGTCGCCACTAGGCGGTTGCGAAATAGCTTGTGCCATTGCCCATACGGTAAACAGCATAAACACAGAAAGCGTAAATAGTTTTTTCATAGTGTGGATAGTTAATGAGGCTTTAAAGTATTTGTGTTAAACGGAATACCCCGACAAAGTTACTGACCCTACTTACGGTATTTTGTTGGCTCACAATTTTCAAGTGTGGCTGGCAGATTTATACGGCATGTCAGAGGCGAGATCAAATAAATCTAACGATCAGAGACTGGCGCGATGGTGTACAGCGAATCGGCCCTGTTAATTCGTCTTGAATTTCTTTTGATGTTTTGTTTTACAGATCGCGGAATGTATTTTTTATTGCTGTCTGTTCTTGGACAATCCCATTCTTCCAGCGTTACATTCTGAATCACGCGATCACTCTTCGGTCTACGAGTAACTTTCTCTTCTTCGTTCTCTCGTGCATCGGCCAGCACAGCTTGTTTCGGTCTGCGGGCTCGTTCGGCAAATTCAATGGTTTCCACGACAGGGCAGGGTATTAGTCCGCGCTGGCAGGAAGAGAGGATCAGGCAAGAAAGAATCAACCGTGTCAACATAAAAATTGTAACAGGCAGCTACCAATTTAACGAAATATGTTGAGAATTATTTGAGTGCAAGGCGGCTCTTTTGAGCCAGTGGATCAGATTCTGCGGGAATGATCCGGAACAATCATGTTGAGTGAGGCAGGAGAAAGAGCGATGTCAAAGAAATCAACGGGTTCCATCGCCTCGCCATCGATGTGAAAGGGCATGGGCTTCGGAAAACGTATACTGATTTTTTTTGCTTTGATAATTTCTACAAAAGAAGAAGTATCCATTTTACCGGAAAACATTTTCCAACCAAAACCGATCGAATGAAGGATAGGCACTTTGCGCACAAAACAAATGTCGATTAGTTGATCGCACACAGAAGCGTATGGCGCTATCCTGGCATTGTTGCCAAACTGCGAAGAGTTGGCGATCGCCAAAATAAAAGCATTGCGTTGATAAGATTTGCCATCCGCCACAATATCCACAGGGAATTCGCGAAAACTGAAAAATTCTTTCGACACAAGTTTAACATATCCAAACAAGCCGCGCTTGCCGTCTTTACCAAACAACCCCGCTACGTGACCATCAAAGCCGATACCTGAAACATTCACCGACAATTTATCATTGAATGCAATGGTGTCCATCTGAATTGTTTTGACCGACTGGAGAAGCTCAAGAGATTTTTTTACATCCATGGGAATGCCCAGGTGACGGGCCAATCCATTGCCCGATCCTTTTGGTACAATACCCATCTGCGTGGCTGTGTGCACCAGTCCTTTAGCAACTTCATTCACTGTGCCATCTCCGCCTACAGCAAATACTTTTTTGAAATTTGATACGGATGCATTTTTTGCCAACTCAGTTGCGTGGCCGCGATCCTGCGTGAACTCGATCGTACACTCAAGATTGAGTTTGTCGCACATCGAAACAATCAGTCCTTCCAACTCCGGGCGAAAACCCGTGCCTGAATATTTATTGATTATGAAAAATACCTTGTTATTTTCGTTCATGAAATCGCGTGCGTAAAGTTATAAAATCGCCTTATTATGCCTTCACCGGATTTTAAACCTCGGAAAATAAAATTCAAAGCGTGGGATACTGACGCGCGATTGTTGATGCGACTAAATAGCATCGAGTGTCAAAAAGGTGAGCTTTTTAAGAAAGATCACATCCTGCTGCAGTTTACCGGATTATATGACAAAGAGGGGGAGGAAATTTACGATCGCGATGTTCTCCTTATTCACTACGAAAAATTTATGGTGTTCTGGAATGATGAGAAGAACGGCTGGTTTTACTCGGCTATTGAAAAGCTGGATGTGCAGGAACCTTTTTTGGGAAATGTAGCGGAAAAGATGAAACGCTTTTGCAGTTACTTTGAATTGCAGGCCAAGTGATTACTTTTTCATTTTTGATTCGATGTACTTCACCGCCTGACTGATGGTTTGCATTTTTTCAGCATCGTCATCAGGAATTTTAATGTCAAAGGTTTGTTCAAACTCCATGACCAACTCAGCATAGTCAAGAGAGTCAATGCCCAGGTCTTTCACAAAGTTGGCATCGGGTGTTATCTCAGAATCAGAAATACCTAGTTTTTCAGTAAGAATGCTGGTGATCTTTTTTTGAATGTCTGGCATAAATTCAGTTAACTCTTCCTCAAATCTAAAAAACTTTTCGGTAATCTGGCTTAAAATAAGGGCTATCGACCCAATTTTAGCAGGGCAACAAAGATCAGAAGTCGTTAGAACCGTAAGGTAAACTCTGTTCCTTCGCCCAATTTGGACTTAACCGAGATTCTTCCTTCATGCTGGCGCATGATCTGTTTCGATAAACTTAATCCGATTCCTGACCCCGTCTTTTTGGTGGAGAAGAAGGGGATGAATATTTTTTCCAATGCTTCAGCATCAATACCCTGTCCATTGTCTTTGACGGAGATAGCTGCTCTTCCTTTTTCACTGGCAAAGGCCGTGAGTTCAATTCGCTTGTCTGTTTGTTCGTCAAATGCCTGAATCGCATTCTTGATCAGGTTGATCAGCACCTGCTCAATCATGTTTTTATCAACGCTGATGGTGAGGTGTTCCGGATCAACTGAGATGGAAATTGAAACACCATGGTCGGCCAATTCTTTTTTGTGAAGCATGGCCATTTCCTCCAGCAGATTTTTTACGTTTACTTCTGTCAGCTTTGGTTTGGGAATATGAGTGAGGTTTCTAAACTCTTTCACAAATCGGATGAGTCCTGCGCTGCGCTTGGTGATCGTTTGCAGCGACAAATGCATATCCTCCAACTCATCTTTTTTGAGCGTCACGTCCCCGTCCTTTTCAAGCTTGTGTTTTAAATCCTCTTCAACAATACCGGCAAGTGATGAAATGGGTGTTACCGAATTCATGATCTCATGCGTGAGCACGCGCACCAGATTTTGCCACGCTTCCATTTCTTTTTCTTCCAATTCGCTTTGAATGTTGCTCATGGAGATCAACTTCAACTCCTCTCCGCGCAATGTGAGTTCAATTGCAAAGACAGATAGCTGAATGGTTTCGTCACCCGATTTTAATCGCACCAATTCGCGGCCACCCGTTTTTAATTTAAGAAAGGCTTCTACCAAAGGCTCACTCATTTCACGCAAGTCTTCGATGCTTTCGGCTTTGGTTACGCGCAGTAATCTTTTGGCAGCACTGTTGATAATTTGAATAGAGCCATCACGCTTAAACGTGAGAATGCCGATGCCCACGTGCTGAACGATGTTCTTGAAAAACTGATATTCAGAGTCGCGCTCTTTCCGTGAGTTGCGAAGTTTAGACAGAGCTTCGTTTAACTTGTTGTGTAACTTCAAGACGCCCGGGTCCTGGCTATCCGTTTTAAAAGAAGAAGACAGATCATCGAATTGAATTGCGTCAATGAAAGAAGTAATGTCTTCATTTGATGACTCAACAATTTTAACAAGGTGTTTGATTTGAAAAAATATGGCGCCCAGCAGTGCGAGCATCACCACGTAATTCCGATTACTTCCTGTAGTGATGATAGCAAGTGCAAAAATGCTCACCACCAAAATGGCAATCCTAGTAAAAATTGGAGAGCGCCAGTTAAATTCCATATTTTTCCATTCTGCGATAGAGGGAAGCTCTCGTTAAGCCCAGCTCCTCGGCAGCCTTGGATATATTTCCGTTGTGAAGTTGAATAGCTTTTGCCACTGCCGCCTTCTCCACTTCATCCAGATTTAAGGTGTCGGCATTAACGGCATCATTGCCTTTGCGACTAAACAAAAAATCACTTTCCTGAAGAGTAGGGGAGTCGGCCATGATCAGCGCACGCTCAATAGCATGTTGCAATTCTCTTACGTTACCTGGCCATGGATATTTCTTAAGTTTTGTGAGCGCTTCCGCTGAAATCGACAAAACATCTTTTCTGTACTTCTTGGAATAGTAATTCAAAAAGTGATTGGCCAACATTGGTATGTCTTCACCTCGTTCGCAAAGCGGAGGAATTGTAATTTCCACCGTGTTGATTCTATACAACAAATCTTGTCTAAACTTTCCGTCCTTCACCATTTGATGCAGGTTCATATTGGTAGCACAGATCAAGCGAATGTCTACCTCCATTGATTGATTCGAACCTACGCGTGTTACCTGTCGTGATTGCAATGCCGTTAGTAACTTGCTTTGAAGACTTAGACTGAGGTTACCGATCTCATCCAAAAATAGTGTTCCGCCATTGGCCAGTTCAAAACGACCTGGCCTGTCTTCGCGTGCATCGGTAAACGCTCCTTTCTTGTGACCAAACAGTTCGCTTTCAAAAAGTGTTTCCGTGATGGCGCCCATATCCACTGAAACAAATGAACTGTCTTTGCGCATCGACTTTTGATGGATGGCACGGGCAATCAATTCTTTTCCGGTTCCGTTTTCTCCAAGTATTAAGATGTTCGCGTCTGTCTTGGCTACTTTGTCAATCAACGAGAATACTTCTTTTATGGCCGGGCTGTTGCCAATGATATCGCGAAACGGTTGGCTGATTTGTTCCTCCAACATTTCTTTTGCTTTGCGCAGCTTGTCAACCTCGTTATAGGATTTTTTTAATCGTATTGCTGTGGAAATGGTAGCGATGAGTTTTTCGTTTTGCCAGGGCTTTAACACAAAGTCTGTAGCACCTTCTTTCAATGCACGCACGGCCATCTCTACATCGCCAAAAGCAGTGATCATGATCACGACTGCACTCGGATCTTTTTCTTTGATCTGGGCAAGCCATTGAAAACCTTCTTTACCGCTGGTGGTATCTTTGCTGAAATTCATATCCAGCAGTATTACATCGTACGTGTCGTTGTTTAACAGGAAGGGGATCTTATTTGGATTCTTCTCAATGATGACGTGGTAGTTGTATTTTTTAAGCAACATCTTCGCTGCCAGCAATACATCTTCATCGTCATCGATCATTAAAATTTTGCCGCCTTCGTTCACAGTTTTAGGTTTTAGTCAGTTTAAATAGGAAAAATTGTGCCAGCACCCGGGATGTCCGGAATTGCCTGATTTAGCTGGTAATCTGTGCTATCACGCACAAAGATGTTCAAAAATGAACAGTGAAGGAAATAAATTGACCATTTTAGATGATGTGTAGTAAACTGTGATAGCATCACTATGGCATGAATTCGAAAATGTCGACTTGATATTGCGTGCTTAGAACCATCCGTTCATCAGTGAGCAATACAAACTGTGCAGGCTGTGGCAGATTTAATTCCCGTGTTTCCATGGTGAATAAATCGAGGAATTTTATTTTACCGTTTTCTGAATAATATAATTCTTCTCCCAGAAAATTAAACGTGGTCAGTCCAGAGGTTTGAATACGATGAATGGAGTTGCCCAAAGAATTGTAAGCAAAGATGCCTGTCAATGGATCTAATAAGAACAGAAAATTTTGATATTCGCGCATGAGCGTGAAGTCGTTTTCCTTGAACTGATTGCTGATCATGAATTCAGATAAAACACGTGACTCGTTCAGATTGATTTTTTTTAAACTCAGATCGGCATTGTCCAACACCCAAACATTTTGATCTCCCGAAGGGCACATCATGGATGCATCGATTGCAAGGGAAGCATCAAGGGATTGAAAAGCGTTGACACTCAGATCGGGCGAAAGCCAGGTGTATTGTTGTCCTTTTTTGTAGTAAACCAGTAATCGAATCGCATTTGAAGGATCGAAGATTGTTGGGATACCTTCATGCGAATACGATCCGAGGCTTGCACCATTCTTATCATACTTTTGTATGTCTCCCGATTTCAATACGATGTAAAAATCACCGGCACGATCCACCGCTGTGTAGACAACTTCAGACGAAGTTTTGATAGATGTGATTCTCTTCGACTGGCCGAAACAAAAAACCGACACCAGCATCAAGACAAGTGTTCCAATTGATTTCATGATGTGAAACTTTTTAGCTCCATCGACTGACCATCAAAGATGGCATAGGTGCTGAAATGCACCCACTCACCTAAATTAATATATCTGCTTCCGTCTCCTACTTTTAAATCAAGCGGAAGATGGCGATGACCGAATACATAGAAATCATGATGCTGGGTTTTTTCCAGGTCCCGGCAATAGGCCAACAAAAATTCCCGCTCTTCTCCTTTGAATTTTTCTTCCAGTTTCATGTTACTTATCCGGCTGCTTCTGCTCCACTTATTAGCAAGTGCCATGCCTATGTTGGGGTGTAGCCATTGAAACAAGAATTGGAAGAATGGACTATTAAACAAAAACCTCTTTAAAAGCTTATAGGTGCGATCGCCAGGGCCAAGTCCATCGCCATGACCAATCAGAATTTTTAGACCATTCACTTCCAGTACCTGGGGCTCCCGATAAATGGGAATGTCCAACTCGCTTGGAAAATAATCTGACATCCACAGATCATGATTTCCGGTAAAGAAATAAATGGGCAAACCAGCTTCCCGTAACTCTGCCAACTTGCCGAGAAAACGAATGTATCCTTTCGGTACCGTTTGTTTGTACTCAAACCAAAAATCAAAAATGTCGCCAACAAAATAGATGGCATGAGCATCGTGCCGAATGGATTCCAGCCACTTCACGATCAGCTTTTCACGGGCCATACTGATATCATGGTCAGGCACGCCCAGATGGAAATCGGAAGCGAAGTATATTTTTTTGCCTGAAGGAAGTGAGACAGCCATGCCGGGACAATTCTATTCCACAAAGAAAGTAATAAAAAAACAGACCCTCCTGTTTTTAATCAGGAGGGTCTGAAATAAGATCGAAATATTAGTTACTTGGCGAGGCTGTCAGTAGCCTCTTCTTTTTTTACTTCGCCATTTACTTCAGCAGGAGCTTCCTCTTTCTTTTCAGTCGGTTCAACTTTATCTTTTCCATTGGTGAACTTCTGATACGTGGTTTGTGTATCGAACGGTCTCTTGCCAATGAGTCTCTCAAGATCGGCCTGGAATAGAATTTCTTTTTCTAAAAGTTCTTTCGCCAGTATCTCCAGGTGTTCACGATGATGAATCAACAAATCTTTGGTGCGTTCATAAGCGCTTTCGATAATCTTCTTCACCTCTTTGTCAATTCGTTCAGAAGTAGCTTCTGAATAGGGCTTGTTGAAAGAGTAATCGGACTGTTTGGAATCATAGAAGGAAAGATTTCCGATTTCTTTATTCATTCCATACACCGTTACCATGCTGTACGCCATCTTGGTAATTCTTTCAAGATCGCTGAGCGCTCCGGTAGAAATCTTATTGAATACAATTTCTTCTGCAGCACGTCCGCCAAACGTCATACACATTTCATCAATCAACTGCTCGGTCTGATACAGGAATTGTTCTTTCGGCAAATACTGCGCATAGCCCAGGGCGGCAACACCACGTGGCACAATGCTCACTTTCACCAATGGATCGGCATGCTCCAGGAACCAGCCTGCCACGGCATGACCGGCTTCATGATACGCCACGATCCTTTTTTCTTCCGGAGAAATAATTTTTGTTTTCTTTTCAAGGCCACCAATGACACGATCAATAGCATCCTGAAAATCCTGAATGTCAACTTCCTTCTTGTCTCTGCGAGCTGCAATTAAGGCTGCTTCGTTACAAACGTTGGCAATTTCAGCGCCCGCAAAACCTGGAGTTTGAGCTGCCAATTTTTTTACATCCAAATCTTTTGCAAGCTTGATCGGTTTCAAATGCACTTTGAAAATTTGCTCACGGCCAGCAATATCTGGTTTGTCAATACTGATCTGACGATCAAAACGTCCGGGACGCAACAAAGCTGAGTCCAGTACATCGGGGCGGTTTGTTGCCGCCAGGATAATGACTCCACTATCGGTCGCAAACCCATCCATCTCCACCAGCAATGAGTTCAAGGTATTTTCACGTTCGTCATTTGCACCAGGCATCTGACCTCTTCCACGCGAGCGACCAATAGCATCAATCTCATCGATGAATACAATACAGGGCGCTTTCTCTTTTGCTTGTTTAAATAAATCCCTCACACGTGCAGCACCAACACCCACAAACATTTCTACGAAATCAGATCCTGATAATGAGAAGAAAGGCACAGCCGCTTCTCCTGCAACTGCTTTTGCCAACAAAGTCTTACCCGTTCCAGGAGGGCCAACCAGCAATGCGCCTTTCGGAATCTTGCCGCCCAATCTGGTAAACTTTGCAGGTGTTTTTAAAAAGTCAACAATTTCTTTTACTTCTTCTTTTGCTTCTTCCAGGCCGGCAACGTCAGCAAATGTGATCTTCACTTTGCTTTCAGCATCGAACAAGGCTGCTTTTGATTTACCGATATTAAAAATTTGTCCACCGGGGCCACCGCCTCCCGTCATTCTTCGCATCAACATCCAAAAGCCAAAGAGCAAGAGGAATAGAAATCCCCAGTTCAAGAGCATTCCCGTTACATCGCTGCGCTCTTCCACCTGCAAGTCAATCTTTTGCTCGCGCGGAATGTTTTTCACCATGGACTCGTATTGCTCGTAAAATTTATCGATTGAGCCAATCTTGTATTTATAGTGCGGGCCATTGGCGTTCATGCCAAGGGGTCCCTTGCCTTCCAACTCTTGTTTATACGCTGCGTTTTGAAGTGCTTCAGGCTTAAGCGTTATTTCAATCAGTTCTTCATTCTTGATGAGCACTAACTTCTTTATATCCCTTCGCTGAACCATGTCTTCAAAGCGACTGCTCTGAATTTCCACCAGATCATTTGATCGTGTGAAAACACTTACCGCCAGAATTACACCAACCAGAGCAAGTATTACCCAAATCTGGTAATTAGGTTTTGGAACACGGGGAGGGGTGATTTTATCTTTTCTTTCTTTGTCTGCCATTCGAGTAAAAATTACAAGCCAATAACGTTGATAAATGATTTAATGTTTGCTTAGTCTTCAATTCGGGTTATATCAGCATCGCCCCAAAGCTTTTCGAGCGCATAAAAATTTCGTTTCTCCTTCTTGAATACGTGAGCGACTACGTTAATATAGTCGAGAAGCATCCACTCTTTATTGTTTTTTCCCTCAGTGTGCCAGGGATTTTCTTTCATTTTTTTAAAGACGAATTCGTCAATTGATTCGGAAATAGCATCTAACTGCTTATCCGAACTGCCAGAACAAATCACAAAGAAATCGGCTACTGCATTTTTTACCTTTCGAAGGTCCATCACCACAATATCAAAACCCTTCTTCTCCTGCATCCCCAAAACAATTGCTTCACTCAGCTTTTTGGAGTTTAATTCCTTCTTCTTTTTGGCCATTAACTATCTTTCGGGGTTTAAAAATTGACGAACTACAAAGCTAACCATTTTTACCTTGTATAAAATCCCTGCCAATACCCTTTTCATTGGTCAAAATCAGGTTTTTGTGCCACAATGTCACTCGACTAATACACTATTAGCCGAATTGGTAAAGAATCAGGACTTGATGGAAGGAACTGTGGTGATTACCAACAACCAAACGGCCGGACGAGGCCAACGCGGAAACACGTGGCAAGCAGAACCGGGAAAGAATCTTACATTTAGTTTGTTGCTGAAACCATCTTTCCTTCTGGCGAAAGATCAGTTCTATCTCACCGTAGTTGTGTCGCTGGCGATCAGGGAACTCTTAACATCAGAACTCCAAACTCCTGTAAAGATCAAATGGCCAAACGATATTCTGGTTGGTGATAAAAAGATCTGCGGAATATTGATTGAGAACACGGTAGGTGGTGATAAACTGCAACAGAGTATTATCGGTATTGGACTAAATGTTAATCAAGACAATTTCTCCATCGATAAGCCAACTTCGATGAAGCTTATCACTGATCGGGAATTTGATCTTGCTTCCGTTTTGAATTCACTGCTGGTAAAATTGGAATCGAATTATTTGCAATTGAAAGAGGGCAATTACCATGCACTGAGGTCAGAATACTTAAGCCACCTTTATTGGATAAATGAAGAACGGATCTTTTCATCTAAAGGAAGGGAGTTTAAAGGAACGATAACAGGTGTGGATGAACACGGCCGACTTTCGATCTCGCATTCTGAAAAAACGGTGGCATTTGATCTGAAGGACATTACCTTCCTTCAATAGTCACTAGCTAATTTCTAAAAAGTCAGCTTCAGGTTGAATAAAGTGTTTTGTGCCCGCGAAAAGGAAGGCGCCAAATTATAATTGGGCGGATATTTTTTAGCCAACAAATAATTTTCGGGTGTCAGATGTAAGGAAAGCTTGTAGTCGCGTTTCTTAAGATCACTCTTCAAGTTCATTTCTAAATTTTCGATCTTAAATTTCTTGAACAATATCTGGTGCGTGACGAGCGCCAATGCTGAAGGCACTCCGATAATTACGGTCGGGGATTTTGACTGCGCCATGGTTACGATGCCAAATCCGATGAGTGCTGCGCCTGCTGTTGATAAACCAATTGTACTTCCTTGTTTGTCCGTCAGGTGAATGCCTTTCACGGAACGCTGACCCAACACAGTTCCAATGACCGATGTGGCCGCAGGTATGAGGATTAGCGCTGATGGTTCGTCCTTATTACCTAACGCGCCTGCTACTATCGTAAATCCAACTCCGGTTGAAATAACAGACAGCGTGCTAAGTGCATCAACATCACCTTGAGTATAGTCATACTTTTTAGAAACACTTTTTCCAAGTAGCAATCCCGTAACTCCGCCACCTAACAATGCAACACCATAAAGATTTGGACTGTCCACTTGCCCTGCTGCCATTAACGATGCGCCAACTAATGGGAACAACAGTCCGTAATGTCTCATCAACTCAATTTGCCCGATGGAGGTGTTGTGTTGCTTTTGCAATTGAAAAGCCGCCTCACCCATGGCAATGCTTCCGATGGATGAGAGCCCAAGCACCCACTTATAACCCTGGTCAGCCCCACCGCCAAATGCTAAGCCCAGAGACGCGCCATATCCAAGGCCAATCATGCGCCCTGTATTGGCAGCGCGTATGCTGTTTCTGCTAATGCCTTCAAATTTTTTTGGATTTATAGCAGGTCCCAGTAGCCATAGGCCACCTGTTATCAATGGAATCCCGGCTGTGGCTGCACCGCGTACGTCTAGTGCGATTGCGAGACTGGCACCGTAATAAATTCCGTAGGTGGCATTCACAAACCTGTCCCGACCTCGCCAGGCAAAGCTGATGTTGTCACTCGGTTTTTTACTAACTATTGATGAAGGTTCTGCAGCGATCAATTCCTTATTCCACTGATCTTTCCTTTTTTCATATTCCTGTTTCTCTGTCTCTGGCATTCGCTGAAAATAGTTGGCGAGATAAGTTTCATAATCTTTCAGATAGGTAATCTCGTTGGTGGTCAACGAATCGCCACGTGTGAGCCGTTGTTTAATCGACAAATAATTCGGCTTGCTGGATTCTTCCCAATAGCCCCTTGCCGAGTAGAGTTCCTGACTGTAAGCTTCAAAACTGAAACTTAGAATCACGAACCAGAAAAGGCGTATCGCAGATCGCATGGGAGTTTAACTTTCTTAAAAGATAAGAAATAAATATCGATCAGAACATATTGTGGTGTCCGCTATAAAACAACTTTTTAAATTGTATCAAATGAATTAGGTTGCGAGCATCTATGATCAACGTAAGAAATCTCTCTTATCGCTACAATCAACAACACAGTATTGTGTTTCGTGATTTTGAAATAAGCGCGGGCGAGCCGTGGTTGTTGTTGGGTGAATCAGGAAGCGGTAAGACTACGTTGTTGCATTTGCTGGGTGGATTATTAAAATCGCAGGTCGGAAAAATTGAAGTGAATGGAGTAGAAATTACTCAACTTTCTGAAGCAGCATTAGATCACTTTCGCGGCCAGCATTTTGGTTTTGTGTTCCAACGGAACCATCTGATCGCGGCATTGACGGTTGAACAAAATTTGTTGATGGCACCTTTTCTCGCTGGTCTTAAACAAGATCGTAGTCGAATTGATGATGTTCTTAACCAATTGGGATTATTCGACAGAAAAAAAAAGAGGATTCAGGAATTAAGTCAAGGGCAGGCGCAACGCGTGGCCATCGCCAGAGCTATTCTCAATCAGCCTTCCGTTATCCTTGCCGATGAGCCGACCTCAGCGCTCGATGACAGAAGTTGTGATCGGGTGATTGAACTGTTATTGAAGATTGCCCTTCAAAATAAATCCGCGTTAATCATCGCCACACATGATCAACGTTTGAAAAGCCGTGTTAAAAATCAATTCTTAATTTCTTAAAAGTTTTAGGAACAATGTCTACTCTTCGGCTCGTATGGTGTTATCTCAAAGCAAAACCACTCAATACGGTGCTGAATATTTTTTTGCTGGCATTGGGTGTTGCTGTAATAACCGTGTTGGTTTTATTCGGTCGGCAGATGGAAGAAAAAATAGCGGCCAACACAAAAGGAATTGATTTGGTAGTAGGCGCAAAAGGAAGTCCACTGCAATTAATTCTGTGCAGTGTCTTTCATGTTGATTTCCCAACGGGCAATATCAAACTTTCAGAAGCCGGGCAACTGGCAAAACATCGACTGGTAAAAAATGCCATCCCGCTGGCGTTGGGTGATAGCTATCAGAATTTCAGAATTGTTGGTACCAACCATTCGTATGCTGACCTTTATCATGGCGAACTTCAAACTGGAGAATGGTGGAAAGATGACCTCGAAGTAACAATCGGTTCAACAGCAGCCAGCATTTTGAAGATAAACGTGGGAGATTCATTTGCCAGTGCTCATGGTTTGATGATGGACGGCCCATCGCACGAAGAGAGTGCGTATGTCGTGAAAGGAATTTTGAAACCCACCAACAGCATATTGGATAATCTCATTCTTACCAATGTGGAAAGCGTTTGGAGAGTACACGAACATAAGACTCCTGCGAGCCTTTCAAAAATTACAAATGCATCGGCTCTTGTTCCATCTGTGGAAGAAAGCGACAGCGCGCGCGAAATCACGTCACTACTGATCAAGTATAAAAATCCGATTGCCGTAATGCAGTTGCCAAGATACATCAACACACAAACCAATATGCAAGCTGCCTCGCCAGCGTTTGAAACAGCGCGCTTATTTTCCATTTTGGGCTTTGGTGCCGATGCGTTGCTGGGTTTCGCTTATGTATTGATTTTTATTTCAGCGCTTAGTTTGTTCATTGCGCTCTATAATTCATTGAAAGAACGTCAATATGATTTGGCTATTATGAGATCGATGGGGGCAAGCAGAGCGAAATTATTTTTTACAACCATTTTGGAAGGAACCGTCCTCACTATTCTTGGAAGTTTGTTAGGTCTGGCGTTGGGCCATGCTGCGATCTATGCCTTTACGCAGGTTGTTGAGGAGAGTCGAAAAGCGGGGATCACCTCGTTTGTTTTTTATGAAGAGGAAACCTTTTTGTTGTTTGGAAGTGTTCTGTTGGGTGTAATTTGTTCTTTCATCCCTGCACTTCAGGCATATCGAATGAATATCCATAAAGTACTGGCAGGTAGTTAAGTTGAAACTGCGATTTTGATGATTTGGTTAACACTACGTATTTGGTTAAAATTGTACGTATGAAGACGAAATTAACACTGAGTATTACCAAGACGACCTTACTAAAGGCCAAGCGGCTTTCTGTAAGAAAGAAAACCAGTTTGTCAAAATTGTTTGAAGAGTATGTTGAGAAGAATCAAACAAGTTCCGATACACCTATTTCAGACGCGTTGACTGGAGTCCTTGGAAACGATCAAGAGAACTATAAAGAAATGAGGCGTAAGGTTTTAAGGAAAAAATATGACCTCTAAAGTTTTCTTGGATACCAACATTTTTTTGGATCATCTTTTGGCCCGAAATTCACATTCAATTGGTGTTGTAAAGCTTTGCGAAAGAAGGATTATTTCTGGATTTGCGTCCTCAGCTTCATTTTATACATTGGCCTATATTATTGAGGATAAGCTCAAGAAATCAGCTCAACCAATTCTGCTTGACTATTGTCAATTCATTGAAACAATTTCCACCACTCAGGAAAATTTGAATATCGCGCTGATGTCAAATTTTCGTGACACCGAGGATGCCTTTCAATACTATACAGCTTTAAATGAAAAAGGTCTCAACTATTTTGTCACCAGCAATCCCAGAGATTTTAAAGCTGCTCATTCTAAATTAGCAGTTATTTCCCCGAAAGAATTCATGTCCATCATTTTGCAAGAATTATGAAACTATGTAATGCCGTTATTTTATTCTTTTTCATGATCAGTACTGCAGCCTATTCGCAAGTTGATGGCTGGGCGACATTTGCCAAGACTAAATTCGAAGCAAAGTTTAACGAGAAGGCTCGTGAATATTTTTTGGCTCCTAAGTTTCCTGCCGAGTTGAAAAATCAGGAAGGGAAAGAAATCAATTTGGAGGGATATTATCTTCCGGTTGATGTAGATGGTGATGCCTACATCATTTTGTCGAAGTTTCCGTATAGCCAATGTTTTTTTTGTGGAGGTGCAGGTCCTGAATCAATTGCCGAGGTAACCTTCAAAACCAAACAACCCCGGTTTGATGCTGATCAATACATTCGCGTGAAAGGAAAGCTAAAGTTAAATGCAAATGATCTGGAACACGGAAACTTTCTTTTGGAAGAAGCTGTGTTGGTGGGCAAGTGAACGTCAATTTTTTCCTGACAAATCGTTGAAGTAGTCTTGAATATCTTTTAAGATCATTTCACTTGCCTCGTCCAGACTAAGACATAACACCTGTGCCATTTTGTTGATGTGCCCCGCATTTAGGTAAGGATACAAACCAACACTGGTCTGATACGGGATATCAAAATTTAATTCCTTCTTGGTTAGTTCTCTTCTCTTTCCATTGTTAACCAGAAATCCATTGACGGAGCCGAAGTAGGAGGCCTTCAGTGTCACCGTTACATTTCCAGCGATAGTGGGTTCATTATCGCGTGATAGTTCCCATCGGATTTTTACAAACGAAGAAGCGTTTCGTCCGTGATCAATCGTGCCGCTGGCGGCCCCATATCCGTACATGGCAATCCATGAACCATGTATATAGGTTCCCTGCAACTGTACCGACTGGAGGTCCATGCTCAACGTATACTTCTTGTCTTTCGATGAGCGTATCGAATCCTCGCAGGAAGAAAGTAGTGTGCTGAATCGTTCTTTAAACGCATCATTGATGGGCCCTTCAAATTGCTTAGCACCCATGGTTGTTAAGAAGCCCGCCTGAAACCTATTGTAGACGAGCAGGGGCACTACGATAAAGCCTGTTCGGGTAGCGAATGATTGAGGCACAAATCCCGAAGGGTAAAGAACTGTATCCACCTCAATGTGGGCCGGGATAGAAACACCGGTGAATGGTTTTTCTATCGGTCGCCCGATCGTGATATCGATTAAAGGTTGTTCGAGCGCATTATTCATCTTTCGCACAGTCAGACAAGAAGAGGCTGTCAGCAAAAGCAAAACAAAGCCGAATAGCAAGCGAAGGGAACCTATACGTGTCGGAAGTTTGCTCTTCATCTCCGCCAAGATTAAGAATTTTTTAAGCAATGCGAAGCGTCCCTTGAAATCTATTGATGAGAATTTTTCTTTTTACTATTTTCGATTTGTTCAATTTTATGGAGCTAAAGACGGAGGAATACGAGCGCATCATGAACATCATCCGCAGCGATCCGGATGAAAAGATATTGGAAGTCACGCTAAAGAATTTTCTGGAGAATCCTTTCTTTAATCGATTTCAGGTATTCTCCAATCAGTCCATTCGCATTTTGGATAATTCGGCTTTGCGTTATCTCTATGTAGGTGATAGCGTGTTTGAGCTCACAGGCTATACAAAAGAAGAAGTAATCAAAGGTGGCTTGTGGTTCACCTACCGAAAGATTCACCCGCTTGATATCCTGAAATTTGCCAGGGTTTTTCCTAAGGTAAAAAAGGCGTTGGCGAAAATGACGGATGAAGAGAAGCTGGCGGCCCGCTTCACGTTTGATGTGCGAATAAAATGCAGTAATGGTCAGTACAAACACATCCTGCAAAACTCTAATATCCTTTCGCTAAGTCCCACGGGCAAGCCTTATATTTTGTTTTTCGCTTCAACCGATATCACCGCCTACAAGAGAAGCAATGCGATGAACTATTCCCTTTGCGTTCAGCGACCCGGGAAGGGAATGGAAACATTGTTGTCGGGAAGTCTGCAAGGTGATTCTGTGCCGCTTACCGATCGCGAGTTGGAGGTGTTACAGCTCACATCCGATGGTCATTCTGAAAAGGAGATCAGTGATAAACTATTTTTAAGTATTGAAACTGTAAAAACACATCGCAAGAACATGCTTCAAAAAACAGAAGCCAGAAACAGCATAGATTTGGTGAGAATGGGTATTGCCAACGGCTGGATCTAGTGTTTCTTCTCTACCGCATGTCCGCCAAACTCATTGCGCAGAGCGGCTACCACTTTACCTGCAAATGTATCTTCCTGTTGAGAGCGATAGCGTGTGAGCAGCGACATGGTAATGACGGGTGTAGGCACGCCCAGTTCCAACGCAGTTTCAACAGTCCACTTGCCTTCACCCGATGAATGCATGATCCCTCTGATGGATCCAAGATTTTTATCTTTTTCAAGCGCATGTTGGGTGAGTTCCATCAACCAACTCCGCACTACCGAGCCATGGTTCCAAACTTTTGATACGGCTGCCAGATCTACTTCACTATCATATTTGTGAAGCACTTCCATTTCTTAGTGAAGTGACCACTACCACTTTTGCCGCAATATAAATATCCATCCGGCACCGATATCGATTTGAAAAGCGGTTCACAGTAATCAAACACTTCTTTCTTCCCGCCAATCATGGTGCACACTCCATGCAGGGCACCGTTGACTCCACCGCTCGTTCCGCAATCCAAATAATGGATGCCGGCTTTTTCAAGATCGCGTGCGCGTGCCAGAGTGTCTTTATAATGTGAGTTGCCTCCATCGATTATAATATCATCGGCCTTCAAATGGTTTTTGATGTTCCCCAGAATCACGTCTACTACATTGCCTGCGGGCACCATGATCCAAATAACTCTTCTGCCTTTCAAAGAATCCGCCAACTCGCCAACCGATGGTGCCGTGGAGATGCCTTCGCCCGCAATCTTATCCATTGCCGATTTGCTGACATCGAACGCCACTACCTGATGCCCTTTGCTTTTGAAATTCAGGGCCAGATTATATCCCATTTTGCCTAAGCCGATGAGTCCGATTTGCATAGTTAATTCAGTTAATCGTGGTGGATGGTTTCTCCTAACTTCGAAAGATTATAAAAATCTTGCTTTAGATTCCTGTAAAGGGAAAGAAAGATTTGAAATTTCTTTTGATACAGGTCGTGCAGTTTCATATCGGGACGGTACACGACCTCGGCATCTTCCTTTTCAAAGAAGGTTTCCGAGAGTCCAAGGGCTTCAAATCCCAGCCGTGCTGCACCAATAGCCGAAGCATCTTCCTGGGCAACAATTTTTACTTCTTTGCCAAAGACATCTGCTAAAAGTTGCACCCAGCCAGGTGAGCGTATGAACCCTCCGCTTGCCACAACGATCTTGTATTCCCCAACAACGTCTTTCAAACTATCCGCTATGCTGAGAAGAGAAAAACAGATTCCTTCCACAACGCCCCGAAGAAGATCAAGCCGTTGGTGCTGAAGACTCACGCCAAAGAAAACGCCACGTGCCAATGGATCATAAATCGGAGCGCGTTCGCCTAAAAGATAAGGTAGGAATATCAGATCATTTGGCTTTTGCTGACAGGCCAACTCGAGGTCGGTATAAATGGCGTTGCCTTTTTCACTTTCTCCCAAATTTTTTTCAAACCATTGAAGCAACACAGCGCCATTGTTGGTTGCGCCACCCACCACGAACCGATTTTTGCTTAGGATGTAATTAAAGATTCGTTGCTCCTGATCCGTTTTCAGTTCATTCACAATCATTCTTACGGCTCCGCTTGTGCCGATTGTCAGCGACAATTCTCCTGCATTAGTGGCATTGGTTCCAAGATTGGCGAGACAGCCATCACTTGCACCTGGAACAATCTTCACATCCAACGGGAGGGATAATTCCCGACTTATATCCTCCTTTATTCCGGTTATTACATGCGTGGTCGGGATAGCTTCCGGAAGTTGATCTACCGTAATCCCCGCCTCGTGTAGTGAATCTGAATTCCATTGAAGGGAATGAATATTGAAAAGACCTGATGCTGACGCAATCGAGTAATCGGTGACGCACTGACCCGTAAAGTGGTGCAGCACATAATCTTTAATAGAGAGGAATCTGAATGCATTCTTGATCAGATCCGGCCGATTTGCTTTCCACCACATCAACTTACACAATGGAGACATGGGATGAATGGCTGTGCCTGTAGCTGCATAAATCTTAAATGCAACCCTGCGATGAAACAAATCATTCGCAAACTCTGTGCTTCTCAAGTCCGACCAGATGATTAAGGGGGAGATTGGAACTCCGTTTTTATCGATGGCCATTAAGCTATGCATGGCAGCGCTAAATGACAGCCCAAGGAGTTTCTCACCGTGTGCACCTTTCAGGGTTTGTTTGATGCAGGTTTTTACCGCCTCCAGGATTTGATTGGGATGCTGTTCGGCATAACCTGGTTTCGGATAATGAGTTGGATAGGGGATTGCATGCGAAGCCAGCACTCTTCCATTAGAAGTGACAGCCATGGCTTTCGTGCTCGTGGTTCCGATATCAATCGCTAGAAGGTAAGGCGGCAAGGATCAGTTATTGATCCTGAAAAATAGGGAATGAGGAGGATAGTTGAAATGAAAGAAGGGCCCGATTTAAAAAATCGATACTAAACCTATCGCTTTAAAAATTTGTAAACGCCTTTAAATCCTGAACTTTCATCTTTTACGGATAAGAGATAATAGCCGGCAGGCAGGTCTTTTACTTTCAGACGCACTTCATTGTCGTCTACGATTTCACTCTCCACCTCCAGAGCATTGCCGATGATATTATGAAGCGTGAGCTGAACATGACTGGCACTTGCAGTCTCCATTCGAAGACTTACAAAGTCAGTTGCCGGATTCGGATAGAGTTTAATGGATTTCGTTGCCAACTCAGGATGTTGGTAGCCGGGTAGGTTCATCTCCCCACTTACTTGCCCAAGACCCACCCGGCTCATCCCCACTAATCCAACCAACACAAATATTTTCAGCAATCTCATACTTACCCTTTACGGCAAATCGTTTGCCATGGTTGGTTCTTAGATGCAGGTTTAGGCCCGAAAGTTTAAATGCCTTGAAAATAAATGTGGGGTAGTTATGCCAGGTGTAGACCGATCTCACGAAAGTGATGACCTATTTTAAGACTTGCGAAAGCTGAAGCGAGAGGTCGAGGAAGATCATTTTGGCACTGCCGTTTCGTTCCAGAAAGTAGCCGGCCTCGTTCATCAATTGATTTGACTTTTCAATTTTGGAAGTAGTCATGACCTTGCTGAAGTCTTGGAGAAATTTTAATTCATTTCCGGTGGCACGTGTAATGGCAACAGCGCCAGCCCGGTGCAACAAGGTTTCGCGCATCATGCTTTGTCCATAATGAAGGAGATTGCGCTGACTCATCTTATCAAGTTCGTGGAAATTATCGGCTAGTCCCACCAGGCGGCCATAATCTCTTTTGAAACAGGACCTCATCCAATCGGTGAAGATCTCCTGATTATGGTCTTCTTCGCTATCGATGAGCTTTAAGGCAAAGTTCAGGTCGCCTTCTGCTTGCTGAACGATTTTTTCTCTCCGGCTCTTATCCAATTCGGATTTGGACAGCAAGAATTCATTCACGTCCTCATCTGACAGCATAGGCACCTGAATGATTTGTGTGCGCGAAAGTATCGTGGGCAAAAGCCTTTCGGCAGAATTTGTGACCAGAAAGAAAAATGTATTTGCTGGTGGCTCCTCCAGAATTTTCAGAATACCATTTGCAGCCGATGGATGCATGTATTCGGGTTGCCAGATAAGCATCACCTTGAACTTGCTTTCAAATGGTTTTAGTGACAGCGATCTGATAATCTCACGGCTTTCTTCGCGCGAGATATTAGCTTGTTTGTCTTCGCCTCCATAAAAATTGGTCCAATCGTCCAAATGACCAAACGGTTGCTCAATCAAAAACTGTCGCCAGCTCTTGAGCATCTCCGCCTTAAAGCGTTCTTCATCTTTGTCGCCTTTGATGTTGCTGAGCGGAAAAACAAAGTTGGTATCGGGGTGAATATATTTTAAACTCTTGACACACGCAGCGCACGTACCACAGGCATCTGTATCGCCTTTATTCTGGCAGTGCAGATACATGGTGTGTGCCAGCGCCAATGGCAGATTCAGCGCGCCTTCTTTTCCAACAAATAACTGGGCGTGAGCGTTGTGATTCGATTTCACCGAATCAATCAGCATAGCTTTCACGTCCGCGAGCCCGGGAATGGAGGAAAATTTCATGTCAGACTATTTGCGTTCCCAAACTCTATGTTTCGATGCGTCTTCAAATATATGTTGCAGAATTTCTTTGTCGGTATCATCCAATAAAAGATTTCTTCTGCCCATCGCTTTGGCGGCAGTCTCTAATGCTTTGTTGATTTGAAAAGTGGTGAAGCCCGATGCGCCACCCCAGGCAAATGAAGGAATGAATGTGCGCGGATATCCATCGCCAAATATATTAGCGCTAACGCCCACAACAGTTCCCGTGTTGAACATCATGTTGATACCACATTTGCTGTGATCGCCCATGATCAGTCCGCAAAACATAAGTCCCGTGTCTTTGAATCCGCCTTTTGCATAATTCCAGATCTTGATGGGTTCGTAATTATTCTTAAGATTCGATGTGTTGGTGTCTGCCCCCAGATTGCACCATTCGCCAATCACAGAATTTCCAAGAAATCCATCATGCGCTTTATTGCTGTAGCCGAGCAACACCGTATTGCTTACCTCACCACCGATTTTTGAAAATGGTCCTACGGTTGTGTCACCTCTCACCTTTGCTCCCATGTTCACATGCGAGCCTTCGCATAAGGCAAAGGGTCCGCGTATCAAAGCACCTTCGTGAATTTGGGTGTTCTTGCCAATGTAGATAGGTCCATTCTCGGCATTTAAAAGCGCTGCTTTGATGGATGCACCTTCTTCTACAAAAATGTTTTCATCCGAATAGGTGCGAGTGTGTTTGTCGTTGACGCCCGCGGAGGTTCTTCCTTTTGTAATTAATTTAAAGTCTTCGCGAATCTGCGCTCCATTCAACTGAAAGATCTTCCATACGTTGTCGATGATCGTGATGGTTTCGGAATATTCTTTAACCGTTCCTGAAATGACTTCCGGCACTTCGTCTTCTGGCGAGCGCAAAGCAATAATACGAGCATCTTTTACCAATCCTTCTCCGGTTTTTAATGACGCGATGGCTTTGACCAGCTGAGCATCCGGACAAACCGCTCCGTTGATCCAATAATTATCCTGCGAAAGGGTAGTGACGTATTTTTTTGACAGATACGCTTCGGTGGAAAACGAAGGCTTACTCCCTAAATATTTTTCCCATTTTTCAGCGATGGTTAAAATGCCAATTCGAATGTCGGCAACCGGCCGGGTAAACGTGATGGGCAGGAGGTCAACTCGTATCGTGGGATTGTCAAACAGGATAACATTCATGACGTAAAGTTAAGCACTAAAAACTTCCTCTTCTTTGACGCGCGCGAGGTGAAGCAATTAAAAAAGGTCTTCGAAACCGAAGACCTTCAAGCAAATACCTGCCAGGCAGGTGCTATGTGCAATGTGTTAATCTTTCTTTTTGTATTTCTTCTGGAATTTCTCAACACGTCCTGCGGTATCAAGAAACATTTTCTTACCCGTAAAGAATGGGTGAGATGCTGAACTAACTTCGACTTTGATAACAGGATATTCCTTGCCATCCGTCCATTTAGTGGTCTCTTTCGAGAAAGAGGTAGAGCGGGTTAAAAACTTAAAATCGCTTGAAGTGTCCCAGAAAACCACTTCTTTATACTCTGGATGAATACCTTTCTTCATATCTTTTAACTTAAAGGACTGCAAAAATAGGGAACTGACTACGATTTGCAAGGGAGTGATTTAGAAATTATTCAAGAACGGGTATTTTGCCCAAATTTTAACCGTTATTTCAGACCTTGGCGCAAATGAAGTTGAAGAAAGAAACCATGAAATTGTCGAATTGGAGGAACTGGCTGTTTTTTTTCTGCCTCTCTGTTCTCCTGGTTCCCAAGACAGGCTTTTCACAGAGTACAAATGCGCCCTTAAATGAAGACTACTACCATTGGATCGACCGCTATGAAATCAAAGCGGGGAGGGTGTTACCGGAGCTCTTTACGGCAGTAAAGCCCTACAAAAGATCCGCGATTGTCGCCTTTCTGGATTCCTTAAATAAGAAGGACCAGGTCTTTACTTCAAAAAGCGATCAATTCAATTACAAATTTTTGCGGAATGACAATTGGGAATGGAGTCGCGCTGAAAGTAGCAACAGTGCAAAGCCTGTTTTAAAGACATTATATAAGAAGAAATCTGATTTCCTTTTTGTCGACAAGCCAGACTTTGATCTTCATGTAAATCCTGTGCTGTATGCGGGCTTGGGAAAAGATTCGCGGACCAGTGAATCACTATTTATTAATACCAGAGGAATTGAAATGCGGGGCATGGTGGACCGCAAAATTGGATTCTATACGTTTTTCAGCGACAACCAATCTATTCTTCCCGCTTATGTGCGCGATGGAATTTCAAAATATCCCGTTATTCCTCACGAAGGTTTTTGGAAGGGTTTTAAAACCAGTGGTGTAGATTTTTTTCAGGCGCGCGCCTACATCGACTTCAACATCAGCAAAAACATTTACCTGCAATTTGGTCATGATAGAATGTTTTTAGGAAACGGATTTCGTTCTATGATTTTTTCAGACTACTCACCACCGGGTGAATACCTGAGAGCCAATGTAAAGGTGTGGAAGCTGAACTATATGTTTCAACTCAATCGGTTCACGGCCGAGAATAAAAGTCCCAGTGCGACAACTCCATACCCCACCAAGTTTGTGGCGTTTCATCATCTGAGTTTAAATGTCGGTAGGAAATTTAATCTGGGAATGTTTGAATCGGTGGTTTTTGGTGGAGGCCCCACCAATGGAGGGTTTGAATTGAACTACCTCAACCCAGTTATTTTCTATCGGGCGATCGAACAACAAAACGGCAGCTCCGACAACGTTATCCTCGGAATGGATTTCAAATGGAATGCTGTAAAGAACTTATCATTTTATGGCCAGTTAGTGATTGATGAATTTTTGTTGAACAACGTAAAAGCCAACACTGGCTGGTGGGCCAATAAGTTTGCCGGTCAGGCCGGATTGAAGTACGTTGATGTAGCGGGCATTCAGAATTTAGATGTGCAACTGGAAGCCAACGTAGCTAGGCCCTATACCTATTCTCACGCATCGAATTATACCAGCTACACCAACTATCTTCAACCGTTGGCACATCCGCTGGGTGCAAACTTTTATGAAGTGGCTGCCATCTTACGCTATCACCCACTTCCTCGCCTTAACATAGTTGGCAAAGTCATTTACATGAGTACCGGGCGTGATGGCACCAACCAAAATTGGGGAGGCGATTTGAATAAAAGTTACACTACGCGTCAGCAAGATTATGGAAATGTGATAGCCCAGGGCGTTGGTAATAAAATAACTTACCTCGACTTTACGACATCCTACATGGTGCGGCATAATCTCTTTGTTGACTTTAAGCAAACAATCCGTAAAAGCGAAAGCACAGACATCTTCTATAATAACAATTCATCCATAACTTCTTTAGCTTTGCGGCTCAATATTGCCAAACGCCAGTACGAGTTTTAATATTTTAAAGGCCATTCATGAAGAGTTTCCTCCGTGTTCTTTCTTATGCACAGAATATCGTTCCTAAAATAACGCAGTTTTTTATCTACTCTGTTTTGGGCGTCATCTTTGGTGTCTTTAATATTTTGCTGGTCATTCCTATGCTCAGTATTTTGTTTGACACTACGAAGGCTTTGGCTATTCCACCCATGCCAGCATTTAGTTTTTCATCTCAGTATGTAAAAGAAGCCTTTAACCATTACTTTCTTCAGATCATACACGATCACGGCAAGTTAAATGCATTATTATTTGTGTGTGCGTTGATCGTGGGCAGCGTGTTACTGGCAAATATTTTTCGTTACCTGGAACGCGTAATGGCAACCAAAATCAGAGTGGACCTGGTGAAAAATATCCGCATGGATTTTTTCAGGAACGTTTCACTTCTTCACATTGGCTATTTCAACAATGAGCGTAAAGGTGATTTGATATCTCGATTCACCAACGATGTGCAAGAAGTGGAGGCCGCTGTTATGGGTAGCCTTAAAGCCGTGCTGAAAGAACCCATCACTATCATCGGTTATTTTATCGGTCTGTTTATTCTTTCACCTCAACTCACGTTGTTTACATTGATTGTACTGCCGATTACCGGTGGAGCGCTGGCAGAAATTATTAAACGATTGAAACGCGAAGCAATGGAGAGTCAGGAATCATTGGGTCGCATTGTGAACATATTGGATGAGACGTTTAGCGGCATGCGTGTGATCAAGGCATTTAATGCGCGCAATTTTATTCTTAAAAAAATGGAGGACGAGAGCCTGACGTATCGCAGATTCAACAAGTCGCTTTCGTATAAAAACGAAATGGCTTCACCCGTTTCTGAAATTTTAGGTGTTACCATAATAGCAGGTGTTATTTTCTTTGGTGGAAATATGGTGTTGAGTGAAAACTCGTCTTTGTCACCAGAGGTATTCCTTACGTTCCTGGCTTTGTTTTCGATGATTCTGCAGCCGGCCAAAAGTTTTTCTAATGGTATCACCTCACTACAGAAAGGAACAGCCTCTGCAAGACGGATTTTTCAAATCATTGATACCAAGTCTGCCATCTCGAATAAGCCAAATGCCATTGAGTTAAAAAGTTTTGAATCCAACATTGAATTCAAAAATGTAAGCTTCGCCTACGAAACTGATCTGGTGTTAAAAAATATTAATCTGACGATCGCCAAAGGAAAGACCATCGCACTTGTTGGAACGTCTGGTGGAGGCAAATCAACACTTGCAGACTTGATCCCGCGCTTTTACGATCCGACTTCGGGAGAAGTGTGCATCGATGGCCGATCCATCACTGAATATGAAATAGAATCTCTGCGAAAGCAGATGGGTGTGGTTACTCAGGAGTCCATTCTTTTTAACGATACCATTTTTAATAACATCGCTTTTGGAATGCCCAACGTAAGCGAAGAGTCGGTCATGCAAGCCGCCAGGATTGCCAACGCTCATGATTTTATCATGCAAACCGAAAAGGGCTATCAGACATTAATTGGTGAACGTGGCTCGAAACTTTCGGGCGGGCAACGCCAACGGTTAAGCATTGCGCGTGCAGTTCTTAAAAATCCAGCTATTCTTATTTTGGATGAAGCTACTTCAGCGCTTGATTCTGAATCGGAGAAGTTGGTGCAAGAAGCGTTATTTAACCTGATGAAAAACAGAACATCCATTGTGATTGCCCATCGCCTTAGCACCATACAGCATGCTGATGAAATTCTGGTGATTCAAAATGGGGAGATAATTGAGCGAGGCACGCACGATCAATTGTCACAAAGTAATGGACTTTATAAAAAACTAAGTAGTATTCAGAAAACAGATAAGTAAGTGCTGTGCTATTGAATGACCGAAGGTAAATTCTCTGCACTTTACTATCTCTGTGCAAGGTTTTAGGCCTTATTTCATTTTTCGATTTGCTTAAAAACCCTAAGTTTGTCTAACCGTAAAATAACATGACAAAGAACAGGATTATATTCTTCAGCATTTTTGCTGCTTATCATCTGGTTGGTTTCATTTTCACGTTGATGATTGATGCAAATACCAGCCTGCTCTTTAGCATTGTCTCTTATGTTTCGTGGTTCAAATATGGTACCCTGTTCGGTTTGGTGTTGTTAATAGCCGACTTTATCTGGTCGTGGCGAATCGCAAAGGAATCCCAGGCGAAGGAAGAAGCTGCCCGCCATGAAAACAATGTATTGAAAGCAAAAGTCTACGATTATCAGGAAGCTGGTAAGCCATCTTCTTCCACTCAAGCGCCAAAATAGAAATGGATTTCCGTTCAATCATTGACTATGAACTGAACGAGGCGGCTCAGGTTCTACAGAAATTTATTATTCATCCGGCCAATCACGAAAAAATTGAATCGGCTGCAAGGCTTTTGGCTACCACCATCCAATCGGGAGGCAAGATTATTTCCTGCGGCAACGGAGGTTCACATTGTGATGCCATGCACTTTGCCGAAGAGTTGACCGGCCGATACAGAGACAACAGAAAAGCTTTACCGGCCATTTGTATTTCCGATGCCAGTCATATTTCATGCGTGGGCAACGACTATGGTTTTGAATTTATTTTTTCGCGTTATGTAGAAGCACTCGGAAACACCGGAGACGTTTTACTCGGCATCAGCACCAGCGGAAATTCTATGAACGTGATTCGTGCTGCACAAGCCGCAAAGGAAAAAGGTATGAAGGTGATAATCCTTTCGGGAAAAGACGGAGGGAGGTTGTCTTCATTGGCTGACATAGAATTGCGTGTTGATCATCAAGGTTATGCCGATCGCATTCAGGAAGTTCACATCAAAATCATTCACATCCTCATTCTGTTGATTGAGAAGCAAGTGGCTTAACGTCATCTCCATCACCTCAAACTTAGGTTGGCAAAAGTTTAAACATTATCAATTGTTTTGTACTTTGTAAGAGGTAAACAATTATGGTAGCTAAGACTTTTGGTAGTGCAGTACACGGTGTAGACGCAAAGACAATCACGGTCGAAGTCGATGTTATTCAAGGCCAAAAGTTTTTCATGACGGGCCTTCCCGATGTGGCCATCAAAGAAAGCCAACATCGCATTGAGTCTGCGATGAAGAGTTTGCACTACTACATGCCACGAAATAAAGTGGTCGTGAATCTCGCACCTGCAGATCTTCGCAAGGAGGGCTCGGCATACGACCTTCCAATCGCGCTGTGTATTCTGCTGGCTTCCGGTCAGATCATCACCGACAAGCTTGAGAAATATGTGATCATGGGTGAGCTTGCATTGGATGGAACATTGCGGCCCATCAAAGGAGTTTTGCCCATTGCCATTCAAGCTCGCAAAGAAGAGTTCAAAGGTTTTATATTGCCCAAAGCAAATGTGCGCGAAGCTGCCATTGTCAACAACCTGGATGTGATAGGTGTGGAGACTTTGCAAGAAGCGATTGATTTCTTTGAAGGCAAAATAAATATTGAGCCCTTGCGCATCGATACTCGCGATGTTTTTCAAAGCAAGCTCAATAGTTATGACACCGACTTCAAAGACGTGCAGGGCCAGGAAAATATTAAGCGTGCCCTCGAGATTGCAGCAGCCGGTGGACACAATGTTATCATGATTGGCCCGCCCGGAGCTGGTAAAACAATGCTGGCAAAGCGATTGCCATCGATATTGCCACCGTTAACATTGAATGAAGCATTAGAGACAACCAAGATTCACTCTGTTGCAGGAAGAATTGGAGCAGACTCTACATTATTAACAACGCGACCGTATCGTTCACCACATCATACGATATCAGACATCGCCCTCGTAGGTGGTGGAGGCAATCCACAACCTGGAGAAATTTCTTTGTCGCATAATGGCGTATTGTTTTTAGATGAGCTTCCGGAGTTTAAACGTACGGTGCTGGAAGTGATGCGGCAGCCCATGGAAGAAAGAAGAGTGACCATTTCACGGGCAAAAGTTTCAATCGAATATCCGGCCAACTTTATGCTGGTTGCAAGTATGAACCCTTGTCCGTGCGGCTACTACAATCACCCGGAGAAAGAATGTGTATGCGGCCCCGGTGTTGTGCAACGCTATCTTAGCAAAGTGAGTGGCCCGCTGCTGGATCGTATCGATTTACATGTGGAGGTAGTGCCCGTGAGTTTTGATCAGATGACCGCCACGCGCAAATCTGAAACCAGCGCAGAAATACGGGACCGGGTTGTGAAAGCACGTGAAATTCAAACCGAACGATTCAAAGGACAGAAAGATATTTACTGCAATGCCATGATGCCTTCCAACATGGTAAAAGAGATTTGTGAAATCAGTGAAGCAGGCCGCAGTCTGCTGAAGACAGCCATGGAAAGGCTGGGTCTCTCTGCACGTGCTTATGATCGAATTTTAAAAGTCTCACGCACCATTGCTGATCTTGCCGGCACACCAGAAATTAAAATTGAACATCTGGCCGAAGCGATTCAGTACAGAAGTTTGGATAGAGAAGGATGGGCTGGGTGATTAGTTGAACGACTCAATCTTACCGATCTAAAACACTATCATGTAACAACCGGTAAGAAGATTTTGACTATCTGTTTTTAAATTCACTTTTCTTCAGAATTGATGAAGGCTAAAAATGCCACAACATCTTCTTCGCTTTTCAATTTATTCTTATGAGAACTGAGCCATTGATCGGTAGCATCAGTGGGTTTGATAATGTCCAGTACGGCAGACTTGTTAAGTCCTTTCAATAGATTCAATCCGCTATCATCCTTCAAAAAATAATCAGTGTCGGAAGCAAATCGGTACTCGGCCTTGCCAACTGATGGATCATAATCTTTCTTACGTAAATTGACTGTAACTCTTTTCAGGAGTTGAATTTTGCCATCGTTCAGTATTTGATAAAAGACTTCCCCCTTGTTTGAACCAGTGCCCGCGAGACTGTGGAAAACCGCCACGGCCTTTGTCGTATCCTGATTGGAAAACAGAATGAGTTTTTTTACCTGGCCAGTTTGTGCCACAAGTTCAACACCTTCTCTGTTCAGATAATGAATGTCGTTTGTATAAAGATTGAGCTTTACGTTTGACATCTTCACCACGCTGCCGCCTTTTAGAATTAAAATGCCAGGGTTCCAGTCGTTGTCCCAAAAACATTTACCACGCACATCTGAATACGTCAGATTTTGGACCGTCTTCTGGCCGATCGCAGCCGGGTTGTTGTATTTAACAGAACGAGAGCTTTCATTTAAATCAAGTGTTGGCACCTGCGCCACGGCAACGGTGCAGCAACATGATAAAAACAAACAAATCGTTTTCATAGACGCCTAAAGTTCAGGCTAAAGTATAAACTATCTGCAAGCCGAAATATTGTTCGTCTAAAATTACCCCATTTTATCTCAGCGGATTTAACCTGTTTTCAATCAGACAACTTTCAATTGTTTTGAGGTTAGGATAAATTGAGCGAGGTAGTCATCAATTTCACTGTAGAAGGGTTCATTCGTTAAATGTGTGACGGCCCTTGTCATGACCTGTTGAACTACCGCGTCATAGTTCTTAAGATCAACATTGGATTTTTTCAGAGTGAGTAAACGGTCTTTCACCGTTTCGATCAGGTGCTTTTCGGGTTTTACACTGAACTTATAATCAATGTAGGTGGCAATATCACCAACCAACCGGTTGATGATCAATTCGCGGTGCTCTTTCAAAATCTCTTTTAATTGAAACAGCAGGGCATCAGGATTATGGTCGATGATTGATTTTGAGCCTAAAAGGGCAGATTTGATAGTCTTCATTGCTAATTAAATTAGTATACAATATTAGTAATTAAGCTAAATTAATTAGTAATCCGACTAAAAAATATTGAGGCTGAAAGTCAGTTAGTTGTGGAAGACGGACGAGATTAATTCGGAACTTTAACTTTCAACCATGAAAATTAAAATGCCACGTTCGATTATTGTTTTAGTCTTTATTAGTGTCGCCTCGATCGGCTTTAGCCAATCTCCTGCCGTGAAATCAGAACTATCGGATATCAATCTTCCGGCTGGATCAAAGCAAGACAAGCGAATTTTAAGCACGGCAGCAGCAAGAACTCTTTTACAGATGAAGGCGGAGGAGAACGCACTTGTATTAGGTGATCATGTTGAAGTATTTAGTTTGCCAGCCTCTACCACTAAACAAACTGTGGCGGACATTAAACTTGCTTTGCAAAATGCAGGATGGAGCTTACAATCATTTTCTTCAGAGCCAGCCTATGCGTTGCTAAAAAATAATGAACGCATCGTTTTGATGTATCTGGAATCGCTTAAGAAAGAAACTGCGTTTTATTTGATGCCCGTGATAAGCATAAAGCAAAAGGAGGCACCGGTGGTGGCCGTGCAGCCTGTTGTTACAGAAGAAGTAAAAACACAAGAGCCTCAACCTCTACCTAAAGTTGAGGCCGCGCCACAGATAACTGAAACAAAGCAAATAGAAGCAAAGCCCACGCAAGAGGTAGCACCGGTTGCTAATAGCACGTATACCTTTACCACCATTAATTTTGATGACGGGTGGACTTCTGCGGTTGCGCCAGACTTTGTGAAGACGACAAAGGGAAACCTTCAGGTGTTGATTTACTACGCGTCTGAAATAACGGACCAAATGCGTGACTCTAATCTGGAGTTCAGTGATCAGTTTTGGAATTTGTTGGTTGTTCCAAACTTCACCGTTAAATCTGCGGTGCGCTTACAGGAAGGTGTCACGTATTTCCGAACCTATTTCATTGAAGGTGATGTGATCGATCCAAAAACAAATACGCCTCATTATCTGGCATTGAATGTATTGGTAAATAATGGAATTGCCACGCCAGTGCTGGCCATTGCGCCCGATCGGAATTCATATTATCAGGCGTTTCCGGAACCCAAGCAACTCGGTAATATGGTTGGCTACAATAAATTTGCAATCAACCTAAAGGATATTTCGGGAACCTGGTCATCAAGCTCGGGTGCATCAGTCAATTTGTATAATACCTATACCGGAAATTATGCAGGTATGAATTATGCGCAGAGTGCACACACATTCATTTTTAATTCGGATGGAACCTATAGCAGCAGCCACAGCGGGACTTCGAGCGTGTATGGCACTACCACTTTCTATACGCAGGAATATAAAGGGAAGTTAATCGTGACGAATTGGGACATCAGTATGACCAATCGATGGAAAGATGGTACGGAAGATTTTAATGCTTACTTTGAAGTAGTGCGTGGCGGTCGGATTCTCCATCTGCAAAGCAAGACTGCTTCCGCTATTACCTACGATCTCGTGCGTACGAAATAAGACGTTTGATAAGCATGAAGCGCACCATCATCTTCTACGGTCTTGCCATGGCCGTTCTCGTCTTCCTGCTGAAGTATCTCGAGTATCGTTTATTTGTCCGCGATCTGTCCACCGAGTTTTATGTGGGAATCATTGCTGTTATGTTTACAGCATTGGGAGTGTGGGCGGGATTGAGACTGACTCAAAAGAAAGTGGTGTTGGTAGGTCCGGATTTTATTCTCAACGAGAGCGAGTTACAGCGACTGGAAATCAGCAAGCGCGAGCACGAAGTATTGCAATTAATGGCACAAGGTTTATCCAACCAGGAAATTGCCGACAAACTTTTCGTGTCTCTCAATACGATTAAGACTCATTCATCCAATCTTTTTCTGAAGCTTGACGTGAAGCGAAGAACACAAGCGGTGCAAAAAGGGAAGGAACTAAGGTTGATACCTTGAAATAGTTGCCGGTTACCCGTTTCAAATCGCAAGTTATGCCGTTTGCAAATTCAAAAATCGGGGTTAATTCTAATGCTTGCAACCGGTGACCTGTAACGACTGTTGCTCGCTAGACTTTCGGGTGATTTCCATTAATTTAGAGAGAATCATACTTTCGGGTGAAGGCTTTTGCGGTCATCGGCCGTTGTTTTGAGCGAAAAATCTAACGCTATGAAAAAAATTGTATTGATCTACGGACTAATTGCCGGTGTGATTGTCGGAGCCATGCTGATGATCACGATGCCGCTGTACGAAAGTGGAATCTTAAAACTTGAAAACGGTGAATGGCTGGGATATACCACGATGGTCATCGCCTTGTCCATGGTCTTTTTTGGCGTGAAGTCATATCGCGATAATCAAATGAATGGTTCGATCACGTTTGGTAACGCCTTGATAGTCGGCCTGCTGATCACGTTGGTTGCTTCCTTGATCTATGCCGTTAGTTGGGAAGTAACGCGCCTCAACATGAAGGGTGACTTTATCACGCTGTATGGAGAGAAGCAAATTGAAAAAATGAAAGTTGGAGGAGCCACTGAGGCAGAACTTATGGAGGCAAAGAAAAAGATGGACGACTTTGCAACGATGTATAAAAATCCGCTCATTCGATTTGGCATTACACTGATGGAAATTGCTCCCGTAGGAATTCTTATTTCATTATTGAGTGCCGCGTTGCTTCGCAAGAGGCAGTTTCTGCCCGCTGACCATTAACACCCATCAACCAACTCTATGCAATCCAAAGCCAAAACAGTTCCGGAATATATCAACGAACTTCCTCCTGAGCGAAAGAACATCATCATCGCCATACGCAAAGCCATCTTAAATAATATCCCGAAAGGTTTTGAGGAAGTGATGAGCTATGGCATGATTGGTTACGTGGTGCCACATAAACTTTATCCGGGTGGTTATCACGTTACGCCCAAGCTTCCGTTGCCTTTCATCAACGTAGCATCGCAAAAGAACCACATTGCCATCTATCACATGGCTATGCAAGGAAAATTACGCGATTGGTTTTTGGAAGAGTGGAAAGCCTTTTCGACAAAGAAATTGGACATCGGTGGAGCTTGTATTCGATTTAAAAAACCCGAAGATGTGCCCGTGGATGTAATTGGCACGCTTGCATCTAAGCTAACACCGCAACAATGGATTGAGATCTATGAAAAAACTTTAAATAATAAAAAATGAAACGAGTAACCGGACTAGGCGGTGTGTTCTTCAAAACAACTGACCCCAAGAAAATCAAAGAATGGTATGGTAAACACCTGGGCTTACCAGTTGATGACTATGGTGCGTCCTTTAAATGGATTGATCCGGAAAACAAGGACGCGAAAACTCCGGCCATCACTGCCTGGAGTCCTTTCAAAGACGACACAAAATATTTCCAGCCCAGCGAAAAACAATTTATGTTCAACTATCGCGTGGAGAACCTTGTTGAGTTATTGAAAGTGTTGACGGAAGAGGGCGTTACCATTGTTGGCGAGATGCAAGAAGAGTCTTACGGAAAATTCGGATGGATTATGGATCCGGATGGAAACAAGATCGAACTATGGGAACCGAAGGAATAGGGCTTTTAGTAGTCGATTAGCTAGTTGGTCAGTTGTCAATAGACATTGGCTTATTGAGGGATTGACCAATTAGCTCCCGATCCACACTCTGAATTCAGGCGCGGTTTCTTTGCTCACGTGTACTTCTTCTTTCATTTCGGGTTTTAGAAACACTCGGATCTTTCCGTTGTCGGGTTTGAATCGATCAATCGCCTTTTGGTTGGCAATGAATTTTCGATTGATGCGAAAGAAGTTTTCTTTGCTCAGTTCGGTTTCGAGTTCACCAAGATTTTTATCAACGATCATTTGCCGCCCGGAAAAATCGCGGACAAAAACGATTTTGTGTTCTGTAAAGAAGTACGCCACTTCATCAAGATTGAGAGCAACGAACTCGGTTCCTTTGCGCGCTACAATACGCCCTTTTGAAGGCGCTGATGGTTGCTGAAGAAGTTTTAAAATATTGTCTTGTAAGAAGTGTTGTTCCAGTTTTTGGATTTTTTGCAGCGATCGTTTTAGTTTTTCTTCGGTAATGGGTTTGAGAAGATAATCAATCGAGTTGAACTCAAAACTTTCCAATAAGTATTTATCGTAAGCCGTTGTAAAAATTACAGGAAACTTTACCGGATGCTTTCGAAAGATTTCAAAGGAATGATCGTCTGAAAGTTGAATGTCCACAAATGCGAGCGCGGGCTCACGATTTATCTGCAACCATTCCAGACTTTCTTTCACGCTGCCCAATTGCGCCACAACGTTGATGGAATGGTTGAGTGTCTCCAGCATCGAAATCAATTTTGCCCGAGCCGGAAGTTCGTCTTCTATGATAATCACATTCATGACTAGCTGTTAATCGGGATTAATGGAAGTTGCACAACAAATTTATCTCCTTCGCGATTGGCCGTGATGGCTCGGCCCGTTAAGAGTTTGAATCGTTCGTCCAGATTTTTCAAGCCAATGTTTGATGAATGCGCGCGGTTCTTTCGTTCTCGAATGGTGTTGCTGATAATCAACTGACCTTCTTTTATATCTACATCGACATGCATCGGCATTTTTTCACTGATCTCATTGTGCTTCACGGCATTCTCGAAAGCGACAAACACGGAAGTAGGAGGGATAAGAAAATCTTTTCCGGCCGTTCCGTTAAACTGTTTTTTGATGATCAATGCATTTCCAAATCTCAGGTGAAGCAAGTCGGTATATTTATGAGTGAAGTCCAATTCATCATCAAGTAAAACCATGGTTTGATCTTTCTGACTAAGGATATAACGATACACTTCAGCCAGATTCTCTGTGAACGTAAGTGCTTTGCCGGAATCAGCTTTGATAAGATAGGTTAATGTATTCAACGAATTGAACATAAAATGCGGATCAATCTGGTTCTTTAATGCGGCTAGCTCTGCCTCGGCTTTAGCACGTTGCAGTTCTGCATTTTTGATTTGCTCTCCTTCCTGCTCTTTTACCATAAACACCGTTTCATAAACGTGTGTCACAAACAAAACAGACATCACGTTGATTAATGACACGACTAAGATAACATCCCATTTTATAGCGCTGAATCCTGCAAAGTTATACCACATACAAAGCCATGCGATTGTTAAGGGCGTGGTATAAAAGATATTATTCATGAAGAGCAGGACAAGCTTTTCAATCGGCTTGTCAAACCATGTAAAGCGTTTGCGTGTGCGAAAAAGTAAGTACCGGTTGCCTTGCCAGATCAATCCGGCTAACGTGATGAAATACACATAGCCGAGCCAATAACGCGAATCAGTGAAAGGTATATTGCCAAACAGTCCGGTAAGGTTGGGAATTAAAATTCCAAAAAGAGGTATGCCCACCAGACGAATTACGTTGTCGTTCAGTTTTACTTCCTGCTGCTCTTCTGTAGTTGATTCCGGTTCAGTCACGTTTTATTCCGGTTGGGTGTTTGTGGCAAATTTCGTGTTTATAAAGTTCGTTATTTCAAGTCAGTAAATGATTTGTCATGCGTTTTAAAATTTTAATCGTATTGGTTATGGCAATGGGTTCATGCGCTGTCGATGAAAAAGTATTTCAAGCTGAACGCCTGGAACGTTCGTCTACTTTTTTTGTGAATCAACCCATTGAGCAGGCCTTCGAGTTGTTTGGGCCGGTTCGCGAAAAGGAATGGGCAGAAGGTTGGGATCCGGTTATTCTTTTTTCAAATGGTGCTGACGTGGAGGAACACATGGTTTTTCAAACACCCGGCAGGGAAGGTGAAGGGAACTACACATGGACTGTTACCCAATATCAGCCCGAAGCATATTTGATAGAGTATACAGTTTTCACGTCAGAGCGTGTTTGGTTTATCCGCGTTGCAGGCAAGCAACATGAAACACAAACAGAGGTGACCGTTACCTACAGCTACACCGGACTTACCGAAGCAGGAAATAGAAGAAACAAAGTAGCCATCGAAAAAATGTTTGCTCATGATCTTAAGGACTGGGAAGAAGCTATTAATTATTATATTAAAACAGGAAAACAATTGACTAGTCTTTAAACCAATTGATATGAGAAAGGAATATACACAGATCAAACTAATAAAGATCGTAATGATGATGGGTGCGTTATTGCTGGTACGCTACTCGAATGCTCAGGAAAATCTTACAGAACGAGCGTTATCATTTTCTATTGAGATCAACGCGCCTTTAGATAGCGTGTGGTCGAGGTGGGCGACAGATTCTGGAAGAAAGAAATTTTTTGCACCTTCTTCGCGATTGGAATTATCTACGTTGGGCTATATGGACATGCTGTTTATGCCCACAGCGCCAGAAGGCCAGCGCGGAGCGGAGAACAATCGTGTGCTCGCGTTTCAGGATAAAAAAATGATTTCGTTTACATGGGATGCACCACCGCAATGGCCCGACATTCGGAAACAAAGAACGGTGGTGATTATTCGATTTAATAAATTATCGGATTCCAAAACTAAGTTGACGCTTTATCAGACTGGTTGGGGCACAGGCACCGACTGGGATTCGGTCTACGCGTACTTCACAAAAGCCTGGAGTGAATTTGTTTTACCTAACTTGAAATATAGTTTGGAAGTAGCTCCAATTGATTGGAGTGACTTTCCAAATAAATTACCGAAAGGATTGAAGCCGGCAACTATTTTATCAAAGTAAATATTCCCCAAAACCTAAACTCAAAAAATCATGGATGTACAATTGAATTACCTCGCACTGTTAGTCGCAGCATTGTCCACTTTTCTTCTTGGTGGATTATGGTACTCACCGGCTGTATTCGGTAAAGCGTGGATGCGTGAAAATGGATTTAAAGAAGAGGACATGAAAGGCGCCAACATGGTAAAGATCTTTGGTCTTGCCTTTCTATTGGCGGTGATCTCGGCCGTTAACCTGGCCATGTTCATGGGCCCCGAAAACGATCCTACCATGGGTGCGCTCTGGGGATTTCTGGCGGGCGCAGGCTGGGTGGCCACTTTCGTGGGAACTCATTATCTGTTTGAACGAAAGTCATTTACTTTATTTTTGATCAATGCCGGATACAGCGTGGTGGCGTTGACCATCATGGGCATCATCATTGCCGCGTGGAAATAAGCAAGCGAGTTATCCTGATTCTGAAAGTGTAATGTGTATCTTTGGTTCAAAGTGTGGCTATGGACCGGGAGCACTACCTTTCAGAGTTTGGAGAAATTTTACTCTTTATCATCGTGGCGATTGTTTTTGCAATCGTAGCACTGTTTGTTTCTAAAGTCATCCGACCTAATCGCCCCAATGCACAAAAACTTTCCACGTACGAAAGTGGTGAAGAGCCGCAAGGTTTGGCGTGGGTACAATTCAATCTCAGGTTT
>JBGANU010000040.1:0-6875 GCA_044222145.1 Cyclobacteriaceae bacterium
TGCAAAATCCGGTGTAATTGACCACCTGAATCCGGAGCAAATTGACCACCAGTAGTTGATGTCAGAAAAGTGCTGCCAGAATTAGTGTTTTAAAATTAGTTATTCTTCAATTGCTTCTGTTGTTTTTTTACTCCATTTTTTTCTCAGGGATTCGCCCTTCAGTTCAACGCGATGCGCGTTGTGTACGATTCTGTCAAGTACGGCATCGGCCACTGTTTGTTCGCCGATGACATCATGCCATTGTTTGACGGGAAGTTGTGAAGTAAATATCGTTGAACGTTTTCCGTGCCGATCTTCAATCAATTCTAATAGTGATAACCTGGCGGGATGATCGAATGGCTGGATCCCAAAATCATCTATAATAAGCAAGTCTTGGCGTTCTATCCTGACCATTTCTTTGAGTATGGAGCCATCCGCCTTTGCCATTTTCAGTTGAGCGAATAAACGCGTTGCATTCATGTATAGCACCTTAAATCCAATCATGCAGGCGTGGTAGCCAAGAGCTGATGCGAGGAAACTTTTTCCGGTCCCTGTGCTTCCTGTGATGAGGATGTTTTCATTTTTCTTAATGAAAGATCCGTCACCAAAGCGATGAATTTGATTTTTGTCTATTCCTCTTTCCGGTGCATAGTCCAGATTTTCCAACGTAGCATTGTATCGAAACTTTGCTCGCTTCATACTTCGATCGATAGAACGATTGTGCCGATCATCCCACTCGCTATCGATGAGCTGTGCAATCATCTCATCCAAGGTGAGGCTTTCGGGCCTTGGTGTTTGCAGACTGGTTTGAAAAGTGCGATGCATTCCCAGCAGTCGCATCTTCCTCATTTTTTCTAGTGTTTCCGTGTTCATGTAGTTTGGGATTTAGTTGAAAATAATTATTGATAATAATCACCACCCCGGATGTTGCCGTGATCCGGCATCGTATTGATGTGTTCACTTTCGGGGGTAAATACATCGAGTTTCTTGTCCAGTATTTGAACAATGATTGGATAGTTATAAATACCGTATTGATAGGCTCTGCGACAGGCATTGATCAATCGCTGGTTGCCTACCTTACGTGATAAACTTAAAATACCAGAACAGGATTTATAAGCTTGTTCCGGATGAGACTTGCCTTCAATCACTTTACAGATATAAGCAGCGACATCGGCATGAATACCTTTTGCTTGTTCGATAAACTTATCGGCTGTCCAATCACTGAGGTAGCGATGGGCGGAAGCTAAGTGTTCATTGACCGTTGTGTACTGATATTTTCGTTGGTTCCGTGAATGAACGGCTATGCGTTCGTAACGATAGAAGATCTCCACCAGTGTTGAGGTGTAGAGGATTTTCACCTTCTTACCGATGAAACGAAAAGGAACGCTGTAGTAATGCTTATCCACACTGAGTCCCACGTGTCCATTCTTCATGACCGTTCCGATCATTTGTCTTTTCAACTCATATCGAAAGGTGGGCAAGGATTGTAATTGTCCACGTTCAATCTCCTCAAACTGCTGCCTTCTGCTGTAGTCTCTTCCTTTAAGATGTGCGTTATTAAGCTCTTCCAGAAGGACATGTATGGCTGCGTTGAGTTCTTCCAGAGAAGTAAATGTGCGCTGTCCAAGCTGAGCATAAATTTTGGTATAGATGATTTTTACAACTCCCTCTACCAGGGCTTTGTCTCTTGGGCGATAGGCTCTTGCTGGGATCACAGCGGTGCTATAGTGCTCAGCGAAATCAGCAAAGGTTTCATTGATCTGTGGCTCGTACTTGCTGCTCTTGGTCACAGCACTCTTGAGGTTATCCGGTACAATGGCCGCGGTAGTGCCGCCAAAATAATGGAACGCATTCTCAGTAGCTTTAATTAAATCTTCGCTCTTCTGACTGGCTACCGCTTCAACATACGTCAATTGACTGCAACCCAGAATGGCAGCAAAGACTTCCACTTTCTTTTCTTCTCCGGTAAGCGGATTAACAATAAAAAGTTTATCACCAGCAAAATCAATATAGGTCTTATCTCCAGCTTTGTGTTCCAGGTGCATCACTGGATTTGTGCCACGAACGTATTGGTTGAACAACACACAAAACTGACTTCTGCGATAACCTTCCGGATGCTGCTCATAATATTGCTCCCAAAGTTTTAATAATGTCATTCCTTTTCGCTTGAGTTGTTTACTTAGTTCGGGAAACAATTCTTGCAAAGCCTGAAGTTTTGCATTATCAACTTTTGGGCTTTCTGCACTGCCAAAGAGTATCTCTAACTCGTGGTCCGTGAAATGGTTGATGGCTTCATAAGAGTATTTACCCTCATCAAATTTGCGCAGGTAACGCTTCAGTGTATTGCGTGATACTCCAGTGAGTATCGCAATCTGGAGTTTACTCTTCCCTTGAGAATGCAAGCGGAGTATCTGTCTGATTTGAATCATCGCTATTGTTTTGTTGGCCATGGACGTAGGTGGTTTAAGCACCAACGTCCTGATTTTTGGCGTACTAAAACAGGCGACTTCTAAGACATCTTTTTGGTGGTCAATTTACCCCGGAAACCGGTGGTCAATTTGCCTCGGAAACTGGTGGTCAGTTTGCTCCGGAAACTGGTGGTCAGATTACTCCGGATTTGGGTGGTCAACTTCTCCGGAATCTCCAGATATCATCCAATCTGAATTTATGCGCCTTGCTGACTTTAAAACTTGGTAGGCCCATCTTCATGTATTCATAGATTGTATGTCGATTAACTGCCAGGTATTTCGCAGCTTCATCAGTAGTTAGGAGTTTTTGATGAGGCTCCTTCTTTGAGATGATCATCAGTTCATTCTCTTTTAAGAATTCAAGGAATGCCTCTTTTATCAAAGCTTTTCCGTAACGTTGAAAGAACAGTTTCAGAAGTGTGTCTTCGGAAATTCCATTTTGGTTTTTGTGTTGCATACAGAATTAGTTATCACACAAAAAAAATTATTCGGGCAGCCACTGACAATATATTATCCAAGGTTTAGTGCTTTCATAACTCCTCAAAATGAAAAAGCCACCTATCGGGTGGCTTTTAATTGGATCGCAAGACTTTCATGCTGGGGCCATAACGGCTTGTCTCTCATCGATTGTTTGGTTGGAAACCTTATACTTTCAGAAGCACTTGCTGATACTTTAAATGGTACGCCCAGCAGAAAGGATTAGGCCTATGCTACTCACCGCGAGTCCTGCGACCGTTGATGCAATAGTCATCTTATTTTTGGAAACAAGTTTCTTCGACTTGCTCACATACTTATTTAAGGTTTTTCTTATTTTCTTCTCCATCTTTTTTATTGTTTTAGATTTCAAATTATTCCACAATGTCCCTGCCCAGATTAAATTCCAGACAAGAACTCCACCAGCCACACCTTCTATAAGTTCGCCAACCAAATTTTCAATGAACGCTGAGACGGTTATATCTTCAAGACGTTGCCAAAATGACGACATCTATTGTAATCGCTCAACCTATAAATACGATAAGGGAGCAAAAAGTTACCGATTGGCAGCTATTTTTTTTTATGGTTAAACTGTCAAGGACCAGGATAGTAGAGAGGCTTCCCGGGTCCGCAAGTACAAAAGGGAAAAAGGGTCGGTCGTGATGCCAACGGCACGTTTAGCTTGTCACGACCCGGGATACCAGAGTCAGAGGGAAAGGGTCCCGCACAAGTCAGGAAATGCCATGGGGCCATTAAGATTAGTAGCATTTCCGTGGGAGGCCATGCGATAACCCACGGTGAGGATAGTAAAGTGCGGTAACTAACAGTTTACCTTGCAACACCACAATTTCAAATTGAAGATGCATCCGGATAATTTCTGATTAATACTGATGTAACTAATTGATGCCCAGCGGGATCACGAAAGAGAGAAACAAAACCCTGACAACGTCAGGGTTTTTCTTTTTAAGGACGAAATCAATGCCGTGGAGTTTCGGCCGCGAAAAGAAAAAGGGAGCGCGAAGCGCGGCTTTATTTCTCTTTGACTGAGTGTTGAGCGCAGGATCATGTCTCATAATCCCACAGGATTATTGAATAGAAATCAAAACCTTGCAAACTAATTGTTCTGCGAGGTTTTTTGTTTTTATACCATCTAGGGGACTTTCATTCTATAATTAACACAAAAGCAGTCCATCTCCGATTTAGTTTGTGTGCCGTTATAACCTCCGAACGTGACGTAAAGGCAAACAAAAAAGTCTTCGCAACTATGTAGCTTTGGTAATGAAACTCAGCGGTATGTCGAGTTTATGATCGAATACGAATTCACCTTTGTTGTAACTGACGAAGAATAAATCTTGACGATGAAAGAAGGCCAAAAGCTCTGGACACGCGATGAATTAATTCTCGCTATTAACCTCTATTGCAAGTTGCCTTTCGGGAAACTTCATCGAAACAATCCTGATGTACTTCAACTTGCAAAAATTATTGGACGAACGCCAAACTCGGTAGCTTTCAAACTTGTAAACTTTGCAAGCTTTGATCCCACTTTAAAGGCGCGTGGAATTAAAGGCGCTTCAAACGCAAGCAAACTTGATCAAGAGATATGGAACGAGTTTTACAACCATTGGGATCAACTTCCTTTTGAAAGTGAAAAGCTGCGTGCAAAATACCTGAACCAGACTGTTGAAGAACTAAATGAAATTGATTTGGATGATTTACCTAAAGAAGGCAAAACACGGATTCAAACTGTTAAAGTAAGAGTCAATCAGAAATTCTTCAGGCGGATGGTGTTGTCTTCGTATGATTTCAAATGCTGCATTACAAGTATCTCAAACCAAGAATTGTTGGTAGCAGGTCATATTCGCCCTTGGGGAATAGACGAGAAAAACAGGATGAATCCCCAAAATGGTTTGAGTTTAAATGCACTGCACGATAAAGCTTTTGAAAATGGATTGATTACTATCCTTCCCAACTTAACAATAAAAGTTGCTTCCATCTTAAAGAAGCAAAAGTCAGAATCCGTGCGAGACTACTTTTTAAGGTACGACAATCAGCCCATTCAAATACCGAGGAGGTTTATTCCCGCGAAGGAATTTCTTGAATATCATAACGATGAACGGTTCAAAAAATAATATTCAATTCAATTATTTCTATCGCGATGGCGCAAACTATAAAGTATTTGGACGCGAAGTTTTTTCAAACCCTGATTCTCTCGCTCTTGAATTCGTTGAAAGTGAAATCAGAAATTCTCTTATTGATGGTGAATTTTTTGATCCTTCTAATTGGAAGGTACGAAGGCTAAAACATGACGATTGGATTCCAGAGATTGATCACACTTGGAATGAATTTGAATCCATAGAGTTTAGCGAAGATGGTCTAGCCGTTAGTCTTTCGATCGCTGAATTTCTAGAGATAATTCAGCGGCCTCATTAAAGTAGCACCTGCCGGAACTTCTATCATGTATGGTTTCTATACATGAGAACTTTATCATGTATAATATTTATCATTATTTATACCTGATAGCCTGATCGGTTATCATCACCACACAGGAAAAAATCTGGAAGGAAACGCTACATCAATACCTGGCTGTTTGATGTACTGAAGGAGTAGTTCGTCATCAGGCAATCGTCTTAAGAACTTTTGCAGGCACACCACCGACAATCGTATTTGCCGGAACATCTTTGTTCACTACGGCACCCGCTGCTACTGAAAGCTTACCCTATTTAGTAGCATCCAAAATTAATGATTCCCAATTATAATTATCATCCTGTTGGAATGTGGGAAACTCCGCGTTGGCCTTTAGGGGGTGGTGGAGTTTTCCATATTTCAATAGGAACTGTGTAGGGGTTTTATAACCCAGAGAACTATGCGGCCTTTCATTATTATAAATCCACATCCAGGCTTGAGTCAGTAAACGAGCTTGGTTTAGATCATCAAATGCAAAAGCATCCAGAACCTCTTCACGATAAGTTCTATTGAACCGTTCGATGTAAGCGTTTTGTTGCGGCTTACCTTTTTCAATGAACCGCAATTCAATACTGTCCCCGCACCAATCCTGCAGAGCTTGAGCAATGAACTCTGGTCCATTATCAACTCTTAAACACTCCGGCTTACCTCGCCACTCAACAATGCGATTGAGTTCTCTGATTACTCGTCTGCTGGTTAAGCTGGTGTCAATAGTGATGTTGAGTATCTCTCGATTAAAATCATCAATTACATTGAAGGCTCGGAACGATTTGCCCTGGAGCAATCCGTCATGTACGAAGTCCATTGACCAAGTCAGGTTGTGATGAAGAGGCTGTAGCAAAGGCTGCTTAATGCGTGCTGGTAAGCGTTTCTTGTGTTTTCTGCGAAGGTTCAATTTCATCTCCGTGTAAATGCGATAAACGCGTTTATGATTGTCTGTGAAATTCATTAACCGTAACCGATGGTACATCATCCAAAAACCCCAGCGGCAATGAAGTTCTGCCATCGTCTGAAGTTGTGTTCGGATAGGTTCATCATCTTTTGGCTTTGGCTTGTAGCGGAATACAGAAGGGTGTGTACCCAGCAGCTTACAGACCTGACGAATACTGATAGCGTGCTCTTCAACAGAATACTCGATCAGTTCCCGTTTCTCGGCAGGCCCTAAAGCTTTTTTTCAACAATATCCTTTAGTACGGTAATGTGAAGTGTTTGCTCGGCCACAATCTTTTTGTACTGAGCTAACTCAGCCTCCAATTCCTTTACCCGTTTGAGTTGAGGTACGTCCATTCCAGAGAACTTACTCTTCCAATAGTAAAAAGTAGGCTGACTGATTCCATGCTCACGGCATATGTCACCCACTTTCTTGCCTTGTTCTTGTTGCTTGAGAATACCAACTATCTGGCTCTCATTGAATTTTGTGTTTTTCATTTTCTCCCAATTTTAACGATTAAACTCTATTTTTAATCGCTACTCTTTTTAGGGGAGCTTTCA
>JBGANU010000034.1:0-29696 GCA_044222145.1 Cyclobacteriaceae bacterium
TTTAAATCAGGACTGATCATCTTTGGCGTTGTTCTCGCATTATTCATGACACTTTTGCTAACACGCGTAATTGTCATTGATCCAACCTTCGTAGCCAAAATTTCAGTTTATGCAATTGCAGGCAGCGTGATTGTTTATTTTGTTTACATACTGCTCTTTGAAAAACTGGATAAAGATGAGAAGAGCAAAATAAAAGTAATTGCCATGTTCTTTCTGGCTTCGTTTATGTTTTATGCCGGCTACGAACAACAAGGGTCAACTCTGAGTTTATTTGCCGATCGATATACCGATCGGTTTATTGGAAGTTTTGAATTTCCGGCAGGATGGTTTCAGACAGTTCCGGCAGGAGCGGTAATTGTCTTTGTGCCTTTATTTGCCTGGCTTTGGGTGTGGCTGGCAAAACGCAATCGCAATCCGTCCACGCCAGTAAAACTTTCGATGGGTTTGTTTTTTATGGGCCTGGGATATTTGGTGATGATGGGAGGCTCCATGATTATCGTGGCAGGCAGCAAAGCACTTCCTACCTGGCTCGTGTTCACCTACATCTTCCATACGTTTGGCGAGATTTGTTTATACCCAATTGGTTTGAGTGCGGTGTCAAAACTTTCACCAAAAAGATTCGTGGGTCAGATGATGGGTATTTGGTTTATGTCGTTGGCCCTTGGCAATTTGATTGCCGGATTGTTCTCAGGTGAGTTCGATGATGCCGCGATCACGGCAAATCCACAGTTGTTGGTTGATCTGTTCCAACGCGTAGTCATTGTGATGATGATATCAGGCGTAATCGTACTGATATTCAGTAAGCGCCTTAAAAAACTGATGGGCGACATAAAGTAATTCTAAATTCTGTTAACATGGAAGCATTTAAGCCTTACATCGCACCCGAGAAAAACATAGCTGAGTTCACCGTGAAGTCGGTCGTGTTTGGTTCACTGTTTGGAATTCTTTTTGGATGTTCAACAGTTTATCTCGCGTTGAAAGCAGGCCTAACAGTGTCCGCATCCATCCCTATTGCAGTCATTGCTATCACCCTGGGGCGAAAGTTTTTAAAGACGACAATCCTGGAAAACAATATCATTCAAACGACAGGTTCTGCTGGTGAATCAATTGCTGCAGGTGTTGTGTTTACGCTTCCCGGTTTTTTATTTCTGTCACCGGGTGAAAACGGAATTAGTGTAGGTGAAAGCTATTTTGATTACCTAACCATTTTGATACTTGCCGCGTTCGGTGGAATGCTCGGAACGCTCATGATGATTCCGCTAAGAAGATCATTGATTGTGAAAGAGCATGGAACATTACCTTATCCGGAAGGAACTGCGTGCGCCTCTGTGCTGCAGGCAGGTGAAAAAGGAGGTGTGTTCGCTGCCACCGCTTTCGCGGGAATGGGAATTGCGTTGGGTTATGCGATACTTCAAAAAGTATTTCATGTCATCTCCGAGACACCGGCATTTGTAACAAGTCAGCTCAATAAATTTTGGCCATCAGCGGCAACGCGTGCGGATATCACACCCGAATACCTTGGCGTGGGCTATGTGATCGGGCCCAAGATAAGTGGCGTGTTGATTGCTGGTTCTGTATTGGCGTGGTGGGCTATGATTCCGCTGCTGACAACTCTTGTCCCCGCAGATACAATCGCCATTCAATTAGTGAAACTGGGATATCTGGCGGACATCAATTCAGCAGGTGGCCCTGGTACATGGGACCCTGCAACTCATACCTTCGGAAGTTATGCCGATGCTATTTATCGCGCGTATATCAGACAGATTGGTGCCGGGGCTGTTGCAGCCGGTGGCTTTATTACCTTGGTGAAAACCATTCCAACCATCGTAAGCTCATTCCGCGAAAGCATTGGCTCGTTGAAGGAGAAGGGCGAGGCAGGTGTTCTTCGAACAGATCGCGACCTGTCTTTTAAAGTTGTGATCATAGGAAGTATCATCCTCGTTGTGCTCATGACGGTGCTTCCTGGCATTCCAGGGGATGGAATCATTCAGAAATTTCTGATCGGTATTTTGATTATTGTCTTTGGATTTTTCTTTGTCACGGTTGCCAGCCGCATTGTAGGTTTGGTTGGCTCAAGCAATAGTCCCATTTCGGGTATGACCATTGCCACGCTGATGGGAACTTGTTTGATCTTCACTGCGGTAGGATGGAGTGGAAAATTATACGAGCCATTGGCTTTGGTAGTCGGTGGAATGATTTGTATCGCGGCAGCGAATGCCGGAGGCACGTCACAAGATTTAAAAACGGGATACATTATTGGCGCCACACCTTTTTACCAGCAACTAGCCTTGTTTATTGGAGCCATTGTGTCGTCTGTAGCGATTGGAATTGTTGTTAAAGTACTTGACACACCGACACAAGCCGAGGCGGCCCAGGGTATGATTCACGCGATAGGAGGGGATCGCTTTTCGGCACCACAAGCTACATTGATGGCAACACTAGCGAAAGGAATCTTATCGTTCAACCTCGACTGGCAGTTTGTAATGGTAGGTGTTTTCATTGCTGTCATGATTGAACTTTGTAACATCAAAGCGCTTGCTTTTGCAATTGGTCTTTACTTGCCACTGTCAACCACACTTCCCATTTTTATTGGCGGTGCCATCAAGGGACTTATCGATTGGAAAGCTGAGAAGCGCGGTGATGTGGTGCAGGAAGATGATCTGGGTCGCGGCAGTCTTTTCGCGACAGGTTTGATTGCCGGTGGCGCCCTGGCCGGTGTAATCGTGGCCTTGCTTTCGGTGAATGATAAAGTTTTTGAAGGATTGAAACAGATCAGCGCTGAACACGGCTTGACTGATCTTCTGGGAGCGGGTGGCTATTCTCTACTGGGTGTCCTTTTCTTTGCGGCAATGGCAACGATGCTATATCGGATAGGAAACTCCAGGTCAGAATAAATACTGTGTTATCAGGTTGAGCTTGTCGAAACCTGAGCCCGCCTTCGACAGGCTCAGGCTGACCGATAAAAAATCGCTAAGCTTTCTGGGCTCCGATATCAATGATCTGTTTTAGTTCATTCAACGCCTTGGTCTCTGATTCGTCTATTCTTCCATCGGCATTGATGATGTCGTACATGTCGGTATAAACCTTGTATTTCTGGGCGAACTTCACCTGGTCAAAATGTTTGAAGGTGTCTCTGATAATAGCTGTGACTTTACTTTGATCAATTGTTCTGTATTGATTTACGGCTTCATCAAACTTCTTTTCATAGCTGGGCTCGTTTGGAAAAATTTTTCTCATTTTACCGAGCACCACACCTTTTTCTAAAGAATGGAATTCACCATCGGCATGGGCCATGTGCACGTATAGGAACAGAACAAAATCAGCGAAGGAGTTGTGGATTACCATAAGTCAAACTATTTCTAACTGCTAAAATAGTAGAAAAAGGGGAATAAATTCGTTCATTCTTACCACGTTCGAGACTCAAAATCTCCTGTAAAAAAGAAGGCTGTCCTTTCGAGACAGCCTTCTTTTGATCTAAAAATACATGTATGGCTTACATCATGCCGCCCATGCCACCGCCTGGAGGCATAGCAGGAGCTTCTTTCTCTTCAGCGATCTCAGAAACGACTGCTTCCGTAGTCAAAAGCAAACCAGCAATTGATGCTGCGTTTTCCAACGCAAGACGAGTTACTTTCGTAGGATCGATAATACCTGCATCGAAGAAGTTTTCGAACTTGTTCTCACGGGCATTGTATCCAAAGTCTTTCTTACCATCACGCACTTTGTTAACGATCACAGATCCTTCCTGACCAGCGTTTTCAGCGATCGTTCTCAAAGGAGCTTCCAAAGACAAGCGAACGATGTTTACACCAGTTGCCTGATCTTCGTTATCCAAACCAAGATCTTTGGCTTCTTTAAGAGACTCGATAGCACGGATGTACGCCACACCACCACCAGGGACAATACCCTCCTGAACAGCAGCGCGTGTTGCATGTAACGCATCATCCACACGGTCTTTCTTCTCTTTCATTTCAACTTCCGTAGCAGCACCGATATAGAGGATGGCAACACCACCAGAAAGTTTAGCAAGACGCTCTTGCAATTTTTCTTTATCGTAATCAGATGTAGTTACTTCAATTTGAGCTTTGATTTGGTTCACACGACCTTGAATGTCGTTTTTCTTGCCTGCACCATTAACGATGGTAGTGTTATCCTTGTCGATATTCACTTTCTCGGCACGGCCCAAGTATTCCAATTTCGCATCTTCTAACTTCATGCCAGTTTCTTCAGAGATCACTTTACCTCCTGTGAGGATTGCGATATCTTCCAACATAGCTTTTCTGCGATCGCCAAAGCCAGGAGCTTTAACAGCAGCCACTCTCAGAGCGCCACGGATTTTGTTCACTACCAATGTAGCCAACGCTTCGCCTTCAACCTCTTCAGAAATGATCACTAAAGGCTTGCCGGTTTGTGCAGTTTGCTCAAGAATTGGAAGAAGTTCTTTCATGCTGCTGATCTTCTTGTCGTAGATCAGGATGTAAGGGTTGTCAAGGTCTGCCTCCATTTTCTCCGTGTTGGTCACGAAGTAAGGAGAGAGGTAACCGCGATCGAACTGCATACCTTCTACAGTCTTAACTTCGGTCTCTGTTCCTTTAGCTTCTTCTACAGTGATCACACCGTCTTTACCCACTTTATCCATAGCAGCGGCAATCATCTTTCCAATTTCTGCATCGCTGTTGGAAGAGATCGTTGCTACTTGCGATATTTCACTTGAATCTTTTATTTTCTTGGATTGCTTTCTCAGGTTTTCGATCACAGCAGCAACCGCCTTATCTATACCGCGCTTCAAATCCATTGGGTTGGCACCAGCGGCAACGTTTTTAATACCGTGTGAGTAGATCGCCTGAGCCAATACAGTAGCAGTAGTGGTACCATCACCGGCAGCATCGGCAGTTTTAGAAGCAACCTCTTTCACAAGCTGAGCGCCCATGTTTTCGATAGCATCTTTCAACTCAATTTCTTTTGCAACAGATACACCGTCTTTTGTAACAGTTGGTGCTCCGAATTTTTTGTCAAGGATCACGTTGCGGCCCTTAGGACCAAGCGTAACCTTAACGGCATTTGCTAACTTATCTACGCCCTTTTTTATCTTGTCGCGGGCACTTGTATCGAATGTAATTTCTTTAGCCATAGTTGTAAGAGCTTTTTAGTTTTAAAAATTAAATGATTCCGAAAATGTCAGAATTTCTCATGATAAGGTACTCCTTACCCTCGATGTTGATCTCGGTGCCGGAATACTTTCCATAGAGCACATTATCGCCCACTTTAACCGTTACCGGTTTGTCTTTTAAACCTTCACCGATAGCGATTACTTTACCTTTCTGTGGCTTTTCCTTTGCGGTGTCCGGGATGATTAGGCCGGAAGCTGTCTTTTGTTCGGCAGGTGCAGCCTCAACTAGCACTCTGTCCTCATTGGGTTTGAAGTTAATTTTTGACATATGGGTTCTAATTAATTTTTTTAAATAGTTTAAACTATCGCTCGTGCACTTGGCGATTTTCATGCCACGCTGTCGTTTGACCTTAGGTTAGGTCAAACTTTCCGGGTTAGCTCCAGTTCCGGGCGCATCACACTGACATGTTTGGCAGACTTTAAAATTTGCCGTGGCAGTATGGCAGAATTTATTCAAGTTTCGTATAATCGTGATAGAAAAGATTAATGTCATTTAAAAGTATGAAACAGTTAAGTGATAATTGGCTAACCGAGGGGTTAGTGGACTTTGAGTACAAGAAGTATGTTTTGTTGGCCTATCTGAAAAAGGCCAAAGAATCCTTTGACAGGTTAGAGCTCTATCCTTTCCTGTCCGACTTGGTTTTTCATCATCGCAACCTCATGGCAATCAAGGAAAACAAAGCCATGATCTATGACCGGTTTCCAGAGCGATTATCAATAGAGGGTTTGAGGAATTTGGAACTGAACTATCGGAAAATTATTGAGGATGATGCGGTCATGCACGAAATAGAGTCAATCATCGAATTTGCCTTGCCGCGGCTGAAGTCATCTCTTGATGAGGGTTCGTTTATCTACGAACATGTTGAATCACAATGCGAAATCTCGCCTGTTGGATTGACATCTCTATATGCGCAGGAGGGATATCTTTTTGTCACTCAACCTCCTGAGAAAGAGACTGACATATATCGCTACCAGACCACGATTTTTGACAGTAGCAATGAGAAAATGCGCGGAATTCACACGCACTATATTTCAACAACACAACGCACATTATCTAATACCTACGAGCACATTAAGCTAAATCTGATTCGAACCTTTAGCGATTTGCCTAACCCTGCTACGTATTTGGTGGTGTCAAAGCTAAGATTCCCGGCTGTTCAAACCCTGATGCCGGTTGCGAAACGACTTTTGATGAAGACAATCGCATTCGCTTAGAAAACAAAAAAGTCCCCGAAAGGGGACTTTTTGTATGCCTCGGTTAGGCTTAATTATTTCTTAGTTGTATCTGCAGGAGTTGGAGTTGACTTCTTAAGGTCAAGACCTGGAGCCGTTTGCTGCTCTTTTGCACGTTCAATAATCTCATCAGTAGCTCCTGTGCCAGGGTTCGCTAAATTGGTTGTAAGAGTTAGAACCATAATAGCGATTGCAAAACCCCACGTTAAGCGTTCCAGCAAATCTCCGGTTTTTTTAACTCCGATAAGGTTGCTTGCGCCAGAACCACCAAACTGGTTAGACAGGCCGCCACCCTTAGAATTTTGAGCTAATACCACTAACACAAGCAGAATGGCAAAGAAAATTATTCCTCCAACGATCAATGTATACATAACTTATTTCTTCAGTTCTTCAATTTGAGCCGCAAAGTAAGCCTTTTTTTGCGGAAACTTCCAAATCAGTTTTTTCAACACCTCCATGGCTTTGTCCTTTTTACCCTGCTTGAGCAATACATTCACCAGTGTTTCGGAAATGATGTGATCGTTGAAAGACTGTGTATTTTCAGTGAGATCATTGGTGGAGGGCGCGAGAGGAGTCTTTGTTTTGGCGTTTGAAATAGTAGGCTGTGTTTTTATAAATTGATCAATGATTTCAAACTGTTCCTTTTGTTTGGCGCCTTCTGGCTTTATCTTCTTTTTCGTGTTCTTGATTTCCTTGATTAGCTCCTCCGAATTGGGCTCCACAATTTCCAACGGAGTATTCACCTTTCGCTCGTCAATCTTGTTCTGAGGTTTATCTGATTCGGTGTGTTCGAAGCTCAACTCAAATTCATGCTTCAGTGTCCGAAGCCGCTCCAGATCCTGCGATATCTCTGCCAATAAATCATCACCACTCAGGTCTTTGCTAAGAGGTATCAAAACATCATTTTTAGTTTCAGGCGTTGCCCGCCCCAGGGATTTGTCTGCAACCTCTAAACGCTGTTTTCTTGGAGAGGATATAATTGATTTAAGAATGCTTCGGTCGGTAGCATAGACCGCACTTAGTTGCAATTCATATTCGCTTCCAGCCAATTGATTATCCTTCGCACCGCGAGCTGCCAGATTATGAAACAATTGACAATAGGGGTAAACGGACTTGGTTGAAATTAACTCTTGTGCTTCCTCTGCGGTTAGAGAATCATAGTTGCGCGTGAGAAATAAGAGTTGTTCCTTTTCCACTTTTTTACAAAGAAGGTAATGGTAAATGTACTTGAAATAAGAAATTCAAGCAATAGGAGCAAATCGAATATTTGGATGTTGATATGGAATGCTACCAGTTGGCGACAGTAGCATTGAAAATGTCAATCAAAATCTGATCGAAGATTTTCTTCTCCAGGCTTTCCTGAACATTGGTCAAAATCTCAGTGTTTGGAAAGTCAGCGTAGAAACTGAATGGTCTGTCTTTGAAACTATTTTTTGGTTCAAGTCCATCCACATAATTGATTTTCACGGTAATCGTCAGACGTGTAAGAGCTGCGGCATCTATGGTTTGAGTGCCGGACGAAACCGGAGCAATTGGGTTGATCCTATATTCTGTAATGGCGCCATCTATTTGAAGCTCTCCGTTATCTGGAACGACTTTTAGACTTGAATTTCTCTGATAATAATCCTTAAGCTTGTTGGTAAAATTTTGCCCGAGATTGGCGGGTGCCAGATCTGTGTTGTTATAAAACTGTTCAACGGTAATATTCTTGGCAGCCGTAGAAGCTCCTGAAAAAGAATAAACGCCACAGCCACTCAATGAGATCAAATAAGCCACCAATAATAAAGACGAAAGGAACAGGCCGGCAGCCGGCAGCTTAGAGCGTTGGCCGATTAAATTATTCTTCAAGTTCGTATTGTTTGATTTTGCGATACAACGTTCTCTCAGAAATACCCAAATCGCGTGCCGCATATTTTCTCTTGTTGTTATTCTTGCTAAGTGCCTTAAGGATTAATTCTTTCTCTTTCTTTTCAATAGAAAGAGAGTCATCTTCCGCTACGTGCGAGATGTCTTGCACTTCCTCAGCGCCATTTATGGGTTTGGTTTCAGGAGATTCGGAATGAAGACTAAACACCATAGGTTCTTGTGTAGATGGAGACGCAATTTTGGTATCTACATCTTCAAACAGGCCGGCATTTTCTTTTACAATCTGCGCTGCCGTGGCAGGGTTGGTGGCACTTTCGAGCACAATCTTTTTCAAATCGTTGACGTCTTTGCGCATGTCGAACAGCACCTTGTAAAGAATCTCTCGTTCCGAAATGTTTTCACTTGAATTGAAATTGTTATAAAGAGCCGGCAGATTAGATTCTTTGGGTAAGTATTGTTGAAGTTTTTCATTGTCAATCTCCTTTTGATCGGATGACAGAACAGAAATTTGTTCCACCAGATTTTTCAATTGACGAATGTTACCCGGGAATCTGTACTTGATCAGCGTATTCTTTGCATCTTCCGTTAAGGAAATAGGTTTTACTTTATACTTCTCAGCAAAATCACCTGCGAATTTTCGAAACAAAAGATCAATGTCTTTTCCGCGCTCACGCAAAGGCGGAACAAAAATAGGAACGGTGCTCAGGCGATAGTAGAGATCTTCTCTAAATTTCCCTTCCTCAACTTTATTTAAAAGATTGATATTGGTGGCCGCCACCACACGTACATCGGTCTTCAAAACTTTAGACGAGCCCACTTTGATAAATTCTCCATTCTCCAGCACACGAAGCAAACGTGCTTGTGTCGCCAAAGGCATCTCTCCAATTTCATCGAGAAATATGGTTCCACCATTTGTCACTTCAAAGTAGCCTTTGCGGGATTCATGAGCGCCAGTAAATGATCCCTTCTCGTGACCGAAGAGTTCAGAATCAATTGTTCCTTCCGGAATAGACCCACAGTTGATGGCAATAAACTGGCCATGTTTACGAGAACTTAGGTGATGGATAATTTTTGAAAAGGATTCTTTACCACTGCCGCTCTCGCCTGTAATCAACACCGACATATCAGTTGGAGCTACCTGCATCGCAACCCGCACTGCGTGGTTCAATTGTGGTGAATTACCAATGATACCAAACCGTTGTTTTACACTAAGAATTTCTGAATCTGAAATGGCCATACTTACTTAACAATCTTCCCTATCAAAGTCCCGCTTGTACAATCTTCAATGAGTACATGGACGTATTCGCCCTTCTTTTTATTTTCTGCTGGAAACACCACGACACGATTAGCCGATGTTCTTCCTTGCAAGTGGCTCTCATTTTTTCGTGAAACTCCCTCAATCAAAATCTTTCGCGTCTTGCCAATGTCCTCGCGATAGCGAATCCACGAATGCTCTCTTTGTTTTTTGATGATTTCATCGAGTCTGCGTTTTTTAATATCGCTTGGAATGTCATCCGTGTATTTCTTCTCGGCCAACGTGCCCGGTCTTTCAGAATAGAAAAACATATACGCATAGTCGTAGATGACCAGGTCCATCAGCGATAATGTCTCCTTATGTTCCTCTTCTGTTTCGGTACAGAAACCTGAAATCATATCGGACGATATGCCGCATTCATTACCTAAAATTTGCCGGATGTGATTTACCTTTTCCAGATACCATTCGCGCGTGTACCCGCGATTCATTAACTCTAGAATCCGGCTGCTGCCGCTTTGCATGGGAAGATGAATGTATTTGCAGATGTTTTCATACTTCGCCATGGTATGCAAAACCTCATCGCTGATATCTTTTGGGTGTGAAGTGGAGAATCTGACTCGCAAATCTGGATGAACGTTAGCGACAAGTTCCAGGAGGTTGGCGAAGTTGACAATTCCATCGGCATCTGACCGTTCCAGTCTTGCCTTGTTGTTCTCCGCTTCGCTCCACTTGTACGAATCAACATTCTGACCCAACAGAGTTACTTCTCGGTATCCTTTCGCAAACAAATCTTTTGCTTCAGATACGATGGAATGAGGATCGCGACTTCTCTCGCGGCCGCGCGTGAATGGCACAACGCAAAATGAGCACATGTTATCGCATCCGCGCATGATGGAGATGAATGCGGTGACGCCATTGGAGTCGAGTCGAACCGGACTGATATCGGCATACGTTTCCTCGCGTGAAAGGAAAGTATTGACCGCCTTGTAGCCATCGTCTACCTGAGAAATCAGCTGAGGTAAGTCGCGATAAGCATCGGGGCCGGCAACCAGGTCAACAATCTTTTCTTCTTCAAGCAATTTTGATTTCAGGCGTTCGGCCATGCAGCCGAGCACGCCAACTAATAATTCAGGCTTCTGTTTTTTAAACCCTTTGATATGTGTTAAGCGGTCGCGAATCGTTTGTTCTGCCTTCTCGCGAATTGAGCAGGTATTCAGGAAAATAACGTCCGCCTCTTTTATGTCAGAGGTGGTATCGAAACCATCTTTTTGCAAAATAGAAGCAACGATCTCGCTGTCTGAGAAATTCATCTGGCAGCCATAGCTTTCGATGTATAACTTCCGTCCCTGTCCATCTTTGCTATCCTTGGAAATATGAATCACTTCATTTTTTGCTTCTTCAGGCTGCAGAACCCCAATATCTGTTATCAAATGCTCCATCTCTTCACTAATTCGGAACGCAAATTTAACACTTTTACCGTTTTGAGGTGACATCTTGTCAGGGGATTTGCAATTTTAACCTTCTCACCTGTGTCCGGACGATTTACAGTTGTAGATTTCCCGCAGAAACAGAAATTTCTTAGAAGATGGCGATCGTAAAGACAATCCGAGGTTATACTCCCAGGTTTGGTAATAACTGCTTTCTTGCAGAAAATGCGGTGGTAGTGGGTGAGGTAGTGATGGGTGATAACTGCACCGTTTGGTTTAATGCTGTGATCAGAGGAGACGTCAACGCCATTACCATTGGAAATAATTCTAACATTCAGGATGGAGCGGTGATTCATTGCACCTATCAAAAGTCAAAAACAACCATCGGCAATAATGTTTCGATCGCCCACACGGCAGTCGTTCACGGATGTACGATAGAAGACAATGTTCTTATTGGAATGGGAGCGATTGTGATGGATGACGCAGTGGTAGGTAGCGGCTCTGTGATTGCAGCAGGTGCAGTTGTGTTGCCAGGAACCAGGATCGAACCTGGAACCATTTACGCAGGGATGCCGGCAAAATACGTCAAAGATGTAGGCCCTGAGATGACTGCAGTGATTGAGCGCACAGCAAAGAACTACCCCATGTATGCGGAGTGGTTTAAATGAAAGTAGTCGGTGAAGTAAGAGTCATTTGAACTTAGTGTTGAATTCAGTATATTGATTACATCATGCAAAAAACGGAGAACAAAGGTTTTGATCAGCTTGTTTTGACTGACTATAAAAATAAAATCAAGGCGTCAGGGCACCGATATTTATTGGACGAATCGGATGAGCACAATGATGAATACGTTCACTTCTACTTCATCGGTTCATACGAAGGCAAAGAAGTTGTATTTGATGCGGTGATGTATACGTTACGGCTTCATCATGAAAGTGAATTATTTGAAATTGCAGAACACAAGGCAGCGCAACATTTTCCGCAGTATAGAAAGATCACTTATGAGGAGGACGAAAATGGCAATCTGGAACCACTCGATGATTTGGAAGAAGAGATTGGCCTCTACATGGCAGAGGTGATTGTGGAACTACAAGAGGAGGGAGAGGTAAAAGTGAAGGAACATGTGGAGTTAGATCCTCACCTTGACTTTGGTATTGGACTTGATATTGGCTTGAACCTGGAAAAAATCACTCCCAATCTTATTGACCGATTCATTCAAGACTATAACCAAAACGCGTTGGTGCTGGATGATACCTTTTATTCCTTCGAAACCCAGCAAGAGGAGGCCGATTAATCCACTGGCGGGCATTTTTTAACCCGCCTGGCAGACTCAATTAAACAATCTGTTTATATTTGCCGCCCTAAACCGATTTTCAATGAAAAACATTTCCTTAATCTTAATTGCAGTTCTTTTTGTGGCGGTAGGGGCCCTGTTCTATCTGCACTTTGCGGGTGGTAAAACTCCAGCCACGTCTTCAGCATCAATCGCTCCCGGAGAACTAAAAATGGCTTACATCAATTCCGATACAGTGCTTAAGTACTACGATTTTTTCAAAGTAAATCGTGAGAAGCTTGAGACGAAGAGTAAAAAACTTGATCAAGAGTTGCGCGGACGGGCACAAAGTCTTCAAAATGATTACGAGTCTTATCAGCGAAACGTAGGAAGTTTGACGATAGGTCAGGCAAAAGCGATAGAAGAAGACCTCACCAAGAAACAACAGAACCTACGTCTCTATCAGGAGAGCCTTTCGCAGGAGTTAGCTGGCGAAGAGGGAAAGATTAATGTTGAACTTTATGGTAAAATTACCACGTTTTTGAAAAAGTATGCGGAAGAAAAAGGTATCCAACTGGTATTGAAATATGATCCTTCAAGCGATGTGCTTTATGGCGGAGCCGCGCTTAACATCACACAGGATGTGATAGCCGGTCTTAACGAAGCTTACAAAGCAGAAGTAGCCGCGGGTCCGGCTAAAAAGGATTCGACCGCTGTGATGAAGAAGTAACTCGACTTTTAACTATTGCAAAAGCCGGCTTTAAAAGAGTCGGCTTTTCTTTTTTTGCTCATTTAGTCTTAATTTTCTCGCTCAATGAAATCATTATATACCGTATTGAATGTTCGGCCTGAAGAGCGTGTACCCGTCACGCTTATGCTGGCGACAGGATTCTTTATGGGTATTTTCATTGCCACGTATCAGGTTACAGCGGAGTCATTGTTCCTAAACCAGATTAGCGATCAGTTAAACAAGGCATTTCTGGTTTCCGGGGTGCTGGGTATATTATCAACTCTTATCTTTTCCGCAGCACAAAATAAATTCAAGTTTACAAGCTTGGCTACTGCGTCCATCATATTGATGGTGCTGTTGTCAAGTACCATCTACTTCCTTTACAATTTTGGAGATAAGGCCTATCACGAGTATGTGCTGTTTGCCATGTATTGTTTCACCGGGCCGATGACAGCTATTTTGTTGCTTTGCTACTGGGGTGTCTTTGGTCGTCTTTTTAATTTTAAGCAATCGAAACGCATCATTGGCTGGATTGACACCGGACAGTTGTCGGCCATTATCCTGGCTAACTTTTTAATACCACTCACAGCATCTTATTTTCCTGAGACGTCTAATTATTTGATCGTTTGTAACATCAGCATCCTGGGATCATCTATCTGCTTCATCATTATTTCCTTAAAATTTCCTTTGACGAAAAATGATCCGCGCGACTTTGAAGAGAGCGTGCGAGAACAAACAAAATTCAAAAACATATTTAAAGACAACTACATAGTGTTGATGAGTTTGTTTATCATCATTTCGATGGTGATGTTCATATTCACACAATATTCCTTTCAGGATTCCTTAAACAAGCAGTATCCTGATCAGCGTGAGTTGACAAACTTTTTGGCCTACTTCAACGGAGCGATATATGCGATCAGTTTGATCATGCAAACTTTTGTGAACGATCGCATTCTTAGTAATTACGGAATTCGCGTTTCACTTTTTATTCTTCCAATTGTGGTGGGTCTTTTTGCCATTGGTACTGTTTTAACCGGATCATTTTTTGGTTATGATAATATCACAAGTCCCGACACATTTATTTTCTTCTTTCTTTTTGTTGCACTTACTCGCCTGGCAAACAACACGCTTCGCGATTCTCTGGAAAGTCCAGTTTATAAATTATTGTTTATACCACTTGACAGCCGATACCGATTTGGAATTCAGGCAAAGGTGGAGGGTGTTGTGAACGAATCAGGGCGGTTCATCGCTGGTGTTGTTATTTTTGGATTTGCTCTCATTCCTTTCTTCAACATTATGTGGATATCCACCATCATTGTGCTGTTGGTGGGCGCTTATGTTGTGATCAATCGTCAGTTGTACAACGGATATCGCACCAAAATCCGTTCGAAACTTGAGACATCAGACTTTCAATCTGATAAACTGGAAATAGGATTTGCGCAAGTGACACAACGCTTGGAGAACCTATTGAGTAATACCGATACGTCAAAGGCAATATTTTCCTATAAGTTGCTGGAAAAGATCAACCCAGCTCAGATTGGTACCTGGGTGAACAGCCTCATGCGCAACGAACACGAGCAGGCACGTGACTATGCGCAGGAAAAGATGAATGAACTAAAAGGACTTTCCGTGTCTGATCGATATGTGATTAAGTTAGATCAGGGAGTGGCAGGAGAGTCGGCTGCGAAGAATATTTTGACCAAAGCAGATTTGCAATTGATCTTAAGCAGTGGGGGAGACATTACAAAGGAGCGAATTAAGAAGCTTTCCAGATCGTCATCGATTGAGGATCGCCAATACTCTGCCGAGTTATTGCTGCACTCCTCAGCAGAGGAAAACATTTCTTTCTTAATTGAATTGTTGAACGACCCGGAACCGAAAGTACGGTACACTGCCATAAAAACGTCAATCAAAAAACATAATAACGAGGTAATTTTTGCACTCATTGAGAATTTAGCGAATCCGTTGTTTAGCAATCAGGCAATGAACGCTCTGGCCCTGATTGGTGGCAAGGCCCTAAACCTCCTGGAAAGCGCCTTTTATAGATCAGGTCAAAATGCACAAACGTTGCATAAAATCGTGCAGGTGATGGGGCGCATTGGTGGACAGCGGGCGAAGGACCTCCTTTGGAATAAGATTGACTATCCAGACAAAGTGGTGGTTTCACAGGTTCTGCTTTCACTCGGTGAATGCGGTTTCAAGGCTGGTATATCTCAAATCACGCGCATTAAATATGCCATTGAATCGGATATCGCGGACATCAGCTGGAACATTGGAGCTATGATTGAAGTGGCAGGCGATGAGGCAGCGAAAGACGTGATCGTTGCCCTGGAACAGGAAGATCAAAATGACATTGAACATATTTACATGTTGCTTGCCATGTTGTATGATACACGGTCTATTCAGCTCGTTAAAGAAAACATTGAAAGCGGAACAACAGAAGGCACAACCTATGCTGTTGAATTGCTTGACGTATTCTTATCGGAACAACTTAAGGAACGTGTAATACCGGTATTAGATGATCTTACAAATTCAGAAAAAGTAAGTCGGTTAGAAGCATTTTATCCGCGCGTGAATCTCGATGAAAAGCTTGTTCTTAAGTTTTTGATTAATCGTGATTTCAATCAAACGAACCGTTGGACAAAGGCAACGGTGCTGAAGCAAATTGGTAAATTGAAAATTGCCGATTTTGGATTGGATTTAATTGCACAACTGTTTAATCCTGATAAGCTTATACGGGAAGTTGCGGCCTGGGCGCTGTATGAAATCAATAGGCAATCTTATCACATTAATACTGCCCGTCTTGGAGAAGACGCCAAGCGTGAATTGGATCGCGTTATTGTCAGGGAAAACGGTGAACTGCATCTGATGATTATTGACAAAGTGTTTTTCTTCCAGGGACTGCAGTTTTTCGAGGGAATATCAGGTTTGAGTTTGTCATTTCTTGCCGATATATCAGATGAAGTGAACCTGCGTGAAGGCCAGTCTCTCATCACAGACGAGAAGAAAAACAATTACTTCTATATCATCTATTCCGGATCGGTGGACTATTTTGAAAAGGGACGGCTGGCATCGCAATATGCTCAAGGTCAGTTCATTGGTGAGATGGTGTCGGCTCATGGGTTCGTCAATTCAAATATTCTGGTGGCCAAAGAAGATACCGTCATGCTCAAGATTAACAAAGACCTTTTCTACGAGTTGCTGGCGGATAATGTGAAACTGGCTGACCGTGTGTTGGAATATATTTGATATTAGCTTAAATTTCCTTGATTTTTTAAACTGAGTTGTCACCGAGCCCTCTCGTTAGGAGTTTTTTAAACTTTAGTATAGTTTCAGGGATTCGCAAAATCTTGGTTTCTTTGTTAAATTTCATGTTTGATCTCGATAGAGATGGTTGATTATTCTGTTAAAGTTGAATCATTAGACGAAGACTCACCCAGGGAGGAATTTCTGGGCGAGGGGCTGGGTATAAATCCCTTTCCTGGCCTTCGACCATTCACTTTGGACGAATGTCATCTCTTCTTTGGCCGAGAAGGCCAGGTAGATGAGATCTTGGTGAAACTGTCGCAGAACCGCTCCATTACTGTGATGGGATATTCAGGAAGCGGTAAATCAAGTTTAATGTATTGCGGCCTTGTTCCCGTTTTATATGGCGGGTTCATGACACAAACCAGCCCTTACTGGCAAGTGGTTACAACCCGCCCCGGAAATTCACCTATTGCCAATCTTACAAACGCTATTACCGACCAACTGATAAAGGACGACCAGATTGAGGAAAAGGATAAGAGCATTTATCGATCAATTATTGGGTCTGTATTGCGCAGTGGTCCTGATGGCCTTATTGAAGTGGCAAAGTTTCTTCAGAAGAAGGCAGGTGAAAATGTTTTCATTTCCATTGATCAGTTTGAAGAACTCTTCCGCTACAAAGATTCTAAGAGCGATGACTTTGCCAATGAGGCAATGGCCTACGTGAACTTAGTGCTGGCCGCAGTAAATCAAAAACGCGTTCCGATCTATGTGGCAATCAACATGCGGTCTGATTTTATTGGCGATTGTGCTGCATTTCCGGGACTCACCCAAATGATCAATACCAGTAACTACCTGGTACCTCAAATGACACGCGAACAGAAGCGCATGGCTATTAAAGGCCCTGTGGCTGTTGGTGGCGGACGGATATCACAGCGTCTTGTCAAAAGATTACTGAGTGATATCGGTGACAATCAAGACCAGCTCCCGATTATGCAGCATGCGCTCATGCGCACCTGGGATTATTGGATGGCCAATCGCGAAGAGGGAGAGCCAATGGACATCCGGCATTACAACTCCATCGGAAAAATTACCCAGGCGTTGTCACTCCACGCCAATGAGGCGTTTGAGGAATTGTCTTCTCGTGAGAAGGAAATCGCAGAGATATTATTTAAAAATACAACAGAAAAGAACCTCGAGAACCAGGGTATGCGCAGGCCGGTTAAGATCAGCGTTGTTGCTGAACTAGCGGAAGCGAGCGAAAAGGAAGTAATCAATGTGGTCGAGCATTTTCGGAAATCGGGAAGATCATTCCTTATGCCTGGACCACAGATTCCGTTGAGTGCCAACTCTAGTGTTGAACTCTCACACGAGAGTATGATGAGGATATGGAATCGCCTTTCGGGCTGGGTGGATGAAGAGTATGAATCGGCCGCCATGTACAAGCGTATTTCGGAGGCTGCTGCAATGTATCAAATTGGCAAGACAGGTTTGTGGAGACCACCCGATCTTCAACTGGCCCTGAACTGGCAAAAGAAGCAGAAGCCTACGCGCACATGGGCCCAGCGTTATGACATTGCTTTTGAAAGAGCCATTGTATTTCTCGATACCAGCCGCATTACGTATGAGGCCGAACTCAAGAATCAGGAAATGTTGCAGCGCAGAAGGTTGCGCAGAGCAAGAATCACGTCCATCGTCTTAGGTTCTGCATTCATTGTGGCGTTGTTCTTCTTCTTTTATGGATTAACACAACAGATCAAAGCGGAGCAACAAGCACTGCGGGCGTCTCAACAGGAGAAACTTGCCTTGCTCGCCAAAGATCAGGCTGACAGCGCCAGGCTTGATGCGATAAGGCAAACAGAAGTGGCAAAACAACGATTGGCAGAGAACCTGAAACTCACGAAGCAAGTTCAGGCTGCATTAATTCAGGCCCAGATTGCACGCGATTCAGCGAAATATCAATTCGAAGTTGCTAAGAAGCAAAAGGAAATCGCAGAGCAACAAACACAAATAGCACTAACGGCAACCGAGGGCTTTAAAACACAATATGATAGAGCTGAGAAAGCCCTTGAAAATGCCAATCGATTACTATATCTCTCTGTTGCCCAGTCACTGGAAGCAAAAGCTGAAACAATGGATGATAAAGATCTTGCGGGCTTACTGTCTATGCAAGGTTATTTGTTCCACACCAAGTATGCAGGTAAAAAATATGATCCATATGTGTTTAGAGGTTTGTATTCAGCGCTCACAAAACTCTCTGGGATAAACTACAATGCTGTCAAGGTTCCAGGCGGTTTGAAGAATAAGATGTTTGCACTGGCCGTTTCTAAATCAACGAGTACATTTTATACTACTGGCAATGATGGATTTATTGTAAAAGGCGACTATGCTAAGTTGACAACCCAAGAAGGTAGCATTGGATCAAATCCATACCCCAACAGGGTTTTGGCTTTGAGTAAGGATGAGAATTATTTAATTAACGGAAGTGATTCATCATTTATTCAGATTTATAATCTTGTCACAAAAGACAAACCTGTAAGTGTGATTGGCCACAAAGGGTTTGTGAATGATATCAAGTTTTTACCCGATGATTCCGGATTCATTTCAGCCTCATCGGATAAGACGTTAAGGTTTACCGATCACAAAACTGGTCAGAGCAGATTGCTGACCAGCACACCTTATAATCTAAAATCAATTGATATCAGTGCCGATGGTAAATTGATCGCAGGTGCATCACCATCGGGCGAACTTGTTCTGATCGACCTTTCCAACAATAACGCTGTTTCGGTATTGGCAAGAGAATCACCAAACAGAATTTTATCGGTTGCATTTCATCCAACAAAACCAATTATCGCCTATGGAACTGAATTGCTGAATGAGAAAGGAGTTCCCTATCGTGGCACGGTGAAGTTGTTTGACATGCTTTCGTTGAAACAATTAAAAGAACTTGGTGGCCACAAGGCGGGCGTTTCGGATATTAAGTTCAGTCCTGATGGGTTATTGCTGGCGAGTGCTGGGTTAGATAAGCGCCTGCAGATGTGGGTAGTTGATCATGAAGAAGATCTACCGATTCTCATGGACAATAATAACGGCCAGGTTTGGGACATGTCATTTTCCAACGGATCAAATTTCCTCCTGACCTCATGTAATAATGGTGAGATCAGAGTTTGGCCAACAGATCCAAGAATGTTAGCTGAAGAAGTTTGTCCTAAGTTGCCGCGCAATATGACTCCAGACGAATGGAAAACCTATGTAGCAAATGATATTACATACGAGACAACGTGCAAGAGTTTGTTGATAAAAGATTTTTAAGATAGGCAGATGCGCAAACAATTTCTTTTTACCTGCTTAATTTTAGTTTGCATAGTCTTTCAGTCTTTTTCGCAAAATGATTCTGAGTGTGAACAGGTGTTAACTCAGGCACAAGATGAGTTTAATGCTGGGCATTTTTATGGCTTGCCGGCCATTTTGAAAGACTGCCTCCCCAAGTTCTCGACCGAACAAACCGTGCGGGCGTACTTGCTATTGGCCCAGTCATATTTGTTGATAGATGATCCGATTGCAGCAGAAGATAGTTACCTCAAGTTGTTAAAGGCCGATCCGGAGTATGTGGCGGAGGTGTCCAAAGACCCGATTGATATTTTCTATCTCAGTAAAAAATTTACCACGACTCCGGTTTTCACTCCTCACATCAGAGTAGGAGGCAACACCTCACTTTTCCGATTGATTCATGAAATCAATACATTTTCTGAACCGGTGAACGTGCAGCGAGAATTGAAAGGCGGATTTCAGTTGGGCGGTGGAATAGACTGGAACATTAATGAGAATCTGAGTTTGTGTAGCGAGGTTACTTATGCAAGAAAAACATTCGGAACAAGCTACAGCGGTAATTTTAAGCAGGATAATTTGTCGTATGTCGAAAAGCAAAATTGGTTTGACATACCTCTTTATCTCAAGTTTGCCGATGACGAAGGAAAGTTCAGGCCGTTTGGTTATGCTGGCTATTCCCTGAATATTTTATTGGCACCTACCGTGCAGTTGCGTTATACAAATGTTGATACGTCAAGTGATTCAAAACAAAGTCAATCTCCAACAACAGGGTCAGATGTGAAAATCGGCTACAAGCGCCAGACATTTAACCGTTCTTTTGTTGTGGGTGCCGGGTTTCGGTATAAGATTGGCAAAGATTTTATTTTCGTTGATGCCCGATATATGGCAGGTACTACCAATCTAACCAATCCACAAACTAACTATTACGAATCAGGCAAGGGGTCTTCAAACGAATACACCATGGCGGATACCGCAACTAAATATGCATTTATTGGTGACTATTTTAGATTGGATAATATCTCTCTTTCGGTGGGCTATGTCAGACCAATTTATCATCCCTCAAAGGTTAAGAAGATGAGGACCAGCAAAACGATGCGCAAGGTTTCTAAAGGTGTGAACAATGATGGACAATAGAAACTTATTCGGAATCGCTTTTTTGTTAGCGATGAGTTTGCTTTTTTCTTGCGATACCGCTGAGAACATTGACGATCCTAGTAAGAATTATTTTATTAAATATTTTGGCAATGATGGATCTCAGGAGGGGATAGATGTTGTAGTTGCAGCAGACGGATCTATTTATTTGCTGGGCAATACCACCTCAAAAAGTAATGGTCAACAGATTTACTTAGTGAAAGCCGATGGGGGCGGCAAAATGGTTTGGGAAAAGACGTTTGGGGGAAAATATGACGAGGTTGCTAAAGATCTTGAATTGACTACGGACAGACTTATCATTTTAGGCAATACTCAAAAAGGCTCCACCGAAAGTGATATTCTTGTTATGTCAGTATCATTGGACGGTATTAAGATGGACAGTGTTCCTCCCATAGGATTTAAAACAATTTTAAATGAAGAGGCGGATGATGTAGCGAGTTCTATCTCACTCACAATTGATGGGTTTATTATCACAGGAACAACGACCAGCGTAAAATTGAAGGGTAACGATGCTGTATTGCCGGAGGATGTTAGCGATGCACTTCAGATAAGATTAAATAGTGATTTGACTCCTTTTTTAAATTGGACTTCAAGCAATGGAACAGTTGCCGCAGATGGTTCTGTAAAAGCGTATCAGGTTAATGCGTCTCTTTTTTATGTATTTGGCTATACTAACGCTGCCCCCACTTCAACGAGTGGGATTACAAACGATTACAACTTTTATATTTATTCACTTGGTGCATTTGGTGATTCTAATAAAGGCCAATTGTATCCTGGGGCTGTAGCCACAAATGATAAATTGTCTTCGGTAATAATAAGTCCAATCCAATCCGGTGAAGGATTCCTATTGGTAGGCACCTCTCAAGACGCCTCTGGAAATTATGATGTTTTTGTTTCGAAGCTTAGGAAGGATATAAACTTTAATAACAGTGATTATCTTTTCAATAAACCGCTATCAATACCCCTTGGCAAACTAGATGCCTCTGAATTAAAAGTTAGTGCTTTAGCATCTGCGTCCTCTGGTTATTTGATATTAACCAATCAAAAATCTACTGGGATAAATAATTTTTATCTAACTAAGATAGACAATGGAGGAAATTTCGCGTGGACTGATCCTCAAAGTTTAATTTTTGGGGAGCAAAAAAATAATGATTATATCGGAGCCGTTGCTGAATTGCCCGATGGTAAAATCATTTTGGTCGGCACGATGTCCATCGGAGATGAGGGACAAAAGAAAATGGCTTTGATCAAAGTAAATAAGGATGGCAAATTCCTCGATTAAATCGGTTTTTTTAAGCAGAAAGGGTTACTTTTGGAAGTCTGCTCTGATATAAAACCTAGAGTAGCTGGCCAATAATCTTTCTATGTCCTTAAACCTAAGAGCTTTTATTCCACCCTTTTTGGTTGCTACTATTTTCCCATCAAAACAGCTTCGATCCAGACTAGGCGCCCCTAAGTCGTTTTTCCTCCTTTTCTTTATATTCATTCTGAATCTCTTATCACCTTCTGAGTTGTTTGGCCAGGGGGTTTTTAGATCAGTCGCATCTGGAAATTGGTCAACAGCTGGCACATGGGCTTTGGACTCAGGAGTGGATGGAGATGGAATTCCAGATGCAAATGACAATGTATACATCGTTCGTAACACAACTGTTACAATAACAGCAAATGCCAGTTGTACTACCTTACAGATTGGTGGAACGGCTGCAAATCCGTTTAATCAAGCAGGTACTCTTAACTTTTCTGGTGCATTTTCACTAACTGTTTCTGGTAGTGTGACTGTAGGTGGGGCGGGATTTGCGACACGGACAGGCACACTTACATTTAGTTCTGGATCAAGCATAACCGCTGGCTCATTAATATTTGGAAATGCTGGAGCAACACCGGGAACGCCCAATAGTATAGATATGACCTCAGGCGGAACTTTGACTACGGGTTCCTTAACTGTAAATACAGGGGGTGGCACGATAACTAACAACTGGACACAAGGGACAGGAACAGTTGTTTTGAATACAACCAATACGTTACCAACAAGTGTTTTTACATCATTTAATAATCTAACAATCAACGGAGGCACAACAACCATGAGTGGTGCCCTTTCAATTGGAGGAACTCTAAACGTAAATAACGGAACTTTTGCTTTAAGCACCTTCAACGTCACATCGGTGAGTGCAGTCACCATGAATGGCACCTCTATTACTGGGACGGGGACTTTAACTCTTGCAGGGGATGTTACAACACTTGCAGCGGGCACTGTATCAACTATTAGCGCACCTATTGCAGTTGGGGCATCAGATCGAACCTTTAACGTGGATGATTCTGCCACTGTTCCCGACTTAAATATTACCGGTGCTATAAGTGGAGCCGCGGGTATAATAAAGACTGGTATTGGCTCATTGAATCTAAGCAATGGGACAAATTCATATGGTGGCACAACAACAGCAAGTCAAGGTACACTGAGGATCGCGGTTGCAGGAGGCGCCATTCCCAATGGAAGTGCATTAACCGTCAACAGTACGTTTGATCTAAATGGAAATAATGAAACGGTTGGTTCAATTGCGGGATCAGGTACAATAACAAGTGGTGCAGCCGGTTCCATCGCATTGACATCTGGGGGTGATAATTCCAACACCATATTTTCTGGAGTTGTACAGAACGGTTCAGGCACAGTAGCCTTAACCAAAGCAGGCTCAGGAACTTTGACGTTGTCAGGTAATAATACCTATACAGGTTTAACTACAATCAGTGCGGGAACATTAAAATTAGGATCGACCACAGCTTTAGGTTCGACAACAGGAGCAACTTCCATAACCTCTGGTGCAGTACTTGATCTGAATGGTATTAATTATGCATCAGCAGAAGGACTCACTATCAATGGTACGGGTATTTCCAGCAATGGAGCCGTAATTAATAGTAGTGCTACCGGAGCGACTTATGGAGGATTGATAGCACTAGGCAGCGCCAGCAGCATAGTTGGAGGAACCGGTACAATAGCGATAAGTAATGCAGGCACGATAACAGGAACATTTGGTCTTACTCTTGGTGGTGCACAGGGAGGAACAATGACCAGCATTATTGGCACAGGAGCAAACACCTTGACCAAAATTGATGCAGGCGCATGGACCTTGTCTGGTGCCAATACATATTCTGGAACAACAGACATCAGTGCGGGAACATTAAAATTAGGATCGACCACAGCTTTAGGGTCAACGGCAGGAACAACTGCTATAACCTCGGGTGCAGTGCTTGATCTGAATGGTATTAATTATGCATCAGCAGAAGGACTCACCATCAATGGTACGGGTATTTCCAGCAATGGAGCAGTGATCAATAGTAGTGCTACCGGAGCGACTTATGGTGGATTATTAACCTTGGGCAGTGCCAGTAGTATAGTTGGAGGAACTGGCACAATAGCGATAAGCAATGCAGGCACGATAACAGGAGCATTTGGTCTTACTCTTGGTGGTGCACAGGGAGGAACAATGACCAGCATTATTGGCACAGGAGCAAACACCTTGACCAAAATTGATGCAGGCACATGGACCTTGTCAGGAGCTAATACCTATACAGGTGCAACCAATATCAACGCAGGAACATTGCGACTTGGGTCAGCTGACAGGATTCCAGATGCTAGTGCAGTAACGGTAACAGGTACGTTTGATCTAAATGGAAACAATGAAACGGTTGGTTCAATTGCTGGATCAGGTACAATAACAAGCGGTGCAGCTGGTTCGATGACATTGACATCTGGGGGTGATAATTCCGATACCATATTTTCTGGAGTTGTGCAAAATGGTTCAGGAACGGCAGTAGCCTTAACCAAAGCAGGCTCAGGAACTTTGACCCTATCAGGCAATAATACCTTCACCGGGTTAACCACCATTAGTGCAGGAACATTAAAATTAGGATCGACCACAGCTTTAGGGTCAACGGCAGGAGCAACCTCTATAACCTCTGGTGCAGTGCTTGATCTGAACGGTATTAATTATGCAGCCGCTGAAGGACTCACCATCAATGGAACAGGTATTTCCAGCAACGGAGCAGTAATCAATAGTAGTGCTACCGGAGCAACTTATGGCGGATTAATAACATTGGGCAGTGCGAGTAGTATAGTTGGAGGAACCGGCACAATAGCGATAAGTAATGCAGGCACGATAACCGGAGCATTTGGTCTTACTCTTGGTGGTGCACAGGGAGGAACAGTGACCAGCATTATTGGCACAGGAGCAAACACCTTGACCAAAATTGATGCAGGCACATGGACCTTGTCAGGAGCTAATACCTATACAGGCGCGACCAATATCAGTGCAGGAACATTACGACTTGGGTCAGCAGACAGGATTCCTGATGCTAGTGCAGTAACGGTGACGGGTACACTGGATTTAAATGGTTTTAGTGAAACAATTGGATTACTTGCAGGAGGTGGCACGGTAACAAGCGGTGCAGCGGGTGCAATAACATTGACATCAGGTGGTGATGGTTCAAACACCACCTACTCAGGAGTCGTACAGAATGGTTCAGGTACAGTAGCCCTAACCAAGGCAGGCTCAGGAACTTTGACGTTATCAGGTAATAATACTTATACAGGTTTAACCACCATCAGTGCAGGCACATTAAAATTAGGATCGGCCACTGCTTTAGGTTCAACGGCAGGCGCAACGTCCATAACCTCTGGTGCAGTACTTGATCTGAATGGTATTAATTATGCGGCCGCAGAGTCGTTAACCCTTAACGGCACGGGTATAGCTGCTGGCGGTTCACTAATCAACACCAACGCGTCTGCAGCAGCGTATGCAGGTGCGATAACAACAGGAAGTGCAAGTACTATAACGACAACAAATGATATAAATGTTACCGGCACACTAATAAGTACTTTTGACTTGACAAAAGATGGCGCGGGCACATTAAATCTTGGAAGTAATGCTATAACCCTAAATAACTTTATTGTAAATACGGGTACCCTTACATCCACGTCCGGCACACTTGGTATTTCTGGAAGTTTTACAAACGGTGGAACATTTGCTCATAATGGTGGCACGGTAGATTATAATGGCGGTGCCGCACAGACATTAGCGAGCGTTTCCTACAATAACATCGTCCTATCTGGTGTGGGTCAGAAAAATGCGTCCGGAGCGGTTTCGGTTTCCGGCAATCTGAACAACTCCGCAGTATTTGATATGGGATCGAATACTCTGTCCGTCTCTGGCACAACCACAAATACCGGAACAATTCGTTTCTCGGGGGCCTCGAATGGTCTGCCAATTAGTACGGGAACTATTGAATACTATGGAGCTTCCCAGACGATCGGCTCCGGTACGTATAATAACCTCATCATAAATCAATCTGGCGGTGAAGCCGTTCTTGGTGGGGATGTAACTGTAAACGCAACACTCACACTTTCAGCAAGGAATTTAAATCTCAATGGATATAATCTAACATTAGGCTCGGCAGCACCTGCTATTTCTGGAGGACCTTTCTCAGCTTCAAAGATGATCATTGCTACAGGTGGCAGTGAGTTAAGGAAAATTTTTTCCGGTATAGGCCAGTCTTTTGATTTTCCGGTTGGTGATAACACGGGCGCTTTGGAGTACTCTCCGGCAACTGTTACTGTTAATGCTGGAACTTTTGGAACTCCCTATATTGGAGTTTCTGTAATGGATGCCAAACATCCCAACAATGCTAGTACAACGCATTTTTTGAGTAGATATTGGACGATCAATAATTCAGGTATTACAAGCATATCACTTACCACAAGTTATTTGGCGGCAGACATTAATGGAACGGAGGGCAGTATATCTTCAGCTCAGCTTCGTGGTACATTTGATGTGTCGGCAAGTCCCTGGCTAAAGTTACCTGCACCAAATGGTATTGCGCTTGCTGGTAATACCCTTGGACCGGTAACAGCAACTCTCGGTTCCGGGCAAATCTCATCTTTTACCGGTATCACGTTGGCGACCCCCACTGTTTCCATTACAAATGGAGCCACAGCTTCTGTGTGTAATGGATCTTCGCTAGCGTTGACAACTTCGGTTGTAGGTGGAGATCCGGTTGTGACGTATTCATGGAGTCCAGTTACAGGGTTGAATTCAAGCACCATCGCAAATCCTACGTTTACAGCAAGTGTTGTCGGTGGTCCAACGTCTTATGTTTTCACTGTGACGGATGGGAATGGCATAACGAGCACTGATCAGATTGATATAACCGTTAGTGGTATTCCCGCTTCTCCGGCAGTCACTTTTTCACCCAGCTCTTATTGTGTTAACACTGTTGTATCGGTGGTTCCACCTTTTATAACTGCACCAGTTGGGGGGAGTACATATCAGTGGTATAGTGATGCTGGGTTAACCTCTCTTTTGACAACTAGTGCTACTCCTACCAATGCTCAACTCGGATTTGACAATACGTTTGCAAATAGCAAGACCGTGTATGTCACGGAAACGAATAGCAGTGGATGTCGTGGTGCAGCAACAACTGTTACCCTAACTGTTAATTCAAATCCAGTAGCTGATGCAGGTGCTGCCAGTGTCACTATTTGTGATGGCCTAACGACAACGTTAGGAGGTGCCCCGTCTGCAACAGGTGGTGGTGGGAGTTATACGTATAGCTGGAGTCCCAATACCGGATTGAACAATGCTTTTATTTCTAATCCCGTATTTACTTCATCTGGATCGGTAAGCCAGGCCTACACGCTAACAGTAACTGATGTAAATGGATGTCAAGGCACGGATGTTATAACAGTTAATGTTACCGTGGCACCGGCTGCACCAGCAGTTACATTTAGCCCGAGTACGTATTGTGTAGGATCAGTGATCACGCCACCAACAGCAGTGGGTACTGCCTTGCAGTGGTGGAGTGATGCGGCCTTAACAAATCTTCTGTCAACATCTTCACCAACAAATCCCACAAATGCGGAATTAGGATTCAGTACGGCAAGTGCTGGAGTGATAACTGTTTATGTAACACAAACAGTAGGTGGGTGTAGGGGTGTGGCATCAGTTGTTACACTTAATGTGCTGACTACACTTACTGCAAGTTTGGTTAGTGATGATGCTGACAATGTAATCTGTGCTGGCGCAAATGTAAGATTTACAGCAACGCCTGCTGGTGGAAATTATGATTTTAGAATAAATGGTGGTCCGCCTGTACAAATCGGAGCTTCGAATATTTTCAACTCATCTACTCTTGCAAGTGGCGATCAGGTAGATGCGATTGTTTCTATTGGGGGTTGCATTTCGACAAGTGCTGCAATTACGATTACCGTGAACCCCGCACCCACGGTATCGGCCGCAGGTCCTGACCAGAGTGTATGTATAACAGGCGGCATCCCGGCCACCTTAGCTGGTAATGTACCGGTAGTAGGCAGCGGCTTATGGAGTATCGTGTCAGGAGCAGGCGGGAGCTTTGGACTGGCGAGCGATCCAGGGAGTAGTTTCAGTGGAGCAGCGGGCACCACGTATGTGTTAAGATGGACGATCAGCAACGGAGTATGTGCGAGCAGCAGTGATGATGTAACGATGGTGATCAACGCAGATCCGAGCGTAAGCAATGCAGGCCCTGACCAGACGGGAGTTACAGCGGTGTGCGGCACGAGTGCAACACTGGCGGGTAATGTACCGGTTATCGGCACAGGCACGTGGAGTGTGATAGCGGGAGCAGGGGGAAGTTTTGTGAATGCGAACAGTGCGACAACAGTCTTCAATGGCACAGCGGGAGTAACGTATACCTTGCGCTGGACGATCAGCAACGGAGTATGTACAAGCAGCATCGATGAAGTAGATATCAGTTTACAGCAGGCACCCACGGTATCGGCCGCAGGTCCTGAAGGCACCCACGGTATCGGCCGCAGGTCCTGATCAAACAGTATGTATCACAAGCATTACTTTAGCAGCGAATAGTCCAATCATCGGTACAGGTGCCTGGAGTTTTGCACCGGGTGGTAATCCCGATGCACTTCCACTAACCGCTTTCGGTAGTGTATCTGCATTCAATAGTACCTTTACAGGTACCGCAGGTATAACTTATATACTTAGATGGACAATCAGCAACGGAGTCTGCACACCAAGCACGGATGATGTGCAGATACAACTGAAACAAATCCCTGACGCAGCGGCCTCACCCCAAACGATCTGCAGTGGAGCCACGAGCAGCGTAGCGATCACCAATCCGAATGGAGTAACGGGTACGACTTATACATGGACAGCCGCGGTTCAGAGTGGCTCACCAACCGGCTTTGCCGATGGAAGCGGAGCGACAATCAGTCAGGCGTTGAGTACCAACAATGCAGTTGGCGTAGTTCGTTACACGATCACACCAATTGCCAATGGATGTGCGGGCGCCCCGATCACCGTAGATGTTGCGATTAATCCAGTACCGACAGCATCTGCAAGTAATCAGGTTATCTGCAGCGGCACAGCCACGAATATCGTATTGAGCAACCCGAATACAGTAGCGGGCACACAATACTTCTGGACAGTAGTTCAGAGCAATGTAACAGGAGCCAGCAATGGAGGCACGTTAGCAGTTCCGGTGAATGGCCCGATAGCCCAGACGCTGACAGCAAGCAGCAGCGCAGGAGGCACGGCTACGTATACGATTACACCGGTAGTAGGCGCAGCAGGTTGTCCGGGTATTCCGGTGATAGCAACTGTTACGGTTAATGCAATCCCTGACGCAGCGGCCTCACCCCAAACGATCTGCAGTGGAGCCACGAGCAGCGTAGCGATCACCAATCCGAATGGAGTAACGGGTACAACTTATACGTGGACGGCCGCAGTTCAGAGCGGTTCACCGACAGGCTTTGCCAGTGGAAGCGGAGCAACGATCAGCCAGGCGTTGAGTACGAACAATGCAGTAGGAGTAGTTCGTTATACGATCACTCCAAGTGCGAATGGATGTTCGGGTACAGCGATCACAGTAGATGTTACGGTTAATCCAGTACCGACAGCCTCCGCAAGTAATCAGGTGATCTGCAGTGGGACAGCCACGAATATCGTGTTGAGCAATCCGAATGCAGTAGT
>JBGANU010000035.1:0-15422 GCA_044222145.1 Cyclobacteriaceae bacterium
CCTCACCATTTTTGCCGTGCAGCATGGGCAATATCACATCGACATGTAGCACACCGTTGCCCGGGATTGTCATAAAACTGCTGCTGCCAGGCGCCAGCAGCAGCTGCACGCCGCCATGCCGTGAATCTGGTTTTCAAAATATCGAAAAAGAAGGAGTCACAACTAAGATGGACTATTGGGGAGTGCTCGAACATCAGAAGTGGGTGAATGGTGGCAAGTATGATGGTGGCGCGTTGAGTGATGAGCAAAAGGCTTTGCGGCAAGCGTACGGTGATATCCTGAAACTTGCGAATGAAAATTTGGCCATATCACAAGGCGATTATTTTGATCTGACGGAGTTGAACAGAAAGGCAAATAACTTTTCAAATAAGGTACACGTTTTTGCGCGCGTTTCGGGCGATGAGAAGTTGATCATCGTTTCAGGATTTAACATGAAACCCGAACACGCAAAAATTCAATTGTCAGATGAAGTCATTTTAAACTTTGAGTTGCAAAAGACCGAAGCCTATATGGGCAGAGATCTATTAAGAAGCGGAACGGAGATTGGACTGAACGACACCTTTGCATTTGAGCTGGATGTGCAGCCTTACAGTACAATGATTTTAAAGATCAAATGATGAAAATAAATTTACAGCGGCTTACGGTATTTTTATTAGTCCTTCTTCTTGCGTGTTCAGAGAACACCCAGAACATAACCAAGTGGCCTTACGGTGTCAACTACGAAGTCTTTGTGATGTCCTTTGCGGATAGCGATGGCGATGGTAAAGGAGACTTCAAAGGCTTAACGTCAAAGCTGGATTACCTGAAAGATCTCGGCATTGGCGGACTTTGGCTGATGCCCATCATGCCCTCGGATACCTATCACAAATACCACGTGATTGATTACAAAAATATTGATCCCGACTACGGCACTCTTGATGACTTCAAAGTCTTCGTCAAAGAAGCACATAAGAGAAACATTCGTATCATCACGGATTTCGTGATCAATCACACCGGTAACAAACATCCCTGGTTTATCGAAGCTAGCAAAGGAAAAGACAGCCCGTATCGCGATTATTATGTATGGGCAAAGAAGGACTCCATCAAGAAGCAGATATTCAAACAAAATATAACGGCCGATTCTTACAATCTTAGAAAATGGCATCCGGTTGATGGCGACACCATCAGCGAACAATATTACGGATACTTTAATGGTCTTTGTCCTGATTTGAATATGGATAATCAAAAGGTGCGGGATGAGATCGTGGACATTTCAAAATTCTGGTTAACTGAAGTTGGCGTGGATGGATTCCGGCTGGATGCAGCACGTCATATTTTTCCTGACAACAGAAACGAAGACAACTATGCATTCTGGGTTTGGTTCAGAGAAGAAATGCAGAAAATTAAACCCGATGTATATCTCGTGGGTGAAGTCTGGATGTCGGCAAAAGAAGTGGCGCCATACCTGAAGGGCTTGCCGTCTTTATTCAATTTTGATATTGGCTATGCGATCATGGCTGATGTGATGGCAGGAAAAGATACTGTCGGTTTCGTAAAGAAGTATAAAGACATCAGCGACTACTACGCCTCTATTAACAAAGATTATCTGGATGCTACATTCATTAAAAATCATGATCAGATTCGTTTGTTAAGCGAGTTAAAAGGCGATATCAATAAGTCAAAAATAGCAGCCGGTATTTTGTTGACACTTCCGGGAACACCGTACCTGTATTATGGTGAAGAGATTGGAATGTTGGGAGACAAAGTGATGAACTACGAAACCATCATGGGTCCTGATATCTACATCCGTGAACCTTTTGTTTGGGATTATACTGGAAAGGATAAGATGCAGACTCACTGGATGGATGCAAAACTCAGCACCGACCAAACTGTTGTTCCCTACGCGAAGCAGAAAGATGACCCTTCATCGTTGGTAAATTTTTATAAGAAATTTATTCATTATCGAAACAGCAGTGAAGTACTGACTTTTGGTGATATTGATTTTTCGCCAATTCCACAGCAAGAACTGATCACTTTTGTGAGGAGTTACAAAGAGGCAAGATTGCTGGTCATTCATAATATCTCCGATGTGGAGGTGACAATCAATCTGGGCAAAGAGTTGGCCAATTTTAAGGAAGTAGATTTTGATACCAGTTCTGCTGTAAGATTGAAAGACGGTGAACTAACGGTGCCAGCCTATTCAACAATAGTTCTGAAATAAGATTTAATAAAATGTCAAACGGAAAGTCACGCGTAATCATTGAAAACATTCAACCCCAGATTGATGGCGGTTTATATCCTGTCAAGCGGACAGTAGGAGAGCGAGTGGATGTAATGGCCAGCATCTTTGGTGATGGCCATGACCACATTCGGGCGAAATTGTTTTATAAAAAAGCCGGTGCTGCTCAATGGCGGGAGGTTGAAATGTTGCCGCTGTGGAATGATGAATGGAAGGCCTCGTTTTATGTAGAGCATACCGGACGATATGTCTTCACGGTGAGGGCCTGGATCGATCACTTTGAAACCTGGTACGATGGGTTTAAGAAAAAAGCCGAGGCCAAAGTGGATGTTCATGTTGAATTAATGGAGGGCGCCATCATGCTCCACCATTTGGCTAAATCAAATCCAGCACTTGTCGCCTATGCACGCAAATTGGAGGATAAGGCGCACTATGCCGAGGCCATCACGTTTGTGCAAAGCAAAGCTTTCGCTGAAGTAGTGCACGAGAATCCCTTGATTGAAAACGAAACCAGCGCGGAGAAGGAATACGAAGTGTTGGTAGAATGCAAGAAGGCGTTGTTTTCTACATGGTATGAATTCTTTCCCCGATCATCATCGTTGGAGGCCAACCGACATGGAACCTTCAAAGATTGTATTCGCTTGTTGCCTCGTATTGAGGCAATGGGTTTTGACGTGTTGTATTTTCCACCTATTCATCCCATTGGCAAAATCAACCGAAAGGGAAAGAACAACAATGTTCGTTCACAAGCGGGAGAGCCGGGCTCTCCATGGGCAATAGGAAGTGACGAAGGCGGACATAAAGCGATATTACCAGAACTTGGCACGCTGGAAGATTTTAAGAAGTTAATTGAGGAAGCAAAAAAACATAAACTGGATATCGCAATGGACATTGCGTTTCAGTGCGCACCCGATCATCCGTATGTGACCGAGCATCCCGATTGGTTTAAACAACGACCCGATGGATCTATTCAGTATGCTGAAAACCCTCCCAAGAAATATCAGGATATTTATCCATTCAACTTTGAGTCGGATGACTGGAAGGCATTGTGGGAGGAGTTGAAATCTGTCTTCCTGTTTTGGATGGATCAGGGTATCACCATTTTTCGAATTGATAATCCGCACACAAAGCCAATATCGTTTTGGCAATGGGTAATTGCGGAAGTACACAAAGTGAATCCGGACATAATCTTTTTGTCTGAAGCTTTTACTCGTCCCAAGATTATGGCCTCATTAGGTAAGGTAGGCTTCACGCAGTCGTACACCTATTTCACATGGCGTGTAACGAAGCAGGAGATTACAGAATACATGAATGAGTTGGTGAATGGCCCGTCACGAAATTATTTCCGTCCCAACTTTTGGCCCAACACACCAGACATTCTTCCGTTTCATCTTCAACATCAATCGGAGAATATTTTTATCCTCCGATATGCATTGGCTGCAACGCTTTCTTCCAGCTGTGGAATTTATGGACCTGCATATGAATTCTATGAGAACACACCGATAGAAGGTCGGGAAGAATATTTCAATTCTGAAAAATATGAAGTTCGGCATTACGATTGGAAAAGAACCAATCGGATGACCGACATCATTTCCATTTTGAACAAGACACGTAACGCAAATGAAGCTCTTCAGAGTACGTGGAATTTTCAGTTCTGCACGATTGAAAATCAGAACCTGATTGCGTATTTGAAAGCCACCGATGATTTGAAAAATATCTTCCTGGTAGTTGTCACACTTGATTCAAATGGAAATCAATCGGGATATGTACAGCTTCCCAAAGAGAAGCTCAAACTATCCGACAAGATCAATGTGAAATTACACGATGTGGTGACGGACGAACGCTACACCTGGACACAGGAGTGGAATTTTGTGGAGCTAAATCCGCACAAGATGCCTTTTCATTTATTTAAATTGGAAGTACACGAGTCGAACATGTAATTATGGCGAACGGAAAAAGCGAACCTCTCTGGTTTAAAGATGCAATCATCTACGAACTTAGCGTCAGAGCATTCTACGATGCAAATGGTGATGGCATAGGTGACTTTCAAGGACTGATTCAAAAACTGGATTATCTGGAAGACCTTGGTGTGAATACACTTTGGCTGTTGCCGTTTTATCCGTCTCCGTTAAAAGACGATGGATTTGATGTCACTGACCATTGCGATATCCATCCCGACTACGGTACACTGGCCGACTTCAAACAGTTTCTAAAAGAAGCACACAACAAAGGCATTCGGGTAATCACCGAGTTGATTCTTAACCACACCTCAGATCAGCACCCCTGGTTTCAGAAGTCGCGCAAAGCAAGAACGGGCTCTCGCTTTAAAGACTTTTACGTGTGGAGCAACACCCAGGACAAGTATAAGGAAGCCAGGGTAATGTTCACCGATGATGAGACTTCCAACTGGGCGTGGGATCAGGAAGCAAAGGCCTATTACTGGCATCGCTTCTATCGGCATCAACCTGAATTAAATTTTGATAGCCCCGATGTTCAACTCGAAATCATCAAAGTGGTTGACTTTTGGATGAAGATGGGTGTAGATGGATTTAGACTTCCATCGGTTCCGTTTTTATACGAAGAGGAGGGAACCAGTTGTGAGAATCTTCCGCAGACACATGCCTTCTTGCGAAAGCTGAGAGGACACATTGATAAGTATTACAAAGACAGAATCTTAATCGCAGAAGCGAATCTTTGGCCTGAAGATGCCGCTACTTACTTTGGCGATGGGCAAGAGTGCCACATGAATTTTAATTATCCGCTGATGCCGCGACTTTTTCTGGGATTGCGAACAGAAGATAGTTATCCGATCATCGACATTATTGAACAAACACCGAAGACACCCAACAATAGTCAGTGGGCAATATTTCTCCGCAACCACGATGAGATTGGTTTAGAGATGGTGACAGAAGAAGAGAAAGACTACTTATTCAAAGCCTACGCAACTGATCCTAATACAAAACATAATCTGGGAATTCGCAGGCGACTTGCTCCGCTATTAAATAACGATCGCAGAAAAATAGAACTGCTTTATACGATTCTGTTCTCATTGCCCGGTACACCCGTGCTGTACTATGGTGATGAGATTGGAATGGGCGATAACATTTATTTGGGCGATCGCTTTGGCGTGCGCACGCCCATGCAATGGAACATGAATTTGAATGCCGGATTTTCGGTAGCAAATCCTCAAAAGTTATATCTGCCAATTATTACCGATCCTGTTTATCGATACGAATCGGTTAACGTGGCCAGTCATGAAGAGAACCCTTCTTCTTTGATGTGGTGGATTAAAAATGTGCTGGCCATGCGCAAGCGACTGAATGTATTTGGCCGTGGCGACATGGATTTTATAGAGAGTTCAAATTCGAAGGTACTTTCATTCGTAAGAAGTTATGACAAGCAGCGAATAATTGTAGTCGCCAACCTTTCTCAATTCTCACAAGCTACCACACTTGATTTGTCTGGCTTTAAAGACTGCGACATTACGGAGGTATTCAGTCAAAACAGGTTTAAGAGTGTGGAGGGTCGCGATTACTCGATCACGATTGGCCCTTATGGTTACTTCTGGTTCCAGGCCGATGTTTCTGAGAAATCAGATCAGGGGTCTGGCGGAAGCGAACTTCCTTTGTTGAAAACAGATGTTTCGTGGGAAAAGATATTCAACAACTATAATGAGATAAGAGTATTCGAACGAAAGATCTTACAGCCATTCATGCGCAAGTGCAGGTGGTTTGGAGGAAAGGCACGAGCGGTTAGCAAGATCAGTATTCATAAGTTTATACCGGTGAAGATTGAAGGCACAACACACTTCCTTACGATATTGGAAGTCCACTATGTGCAACGCCTCCCGGAACTGTATTTCCTTCCGATGGTCTTTATTCCATCCGATAATCTGTTCGACAAAGTGGAATACACAGCACAGAGTGTAGTGTGTCGCGCAGAGATTCAGGACAAGCCAGGATTTATCATTGACAGCAGTTATGACAAATCTTTCCGCGACTTCCTCTTCGCAGGAATGGGAAGAGGCATCACCATTAAAGATGATGAGGGAGTTCTTGAATTCAATTCGGGAGTGTATACGAAATTGAATATTGATCAGATCGATTCAAAAATCCTGAAAGCCGATCAAAGTAACACGGCCATCATTTATAATGATCAATACTTCTTTAAATTCTATCGCAAGCTCGAGAAAGAGATTAATCCCGACCTTGAGATTGTGAGGTTCTTATCAGAGAGCACTAGCTTCCGCAATTCACCGAAGTTTGCCGGCAGCATTGAGTATCGCGATAAGGAAGATCAGGTAATTGTGTTTGGCTTACTACAGGAAAAGGTAGAGAATCAGGGCGATGCGTGGAACATGACCATCGATTCGGTTGGACGTTTTTATGAACGTTTGATTGTGAAAGCTAAAAAAGAAAAGCTTCCGAAATACATCAACAAAGCGTCCATCACATTTGAAGAAGCTCCTGAATTAATCCAGGAATTTATTGGCCGGGGTTTTTATGAACGAGTGGTGAGGTTGGGACAACGCACAGCAGAGATGCATCTTGCCTTAGCCTCCGATCAGACGAGCCCCGCTTTTGCACCAGAACCTTTTACCGCCAACTACCAGCGTTCACTTTATTCATCTTTGCGTAAGTTGGTGAACGATCGGTTCAAACTTCTTCGGCAGACCATTGGGAAGCTGGATGCAGAAACTCAGGAGCTGGCAAAAAAGGTGTTGGCGTTGGAGGATCAGGTAATGGAATGCTTCAGTGAAATCTACAAGATCAAAATTAACTCGATCAAGACACGCGTTCACGGAGATTATCACCTAGGGCAAGTGCTATTCACAGGAAAGGATTTTATCATTATTGATTTTGAAGGAGAACCTGGATTTTCGTTTAGTGAAAGACGTTTGAAGAAAAGTCCATGGAAAGATGTGGCGGGTATGATGCGTTCTTTCCATTATGCAGCGTTTGGCAAAATCCTGTTGAATGAAAATTATCGCGACCGCGATCTTGATTTCTTGCTGTCGTGGGCCGAACAATGGCAACATTATGTGAGCCGCTTTTATTTGGGCGCCTACATGGAGAAGATGGGCATGGGGCCGCGTCTCAACGATGACGATGAAACACTCATTCGTATTTTCCTGATCGAGAAGGCCATCTATGAACTTGGATACGAACTCAATGGCCGACCAGACTGGGTGATGATTCCGCTACGCGGAATCTATTATCACATGCAACGACATGTGCTGGCTATGGAGGAACGTCAAAAGAAATGAAAGAGTAAGTGAGTTAATGTTATAGCGATGACGCTGGTTTAAATAAAAAAAACAAACGTACCATGGGAAAGAAGTCTACAAAAGAAAAGAAAGAAACCCCGGAAAGCTTCACGCTGTTCACTGATTTTGATATTCATTTATTCAGAACAGGCAAGCACTTTAAGTTGTATGAAAAGTTAGGAGCTCATCCCGCTGTTCATAATAATGAAGGTGGAACTTACTTTGCGGTATGGGCGCCAAATGCAAGAGCGGTGTCTGTCATTGGTAATTTTAATCACTGGCAAAATGATCATCACAAATTAAATCCGCGCTGGGATGAGTCTGGTATTTGGGAAGGCTTTTTTCCTGGGTTAGCCAAAGGCGAAGTGTATAAGTATGCTATTCATTCCAATACAGGTGAATATCTGGAGAAGGCTGATCCGATGGCATTCTTTGCTGAAGTGCCACCGAAGACAGCATCCATAGTTTGGCAATCTTCACACGCATGGAAAGATTCGGTCTGGCTTTCTGATCGCAAAAAGTTAACGGGCAAGCCCAAGCCATACTCTGTGTATGAAGTGCATTATGGAAGCTGGCGAAGAAAGCACGAGGATGGCAATCGTTCGTTGAGTTACCTGGAGATGGCGAAGGAGTTGGTGTCTTATGTAAAGGAGCTGGGTTTCACACACGTGGAATTTCTTCCCATCATGGAGCATCCGTTCTTCGGATCGTGGGGCTATCAGTTAACCGGATACTTTGCGCCTACAAGTCGCTTTGGTACGCCAGAAGAATTCATGCAATTGGTAGATGCTTTTCATCAGGAAGATATTGGTGTTATTCTTGATTGGGTACCGTCTCATTTTCCGGGCGATGCACACGGACTTTATAAGTTTGACGGCACGCACTTATATGAGCATGCCGATCCACGTAAAGGCTTTCATCCGGATTGGAGCAGCTATATCTACAATTATGGAAGGCCGGAAGTGCGTTCCTTTCTGATCAGCAACGCTCTTTTTTGGCTCGAGAGGTTTCACATTGATGGCCTTCGTGTGGATGCAGTTGCGTCCATGTTATACCTCGACTATTCGCGTAAAGCAGGAGAGTGGATACCCAATGAATATGGAGGGAATGAGAATATCGAAGCGATAAACTTTCTGAAAGAATTCAATGAAGTAGTGTATAGCAATTTTCCTGACACGGTTACCATTGCCGAGGAATCAACGGCATGGCCGGGCGTATCAAGGCCCACTTATTTAGGTGGTCTTGGTTTTGGACAAAAATGGATGATGGGCTGGATGCACGATACCTTGAAGTACTTCAAAGATGATCCGATCTATCGCAAGTATCATCAGAACGATATTACGTTTAGCGTGATTTATGCGTTCACTGAAAATTTTATGTTGCCGCTTTCTCACGATGAAGTGGTGCACGGAAAGGGATCATTGCTGGGAAGAATGCCTGGCGATGAGTGGCGCAAGTTTGCCAACCTCCGATTGATGTTTGCCTACATGTATACCCACCCCGGAACAAAATTGCTATTCATGGGTGGTGAGTTTGGTCAGTCGGCCGAATGGAATCATGACAATAGTCTTGACTGGCATCTGCTGGGTTATGAGTATCACAAGGGAGTACAAACCCTGATGAAAGATTTGAATGCTCTTTATAAATCGGAGCCAGCGCTTTATCAATATGCCTTTGAAGCAAAGGGATTTGAATGGGTGGATTATTCCGATCGTGAAAACAGTGTCATGATTTTTATGCGGAAAGCGGATCGCAAAGAAGATTCTTTGATTGTGGTTTGCAACTTCACGCCTGAAACACGACATCACTATCGCCTGGGTGTTCCTGTTCGCGGAACCTGGCAAGAGATATTGAATTCGGATAATTTAAAATATGGGGGAAGCGGAGTTTTGAATCAGGGATTCTTGCATACATCTCCCGTAAAATATCATTCTAAAGATTACTCTGTCTCTATGGTGTTGTCACCGCTGTCGATCTCAATTTTAAAATTGCATGAAGAAGTGGCCGAGTTTGAATTGGAATAGCGTTGAAAGTTTTAATTGAGAATTGAAGAGTAATGGAATCTGCGAGTAAAAAATTTATTTGTATTCACGGTCATTTTTATCAACCACCGCGCGAGAATGCCTGGCTTGAAGTAATTGAAGTGCAAGACTCTGCTCATCCCTATCACGATTGGAATGAGCGTATCAGTGCGGAATGCTATGGCCCTAACGCGGCTTCACGCATACTGAGCAGCAATACAAGTGTCATCAAAAACATTCTAAACAATTATACCCGAATCAGTTTCAACTTCGGTCCCACGTTATTGTCGTGGATGGAGATTTACGACCGCGAAACGTATGCTGCCATTTTGCAGGCTGACAAAGAAAGCATTGAACGATTTTCGGGCCATGGTTCTGCTATAGCGCAAGTGTACAATCACATCATCATGCCGCTGGCCAATAGAAGGGACAAGGAAACACAGGTGATCTGGGGCATACGCGATTTCACCCATCGGTTTAAACGTGAACCCGAAGGGATGTGGTTGGCCGAAACCGCTGTTGACACAGAGACACTTGAGATTCTGGCAGAGCAAAATATTAAGTTCACCGTTTTAGCACCACGTCAGGCAAAGGCGGTGCGAAAGATAGGAGATACAACTTGGTCATCCGTCAACGATCAGTCTGTGGATATCAAACGACCGTATCTCTGCAAATTGCCTTCTGGCAGATCCATCACATTGTTTTTTTATAATGGCGATGTTTCGCAAAGTGTGGCGTTCAATGGCTTGCTGAACGATGGCAAGCGCTTTGCAAAAAGTTTGATCGACTTATTCGACAAAGAAAGTGAAGAGCCTCAACTCGCGCACATTGCTACGGATGGTGAAACGTACGGACATCACCATAAGCATGGTGAGATGGCGCTCGCGTATGCGCTGGATTACATTGAGAAGAACAAGAATGCTGATCTGACCAACTACGCTGAGTTTATAGATCTGTATCCGGCTACCTGGGAAGCCGAGATTCATGAGAATAGTTCGTGGAGTTGTGTGCATGGAGTGGAGCGATGGAGAAGTAACTGCGGATGCAACACAGGTGGAAATGCAGGATGGAATCAGGAATGGAGAAAGCCGTTGCGCGAATCGTTGGACTGGCTGCGCGATACGTTGACAAATGTGTATGAAACGGAAGCCTCCAAAATTTTACGCGATCCGTGGGATGCGAGGAATGATTATATCAACATTATTCTAAAGCGCAACGATGACAGTATTCGCAAATTCCTGAAGAGTCATGCGCTTGGAGATGTAGATCACCATCGGGTGTTGCGGGTCATGGAAATACAGCGTCACGCCATGCTGATGTACACGAGCTGTGGCTGGTTCTTTGATGAAATTTCCGGCATTGAAACGACCCAAGTGATGCAATATGCCTGTCGTGCGATACAGCTGGCTAATCAAATTGCGGGCGTAGATCTGGAAATAGAATTTCTGAAGAGGCTGGAGCAGGCACCAAGTAATATTCCGGCCTATGGAAATGCAGCCAATGTGTACCACCGATTTATCCTTCCTGCTAAGACCAATTTACAACGCGTGGGTATGCACGTGGCAGTGGCATCTTTATTCGAAGATGAGCCGGAGTCGCTAAACGTATTTAACTACAGCACTACCAATGAATTCTTTTTGCGAAAAGAAGCCGGTGAGCAGCGACTGGCATTGGGCATAACAAACGTGAAGTCGTTAACCACGCGCTCCGAAAAAAGATTCGCATTTGCTGTGCTCTACATTGGTAAACACAACCTGATTGGTCACATCTCTTTGGACATGGAACTGGACAAGTTTACCAGTTTAAAATTCCGAATCGTAAAAGCCTTTGAAGAAGGCAAGCTGCTTGAAGTTTTGGAACTGATGCAGAATTTCTTTGGGGCCGAGAAGTACACCATCTGGCAATTGTTTCAGGAAGAGAAGAGGAAAATATTGAACCTGATTGCCGAAAGAAGTCTGGCTAGTTTAGAAGACTCACTTCGAAGAACGTTCAACAGTGATTATCCCTTGATCAATGCCTTGAAGAACAACGATATTCCGATCCCCAATGCTTACCGAACAACTTTTGAGTACGTGTTGAATTCTAATCTTCTGAAGTGTTTTCAAAGTGAGCGGATGCAGGTGAAAGAAGTGGAGCGCATCTCGGAAGAGATTGAAAAATGGAACCTCAAGATTGAAGATCCGGATAAAGTGTCACGACTGGCAGGAGAAAGTATCTACAAAGAACTGAATCGCGTGAGCGGTGAACGTACCAATGTCAAGCGCATTCAACGACTCAACCGACTGTTTCCTGTTCTTAAGAAATTTGATCTCAATCCGCTATTGTACAAAAGCCAGAATCTGTACTTCGAGATTTCTCTTGAAAACAGAAGGGCAAAGGACGGTGAAGTTGATCCAGATTGGCTGGAACAATTCAATCATCTGGGAGACAATCTCGGTGTAAAAGTGGAATAGGCTGCTACGCGTAAGCTTCCCGCATCTTGTCCAGATAATCCCACACCAGACTGCTGGCGCCTAAGATAGGTGCCGCCTGGTTTTGCAGGGCGGATGGAAGGACTTTTATCTTTCCTCTGAACAAAGGCATCAGATTTTCTTCCATGTGGCGAATAGTTGGTTTGAAAATCAAATCGCCCGCCATGGCTAATCCGCCAAAAATGAAAATTGCCTGAGGGTCGGTATGAACAGCTGTTTCAGCGAGTTTCATACCCAGTATGCGGCCTGTGTATTCAAAACATTCACGGGCAACAATGTCTCCGCGCATGGCTGCATCGGTGATCATTTTTGTGTTAAGGTTGTCGAAAGCTATTCCACGAAGTTCACTCGGCTCAAGATGGTCCGCCAGAAGTTTATAAACCGTTCTTCGTATTCCCGTAGCTGATGCATAGGTTTCGAGGCAACCGCGCTTGCCACAGTTGCAGTATCGTCCCGCAGGATTCACGGAGGTGTGACCAACTTCTCCGGCTATTCCATGGTGTCCATTCAGCAAATGACCGCCACACACAAATCCGCTTCCAAGTCCGGTACCCAATGTGATCACGATAAAATCTTTCATGCCTTTTGCATGGCCGTAAATCATTTCACCCACAGCGGCTGCGTTGGCATCGTTTGTCAGAATGCAGGGTATCCCAAATTCATCTTTGAACATTTGCGCCAGCGGCAACACACCTTTCCATTTCAGGTTTGTTGCTTTCTCGATCGTGCCGGTGTAATAGTTTCCGTTTGCAGCTCCAATGCCAATGCCCACCAGACGATGGTTAGGAGGGAGCAACGCTATTGCTTCGCGCAACGCATCAGCCATAGCATCAAAGTAATCCTGAAAATCTTCGAAATCGGTGGTCGGAATATTTCCCTGATGCAGGACATTGCCCTCGCGGTCAACGATGCCATACTTCGTATTAGTTCCTCCAATATCAATCCCTACGGTTAGATCTTTCATGTTAAAATGATTAGATGGAAAGAATTTTTGCAATGCGAAGTGCATCGGCATCAATCTCGTGATGTTTACCAATCACGTCATGGAATTTATTGTAAACAATTTTGTTATCGCGAACACCTACCATCGCATCTGTCTGGCCTGCATCAAGACCTTCAACCGCTGCTATCCCCATTTTGCTGGCAAGTACTCGGTCAAAGTAAGTAGGTGCGCCACCGCGCTGAAGATGTCCCAGGATGGTCACTTTAATATCAAAGTAGTTTGATCGTTCAGCTACTTTCTTAGCAAGTTCATTGGCGCCACCGATCTTAGAACCTTCGGCTACTACTACAAGACTGGATTTTCTGTTCGTCTTTCCGCCTTCTTCCAACAATGCAAAGAGTTCATCAAAAGATGTTTTCTCTTCGGGAATGATCACCGCCACTGCACCACCGGCAATGGCGCTATTGATGGCAATGTAGCCGCTGTTGCGGCCCATCACTTCAATAAAAAACAAACGATTATGCGAAAGCGCAGTATCGCGAATCCGGTCGATGGCTTCTACCGCAGTGTTTGTAGCCGTATCAAAGCCGATTGTATAATCAGTGCCTGCCAGATCATTATCAATGGTACCTGGAATGCAAATGCAAGGAACATTATATTCTTCCACCAATTTATGAAGACCGGTAAACGTGCCATCACCACCAATCGCTACAAGCGCATCAATGCCGTGCTTCTTTAAATTCTGGTAAGCTTTTTCGCGGCCTTCTTTTGTACGAAACATTTCACTGCGAGCCGTCTTGAGTATTGTACCTCCGCGTTGAAGGATGTTGCCCACTGATCTGGCTCCAAGTTTTACAATCTCATTGTCGATCATGCCTTCGTAGCCGCGCATGATTCCGTAAACTTCTTTGTTATAAAATGTAGCTGCTCGCACTGATGCGCGTATAGCAGCGTTCATACCGGGTGCATCTCCACCCGAAGTGAACACGCCAACTTTCGAAATTTTATTGTCCATTTAGTAGAATCGAGGCACCAAAAATAAGGCTTCAATCCTACTTTACAAGACTTCCTTTCTTTATCCTTTCTTCAAACGTTTGAAATAGTTGATCAGGCCATTCGTGGATGAATCGTGTGAGGTGATTTCACTATCTGATTCAAGTTCGGGAAGGATTTTCTTGGCCAACACTTTTCCAAGTTCAACTCCCCATTGATCGAAGCTATAGATGTTCCAGATAACTCCCTGAACAAATATCTTGTGCTCATACATGGCGATCAAACTGCCCAATGTTCTTGGCGTAAGTTTCTTAAATAGAATTGAGTTCGTTGGCTTATTTCCGGCAAAGACTCTGAACGGTGTATGGAATTCTATTTGCTCTTTTGACATTCCAGATTTTGTCAGTTCCTCAACAACTTCTTGTTCTGTTTTTCCGGTCATCAAGGCTTCCGTTTGAGCAAAATAGTTGGAAAGAAGTTTTGGATGATGATCACCAACTGGATTCTGACTGATGGCCGGTGCAAGAAAGTCGCACGGAATCAATCGCGTTCCCTGATGGATGAGTTGGTAGAATGCATGTTGTCCGTTAGTACCCGGTTCGCCCCAAATAACGGGTCCTGTTTGATAAAGCACAGCGTCACCATTTCTGTCAACGGATTTTCCGTTGCTCTCCATATTGCCTTGCTGAAAGTATGCGGCAAAGCGATGCAGGTATTGATCATAAGGAAGAATCGCCTCAGAAGCAGCATCAAAGAAATTGCCATACCAGATACCAATCATGGCCAATAATACAGGTACGTTCTTTTCAAATGGCTCACTTCTAAAGTGATTGTCCATAGCATGTGCGCCTTCCAGCAACTCAACAAAGTTGTCAAAGCCTATCGTACATGCGATCGATAATCCGATGGATGACCATAGTGAGTATCGGCCACCTACCCAATCCCAAAATACAAACATGTTTTCAGGTGCAATGCCAAACGCGGTCACCGCTTGTGAGTTGGTAGATACAGCCACGAAGTGCTTAGCTACATCTCCTTTGCCGTTTGTCTTTTCCAGGAACCAGGTCTTTGCCGATTCAGCATTGGTCATAGTCTCCTGTGTTGTGAACGTCTTCGATGCTATGATAAAGAGCGTTGTCTCAGGATTGAGATGCTTAACCGTCTCAGCCAAATGAGTGCCGTCTACATTGGATACAAAGTGAGGCTTGATACTTTTATGATAAGGCTTTAGCGCTTCTGTTACCATATAGGGTCCCAGATCAGATCCGCCAATACCAATGTTAACGATATCGGTGATCGCTTTGCCGGAGTACCCTTTCCACGAGCCGGTGATCAATGAATCCGAAAATCTTTTCATTTGATCAAGCACTTTATTGATCTCGGGCATCACATCGTTTCCGTCTACTAACACAGGTGTGTTTGCTCGATTGCGCAGGGCATAGTGTAACACACTGCGATTTTCCGTTTCATTGATTCTGGCGCCACTGAACATCGAATGAATGGCCTCGTT
>JBGANU010000035.1:15456-29056 GCA_044222145.1 Cyclobacteriaceae bacterium
AGTAGTTGGAGTGTTTCTTCCGTGATGATATTCTTTGAATAGTCGATCAAAATATCTTCGAACACCGTATGAAACTTTTCAAATCGCTTGGGATCTTCTTCAAAGAGTTCTTTCAGATGAGTTGCCTGCATGGAAAGGTAATGGACCGTCAGTTTCTGCCAGGCTTGTGTGTCAGCGGGGTTGTGTTTTGAAAGCATGTGGAAAAATATTTTCGCGAATATAATCGGTAATCTGATAATTGCGATGCGGGTGGGTGATAGGGGATGGACAGCTGTTAACTCAGGCGTTGCAGGGCGAGTGAAGCGAACTAACCGCCTACAACCGTTTTTAGATTTTCAACAAGACCTTTCCACAGATCCTGAAGTTCTTCCTGATCGTCAATGTCTGAGTAATCGAAAATCTTTAGAAAAGTGGTTTGGGTCATTTCATTTACTTCCAAACGCAATTCAAAATAGGAGGGATCTTTCTCTTCTTCTTTTGATTCAGGTAAGAACTCAAATCGCGAGAAGTGATTCATTCGATGAGCAGTCATAACTGCTTTATGCGTTTCGTTGTCCCACACAAACGTGAACACTTTCTCTGGACTGATCGACACATCATCGGCAGACCACTCGGCCAGGCCGCTGGCAGACTGAATATAGGGGTAGAGCATTTTCACCGAAGCATGTATTTCAAAGTCTGTCGTGAAAAGTTTCTTTTTGGCCATAGCTGAAATCATAGACGAGCGATTCGATTTTAAGTTATAGTATTTTTCAATGAAGGACAAATTATTATTTCAAAGATGATTGAAATCTGAAAAGTTTGTAAGTTTGCGCTCCCAATTTGAACAAGGCGAGGTAGCTCAGTTGGTTAGAGCACAGGATTCATAACCCTGAGGTCACGGGTTCAACTCCCGTTCTCGCTACTCGTAAGTAGAAGGTGATCAGTCCGGTCACCTTTTCTTTTTCCAGCTTGCCTCGAATAAGATGTGTGGCTTTATTTTTGATTAATTTGCGCCACCGCTGCATGAAGAAGATTGATAAACTAATCCTGACCACATTCCTCGGACCGTTCACGATGACGTTTCTGGTGGTCGTGTTCATGCTGTTGAACATCCAGATGATCAAATATTTCGATGACATCATCGGAAAGGATTTGGGCTGGGGAGTGTTGGGTACCTTGCTTTTCTATTTTGCCATTTTCACAACACCTACTGCGTTGCCATTGGGTGTCTTGCTTTCCTCTCTGATCACGTTCGGAAATCTGGGAGAGCACTTTGAGATTACCGCCATCAAGAGCTTAGGCATATCCCTGCTGCGTAGCTTGTTACCAATCTTTGTCTTCGTTTTAGCTTTAACCGTTTTTGCATTTTACATCAACAACAACCTGGTGCCAAAGGCAGCGCTGGAAGCATATAGTTTATTGTATGACATCAAGCAAAAGAAGCCAGCCCTCGATTTGAAAGAAGGTGCCTTCATAAGTTCCATTCCCGACATCAGTATCAAAGTCAATAAGAAATTTCCGGACGGCAAGACATTAAAAGGGGTGATGATTTATGATCACCGCGGCAAGTCGGGCAACAAAGAAGTGACCAGCGCTGATTCGGGTAAGATGTACACCATTCTGAACGAGCAGTATCTTAAGCTGGAACTCTTCAACGGCTACAACTATAATGAAGGCTCGACCGCTGAAAAAAGTATGACCGGTGGAGACATGACCAAAGAGACGCTTAGCAAAACCCGCTTTAGCAGATCAGAAATGGTATTGGATCTTTCTTCGTTTGGTATGATGCGTACCGATAAAAAATGGTTTCAGGGAAATCGCATCATGCGCAACGTTTCGCAGCTAAAGATGGATATGGACTCTATCAATCGTCAGATTGATGATCAGCGACTTGGTGTTTATACCGTGCAGGAGAATCTTTTTCAATATCACGTCAAAACAGACAGTCTTCCTCTTCCTCCGGAATTGAAGAGGATCAAACAAAAAAGAGACTCCGTTACCAGGGCACAAACGGCCGCAAATGCTGTCACGGTAGCTCAGCCTAAAGTGGCCCCGCAAATCGATGGACTTATGAAGGATACTGCCTACTGGAAGAAGATTGAACATCTTTCTGATAGTGTCTTCAAGCAAAAGCCAACAGAACTGGAATATACTACGGCTCTTAATCGTGCTCGGCTGGTAAAAAGTCAGCTGACCAACTTCAACAGCCAGATCGCTTTGCAGGATGAGGAGTTTCGTGTCTTTGAGATCCAGTGGCATAAGATATTGTCGAACTCGTTTGCCTGTATCGCCATGTTTTTGATCGGAGCGCCATTGGGGGCCATTATCAAGAAAGGCGGGCTTGGCGTGCCGGTGCTGGTTTCGATATTTTTCTTTATCGTGTTTTATCTGCTTTCGATGCTGGGCGACAAGTGGGCCAAAGCCGGTACGGTGCCGGTGCCGGCTGGTGTTTGGGCGGGTGATATCATCTTGTTACTGATTGGGTTATTACTTCTCAGGCAAGCTAAGGTTGATGCACGCCTATTTGATGCAGATTCCTACAATGTGCTGTGGGACAAGATCAAATTGCGGTTTAAGAATAGAAGACTGTTTGCGCCAAAAAATTCATAAAACTTGTTTTTTACAACCTGTCGCTATACTTTTGCGGTTTAAATAAAGGAAAAGACAAATTTTTTAGCGATGTTGAATCAAGAAAAAAAGCAAGAGTTGTTCGCCAAGCATGGTTTTGCAAAGTCAAAAACTGACACCGGCTCGCCTGAGGCTCAAATTGGACTATTTACTTACAGAATCAACCAATTGACCGAGCATTTGAAAGGCATGAGAAAGGATTTCTCCACCCAGCAAGGTTTGCTCAGATTGGTGGGTAAGCGTAAGAAACTCCTTAATTATCTTCAGAAGACTGATATCTCAAGATATAGAGCTGTTCTTACAGACCTTAACTTAAGAAAATAATAAATTCAAAATACGGCAGGGGAATCCAAATCTAGGATTCCCTTTTCGTTTATTTACCCATTGGCTTCAGTTCTGAAGTCCTAAATTGTCATTCATTATGAATTCGAATATTATTACCAAAACATGCAAACTTCCAGACGGAAGGGAAATTACCATTGAGACTGGCAAGCTTGCCAGACAAGCTGATGGCGCAGTAGTACTTCGCCTGGGAAACACCATGTTGCTGGCAACTGTGGTTGCCAATGTCGCTCACAAAGAAGGAACTGACTTCTTACCATTGTCGGTCGATTATCAGGAAAAATTTGGCTCCATGGGAAAAATCCCGGGAGGCTTTTTAAGACGTGAAGGAAAGCTATCTGATTACGAGGTATTGATCAGCCGTCTGGTTGACCGTGCTGTACGCCCCTTGTTCCCGGATGACTATCATGCTGAAACTCAGATCAGCATCCAGATGATTTCGGGTGATGAGAACGCGTTGCCAGATGCATTGGCTGCTTTTGCGGCTTCTGCTGCGCTTTCGGTTTCTGACATTCCTTTTCAAGGCCCGATTTCAGAAGTGCGCGTAGCCCGTGTGGACGGTCAGTATATCATCAACCCTACATTGGAGCAAAAAAATAAGGCTGACCTCGATTTGATTGTAGCGGCTTCTATCGAGAACATTTTGATGGTAGAAGGCGAGTCAAAAGAAGTGAGTGAAGAAGATATGCTAGAGGCCTTGAAGATTGCACATGCTGCCATCAAAGATCAGTGCAAGGTTCAAATAGAATTAACCGAAGCAACTGGCAAACAACAAAAGCGTACCTACGAGCACGAAGTAAAAGATGAGGCGTTCAAAGCCGAGCTTCACAAACTCTTATATGATAAAGTATACGCAGTTGCCTTCCAGCAAGTAGCGAACAAGAAAGTAAGGTCAGAAAACTTCGCTAAGATATTAGAAGAGTACATGGCTTCTTTACCGGAAGACACTACCGTTAACAAAGACCTTGTTAAAAAATATTATAAGGACATCAACAAGAAAGCGTGCCGCGATCTGGTGTTGAATGAGAAGAAGAGATTGGATGGACGAAGAACAAATGAAATTCGCCCGATCTGGTCAGAAGTAGATTATCTGCCTTCGGCTCATGGTTCAGCCATCTTCACAAGAGGTGAAACTCAATCCTTGAGCACGGTTACTTTGGGCACAAAGCTTGACGAGCAAATGATTGACGGAGCCATGTTCTCCGGATCAAACAAATTCATACTTCATTATAACTTCCCGTCTTTCTCAACAGGTGAGATTAAGCCTAATCGCGGACCGGGCAGAAGAGAGATCGGTCATGGCAACCTAGCGATGCGCGCCTTGAAGCAAGTGATCCCACAGGATGCCGACAATGCTTATACCATTCGTTTGGTATCGGATATTCTGGAGTCAAATGGTTCTTCATCCATGGCCACAGTTTGTGCAGGTTCATTGGCACTGATGGACGCGGGTATCAAGATCAAAGCACCCGTGTCGGGAATTGCGATGGGTATGATTTCAGATAGCAGCACCGGACGTTATGCAATTCTGTCTGACATCCTTGGCGATGAAGATCACCTGGGTGACATGGACTTTAAAGTTACTGGAACCGAGAATGGAATCACGGCCTGTCAGATGGACTTGAAAGTCGATGGTCTTACGTATGAAGTTTTGAAAGAAGCTTTGTTGCAAGCCAAAGAAGGACGCCTTCACATTTTGAATGAAATGAAGAAGACGTTGAAAGAATCTAAACCTGATCTGAAGCCACATACGCCAAGAGCTTACAGCATTCAGATTGAGAAAGAGTTAATCGGTGCGGTAATCGGGCCCGGTGGAAAAGTTGTTCAGGACATTCAGAAAACCACAGGTGCAACGGTTGTCATCGAAGAGGTGAATAACAAAGGTATTGTGAGCGTGTACGCCAGCAATCAGGCGGTGATGGATGCTGCCGTGAAGCGCATCAAAGCTATCGTGGCTATACCTGAAGTAGGGCAGGTGTATGATGGTATCGTAAAATCGATCATGCCATTCGGAGCCTTTGTTGAGTTTATGCCAGGAAAAGATGGTCTGCTCCACATTTCAGAGATCAAGTGGGAAAGACTTGAAACCATGGATGGTGTGTTGGAAGTAGGCGAACAGATAAAGGTCAAATTGGTTGAAATAGACAAGAAAACAGGCAAATTTAGATTATCCAGAAAGGTATTATTACCTAAAAAAGAAGAGCCGGCTAAAGCGTAGTTTGCGAAAACAGCTTTTTGGAACTAAATTTTCATTTTTACGTGTTTAAATATAGCTAAACTGAATACAGCTAAATGAGACAACTAAAGATCAGTAAGCAGATTACGAACAGGGAAAGTCAATCTCTGGACAAGTATCTTCAGGAAATCGGGAAAGTGGATTTGTTGACACCCGATGAAGAAGTAGAGTTAGCAAAGAGAATTAAAGAAGGTGATCAAATAGCGCTGGAGAAACTGACGAAAGCAAACCTGCGATTTGTTGTTTCAGTAGCAAAGCAATATCAGAACCAAGGTCTCTCGCTGGGAGACTTAATCAATGAAGGTAACTTAGGTTTGATCAAAGCAGCACAACGCTTTGATGAAACGCGTGGATTCAAATTTATCTCATACGCTGTGTGGTGGATTCGTCAATCCATTCTTCAGGCATTGGCCGAACAATCACGCATCGTTCGTCTGCCGTTGAACCGCGTAGGGTCATTGAATAAAATTTCAAAAACGTTTTCTGAATTGGAACAAAAGTATGAGCGCGAACCTTCACCAGAAGAGTTGGCCGAAGTGCTTGAAGTAACAACAGCGGAAGTTGTTGACACCATGAAGATTTCAGGTCGCCATGTATCCATGGATGCACCTTTTGTTCAGGGTGAGGAGAACAGTTTGTTGGACGTACTTGAGAACGACAGCGAAGAAACTCCTGACCAGGGCTTGATGACCGATTCGTTGAGACGCGAAGTTCAAAGAGCTTTGTCAACCTTAACGCAACGCGAGTCGGATGTAATTGCCCTCTATTTCGGTTTGAATGGCGAGCACGCCATGACGCTGGAAGAGATCGGAGAGAAATTCAACCTGACGCGTGAGCGCGTTCGCCAGATTAAAGAAAAGGCGATCAGAAGATTGCGACACACCTCCAGAAGTAAAGCATTAAAGCCTTACCTGGGTTAAAAATGATTTTAATTTCAATTTAATCGAAGGTCTCAAGTGATTGAGACCTTTTTTTTACAAGACTTAACAGATTGGTTTATGGCAGAGAAAGTGAAGGTTTTGATTATCGGTTCTGGCCCGGCAGGTTATACCGCAGCGATCTACGCTGCCCGTGCCGGATTGGCTCCAGTCCTCTACACGGGCGGTCAGCCCGGTGGGCAGTTGACGATCACAGGTGACGTGGAGAACTTCCCGGGTTATCCGAAAGGAATAGATGGACCTCAAATGATGGTAGACCTGCAACAACAGGCCGAACGTTTTGGTACGAAGGTAAACTACGGATTAGTGACAGCGGTAGACTTCTCTGGCTATCCGTTGAAAGTGACAGTGGATGAAAAGCACGAGATCATTGCCGAGTCGGTGATCGTAGCAACAGGTGCAACAGCAAAATATTTAGGATTGCCTTCCGAACAAAAGTTTACAAACAAAGGTGTATCGGCTTGCGCGGTGTGCGATGGATTTTTTTATCGCGGAACAGAAGTAGCCGTGGTAGGTGCTGGTGATGCTGCCGCAGAAGAAGCAACATACTTATCGAACTTGTGTCCTAAAGTTTACCTGATCGTGAGACGCGATGAGATGCGTGCCTCGAAGATCATGCAACAGCGCGTGTTGAACAATCCGAAGATTGAGATTTTATGGAACACCGTCACCGAAGAAATATTAGGTGATCATGAAGTGAGCGGCATGCGAGTTCGCAACACCGTTACCGGTGAGAAGAAAGAGATTGCGATCAAAGGATTTTTCGTGGCCATCGGACATCAGCCCAACACGGCCATCTTCAAAGGAATTCTTGATCTGGACGAAAGCGGCTACATACAAGTAAAACCCGGAAGCACGCGCACCAACATAGAAGGTGTATTTGCCGTTGGCGATGCGGCCGATAAGATCTATCGTCAGGCGGTTACGGCTGCGGGCACAGGTTGCATGGGTGCCTTGGATGCCGAACGATTTTTAGCTGCGAAAGAAGCTGTTGAAGCACATTAATTTCTGCTCATGAAACTCGATATACTCGTTCTCGCAGCTCACCCCGATGATGCCGAATTAGGTTGTGGCGGCACAATTGTCAAACACATCGCCCTGGGCCACAAAGTGGGTGTGGTGGACATTACCCGTGGCGAACTGGGCACACGCGGCACCATTCACACCCGAGAACAAGAGGCAGCGGATTCCGCCAAAATCATGGGCCTTGCTGTTCGCGAGAACCTGGGCTTGAAAGATGGTTTCTTCCGTCATCAGCCCGAAGAGCAGATGTCGGTGATACGCGCCATTCGCAAATATCAACCCGACATCGTATTGGCCAATGCCGTTTACGATCGCCATCCCGATCATGGCAAGGCATCCGACCTCGCATTCGAATCTTGTTTTCTGTCTGGTCTGGTAAAAGTAGAAACTTCGTTAGACGGCAAACTGCAGCAGGCCTGGAGGCCTAAGGTGCTGTATCATTATATCCAAAGTCAATACATTGAACCGCAGTTGGTGGTGGATGTATCCGATCATTGGGAGACGAAGATGAATGCCATTCGTGCTTTCAAAACTCAGTTCTACGATCCTACGAGCAACGAACCCAGCACCTATATTTCCAATCCCGGTTTCTTAAAGATGATTGAATCGCGCGGGCAGGAGATGGGCCATGCAATAGGCGTGAAATACGGAGAAGGATTTACCGTGAGAAGGTTTATTGGCGTAGACTCCCTGTTCAATATTATCTGAGGGAAAGAAGCTTAAAAGCTTAAAGTTCAAAACTCAAAGCTAAAGGTAGAGCTTTCACTTTCAACTTTTTACTTTCTACTTTAAGCTTTTCACTTTCAGCTTTCATCTTTTGCTTTCAACTTCTTTTACTTTAAGCTTTCAGCTTTTTACTTTCAGCTTTCAACTTTCAGCTTTTGACTTTGAGCTTTCCACTTTCAAGGCGCCAGCCTATTCACCTTCCACTCCTGATCTACTTTTGTGAACACAATGCGGTCGTGCAGTCTGCTCGATCGTCCTTGCCAGAATTCTATTTCAAAAGGTTCTACACCAAAACCTCCCCATTGATTTGGTCGTGGCAATTCTTTCTTACCCGCAAATCTCTTTTCAATTTCTTTCACGCGCTCTTCCAGAATTTTCCGGTCTTTGATAATGGCACTCTGTGGCGAAGCCCATGCACCTACCTGACTTCCTAGCGGGCGACTTTTAAAATATGAATCAGACAGGTCAGGCGACACGCGCGAAGCAACTCCTTCAATTCGAATCTGGCGTTCCAGCTCCGGCCAGAAAAATGTCAGCGCGCATGACGGGTTGTTTTCCAGCTCTACACCTTTTTGACTTTGATAGTTGGTATAAAAAACAAATTGATTGTTCTCAACTCCTTTCAGCAACACAATGCGAGACGATGGTCTTCCGCTGGCGGTGATGGTAGCGAGGTTCATGGCCGTTGGTTCAGGTACTTCTGCTTTCATGGCTTCGGCCAGCCACTTCTCAAATTGTCTGATCGGATCTTGTTCAACGGAAGTGATATCTAATGTTGCTTTCGTGTAGTCCTTTCTGATGTCCGCTAATCCCTTCATTGGTAGTATTTATCGATTTTGTCAAAATTTATAAAGGAATTCCGTTGCTTCTATTGTTCCCGTGTATTTTATTCATCAATGGAAACATACAGCAGAAAACTAACAAGCTGATAAGCGTTTATTTCTGGTAGTGCTCTACGAAACGCTGCGCACTTTTAAAACTAAAAACATTTTACCGCAAAGATCGCAAAGAGAGATGCACGCAAAGGACGCTGAGGAAATGCGCACAAAGTTCGCAGAGTTATTCAGGAATTGAAGTGCAACACAGGCAGCGATCCTGAGGTGTCAGATGGGTACCTCAAACTGGGGTGGGCGTTGTTCACGTGATTTTTTTTCGCCTCTGCGCTCATAGCCAGTAAAAAACTAAAAACATTTTACCGCAAAGATCGCAAAGAGAGATGCACGCAAAGGACGCAAAGGAAATGCGCGAGAAGTTCGCAGAGTTTTTAAGGACTTGAAGTGCTACTAAGGCAGTGATCTTGAGGTGTCAGAAGGATACCTCAAACTAGGGTGGCCAGCGTTGTTCACGTGAATTTTTTTTCGTCTCTGCGCTCTCTGCGTCTCTGCGGTTTGATTTTACGTAAAAAAATTCCGCAAAGGTTAGCGGAGATAATTTTATGAATTGTGTTTGCCTCTCAACATTTTATCACGACTTTTCTGTCAGTCGCACAGAAATAAAAGAACACTAAAAGAACACGACAAGCGACAATAGATTTAAACACAGCATCACACCAGTAAAAAAGAACAACCAGAACCTGTAACCACTACCTTCAGAAAATGGATTTCTTTAACTACAAAAATCGGGTGGAACCAACCAAAGGTTGCATTCTTGTTTCGGAGCCGTACTTGCCCGATCCTAATTTTGAGCGCACCATTATTCTCTTGTGCGAACACAATGAAGAAGGCTCTTTCGGCTTTGTGTTAAACAAACCATCGCAAGCCAGGATTGGCGATGTGATGGACAGCATCAAAGAGTTTGACGCTCAGGTGTATGTAGGCGGGCCCGTTCAGCAAGACACCCTGCACTACATTCATCGCGTGCAAAATCTGGAAGACGCTATTGAAGTGAGCGAAGGTATTTATTGGGGCGGCAACTTTGAGCAACTCAATTCGTTACTCGATTCAAAGCAAATAGCAGCGCACGATTTAAAGTTCTTCTTAGGATACAGCGGCTGGTCGGAAGGACAACTGGACGAAGAACTGAAAGCCAACTCATGGATTGTAAGCGGACAAGTAGACGAGAAACTTATTTTCGAAACCGATGCTGACATCATGTGGCAAAAAGCACTGAAAGCAATGGGGGGACGATTCTCGGTATATTCAAATTACCCTGTTGATCCGAGATTGAATTGAATGAAATTGTTATTTTTACAACTATAGCTTTTACGGTAGCAAATTCATGGAATTAGATAACAAATTAGGGGTTGAGAACGAGAACGAAACGTTGGTAAGTATGACGGCAGAAGATGGTGTGGTAGGCGAATCCCTAAAGGTGGGTGAGGTTGAATCGGGTATGGAGGTGGAAACGCATGAAGATGATTTTCATGAAGGCGCTGACGATCATGTGCTTGCCGATTATTCCAAGTTTGCCAAGAAAGATTTTGTGGAGTTGGTGAAAGAACTCTCGAAGGAAGAAGACTTTAAGAAGATCGATGCCATCCTCAAAGAGATCAAGCCCATCGTAAACGACATTCGCGCAAAAGAACGGGCCGATGCACTGGCCGCCTTCACTGCCGATGGAAGCCTGGCCGAAAACTTTGAATACAAAAACGATGAATTCGACAATGCCTTTGACGCCACACTCCGGTTGATCAAAGACAAGCGCTTCAACTTTTATAAAAAGATTGAAGACAACAAGAACGACAACCTCAAAAAGAAAACAGAACTGATTGAGAAGCTCCGCGCACTGGCCGACTCCGAAGACAGTGAGCATAGCTTTCAAACCTTCAAAGAAATCCAAACACAGTGGAAGCAAGTAGGTGCCGTGCCCAACGCCAATGTAAAAACATTGTGGGCCAACTACTCTGCACTGGTCGATCGCTTCTATGACAACCGCAGCATTTATTTTGAGTTAAAAGAACTCGACCGCAAGAAAAATCTCGAAGCCAAGATAGAATTGTGCCAGCGTGCCGAACATCTGATGAGCGTAACCAGCCTTAAAGATGCCGTGCGCGAGTTGAACGAACTTCACAACGAATTCCGTCACATCGGCCCCGTGCCGCGCGAAGATAAAGATGCTACCTGGAAGCGCTTCAAGGCTGCCTCCGATGCCGTGTATGAAAAGCGCGATGCCTACATCAACACTCTGCAGCAAGAGCTTTCCAAAAACATGGAGGTGAAGGCCGCCATCATTGCCGAAGTAGAAAAGTTTGCTGCCTTCAACACCGATCGCATCAAAGAGTGGAACCAGAAGACACAGGAAGTATTAGAGCTGCAGAAAAAATGGGAGGCCAGTGGGGGCGTGCCGCGCAGCAAAGCCAAAGAAATCAATCGCAAGTTCTGGTCGGCCTTCAAAGCCTTCTTCGCCAACAAGAACACCTTCTTCAAAAAGCTGGACGAAGAGCGCGACAAAAACCTTCAGTTGAAGGCAGACATCGTGAAGAAAGCCAATGAACTGAAAGAGAGCCAGGAGTGGGACAAGACCGCCAATCAGTTGAAAGACCTTCAGTTGAAGTGGAAGGACATTGGCCCTGTGCCCGAAAAGCAACGTGAGAAAATCTTTGCCGAGTTTAAGGCCGCCTGCGATCATTTCTTTGAACAGCGCAGAGTGCAGTTCGACAAGCACGATCAGGAACAGGAAGTGAACCTCACGCATAAAGTACAGATCTGCGAAGAGCTGGAGAAGATGGCCGCAGAGAAAACCGCCAATCAGGCCGCGTTGATCGAGTTGCAAAAGAAATTTAACGATGCCGGCTTTGTGCCTAAGAAAGCCATCACCAGCATCAAAGAAAGATTCACCAAAGCGGTGGAGAAAGTGATTGAATCGCTTGACACTATTTCGGCTGCCGAGCGCGAGCGATTGCTGCTGGAAGTGCAACTGGGCAGTTTGAAAAACGACCCCGATGCCGAACGCAAAATCTATCACAAGGAGCAAACCATCCGCAAGCAAATGACCAAGGTGGAAAACGACATAGCCGTGTGGCGCAACAACCTCGAGTTCTTTGGCCGCTCCAAAAATGCCGACAAGGTGAAAGACGAGTTTAACGACAAGATCAAAACCGCCTCCGAGCATCTGCAGCAACTCAAAAATCAGCTAAAAATCCTGAAATCTGTTTAAACTGGATTGGAAATCAATAAAAAAGCACTCACCATGATGATGAGTGCTTTTCTTTTTAGAGCCCCCTGTCGGAATCGAACCAACGACCTACTGATTACAAGTCAGTTGCTCTACCAGCTGAGCTAAGGAGGCTTTTATTCTCTGTTTCGGGGTGCAAATATCTACTTTTTTCTCTTCCACACTCTCTTTTGCTAGTTTTTTTTCATTGAAAACGGAGAAGCTATTTTGTTTGAATAGAGGGCGTGCCCTCGTGCCCAGCCTTCATTATCATTACGGCTGGCAAACTCGGTCGGGCTGTCGGCACTCGCCAACCTCACGCGCAGCTCCACTTCGGGCTCAAACAAATGCCTCCATCCCTCACGCAAAAGTGAGTAACTTGAGGTATGGATGTCCACGAACCGGAAGTGAGGAGTTACAACATGAGTCAGATCAAAGGCAAGGACACAAAGCCTGAGATGATTGTTCGGAAGTTTCTGTTCTCAAATGGATTCAGATACAGACTGCATGTTAAGACACTACCGGGAAAACCAGATATTCTTCTTCCAAAATATAAAACAGCGATTTTTGTTCATGGCTGTTTCTGGCATGGACATGAAGGATGCAAATATTTTGTAGTGCCGAAAACACGCACAGAATGGTGGCTAAATAAGATCAATCGTAACAAAGAACTCGACCAAAAAAGTCTTACCTTATTGCGCCAGGATCACTGGAAAGTTATTGCGATATTTGAATGTGATCTGAAGCCCGCGAAAAGGGATAAAACCCTCGCAAAATTGATTAATCAATTTAAATAAATATCCATGTTAAGCCAGATAAATAATCCAGGAGATGTAATTGAATTTGCAAAACTATTGATTGAGGAAGGAACCAGCTTTCATCCGGATAATGATTTTGGTGATTACATCAATCTTGAGACTCAACAGCCAACATATACAAAAGCTGAAGCTGATCTAAGAAACGAACTTATGAGTCAGTGTTTTTCTGTTTGTAATGAAAATGACATCGACATTTATGATATCATGAGCGAGGTTACTTTGAAAGAAACGGAGTTGGATAAATTCATTCCTCTACCATCAGCTTCCTTAAATTAAGGCATGAGCGATCTAAATTACATAGATCTCTTCGCTGGAGCTTCAGGTCTGTCTGAGGGGTTCATAAGAGAAGGATACAAACCAATCGCACATGTTGAAATGGACGAGAATGCCAGTGATACCATCAGAACAAGATTGGCATTCCATTATTTAAAGTCTAAGGGGAAGGAGAACGTTTACTTCAGTTATCTCAAAAAGGAGATAAGTCGTGAGGCGCTCTGGAAGAATTTACCTGAGCAGGCATTAGCTTCCGTTATTAATACTGAAATTTCTACCAAAACACTTTCTGGCATTTTCACCAGTATTGACGAGCAACTTGGAACTAAGAAAAAAGTTGATCTCATTATTGGAGGGCCACCCTGCCAAGCTTATTCGTTGGTAGGACGCAGCCGTGACCCGAATTGGAGATTCCGGAGAAGTTGACCACCCAAATCCGGAGTAATCTGACCACCAGTTTCCGGAGCAAACTGACCACCAGTTTCCGAGGCAAATTGACCACCGGTTTCCGGGGTAAATTGACCACCAAAAAGATGTCTTAG
>JBGANU010000013.1:0-127045 GCA_044222145.1 Cyclobacteriaceae bacterium
CACCCACTTTCTTGCCTTGTTCTTGTTGCTTGAGAATACCAACTATCTGGCTCTCATTGAATTTTGTGTTTTTCATTTTCTCCCAATTTTAACGATTAAACTCTATTTTTAATCGCTACTCTTTTTAGGGGAGCTTTCAGTTTATCATTTTTTTCTGTTTCTTAATAATAGTTTTTACCGGGTGAAGTTTTATCCTTCTCCCGTAGATCACACTGAAAGAAATATTTTTAGGCAGTTCCTCACTTTTCAGTACTAGCTCCAAACATGGAGCCGCTGTAAATCCTCCCCATTCAATTGAACCCATGTATGCCAGTTGAGCTTCCTCAACTCTGTAATGCTGTTCAAGCGTGGAGAATTGCCTTGGGTATTTAGTTTTTGCCTGAACATAGTCACGATACTCCTCAATGAAAGATTTGTAAATCCTATCAACCAGGTAGTTGTCGAATCGTTCACCAACTAAACGTGATCTGTTACTTTTTATGTTATCAGGGAGAATCTTAGCGACTGCCTTTGGAATTCCTGAGTTATAGATTGTATTTCCTTTTATTCTCCATGGCATCATAAATGGATACTGTCCAAAAGAGTGCACAAACAAAGTGTCCTTGTTCTTGATTATTGAGACTGATGTAAAGGGGTAGTCATCTGTCCAGTGTGATCCTTGAATACTCCAAACCAGTCGCTTTACTTTGCTATAGTTCTTTATTATTTTAATTGCGAATGTATCAACTTCAGGCGGTTCATTCTTGTCACCTAAATACATAAACCAAAGTTTCTCAGCGTTATTAATTAACCAAGTTGAGTCTTTCCCAAATACCTTCAACGGATCTTCTGCAACTCCATTCTCATTTGAAAGTGATCCAAAAAAATCGTTCATTACTTGGGGTTCAACTTTTCTGATAACTGAATCACTCTTGTCTATCAAATACAATTCTTCGTCTACCTTCTTTATTTCAAAATTATTATTGAAATGACTCCAACCTCCATAAGAATCGGAAATGAGAATCCTGTCCCAGGAGTCTTTTAAAGAATCATAGTTTTGGGAATACAACGATAACGTTCTGAGTAAAAGTAATATAGTAAGGGAAACGTTTTTCATAATTATTGCCAACGACCGAATATATACAATTGCCTATATTTTCACTAAATCAAGCGCAATTGTGTTACTGGCATTTTACTTCATGGGCAACTGATCAATCTTCTTTTGGATCGTCTGCTTGTCGGTAGTGGTGCGGGCGATTGACAGGGCTTGTTGAAAATGATGACGGGCTTTTTCAATATTGCTGTCGCTGTAAAGTTCACCCAACAGGGTAAAGTAAAAGTGATTATCAGTAAGGTTAAGTTTCTCGGCCTGGGCAATGGCCTCTGCCCTGCCGTTGGCTTTTGCCAGTGCATAGGTCCTGTTCAGCGCTGCAATGGGTGAATACTCCAACTGCAATAGCTTATTATAGAGTTGCAAAATATTTTCCCATTTCTCCTGCGTGTCCTCTTTGATAGTGTGCCAATACGCAATGCCCGCTTCCAGATGATAGCGGGTGAGACTCCCGACCGAAGCCTCTTTAAAAAAGTAAACGCCCTTGGCAATCAATTCCTGATTCCACAAAGTCTCGTCCTGGTCTTCGTATAAAATCAACTCACCCTTTTCATTCTTCCGCGCCTCAAATCGCGAAGCATGAAAACACATCAATGAGAATAACGCATTCACCGGTGGCAGATTGGTCTGTTCATTTTCAAGAAGCAAATGCGTGAGCCGCATCGCCTCCAGACAAAGATCTTTGCGTACCACCGCATCCTGGCTTTCCGAATAATAGCCTTCGCTGAACAGCAGGTACAACGTGGTCAACACGGTGGAAAGCCGATTGTGGATTTCCGTCTCGCCCGGAAATTCTATGCTCACATTTTCTTCTCTTAGTTTTTCGCGCGCCCGAAAGAGGCGTTTGTTGATCGTTTCTTTATTCGTCAGGAAGGCATCTGCAATTTCGTCTATACCAAATCCGCATAAGATGCGCAATGATAATCCAATCTGCGCCTCGGTGGAAATGGAAGGATGGCACAACGCAAACAGCATCTGCAACTGACTGTCGGTAATGTTCTTTTCCGATAAATCAATTTCAATCTCGTGTAGCACCGGAGATGACGACTTCAACGTGGGAGAAATCTTCTTTTGAAATACAGCCCGATGTTGAATCTGATTTTTGGCTTTGTTCTTAGCGACAGCATATAACCACGCTGCCGGATTTGCAGGTAGTCCGTTGTAGCTCCAGGTTTCCATCGCTAATAAAAAGGTATCACTGGCAATGTCTTCCGCCAGCTCCAGGTGTTCTACACCCAACAGCTTGCACAACACCGAGGTGATCTTCCGGAATTCGGTGCGAAACAAATGAGGAATTAAATCCTGATTCATGCTCTCCATGAAAAGGTTGTCTCAAAAGTATAGCATGCTGTCAGGTTGAGCCTGTCGAAACCACCTTCGACAGGCTCAGGCTGACAAATGCACGCAACGATGTTCATCGCAGTTTGCGGTTAATGAACGCCATCGTTCTTCGCTACCTTTCTCACCTCAACGGTGTTACCTTCTCCCTGCAACACCGGGCAGCCCTTAGCGAACTCAACCGCTTCGTCAATGGAAGTAGCCCGCACCATAATGTAACCACCAATCGTTTCCTTGATGTCGCCAAACGGTCCGTTGGTCACTACATTTTTATGACCCACTACTTTTGCAGAATCAAATGGTAAGCCAGTGCCGCTCACAAATTTGTTCTGTGCGGCAATACCACCAATCCAATCCATCGTTTGTTTCATCCACGCTTGCATTTGTTCAGGCGAAGCAATCTTGCCACCGTCTTCGTGTCGCATAATCAATAAGAATTCATCCATGGTTGTAAAGTTTTAGTTGTTATGCCCACATGACAGTTGAGCGAACATCGATTGGACAAAGAGAACAAAATATTTTTTTAGATCATTTTCCACTTGTCTTAGCCGCCCAAAATATCGCATTCCGAAAAAGCGTGCAATACGCCTCGTTGGCAAATAAATCGGGCGAATGCCCCATGAAGATATAGACATTTCGGGCCTTCATCTTCTCGTTCGTCCAGATAACGGGATGATCACCCATTCTGATCTCCGATGCCGGTTGATACGAGTCTTCGTCAACGGAAGCGATCACATGCACATTGGGTCGTGGAGTTTTGTTGTAGGTGTACCATTCTTCCTTTTCAATTATAAAAGGTTGATGAATGTCTTTCATAATTGGATGCTTACTGTCCTCAATCTTCAGCGTGCCTTTTGCAAAGGTGGCGATGTAATTCTTAAACCGAATGCCGCCCAAGAAATCAGAAAACCAGGGCCACATGGCATAGCCATCAAACTCTCCCAGCAATGTAGCATGATGAAAACCAATCCAACCTCCCCTTCCGTTTTGAATGTAATCTTCGAAGGCAGCTTTTGAGAGGTCGCCCCATTGGTATGGCGGGAAGTCAAGCTGGATAAAGAGTTGATAGTGCTTTAAATATTCTTTGCTAATTGAAGAAGTGTTTTGAATATAGTCCACGGCAAATGCACTATCGGCAGCAAGCTGATCCAACCAGGTTTTTGCCGCAGCCGAAAACTGAACGTGATGTCCTCCATTTTCATAGAGTGCCAGCACATTAAACTTTGGCGAAGTCTGAGCCCAACCAATTCGTGCGGCCAGCAAAACAGAAAGTAAAAAAAGGAAGTGCCGTCTAACTCGCATGGGCGTTGAATCAACATCCAAGATAAGCTAAAATAAGAATAGCGCCTTCGAGGTTAAGCATCTTTGGCCTACCTTGATTAGAGGACGGCCAAGAAAAAGTCCAGTTGAGTTAAAATTGAAATAATTTATTATAAGAATCTGGTTACATTTCATCACGCTAAACATGAATTTAAACGAACCTCCTTTTGAATAACTTCGAGTCGGCTTGTAAAAGCATTACGGCAATCGTATTGGTTTTGATAATTACTTCGTGCACCACGATGTATGTACCCACAATGCAAGCGGTGCCGATGTTTGAAAACAAAGGGGACTTGCAAGCAACCGTCTCCACTAGAAATGTACAGTTAGCATATGCACCCACTAACGGGTTCGGTTTTTTCCTCGATGCTTACAATAGAAACGGCAAACCATTCGTATTCAGTGATGATAAGGCGGGGTCCTGGCATTTGCGATCCTACGCGATGGAGGGCGCGGTGGGTATATTCCAAAAACAAGAAACTTATCGAACTGAAATTTTTGTAGGATATGGACAAGGCTTTTCCTCTATCACCTATTGGGAGGGGTCAAGTTCCTGGCGAGCTGAGCATGGTGGGTCATCGAGTTTTAATAAATATTTTATACAGCCGAATGTTTCATTTGGAAATGGTGATATAAAAGGATCATTCTCTTTACGGCTGTCGTCACTAAATTTTTATAATTTCCAAGACCTTAATGGGGCAACGATAAGTCATCAGGCTATTTTTTTTGAGCCGTCATTCACGCTGCGAAAAAAAATCGAGTTTATGAGTTTTAAGGTGCAGTTGCAATATTCTGCAGTGAGCTCGGACTTCAGTGATCATAACTCCAAATACGTGCCTTATAAAAACTCTGCTCTATTGTTTCTGGGAATTGATGTTCACCTGAATGAATTATTTCCCAAAGAGTAATATTGAGTGCGCGATCGCTGAATAACTTTAGCAAGCGAAATTCGTCACTGATCCCAACTCTACAAAGACGTTACAAAATAAACCGATACGTGTACTTCAGCAGAAAGATGTTGTGCGCTTTTTGATTGAAATCGAAATTGTATTTCTCATTGATCGGCCCGGCCTGATCATAGAATGAACCATTCACCTCTTGCGTCCATACCAGGAAAAAAGTTGAACCGGGAATATACTCCCATCGCATCACCATGTTGCTACGGAATTGCCCGATGTTAAAATCAGGTTTGGCGAATGTTACGTCCACTACCCCATCGTTGTTCTCATCCACATTGTATTGATCGGTATTCAACATCATTGAGCTGGTGGGAATTCGTTGAAAGCGCTGACTGTATTCTGATGCATTGGCCTGCGTGATGTATTTGTAATCGCTGTATTTGCCCGATGTTCCAAATGGTTGTCCCCAATATTGGAGCGACAAATTAGGAGTGACCATATACGTCATACGAAGTGACATGCGCATGGTAGTTTGATCGATGTCGGCTACCACATAACGATTCTCATCATTCACAGAACCAGTGGTGACGTACTGCATCTGATTTCTGTTTTTACTAAAGCTAGGCGACACTGAAATGTTCAAAGCATTGATCGGCCGGTACGTTAAACTGATGTCGAGATCGCTCGTACGTTTGTAATTTTCCTTTCCCCACAACCATTGCGGGTTCACGCTAAGCTGAAGCTTCTTTCTTCGGTCGGTGCTCAGGTATGCATAGTAGCTCGTATTAGCCGGATAATGTAAAGCAGGGCCGCCACGCAAATCGGCATTGGAAACATTAACAGAATTATAGGACACACCTGTTGCTAAAAACCAAAAGTTCTTGAACTCAAGATTCAAATCGGTATTGTAACCGGTTGATGTGTTTCTGAAATCAAAATCCCAATCTTTATATTGAACTGCACTGTATCGCTGCGAACGGAAGATTCCAACCGGATTGAGTATGCGATAGGCTGCCCACACCCATTCCGACATTCGGTCCGTTTGCAATAAGAAGCCCACATCATTTAATTCAAGCTCTGGCGACAGCCAATTGTAACCGATATCATAAACAAGTTTGCCACTTCGTTTCCCGATCACGACCGTTCCACCCGTTCCTGTTAAGTCTCTTCTGTTCGGATTCACATTTGCATGATCATTGTCCGGCCGTTGAAAATATCGTTCGGAAGACATTTGGGTATTGGTTATCGAAGTGGTACTTCCTTTCACGTGACTGAACAATGTCTTTGCACTGACATAATATTTTCTGTCCTTCCAGTTGTGTGTCAGGTCAAGGCCACCGGTGTAAGCATCATCGTGCAACCAATTGAGTCGCTGATCATCGATCTTGCGATTTGTAGCTGTAAACATTCCGCCAATCAATGTATTGCCTTTGTTAATGTCTTGTTGCGCACGGGCCACCAGATAATTCGTCATGGGTTCAACAGTTTGACGCCTTCTGAAACCAAGACTGTCTATCGTTGCTTTCTCTTCATTCGCTACCGATTCCAAAATGCCCCACGAAAATCCTTTCATATTTTTGCCGGTCAGTTTCGCTGCACCGAGAATGGGCGTCTTCGCTTTCGCTTTCACATATTCATTAGCATTGTCTTCTCCCGTTTCATCGGTGTTCACTTCACCCTGTGGCTTTCGTCCAATGCGTCTTGAATAAAAAAGATTGTCGCTGTTGAAATCGGTGATGGGAAAATTAAGAGTGTTGTTTCCTTCAATGAAAAACGGTCTGCGTTCCTGAAAGAAAAGCTCGAACGCGGTAAGATTAACTCTTGACGGATCCGCTTCCACCTGACCAAAGTCGGGATTGACAGTGAGGTCAAGTGTGACGTCACTGGTGATTCCGATCTTGGCATCGGCACCAACAGCAACACCAGATGATTTTCCTGTCATGAACGGATTGCCTTCTTCTTTTTGAAATCTTTCGGTCTTGGCCACTACATACGGCTGTATCTCCAATTGCTTTTGAGGCCGTATTCCTTTCAAGCCGTGAAGTTCGGCAAACAAATGAACCTGGCCGGGTGCAGTGGGAGGAATGTATTGAAAGTTGGACATCTCCTGATTCCTGAAAAAAAGACGTTGTATCTGAAAGCCCCACACGAGTTCGGGCTTGTCGGCAAATCGCAATTGACTCAATGGTATTCGCACTTCCGCAATCCATCCTTCTGTGTTAATGCTTGTCTTAAGATACCAGATCGGGTCCCAACTGGGATCCCAGTTCTCTCCGTTGTTGGAAACATATTCATCACCTTTCACACCCGACACGGAAGATGTAAACGAAAATGCAGAACGCTTGTCGTTATAGCTGTCGATGTTAATCTCTACCCAATCTCCTTCAAACCCATCTCTTCGCGACATGCGGCTGACAATCTTGTCAGGTTCGGGATCCAGATTTTTAAATGCGATGTATAAGTTTTTAGCATCGTATAAGATTTTGAAATACGTTTGCACGGAAGCGGCTGCCCCGGCATCGGGCATCTTTTGACGAAACCCACCACCACCCCATGGCACTTGTTCCCATGCAGTATCGTTGATGAGCCCGTCTATCTTTGGTGCTTCGCCCACTAATCGGGCAGTGGTGTAAATCTTGGTAGGATCAATTCTTCCTTTGATGGAATCCAACCTGGCTTTGGTGGAATCGGACTTCGCTTTTATCGAATCGTTTTGCGCATCAGCCGTGTAACAAACCACTGCGCAAAAGAGAGTTGCCGTAAACTTCATTCAAATCCCAGGTTCATGTTTGACTACCAAAAACGCAACAGTGATCATAAGGTTATGATCGTTTTGCGAATGGTGGTTTAACGTGAAGACCTGCAAACAAATTGTATTCGACTGACCAATCGACATTTTTTTGGGTTAAACGACCTACCTGAAATCAGGTAGTGTTGTAAAGCCGAACGCACTGAAGTCACCAACGAAATGAAATTCTTCGGTTAAATTTTATAACGTTAGCGCATTACTCCGTTCGTAAACACTTCACGGGATTAACATTGGCCGCTTTGATGGCCTGCGAAGCCACGGTCATCCACGCAATGAACAGCGCCACCAATCCGGCCGTAACGAAATACCAGGCCTCCAACTCTATATGAAATGCAAAACGTTGCAGCCACTGACTGAGCAACCAATAGGCGGTCGGCAATCCCAATACAATCGAGAGCAACACCATCTTTGTGAAATCGCTGGAAAGCAAAACCACAATGTTGGTGGCTGTTGAACCCAACGCTTTGCGAATGCCAATTTCTTTTAGTCTTCGTTCGGCTGTAAATGCTGCGAGGCCAAACAATCCCAAACATGAAATCATTATGGCAAATGCAGCAAAGTATCCGGATAAGGAAGCTACACGCTGCTCGGCAGAATATTGCCGTGCATAATCCTGGTCCTGAAAAGTGTATTCAAATGTGAAGCCCGGATTATACGACACATAAAAATCCGACAATGCTTTCAAGGTTTCTTTTTCTTTTCCGGCTTCCAGACGAATCATGACGTTCCATGTGTTCTTTTGGTTCAATACAAAGAAGAGCGGATTAACAGCGCTGTGCAGCGATTGAAAATGAAAGTCTTTTACGATGCCAATGATTTCCAGATTGTATTCGTCCCAAAGCTTGATAGTCTTGCCAACAGGATTTTCCAAATTCATGACGCGAATAGCCGCCTCATTAAAAATGATTTTTGCGGTGTCGGTGCTAAATTCTCTCGCGAACGTGCGCCCTTCCGCCATCTCCACTCCCATTGTTTCCAGCAGATCGTAGTTGACACGCACATTCTCAAAGAGAATTTTATCATCCGGATTCTTGCCATCCCACTCTAGTCCGCTCGTGTTGTTGTTGCGCCCCATTAATGAGTGGCCCATGCTCGATGCATTCACCACTCCCGGTATCTTTTTGATCTCCGTTAGAAATGTTTCCAATGTTGAGTCTACTCTGCCTTCAATGGGCACGCGCACGAGATGGTCTTTGTTATAGCCAAGATTTTTTGTTTGAAGAAATTCAATCTGCTTATAAATCACCAACACAGAAACGATGAGGATCACTGACAGAAAAAATTGAAACACCACCAGGCCTTTGCGCGCCCATAGTTCTCCCCACGAACCTTTGAGCTCACCTTTCAAAACTGTTGCGGGCTTAAATCCCGAAAGGAAAATGGCAGGATAGCTACCGGCAATCAAACCCGTAACTATCGTGATGCTAAAGATCCACATCGATAATTCCGGATCGGTGAGCACCAAACTGATGTGCTTGTCGGTGATCAAATTAAAAGATGGCAGAAAAAGCCACACCACACCCAACGCTACCAGCAACGAAAAAATTGCGGTGAGCATCGACTCGCTTATATATTGAATAATGAGTGATTGCCGTTGGGCGCCAATGGATTTTTTTATTCCCACTTCTTTTGCTTTGCGCGATGCCCGTGCTGTTGAGAGATTCATGAAGTTGATACAGGCAATGATCAGAATAAAAATCGCGATGATTGAAAACAGCCGGACGTATTCGATTCTTCCGCCTGCTTGTTTGCCATTTTCAAAACGACCTTGCAGATAGCGTTGCGAATACGGTTGCAAAAACAACGTGACATTTGATTCTTCGTTTTTTTTCTTCACAAAGTCTTTGATCTTATCCGCCACAGCATCGGCCTTAGTGCCCTCGCGCAGTGTGACGTAAGTTGCAGGTCCGTTGTTTCCCCATTGGGCGGCCCACTCGTTATCCGCTCTGAAATCCTCAAATGTTAAAACAAAATCAAACTGATAAGATGACGAGGCTACTTTTTCGAATACGCCTGTCACCTGATAGATTTTGTTGTGCTGCAACACGACAGATTTTCCTAACACATCATCGCTTGTATCAAACAGCTTCTTAGCCAACTCCTTTGAAATGACCATCGATGATTTATCCTTCAGCACCTGACTAGGGTTTCCGGCAATCAAAGGATAAGAAAAGATATTGAAGAAGTCCGCACCGACATAATAGCCTTCGGCCTTTACATTCCTTTCTTTATTGGATAACGTGAATGGATTGATCCACGTGGTGGTGGCGGCAAATTCAACTTCTGGAATTTCAGCCTTCAACGCATCTGCGAGCAATCCCGGAGTAGATGTGGTGGTCATGATCTCCGTAGCATATTGCTGATGCTCCATCACTTCAAAAAGCCGTGCATCGTTTTGATGGAATTTATCCATCGCCAACTCATCGCGCACCCATAAGTAGATGAGTAAGGTACAAGCCAGTCCTGTAGAAAGTCCAAACAGGTTGATGAGAAAAAAACTCTTGGCCCGCAGGATGTTGCGGTAAATGAGGAGAAGGTTGTGTTTTAGCATCGCTCGCTTTTTTGTGTTCTAAGACCCCGAAAAGTATAAACCGTTGCATCCTGTACCTTCTTTTTTTTAAATGGTTACAACCTGACTTTAAAATATCAGATTCTTGTCACTCCCGGAAAGGCTGTTCTGGAGAACGTGTATATTCGCGTTCTGAATTAACGAACTATGTCGTCACTTACAACTAGCGTAGCGCTTATCACGGGAGGTAGCAAAGGAATTGGACTGGGCATTGCCGAGATGTTGATCCGTCAGGGAGTGCGGGTTGCTGTTACCAGTCGCTCCAAAACAGAAGCTGAGAAAGCTGCTTCTCATCTGAATAAACTTGGCAAAGGGGAAGCCATCGGTTTGGAAGCCGATGTCAGAAACTATGATGCTCAGCAACAGGCGGTGGCAGCGGTCATAAAAAAATGGAGTAAGCTGGATGTGTTGGTTGCCAATGCAGGACTTGGACACTTTGGTTCCATCGAAACGCTTACAGCAGATCAATGGCACGAAACAATCGACACCAATCTCACCGGAGTATTTTATAGTGTTAAAGCATCGCTACCTGAATTAAAAAAATCGAAAGGCTATATCATTACGATCGCCAGCCTGGCGGGAACAAATTTCTTTGCCGGAGGATCGGCCTACAATGCAAGCAAGTTTGGTCTGGTAGGTTTCACACAAGCTGTGATGTTGGACGTGAGAAACTATGGTATCAAAGTAACCACCATCATGCCAGGATCTGTAGCCACTTATTTTAATGGACACACACCAAGCTCTGCTGATGCGTGGAAAATTCAACCCGAAGATATTGGACAAATGGTAGTGGATCTGTTGGAGATGAATCCGCGAACGCTGCCGAGTAAAATCGAAGTGAGGCCCAGTGTAACGGGCAAAGGATGATTGATCTATCCGGCAACAGCTAACACGATTGATAATTAAAAAAACTCAATTGCAGACAAGCACGAAAGTAGTCCCGCGCATTACTGAATACTCGGGACTACATCGTTATCTAATCGTTGGCATACTTTGCAGATTTCGATTCATGGGCAGTCTCATCCGTTTTTGGTTTGCCCGACACACGCTTGGCAGCTGCTTTGGCCAACCTGCTGGGAAGATCACTCACCCGGCTGATCTCTTCAACATTTCCAAAAGCGTCTCTTCGAACCAAAACGAAATCGCCTACACGGGTCTTATTAAAAAATCCGCGATTGACCTTCAGCTCATTTTCAGTGCCCGGCTCGAGCAATAGATAGAAAAAAGGAAATGACGCTCGCTTACGCATCACTTCAAACTTTCCCATCCACCCATAGCCCAGACTTTGCCGGGTCGACTCCCTCCAATTGGTCCAAAATAGGAACACACCAAACGGAACTACGATGATCAGCGTGTACTCCACGATGCGCAGATAAAAGTCGATTGAAAAAGGAATAGACCTTTGATATTTATAAATTATAAAAGGCTCAATCATGACTGCTACTGCAACGATCAATACCAGACGCCACCAGTTTCGTTTGGAAAAAATGGGATTTACAACGGGCGAATATTTCGTTTTATACTTACTGTAAAACTCATGGTTTTTCATGCCACCGAGAGTTATAGGCTTACTAAACTGTCCAACTAAATCAGCGAAAAGTTCTTTTCAGAAATCGAAAATCACCACAGCTTACCATCAGTTCCAACCGCCACCGAGAGCCTGATAGATATTCACCATTGCATTCATCTGCTGCTTCTTGGTTTCCACCAGTTCGAATTTTGATTCCATCGCATCTCGCTGAGTCAGCAACACCTCCATGTAGTCCGCGCGGGCCGATCTGAAAAGACTGCTGGCCAAATCAATGGACTGAGTTAATGTTTCCACCTGACGGTCTTTCAGTTCATAACTCTTTTTCAAATTCGCGATGTTTGATAATTGGTTAGATACTTCCAGATACGCTGTAAGGATGGTGCGTTCGTAATTAAATGCTGCCTGAATTTGTCTGGAGTTGGCGCTGTAATACGTGGCCTTGATGGCATTTCTGTTCACCAATGGCCCCACCAAACCAGCCGCAAGATTGTACATCATGGACTCGGGTTTGCTAACGAGATAGCTCGGATTAAAAGCTTCTAAACCAACCACCGCTGAAATGTTCAGCGTAGGATAGAAATAAGCTTTGGCTACCTTCACATCCAACTTAGCCGACTCCAACTCGAATTCCGCTTGCTTGATATCCGGCCGGTTTTGTAACAACTGTGCCGGAATACCTGAATGAATACTATCCGGTTTCAGATAAATAAATATGGCCGAATTCCGATTGATCGTTTGAGGAAACCTACCCACTAAAAAATTGATTCTGTTTTCAGTTACCTTGATGCTTTGCTGAACATAGTAGATGCGGCTTTGATTTTTTAACACTTCGGCCTCAAACCTACGCACAGCCAACTCGGTAACTTTTGCGGCTACCTTCTCCATGCGCACAATGGCAAGGGCATTCGTCTGTATTTCAATCTGACGTTTCAATATCTCCAGCTGATTATCCAATGCCATCAGCTCATAGTATGAGTTGGCGATTTCAGCAATCAGGTGTGTGACCATGAAATTCTTGCCGGCTGTAGTCGCGAGGTAACTATAGATGGCTGCTTTTCTGGAGTTTCGTAACTTCTTCCAGATGTCAACTTCCCACGATACCATAGCACCAATCATATAGTCTGGCAGCGGTTCTGGAAACGCACGACCCGGAGCTATTTCAGTGTTAGCCTCAGTAGCACCATTACGAGTAAACCTCGGTGTCTTCTCTACGCCAGCAATACCGCCACCCGTAACAAATGGCAAGTACGCTCCCTTCCTGGCTCTCACTTCGTTTTGTGCAATCTTAATCTCCTGAAGCATAATGTTCAGCTCCTGATTGTTTTGAAGTGCGGTGTCGATTAACGCCACCAGATTGGGATCGGTAAAAAATTCTTTCCACTTAATTTTCGCGGTGTTAACAGTATCGCGCGAATCGCGATAGCTGTCTGGCGAATTCTTATTTTCCTTTTTTGAAACAACAGACGGCACGCTGCACGCAGCGAACGTAAGGATAAAAAGGCCAGTTCCGATATAGTTATTTAACCTATTAATGCGCATGGTTGTCATGGTCTTCACTTGTAGAAAAATTATCCACTCTATGTACAATGCCTTCACTTAGCGATTCGTCTTCTTCATCACGGATCATCTTACGACCTTCCGCAATCGTTCCGAAGATGTAGTACAATCCCGGAACGATGATTACTCCGAACACTGTTCCAAATAACATACCTCCCAAAGCAGACGAGCCGATGGTCCGGTTACCGATGGCACCTGCTCCGTGTGCTGCTACCAATGGAATCAATCCGGCAATAAAGGCAAACGAGGTCATGAGGATAGGACGAAAACGTACTTTGGCCCCTTCGATGGCAGCCTCCAACACGGTAGCTCCCTGATGATGTTTCTGCATGGCAAACTCCACGATCAACACCGCGTTCTTGCCCAGCAAACCCACCAACATGATCAAACCCACCTGAGCATAAATGTCATTGGCAAGTCCCATCGACTTGATGAACATAAACGAACCAAATACACCGGCAGGCAACGAAAGAACTACCGCCAACGGAATGATGAAGCTTTCGTACTGTGCAGCCAACACCAGATACACGAAGGCCAACACAATGAGGAAAATATAAATCGCTTCATTACCCCGCCTTACTTCATCATAGGAAAGAGCGGCCCAGTCAATATCAAATCCGCGAGGCAAAACTTTTGCGGCAACTTCCTTCACCGCAGCAATGGCCTCACCCGAACTATATCCCGGTGCTGGACCTCCCCGAATCGCGGCTGTGTTATACATGTTAAAGCGGTTGATCTCATTGGCACCCTGCTTCTTTTTAATTTTCATGAACGCAGAAAAAGGTACCATCTCATCGCGGTCGTTCTTCACCCAAAGATTTAACACATCCTGTGGAAGCTGTCTGAATTCAGGAGCCGCTTGCACAAACACTTTGAAAAATCGTTGATACTTGATAAAGCCAAGCTCGTATGTACTTCCCACGAAAATGGAAAGCGTGTTCATCGCGTTACCAATGGAAACACCTTTTTGCATGGCCAATTGATTATCGATCTCAATTTCATATTGCGGATAGTTGGAACTGAAGAAAGTAAATAAGCCGGTCAGTTCTTTTCTCTTTTCCAAAGCTTCCATAAATTCATTCTTCACGCGCTCCAGGTCATCATAGGTTCCATCCGGATTTTTATCCAGCATTTGCAACGCAAAACCACCTGCCGCACCGAAGCCCGGCACCGCTGGCGGATCAAAGAATTCAATGGTAGCGCCCGGAAGTTCCTTTGCGATTTCTTCCAATTCAACTGTGATTTCTTGTACGGTATGTTCGCGTTCGTCCCATGGCTTCAAATTGATCAAACAAGTTGCCGCATTGGATCCACGTCCTTCCGTTAACACCTCGTAACCCGCAATGGAAGAAACCGATTGAATTCCATCTACTTTCGCGATGAGCTTTTGTAGCTGAAGTGAGATATCGTTGGTTCGTTCCAATGTTGATCCCGGAGGCGTCTGAACGATAGCGTATAACATTCCTTGATCTTCGCTGGGAATGAAGCCCGATGGAAGATTACTAGCTATTAGCACAATGCCGGCACTAAACACCAGCCAAAGGATCACAGTCACTAACCTGCGGTGTGCGATCCTTTGTAAGATCCACACATACTTCGCGGTAACTTTTTCAAAGCCTCTGTTAAAGCCATCGATAAACCGGTTGAAAAGATTTCTCTTTTTCGGAATACCATGCGTGTTCTTTAATATCATGGCACAGAGAACTGGCGTCAGCGTAAGCGCTACGAGACCAGAAAGAATAATGGAACTTGCCATCGTAATCGAAAACTGGCGATAGAATACACCAACCGGACCCGACATGAATGCAATCGGAACAAACACAGCTGTCATCAACAGCGTAATCGCGATAACCGCTCCGCTGATTTCACCCAACACTTTTTGCACAGCGCGATAAGGAGACAAATGTTCTTCGTGCATCTTGGCGTGCACCGCCTCCACCACCACAATAGCATCATCCACCACAATACCAATGGCCAACACGATTGCAAACAGCGTGATCATGTTGATGGTAAGGCCAAACGCCTGCATGAAAATAAAAGCACCAATCAACGATATGGGTACAGCCAATGTAGGAATCAACGTGGAGCGCCAATCGCCCAGGAAAATGAACACCACCAACGCCACCAAAATGAAAGCATCTCTCAGCGTATGAATTACGTTCTCGGTGGATGCATCCAAAAATTGAGACACATCATAACTGATTTCGATTTTCATTCCTGGAGGAAAGTCCTTTTCCAGTTCTTCAAGTTTCTTCTTCACGTTGGCAATCACCTGGCTCGCGTTACTTCCATAGGTTTGCTTCAACACGATAGCAGCCGAGGGATAACCATTGATGTTAGAATAGATATCGTAATACTCACTTCCCAGCACAACCGTAGCAATGTCTTTCAGTCGCAATAGTTCTCCTTTGGCATTTGCTTTCACGATGATGTTCTCGTATTGCTTCGGATCATTAAATCGATCGGGATAAGCCAATACATATTCGAGTGCTTCCGCACGCTTACTATCACCTCTACCAATTCGTCCGGGCTTACCAATGATACTCTGATCATTCATCGCCTCCATCACCTCATCGGGAGAAATATTGTAGGCGCGCATGCGCTCGGGGTTTAGCCAAACACGCATCGCATACTGGCGGCTTCCCAAAATTCTAGCCTGGCCAATACCGTTGATACGCTGCAATTCAGGAATCATGGTGACACCGGCATAGTTGAACAAGAACTTCATGTTGGCGTTCTTGTCGGTGCTGTACAAGTTCACATACATCAACATACTGGGGATCACAGGCGTAATAATTACACCCTCGCGTTGCACCAGAATAGGCAATCGGTTTCTTACCTGCTCCACGCGGTTGGATACCTGCACGAGCGCCTGGTTGATGTCGGTGCCTGGTTCGAATATCACCTGCACGTTTGCTTCACCCGCGCTGGTCGCATCGGATGACATATATCTCATGCCCCACGCTCCGTTGATTGCCTGCTCAATGGGAATGATAACAGATTCGGTCAAGGTTTTGGCGCTGGCACCCGGATAGGATGCAGATACCATCACCACAGGTGGCGCAATTGACGGAAACTGCGATGTGGGCAAAGTATTAATGGCCAATACCCCCATGAATATGATCACCAGTGATAATACAATGGCGAGTACGGGTCTCTTTAGAAATGCGTTAAACATTTTGTAATACGGTTAAAATGAACTGGAATTATTCAACATACACTTTCAAGCGAGGCAGCACCGTTTTCATGTCCTCGAATTTGTACTCCGCAATCTTCTCTTCGTCTCTCACTTTGCGGATTCCTTCCAGCATAATCTTTTCGTCTTCCGTCAAACCCGATGCGATGATGTACAAATCGGGAAGTTCAGCGGCAATGGTAATTTCGCGCTGACGTATGATGTTGTCTTTGTCTACCACGTAAACGAATTTTTTCTCCAGCACTTCAAACGTTGCTTTTTGCGGAATGATCAGTGCATTCTTCAATGGAGCTGTTGCAATCACATTTCCGGTCTCGCCATGTCGCAACAAACCTTTTGGATTTGGAAAGGTGGCACGGAAAGCAATGTTACCCGTCTCGTTGTTAAAGTCTGCTTCAATGGTTTTAACCACACCCGGATACTCAAATATTTCGTTGTTGGCCATCTGAAGCTTCACCTTCATCAAACTATCTCTTTTCAGATTGGTCTTATAGTTCAGATATTCTGCTTCGGGCACGTTAAAGTATACCCACATTTCACTGTTATCCGAAAGTGTCGACAGCAAATCACCCTCATTAACAAGGCTACCCAGCCGCACCTGAAAGCGATCCATGATACCGTTGAACGGAGCTCTTACTTCAGTGAATCCCAGATGAACCTGCGCCAACGCCAGTTCTGCATTTGCCTTGTCCAACTTAGCTTTGGCTAACGCCAATTCATTTGGAGAAACCACATTGGCATCGGCAAGTTGTTTCGTATTCAGGTATTCAATCTCGGCAAACTTAGCTTCAGCTGCGGCCTTCTGTTGTTCGGCCTTGTACAGCAACGGCATGATTTGAAACATCAATTGCCCTTGCTTCACAAATTTTCCTTCATCGATATAAATGTTTTGAAGATAACCTCTCTCCAGCGCTCTCAACTCAATGTGCTGGATCGCACGGATCTGACACACGTACGCGCGATTGACCATCGTGTCTCTCTTGAGAGGACTGGTCACGAGGAACTTGTATTCCTCTTCTTTCTCTTCGTGTTTTGAAGAACAGCCTGTGAAACTCAGCGCGGCACACAAGCTCATGAACATGAGAATTCTACTCATCATAATTTATTTTTTTAGAAAATCCAGTTTAATAATTGTCCCAACGTCATCCGTTTTGCACAGATGCATCAAATGGGTAACGTACAGATAAGGGAATGCAGACAGGACTAATTCTGTCTGCTCAGGCTCATATGCGGAAGACGCAGTGGATCACCTGGGGAGATATCAGAGATGAGCTATTAGCGATTCGCTCGCGAAACGATAAGCTGCTTTTGATACGCTGAAAAAAATAATACTCGTGGACCTCACTTGACAACGATGTTCTTTCGGTATCATCCGAAAACTTCTTAACCAGAAAATGCTCGTCTTCTTTTTCTTCGTCTTCTTCGATGTATACTTCTTCTACTTCGGCCGATTTGATGACCACAGAAGCGTCATGAGATGAATTCTTGAGTGTCTTAATGGGAGAATAAATTGCACCACGGTAGACGTGCGCAAACATCTGACTATATCCTATCAACAACAGGAGAAACAGTGATACGGAATATTTTAGTACAGGCTTCAAGTGATAGACACTTTTTGTTAGCGAACGCGAATTAGCAACAAATAAGACTAATATTTACATTAATATTTTTAATATAATACATAAGCGATACTTATATATCATTCGAACGGATGTGCTGCTGGAATCTATAAAGATGATGCAAACGATTGAGACCAGCACTTAGCACGCAGTGTCGTTCGTGATTAACATTTTTGAAATCACGTGTCAATCAAACAAAAAAGACATAATGTGATGATCGATGGAAGGGCAAACAACAGTTAGGCGACCAGTAGAACGATAGTCAAAGGTTAACCGTCTTGCACACCCGATAAATCTACATCTTACACTAAATCCAGCTCAACTGTTTCACGGTCATTTCACTTTCTGTGTTTCCGGTATGCAGGGTTGCCTTCGGTTCAAAAAGTAAATTGAATACGATCTCACCGTTTGTGTGCGGCCTGTGCTCAACACCTTTTGGAACAATCAAGATCTCCCCTTCCTTCACTTCTACCGTTCTTCCATCGCGGAAATCCATCAGCAGTGTTCCCTTAAAAACCATGAATAGCTCATCTTCATTTTCGTGACTGTGCCAGACAAACTCGTCTTTAAGCTTGCACAACTTTACATACTGTCCGTTCAGTTCTCCGATGATGTGTGGCGTCCATTGTTTTTCAAACAGAGAAAATTTCTCCAGGATGTTGATCGGTTTTATTTCTTGCATATTACGTTGCGTAAAATATTGCTTGTCTGGAAAGCGTGGCACATAAATAAGAAAGTCTGCTATTTGACAACCGGCTTTTTAGCGCCTGACCAGGCCTTCATGCCGCCTTCCATGTTAACAACTTGTTTGAAACCGAGATCTTTTAGAATATCGGCTGCTGAACTGCTCCTTCCACCTCCTAAGCAGTAGACAAACACCGGCTTGTTCTTATCCAGTTTGCTAACGCTTTGCTTAAAGTCACTTTTGTAGAAGTCGATGTTAACGGCATTGGCCAAATGCCCCTCGCTGAATTCGCCTGACGTGCGCACATCCAGAATAGTCTTTTCCTTAGCATTTGTTAACTTCTTTTCAAATTCATTGACGTTAACGGAAGTGATCGTTTGCGCCTGCACATACATGACACTAAGAATTGCAATTAAAATCAATAAGGCGTTTTTCATATTGGTGATTATTTAATTCATCACAAAGGTAGTAATCGCGTACACTTTTCGTTTGTGACTTGGGTCACATCAGATGAAGACAAATTCGCGGGCTTTCTATTTACTTGCTGGCACATCGCTACCGACAAGGAAGGCTTCTCGGATAGCAAAGAATTCAAGCTATTTAATGTCCGACTATCTTAACTCGATTTGCCTCTTAAAGAAATTCCAGGCTTCCACGTTAACATCAATATCATTGGGGTAATCGTGTTTACCGTTAACGACTTTTAATAATACCACTTCGGGTTTGCCTTTACTTTTATACGTGTATCTCTCAACGGTCTTGCCATCTGCAGGATCTGAGTCGGGCACATTTTCTTTCGATGGGTTTCCGGAATATCCACCCAAATTTGCCCAGTATTTAAAAGTCTCTTCGGTTGACCGAACTGTGCCAAGTGTGGCAATGCTAATTTTCACTTCGCCTCCTTCATAGGGATTAACGGGATCAGTTGTTCCATTGATGATCATCACAGCGATCGGAACCTTTGATTCGACACAGTCCATGTTTGGCGCATCTGGCAAATTGGCGATGATGGCTGTAATGGCTTTGAATTTCCCTGGCATCGTTAAAGCAAGTTTGTAGGCCATGTGTCCACCTCCCGAAGTTCCGATTGCAAAAACCTGACCTGTTCGCACCTTATATTTTGAAGTAAAATATTCGATCATGGAATTAAAGAATCCATTCTCATTGATGTCAATTGCATTGGCCTCTGAGCTTGACATTTTTCTGCACTCATTCCAAAAATGCTTGTAACCATCGGGATACACCAGCAGCAAGTTTTCTGTTTCTGCCAGTGCTTCCAATTTTGTGGCCGCTTTCGATTGTCCCACACCAGAACCACCCGATCCGTGAAGAATAAAAATCAGGCTAGATGTTTTATTGGAACCGGACGGTTTGTTAAAATGAAAGGTCCGATAATGGTTATCCACCAATACAGAATCCGTTAACATCTGGCCATTGGAAACGATGCGGATTGATAGAAGAAGAAATAATACAAGCGAGGCTACACGGGTGATTTTCATGTGTCTAAAGTTTACATGTGACGAATGCCTGGTCCTTTCAATTTAAGTTACCTATCACTTCACAATCGCCTGATAGACAAGGGTTCGCAGCTTGCTTTGATCGTCCAGATTATTGGTAGGAATCAACTGTTTCATGTACACCACCACCATATCTTCTTTTGGATCTACCCAATACGTTGAACCATACGCTCCTCCCCATCCGTATTCACCTACGGAACCCGGAGTGCCCCGATCTCCAAGATCTTCCACTACCGAAAAGCCCAAACCAAATCCTTGTCCCGGTCTGAAGTCAATCTTTCCGGTATGGCTCACCGTCATCAACTCGACTGTGCTCGGTGCGAGTATTCTAGTTCCATTCAGTGTTCCTTTGTTCAACATCATCTGAAGAAATTTTGCATAGTCGGTAGCAGTAGAAAGCAAACCAGCTCCTCCTGAAAAACTTTTGCGCGGACCATTTACATATTGCCCCTGACTTGTCACCGTACCTGCATCGGGTGCGCGCTCCAATGGCTTATCCGCGAAAGCGGAGTACACGGTTGCGAAGCGATTGATTTTATCTTGTGGTAAATAAAAGTGTGTGTCTTTCATACCCAGCGGCACAAGAATTTTCGAAGAGATGAATTCATCCAATGATTTACCCGAAACTTTTTCAATCACCACACCGAGTATGTCGGTGCTGTATCCATAGATATATTTTTCACCGGGATGTGCATCCATGGGCAATTTTCCCATGCGTGCAATAGTGGCTCCGATGGGCTCATCGCGATCGGCAAAATAAAAACCTGTAATGCCCGCTTCCTTCCACTTGTCGGCAGCAGGACCGCCACCGTAACTGATGCCGGCTGTGTGGGTGAGCAGGTCGCGGAGTGTGATCGCTCGTTTGGTCTTCACCACGTTATAGCCACCTCCTTCACGGGGCTCGGCTACCATTGTTTCGCTGAACTCAGGTATATATTTACCTACTGGATCACCAATAAGCAGTTTTCCTTCCTCTTGCAAAATCATAATCCCGACACTGACGATCGCCTTGGTTTGTGAAGCAATTCTAAAAATCGCATCGTTTTGCATGGCCGCACCCGACTCAATGTCGCGTTTACCAAATGAATTGAAGTAAGCAACCTTGCCGTGTCTTGCAACCAGGATTACGCTTCCAGCCATCTTCTTGTCCGCAGCGTAGGCTTGAAAAACATCTGTAAGACGCTTCAAACGTTCGGAAGAAAATCCAACATCTTCCGGCCTGGCGGTGGCGAGCTCTTGTGCCCAGCTGCCGGTGACTAAAAGTAACGAGAGTACTAACCAGGAAAATGATCGTAGATACAGGTTGCGCATAGTGTGTGAGATTGGTTACCCGATATTAAAGATGATTACGAGCATTTCAAAATTTTGTAAATTGGTTGTGTCATTTTATACGCTAGTCATAAAATTTTCCGTTCAGCAATAGGGGTTGTCATTCTGTTTGTTGTCTTGTATGAAAACCAATATGGAAAAGCTGGGAATTCAACTGATCATACTTGCACTATTTACCAGTTCAGCCTTTGCTGATGATAAGCGAAAGACCAGCGCCTGTGATTCATCCGGATATCTGTTGGTAAAAAAATCAAAAGGCATTGAGCTTTACGAAAAGTGGTATCAGATTTCCACCACTACGAAAGCGCGTGAAGTAAAAGTTATCTACACCATCAACGCCAGCATGGCATCGGCAGCTGCCCTTATCGAAAATGAATCGAAGGCCACCCAGTGGAATAAAGCCAGCAGTATGTATCGCATTATTCCAAAGGATGAAAATTCATGGATCAGTTACATTCAGTATGACCTTCCCTGGCCGATGGACAATCAGGATTGTGTGCTCCAATATGTTGTTTCTCGCTCGCCTGAGAACGACCTCGTGATCGACTTCAAAAGCGTGGATCATGAGATTTTCCCGGTTTCCAGCAATATTACGAGGATTTCGGACGTGAAAGGCAAATGGATATTCCGGCAAACACCAACCGGAACTCAAGTGGAATATTCCATCACAACACTGCCCAGTCCTACCCTTCCGCGTTGGGTGACCGATCCATTAGTTCGTAATAATCTCATTGATACGATGGATGAGTTCCGGGCAATACTTGAAGCATCGAAGAATTAACTCACACTTGCTAAAATTAGTCGTCCGAACGCTCTTTGCATTCGTAAAAGCGGTCGGACGACTTCTTACTTGCCAAACGTAAAGACATTCTTACCCGACACCGATCCTACTCTTCCCCCGGCAAATGTTGTTTTACTCCACGTTAGTGAAAGCTTTAACGAAGTTGCCGTGATATCCTCAACGGTAACAACTATTCCGTCATCTCTTTTAAACGACTTGGCCGTCTCATCAATAAACGACCATGTGCCACTGGCAGGCCAAATGGCACCACCATTAACAGTCGTGAAACCCGCAGTGGTAAAGGTGATCGCAAGATTCTTGACAAGCGCACTTTGATCTGTTCCGTCTACTGCCAGGCTCTGAACTTTCCACGCGGAGTTGGTGATCAGTGCCCTTACCCGATCAATCTCAGTTTGCTCAGCGGGTGACGGATCATTGCCTCCCCCACCGCAATTCGAGAATGTAACAAGTCCGGTGACAGTAATCGCCAATATGAAAATGTTGGATAGGGCTATTATTTTTTTCATGATCTTATTTCTTAATGAATTTACCGACATAATTTTTAGAAGCATTGGTATTGATGCGCACCACATAAGCACCTGTAATAAAGTCTCTGACATCCACCTCTACCACAGGCTCACCCGATGCGAAAGCTTTTACACTTCTGCCATCCAAATGATAGATGTTGATCTGACTTCCGGTATTCTCAGGGATGGAAATCATCAACTTATCTTCAGCAGGATTTGGATAGAACATCAAACTTGATGTGTCATTCGATAACAAGTCTCCGGTAACAATAACCGGAAAGTTTGCAGACAGCTCACTCATGCATCCGTCAACCGCTGTTTGAACGGCATACACTCCTGCTTCTTTCACTGAATATGTTGCGTCTGTTGCATTGGTGATTGCTACTCCGTTCAAAAACCATTGATTGCCGGTGGTCGCGCTTGAATTCAATTTTACGTTATCGGTGTTTTCGTTAGTAACCGTTATCGTTGGCTTACCCGGATTGATGCAGAATGTTTGTTGCGCTTGAGGCGCTGGATTGTAGTCACTATCTCCAGCTTGATCGGCATTGATGATGACCTTGCCCGCTTTCAAAATCGTGACAGATGCATCTGTCAATGTGATCTTGTCTGACGTGGTGGAAAACTTTACGGCAAGTGACGAACTCGATGTGGCACTGATCGAAAATGCAGCCTCTCCAATGGTGTGAGCGGCAATGGTTCCGAACGTTATGGTCTGCTCCTTCTTTGATGATGTAAGAGTTTGAATTAGCACCGAAATTTCCTGACCGATTGAATTGTAGTTTGCCAGTTCATATCTTGGTGTGTAAGCATTGGTGGCAAGATTATATTCAAATAAGATGCCTCTACCAAGATTACTGTTACTGGTCAGCCCATAGATATTTCCATTGGCTGCAAGCAATAAGCCACCTTTTGGATTACTACCTGTGGCATATGAAAAATCATATTTTTTGGTGTATGTACTTGTAGAAGGATCATACTCGAATAAAACACCACCGTTGTTTGCTCCTCCCTGATAAGTAGTGCCGTAAAGTTTCCCGTTAACTGAGATCATTGATCCTATCGGACCGTCTCCATTTGCGGAAGAGAAATCATACTTAACTGTTTTGGTGTTCGTGTTTACATCATATTCGAAAACGACACCCATGTTATTTGCACCTCCTTTTGATGTGTGTCCATAAAACTTTCCATTCGAGGCAAGCACCAATCCTCCGAGGGGCGTACTGCCATCAGTGCCCGTAAAATCGGCATGTTTGGTTAGCGTGCTCGTTTGTAAATCAACATCGAAAAGGGTTCCTGTCGAATTGGCGCCACCGAGAGAAGCCAGGCCCCATAGTTTCTGGTCTTCTGTTTGGATCAATCTGCTTCTCGGGGACGAGCCTTTTCCATAATCAAGTGAGACCACTTGCTTTAGCTGAAAGGTAGCGGGATCAAATTCGAAGATGGCTCCTGAATTATACTGCGAACCGTACATGCTTGATCCATATAGTTTGCCATTGAGACCCAAAAGCAATCCGGCATCAATGTAGTTGCCCATAGCGATCTCAATATCAGCCCGCTTGGTGAAGCTGTTGGTTGCAGGATCAACTTCAAATATTACTCCGTAGTTATTAGCTCCGCCTAAACTGGTTACTCCATAAAGTTTACCATTGCTGGCCTGAGTAAGTCCAGCTACTGGCCTGGCTCCTTCTGAGGCATAACCGAATTCCACTTTCTTTGTATATGCTCCGTTGGAAAAATCATATTCAAAGAGAACGCCTGCATTGTTAACTCCACCCTGACTGGCAAGCCCATAAATTTTGTTATTGGCAAGACAAAGACTTCCAAAAATAGCATGACCGTTTTCAAAAGTTTGATACACTTTTGGCGATACCGTTCCGGCAACGAGATCAAATTCAAAGATTGATCCACCGGGAGTTGACGGGGTGCCAGAACCATAGAACTTGCCATTGGGCGCTTCCATCAATCTTCCCCACGGCCTTCCTTCCGGGTGAACATAGTTAATAGTGAAATCATATTTCTTTGCATAGGTGCTTGATGAAGGATCGAATTCGTAAATCGTGCCTGCCGCATACAATCCACCTTCCTTTGTCATCCCATACAATTTTCCATTAGACGCACTCATGAGCCCTACTGGCCGACTTCCGTTTGGATAATAATCAAAATCAAACTTCTTAGTAACCGCATTGTTTATGATGTCAAACTCAAAGATCGCCCCCACTCCATTAGCACCGCCCGAATCACTGGTGCCATAGATTTTACCATTAGCGGCAAGTACAATGCCTTTGTTGTTACTGGCTCCGCCATTTGCTAATTCAATAGTTGCCTTCTTAGCCACAGTATTGGTGGCAATGTCGTACTCAAAAAAGTTTGACGCCTGATACGTGTAGTCGGAGTAAACAGTTCCGTATATCTTACCACCCGTGAGGATAATATTACTGGTGGGATATGTGCCTACACCTGACAGCGTTGACTTTTGCGAAATCGAGTTGGAAGCGATGTCATACTCGTAGATATAGGAGCCGTCATGATCGGCAAGACCATACGGTGTTACTCCGTATAATTTTCCGTTTGCCGAGGCTATCAATTCCTTTGCAGGATACGTAAACGAACCGAAATCAAATTTCTTTGTGTAGGTGCCAGTGGCAGGGTCATACTCAAATAAAACACCTCCGTATTTGCTTCCACCTTCTCTTGTTATTCCGTATAACTTTCCGTTTGATGCGAGTGTAAGTGTACCATCGGGGAAAGCACCGTTAAGTTCCGATTTGAATTCCTTCACAACCGTGTAACCAGTTCCATCAGCATTGGTCTTAAAAATACTGCCAAGGTTAGCCGCTCCATTGTCGCGGGTAACGCCCCAAAGCTGACCTTGCTCACTTGCTGTTTGAATGATATTCTTTACGACAAGTATTCTGCTTACATCCTTCGCCTTCACAACAGTGCCATCTCCGGCCTGGCTGGCCACGATGACCGTGCTTCCAACTCCATTAATGGTAATCGTATTTCCACTTACCGATGCCACCGCAGTGTTTGTACTGGAGAAAGAAACCGTGAGTCCGGAACTTGCTGTCGCAGAAATGGTAAACGAAGGATCACCCAAAACCTTTGGAGGTAGCGCATCGAACGTAATTTTTTGACCGGGCTTCACAACAAGCGTGCGATCAACCGATGTGGCAGCATTATAATTTTCATCACCAGCCTGAGTTGCTGTAAGTGTTGTTGTGCCTACTCCAACAATCGTAATTTGATTGCCACTCACCGTTGCAACTGCTGTATTGGAACTGGTGAAGGAAAGCGGCAATTGTGAGGTTGTGGAAGCCACTATCGCAAATGGAGGATTGCCAGTTGCCTGATCATCCAATGCGGGAAATGTAATCGTCTGATTTGCTTTATTGATCACCAAGTCTTGCACTACCGGAGTTGCAGCGCTGTAATTACCGCTTCCCGATTGATTGGCAGTGATCTGAACTGTCCCCGCTTTCTTAATCGTTACAAGTTTTGTGATGTCGTTTACTTCAGCTATCGATGGATCGCTCGAGGTAAAACTTACCGTCAAGTTTACAGACGAGTATGCAATCAGGCTGAACGGTGCATCACCAAAGGTTTTAGCCGCAAGGGCATTAAACGTAATCGTTTGACTGCCTTTTGAGACAACCATGTCTGCCGATTGGCTGACAGGATTGTAATTGTCGTTGCCGGCTTGTGAAATGGTAATCGTAGTAGTGCCTGCGCCTTTCACGGAAAAGAACCAGGAACCACCAGCACCCGGTGCAACCGTTGCTACATTCGTATCAGAGCTTGTAACCGTTACGGGAAGTCCTGCAGAGGTAGAAGGTCCTATCCCAATTCCCATTCCAACAGTAGCGGTTGGTGGAATATAGAAATCCGGAATTTGATTCGCTTTCGCGACCGTCAATGTTTGATCAACGGGTGTTGCTGGTTTAAAACTTCCATTGCCTGCTTGTGATGCCGTAAGTGTTGTTGTACCGGCACCAACAATGGTAACCTGATTACTGCCGTTGACAGTAGCAACAGCTGTATTTGAACTCGTTACGGTTACTGCAAGAGATGAACTTGAAGTTGGCGTTACGGAGAAACTCGCATCGCCAAATGTTTTAGCTGGCAACGTACCAAAGGTTATGGTTTGCGTAGCTCGTGTGTCTGTTATCGTCAAATTTTGTGGCACATCAGCTGCGGCATTGTGATTGGCATCTCCGGATTGGCTAGCTGTAATCGTAGTGGAGCCTTCACCAACAATGGTAACAGTCGCTCCGCTAACCGTAGCCACTGCTGTATTTGAACTCGAGAAATTAATGGTCAGGCCTGAGTTGATAGAAGCCGTCAGACCAAACGGTGCATCGCCTACCGATTTGTTGGCTAATGCTCCAAACGTGATGGTCTGATTTGCTTTGGCTATTGAAAGTGATTGATCAACAGAAGTAGCTGCATTGTAATTGGCGTTTCCCGCCTGACTTGCTGTGATGGTTGTTGTGCCTGCACCAACGATGGTTACGGTTGATCCACTAACTGTGGCAACACTGGTATTAGAACTTGAATACGACACCGTTAAAGGTGACGTTGTGGATGCTCCTAAACCAAACGGAGCATCACCGTAAGTTTTTCCGGTGAGCACATTAAATGTAATGGTTTGATTTGCCTTCGCAACGGTGAGTGTCTGATCCACTGATGGAGCAGCCGCATACGTTCCATCGCCCGCCTGACTTGCTGTGATGGTTGTTGTGCCGGCACCAACGATGGTTACGGTTGATCCACTGATCGTAGCAACGGCTGTATTTGAACTTACATAAGACACAGCCAAAGCTGATGACGCTGTGGCGGTGAGACTGAAGTTTGCATCGCCAAACGTTTTTGACGACAGCGAGTTGAAGGTAATAGTCTGGTCCGTTAAAGCGAGGTATTCAAAAAAGTTCTTTGTAACTCCATTGGTGACATTATCTATTTCCACACCGGTTCCAATGTATCCTTTACTTCCCAATGCAATGCCCACTGCATTTAATCTAGCATTCGAACCCACGCTGTTTGTCTGTGTCCACGTGTTGTTCGTTGGATCATATTTCCAACAGTCATTTACCGAAGACACATCTCCACCCGTGGCGATATAACCTTTCGGATCAATGGAGAAACCAACGGCACTGAATCGTGCACTGCCACCAAAGTTTGCCTTTTGAGTCCATGAATTGCCAGACGGATTGTATTCCCAAAAATCTGCAAGCGCATTATCACCTGCATCCGATCCGGTTCCAAGATATCCTTTCGTACCAATGGCAAAGGCAGCAGCAAAAGAACGGGCCACTCCCGAAAAATTTGCTTTTGCGGTCCACGTGCCACCCGCTCCGCCAACGGCAGGATCGAACTCCCAAAAATCCTGTGATACTCCGGTGGCTGTCTGACCTGTCCCCACATACGCTTTGTTGCTGACGACAAACGCAACGGCACCAATGCGTGCTGCTCCTCCCATGTCTGTTCGTTGCGTCCAGGTGTTGCCGGTTGGGTCATATTCCCAAATGTCTTTGAATAATGTTGTGCCATCGGAAGCGCCCAAGCCGATATAACCTTTTCCGTTGATCGTGAAACCAACTGCACCGTAACGATTGCCTCCGCCAAAGTTTGCTTTCTGTGTCCAGGTATTGTTGGCCGTATTGTATTCCCAAAAATCATTTAAGCCGCTGGCACCATTATCTGATGTGCCCGTTCCGATATAGACTTTCGTTCCAATTGAAAATCCGGTAGCGAATTGACGGGCCGTTCCTCCGAAAGAGGCCTTTGCTACCCAGGTGTTTCCCTGTGCATTACCCAACACGGGTATAAACAGAATACCAAGAAAGGTGATTAGCCGCAGACAAGAGAGAGAAAGTTTCATAGATATAGCTAGTTGGGGTTGTGACTACTACCAGGATACTAATTGATATTCGATTGCAGATCAAAGGTCATTAGCTCACAAAGCCCTGCCAATACCTGATGTCAGGTATTCTGAAATCCTGATCGGTGCGTTTTATTTGTAGCGCAGCCTCTTGTATATTCACAAATCAAGATGACCTTGCATGCCAGTAAAAGATTGCCGCACATGATCAGATACTTTTACTCATGCTTAATCTCTGTGATGTGTCTATGCAACTGCGCGCTGCAAGCGCAGCACACGTTGGTATTGGGAAACAACGAAAACGATATCAGTTTGAGTCCACATGCCTATGTATATGCGGGGCAAGCTTCGCTCGCGGGCTTTGATGCCGTGCTTCATTCTGATTCGAACCAACTTGTTCGTAACACTTCTCCCGAGGAAATCAATTATGGCATCAATCACTCCAGGGCATGGTGTGTATTTTTTATACGCAATGAATCCAATCAGCAGGAATGGTTTTTAAAGATACAGCAGTCACGCGTTGATACTGCACAGTTATATATTGTTCGCGAAAACAACGTGATTGAAAAACTTCCGATGACAGGCCATTTTCAGACATTCTCAGAACGTCCGGTTCATGCCTTACCATTCGCTTATGCCATCTCCATAAAAAAAAATGAGACGGTTGCGCTTTATCTCTATACAGCGCGTCAATACGGGAGGCATGCCGCCATTACAAACCTCCAAACAAAAAATCGGTTTGAGAATTACGAATATGGATTCAATATCGCATTGGGTTTTGTCTGCGGCATGGTGGTGCTTGCGTCTTTCTTAGGTTTCTTTCTCTTTCTATTTGTCCGCGAAAAGCTATATATCTATTACAGCATTTATACCTCCAGTTTTTTCTTCGTACTCCTGGCCGACACCGGCTTTGCACATGCTGTTCTCCTTTTTCCGCATGACCAAACCGTAACGAATGGATTCACCATCGTATTTTATTATTTAATGGGTGGTTGCCTCGGAATATTTACCATTGAGCTATTGCAGCTAAAACAATATGCGAAGCCCTGGTTATATTGGTACGGTATCATTGCCTCTTACTCTTTTTGTTTTTTTGGATGCCTGTTGCTCGTCCCCGGGTTGCCTCACGCCATTCGCTGGAGTCTAGTCTCGGGTTCCTATTACCTTGCATTTATCACCAACATCTACATTCTCTACATCATCAGCGTCAGTGTTCTTAAGAGAGAACCTATCGTTTATTTTTACATGGCAGGATTTTTCGTTACGAGCATTGTAGGCCTGATGCTCACGCTATCGGATTTTCAACTCCTGAATTTTCCACATCAAAATAAAGACTTTTATTACCTCACACCATTTGCCGAGGTGCTTTGCGTAGCATTGGGGATAGGTATTCATTTTTCGAGAACACTAAAAGAACGTGTGCGTGTGCAGCTGGCTCTTAATCAGACGCAAGACCAGATCATCACCATACAGGAAGACGAGCGCAGGCGAATAGCACAAGATCTGCATGACGATGTAGGCAATTCATTAGCCGCCATTAAAAACATGGTAGTACAAAAACGAGAATCAACAGAAGTAGTAGCGGAGATCAACAACCTGGTGAATACCGTGCGCACCATCAGTCATGATCTGATGCCCATCGACTTCAATGAATTTTCGCTGGTCGAAATCATCGGGCATCTCGTCAATAAATTCAAAGACCATCCCACCATCAGTATTGAGTTTGACTACACCGGCAAACCTGTTAAGATCAAATCCACTACCGAGTTGGTCATCTATCGCATTATCAATGAAATCATTTCCAACATCTTAAAACATTCACAGGCCACAAAGGCATTCATTCAATTGATGTATCAGGAAGAAAGTCTCGTGATCACTGTAGAAGATAACGGCATTGGCATGCAAACCAGTAAAGTAGCCGAAGGCATTGGGGTGAGAAGCATGCGACTGCGTGCCGACTATATTAATGCTAAAATCAATTTTGAAAGTGACGAAAAAGGAACGTTAATTATTCTGGAGATACCGTATGGAGCGATCTGAAACGATCAGACTTGTAATTGTTGATGATCATCGTCTGTTCAACGATGGGCTGTGTGGCATGTTGAAATCGGTGGAAGGAATGGAAGTGCTGGCACAAGTGTATGACAGCCGTGAGGCGGAAAACACCATTCTTAAGCTCGCACCCGATGTGGTACTCATTGATTTCAATATGCCCTATCTCAATGGCATTGAACTTACAAAGTTGCTGGTAAGTCAATCCATCGAAATGCGCGTATTGATTTTGAGCATGTACAACGAAGAGATTTACATTGAAAGTTTTAAACGATCTGGCAGCAGAGGCTATATTTTTAAAACAGCTGCAGTAGAAGAAGTAGTTTCTGCTATTCGCACGGTGCACGAAGGAGCCACCTACTTTCCGCCTTTGCTCAGGAAAAATGTTCACGCTGACGATCTCTTCCTAAAAAAACTCAAACTCTCCAACCGCGAACTGGAGGTGATACGATTGGTGAAGGCCGGCATGACCACCAAAGAAATTGCCAACCAACTCAATATTTCTTTTTACACAGCCGAAACCCATCGGAAAAACATCAAACTAAAAATTGGAGTAGAAGGCGAAGCAGCTTTTTTGAAGTTTATTTATAGTACGGATCTTGAGGTGTGACAATGGATGAGTTTGCAGACTATCAGTAGAAAAAAATATCTCAAATCAGTAATCGCGTTCAAGCTTAATTCTTTTTGAAAGCCATAAGAGAAATATGTGCAATTGCATATATTCGCTTTGTTGGCTGCTTTTTAAAACGTTCTAATTCAACGATTAAATATTGAATTGATCAACTCTTCATCAAAAAAACATGAAACAACAAAATCTTGCTACTGGTTTTCAACAGGCCGACACCGCTCAAACAGATGTTCTGGTAACCTTTTTAGAAGCAGTCAATAATTTTCCTTCCGTCAGAGATACCTTTGATGAGCAATTAAACTGGCTGGATATTCAACCAGGTCATTCAATACTAGATATAGGATCGGGCATCGGAGACAAAGCGTTCGACATGGCAAAATTGGTCGGTGCTTCAGGAAGCGTACACGGCACTGATATGAGCGAAAGGATGGTTCGGGTATCAGAAGAGCGATATACAAGTGGGGGACTGCCGCTGCATTTTAACGTAGCGGATATTACGGAACAACCTTTTAAAGACGCTTCATTTGACAGAATACGAACAGAACGGGTATTATTATATGTGCAGGATCTAGCGAAAGCGTTCAAGGAAATTTATAGAGTGTTAAAGCCAAACGGTAAGTTTTTAGCATGCGATATGGATTGGGATGCCTTCACGATTGCGCATCCGAATAAGACCTTGACCAGAAAAATCGTAAGCTTTATTTCTGACAGCTTTCCCAATGGTAGAATTGGTGCTCACCTTCCTCGTTTTTTTAAAGATTTTGGATTTAAGAATATAAAAGTTAAACCCTTTGGATATTTATCCAATTTTGAACTTACCAAAATTATTTGCAGCGGGATCCTGGTAACAGGAGTTGACAATGGTGTATTTACGAGTGCAGAAATTGCGGAATGGTGGACAGCATTTGAACAAGAAGAGCAAAAAGGGAACTTTTTTGTTTCTTATAACGGCTTTATTGTAATAGGGACAAAGTAGTATCACTTCTTCGCCCGATATGAATAGCTTGTATGAGATTAAAACGGCAGCCAACAAAAGCTAAATGCAATTGCAACAATTAAAGATAGACATTGAGACAATGTATTTGGTGTAACAGGACTGCAGACAAAGTTACGTTTGACAAAAAGGCTCATGTAATTCCACAATCACTCGGTGGTACTGAGATTTGTGACAATGTTTGTGACGAGTGTAATAAATTCTTTGGTTCAAAATCCAGTAAAGGCCCAGCAATAGAAGAGGTACTTAAAGAGACATTTCATATATCTCGAATCAGATTTCTAGCCGTTGAAGGTGAAATCGGCAAAAATAGAGCTGTGACCAGACCTGATTCTCTATACTTTAAGGTTGATCTAGAAAAACACAAGGTTTCGTTAAAGTTTGCTTACCGACTTAAACCACACTTTCAGGAAAATCTTGGACGACTTTTAAAGCGTGGACTTTACAAGTTATTTTCTTGAAGAGACGGAACGAGAATTTCAAAATGGTCACGACAGCAGATTTGATTTCATCAGAGAATTTGCGCGATATGACTTAGGTGACTATCCTGTTTACTACTTTCAAAGGAAGTACGGAGTAGTGTTGCTTGAAAAGGGATACGGTAAGCAACCAAAATTGTACTTCAAACAGGACGAAAAACACAAGTTCATGTTGCGTGACCATGGATTTTTCGAATTTGAGTTTATGGGGCACGTTTTCGCCATTGCGACCAGCAAGACATGGCATTTGACAATTGACTCATATTTAAAAGAGACCGAAAAGTTGAAGGTCGATTTATTCACTGGCTTTACCTCTGTGAAAAACTTCAACGACATCGACTTGACCTTTAAAATATCGAACTAGTTGCAACTGCACTCAACGCTGTGCAAGTGCAATAGCGGGGGGCTCGGTGTTGCGTTGGGATTTTTGTTTCTTAATGTAATTAAGTCACGATGGATATTTTTTGCAGCACGTCACCAACATATAATATCCTATTATAACAAAAATAAGCACTCGCTCCTTTTCGAGCACTTATCTCCCATCAAACATTTTCATTAAAAAAATTTGCGAAACCGAATAGTTGCACATATATTTGCAACCGAACGGTTTCTCAACAAAAATTTTAACCACCATGAGACGAGATATTTTTCAAGCGATAGCCGACCCCACCAGACGGGCGATCATTACGCTAATTGCATTGCAGGCCATGACACCCAACGCCATTGCCGATAACTTTCATACTACGCGACAGGCGGTCTCCAAACATCTTCGCGTGCTTACGGAGTGCGAACTGGTAAGGCAGGAACAACAAGGCAGAGAAATTTACTACTCACTTGAAATTGAAAAAATGAAAGAGATTGATCAATGGTTAAACCAATTCAGAAAAATCTGGGAAACCCGATTCAATCAACTCGACAACGTATTATCCACGATGAAAAAACAAAAGAAATGATGAACGAAGAGAAATCCCGCCAGGCGGGAACAAACACATTGCTATTTGATTTTACCGTTGACAAGGCAACAAAAACGGTACACATCAGACGAGAATTCGATGCCGAGCTTTCGCTCGTGTGGGATGCTTTTACGAAAGCAGAACTTATTGATCGATGGATTGCACCCAAGCCTTTTACAGCTAAAACAAAGTATCAGCAGTTTAAAGTGGGTGGCAAACGATTTTATGCCATGATAACTCCCGATGGGCAAGAGCGCTGGGCGATACAGGAATATACATCCATCACCCCAAAGACCAATTTTAAAATGCACAATGCTTTTGCTGACAAAGACGAAAACCCTGAACTCCCCGGTTCGGAATGGGACCATACGTTCAGCGAAGAAAAGGGTAAGACAAAAGTCAGCATCACTATCTACAATGAATCGCTGGAGCGATTAGAGAGAATCCTGGATGGCTTTACGCAGGGAATGAAGATGTCGCTAAGCAACCTGGAAAATCTGCTGGCCACTTTATCCAAAAAATAGTTTCGTTGAAACAATCTCCTAAAACTTTTACAAACAATTAATTACTCATTTTAAAACATAAAAATCATGGCACATATCAATCCACACATCAACTTCAATGGCAATGCCGAAGAAGCATTTAATTTTTACAAATCAGTATTTGGCGGAGCGTTTTCAAAAATCATGCGCTTTAAAGATTTAGGAAACACCGAACATCCCCTATCTGAAAAAGAAGCCAATAAGATCATGCACATTGCTTTACCCATCGGCAACACCGTGATAATGGCCAACGATGTTCCAGAATTTTTGGGACGGGTAAATGAAAACGAAAACAGGTCTAAGATCTTTGTGAGTGCAGAAAGCAAAGCAGAAGCAGATAAAATATTCAATGGCCTTTCAGCAGGCGGAACTGTTGAAATGCCGATTGATAACAGTCCGTGGGGTACTTATTTTGCGATGTTCAGAGACAAATACGGTATTGAATGGATGGTAGAGTTTGAATCAAAGACGAAGGCATAAAGCACAAGAAGATTAGTCGATCAGTTTTCGTGTTCACCCCCTATGATTGTCGCATTAACACGCGATGAAGATTTTGTCTGTTCACGAGCTTTGTCATAACAAAAAACAAATACTATGAGAAAGATAACAATACTATCCATGATCACTCTGGATGGCGTGATGCAGGCACCAGGCGGGCCGAAAGAAGATACATCGGGCGGCTTCAAATATGGAGGCTGGACGGCAACCTATCAGGATGAAGTAAGCGGGAAGGCCTTCCAAAAAATGATGAAGCCCGCTGATCTTCTTCTGGGCAGAAAGACGTATGATATTTTTGCCAACTACTGGCCTGAGCATGCCGACAATTGGCCCGGCATCAATGAGGTAACCAAGTATGCGCTGACCAAAGCCAGAAAGAAATCAAACGCGAAAACCTCTGAATGGCAAAACACCGTTTTCCTCAAAGGCGTGGCAGACATCAAGAAGCTCAGGAATTCAAAAGGTGGTGAGATTAAAGTTTGGGGAAGCAGTGAGCTCGTTCAACTGCTATTTAAGAATGATCTAGTGGATGAACTCTGGCTCGTTATCTATCCAATCGTTCTTGGCAAAGGGAAAAACCTATTTTCCAGTAGCGCGATTCCCGCAGCATTCACGTTGGCAGAAAGTTTCGCTACACCAAGTGGAGTTGTCGTTGGCAATTACCTGCGGGCCGGAAAAGTGAAGACGGGTACTATTGGGGATTAGCATTTACCGGAAGGCATAGCCTGTGAGATAAGACATTAATTCTCAGCCATAATTACGGTTCCATGTCTTTTTATAATCTTTGACCATGGATATTTCAGTCAACAGATTTGCGAACGCCATTGCCGCTTTTGATGCTTACAATTCACACGATCCGAATCAGGAGGAATTTGAAGGCCAGACTTTTTCAAAAGAGGTTTTATATGCGCAACGAATGACGGATCGATTGGCACGATTTGCTCCTGATGCGAATGAATCCGTAAAACTTGCAGCACGCTGTCAACACATCGGTCGATGGGAAATTCCGAGAAGCAACTACCCGAGTACCAGGAAAGGATATTTACAATGGCGAGCGGAAGAAAAATTGCATCACGCTAAAATTGCTGAACGCATTTTAAAAGCCTGCGAATATGATCTGGAAACAATTGATCGCGTAAAATTTCTGTTGCTCAAAAAGGAACTTTATACTAACGCAGACACGCAGTTGCTGGAAGATGTTGTTTGTCTGGTCTTCATTGAATTTTACCTGGAGGAATTTGCAGCGAAGCACGATGATGAAAAGGTCATTGATATCATTCGCAAAACGGTAAAGAAAATGTCGGCAAAGGCTTTGAATGAAGTTGCTAACCTGGTGGTTTCACCAACCGTAAAATCACTACTGGAGCGTGCTGTTGCCAACAGTTGAAATCATCAGAATATTCCCAATGCTTTCACCAATATTCTTAAGCTCCAGAAGATAACGAGCACTCCAACCGAAATAAACATCGTCTTCAAAGGAAGTCTGCCGGCCAGTTTAGCAGCTAACGGAGCGGCAACCGTTCCCCCGATAATCAATCCAACAATCACCTGCCAGTAGCTAACGCCAAGAATGGTAAAGAAGGTAAGTGCACTGGCAAGAGTTACAAAAAACTCGGTGATGCTTACGGAGCCAATAACATACCGCGGGCTTCTGCCTTTTGAAATCAATGTGCTGGTCACAAGCGGGCCCCAGCCACCGCCACCAAATGAATCTAGAAAGCCGCCTGCACCGGCAAGCCATCCGACTCGTTTCACTTTTTTAGGAGTTCTGTTTTTTCTGAAAGCTCCAATTAAAATCTTTGTTCCCAAGAACAGTGTGTACACAGCAAGAAGCGGCCGGATGAAACTGGCGTACTCATTTCCAAATGTTCCAAGTAAGTAAGCTCCTCCTACTGCTCCAATCACGCCTGGTATCAAAAGCGTTTTAAATAATTTTTTATTGACGTTACCGAATTTATAATGGCTATAGCCCGATACGCCACTCGAAAACATTTCGGCAGTATGAATACTTCCGCTGATAGCTGGAAGACTTACTCCCGTTGATAACAATACAATTGTACACGTAACACCATAACCCATCCCCAATGCTCCGTCAACAAGCTGCGCCAGAAACCCTGCACCAATCATCCAATAAAAATTGGCGTCAAGGTCTTTGGTCATTTCCTTTAGCCCGCCCAGTATGTCGTTGAATGGAATATAGTCCAGTACGATGTTGCCAAAGAACATGAAGAAGAACGCAAACAGCAGATACGATGCAATTTTTTTCCACCGCTGCTCACTCACTTTGCGCTCGTCCGTGACATCGGTTGCCAGCACTCTTGTGATTTCGTTCAGCTTATTAATCTTATCCGACAGATTGCCATTTAACTTTCCGCGAAGCGTTTGCATGTTGTCCAACACATCATCAATCTGTTCGGGCAGTGCATCGGCAAACACTTCTTTCAATCGCTTGGCAATGGTGGGAGATTTTCCATTTGTGGAGATGGCAATCTTCAGATTTCCTTTCTTCACGATTGCACCCAAATAAAAATCGCAGAGCTCAGGCGTATCCGCAACGTTGATCAATTTACCGGCTGCTTTTGCATCGGCCCTGATCGAAGCACTTACAGCACGATCATTCAATGCGGCAATGACAAGGTCAACACCTTCTAAATCCTGAATGTGATAAGCACGTTCAATCAAATGAAGGTTGGGATGTTGTTCTGCCAAAAGGCGTACTTCCTCAGAGATGGCAATTGCCACCAGTTTTATTTTTGTTGATGGTGAATTGTGTAACACCGCGTGGAGCTTCTCCAGCCCGATCTTGCCACCACCAACAATCAGCAACCGCATTTCTTCCAGCTTCAGAAAAACAGGAAAGAGCTTATTGCTTTCCTTCGTTTCTTTGCCGGTCAATACCATCTGATCCGTGTCCATCTTTCTTCAGTCGCTTGTTTACGGATTAATCTCAGATACCGATGAATCCTTAAAGGCAGTAAAATAGCGTCCATCCATTGTGCTATTGTGCATCCACTGGAATCGCTCACGCAACTCAACTACGCGGCCAATAATGGCAATGGACGGAGAAACGTATGTCCGCACATCACTCTCCATAAATGTTGGAAGACTATGCACATACACTTTTTGAAATGGCGTGGTGCCTTGTTCGATCACGGCCAGTTGCTTCTCGGGAGATATCTGATGTTTCAGTAAATAGCGGACAACTGTTTTCAAAACTTTGGACGACATGTAAAATACCAGGGTATCATCAGTAGTGGCGAGTTCTTTCCACATATCGTTGCTGATCGATTCGGGATCGTAACACGTGAGGAAACGAACGGAGGTGGCATAACCTCGCGCAGTGAGCGGAATGCCAGCGTAGGCGGCCGCACCAGAACCGGCCGTTACACCGGGTATGATTTCAAAAGGAATTTGATTTTCAGCGAGGATGTTCAATTCATCGAGAATGTTTGAAAAGAATGATACATCACCGCCTTTCAAACGTAATACAAGTTTGTTCTGCAACGCGTGCTCGACCAGCAACTCATTTATTTTCTTTTGCGCAGTTGACTCTTCTGTTCCACCTTGTTTGCCTACGTGAAGTACGATCGCCCCTTTCTTAATTTCCGGAAATAGTTCCTGACTCACTAGTCTGTCGGTGATGATAACATCGGCTTCCTTTAAATATCGAAATGTCTTAAGCGTCATAAGTTCAGGGTCACCAGGACCTGCTCCTGCCAGTATAACTTTCCCACGGTCGGTCTTTTCAGAGATCATCGCCTACGGTTCATATCTTCAAATACCCTGAAAATTAGACTTTTTAGCGATTTGTCACAAAAATACTTAATATCTACTGATTAAGTAGACTAATTCATAAGAAAATGCAAACAGAAAGCTACTTTGGGGGCTGCTCCGCCTATTGTGAAGTTAAAACCAATCCAGATGAAGAAATAAATCCGCCTTGTTATCCACTGATTAATCTGTCAACTTTGAGTATCTATCTTACTGCATGAAGCCAAACATGAAAAGAAATGTCGTTACCATATTACTATTAACCGCTCTTCTCTTTGAAGCAAAGGCAGATGATGGCTATCGGCTGTGGCTAAAGTACGACCGCATTACTGATCAGAAGAAATCAGCGCTCTATAATCAATTGACAAAAAGCTGGATCATCGATGGCATATCCCCTACCCTTGATATTGCGAAGAAAGAATTGCAACTCGGCTTAACAGGTCTGTTGGGTGGAGATCATTCGATGTCGGCCAGCACTGCCGACTTCAATGAAGACCTCGTCATTGGAACATCGTCCTCTCCGATCATTTCATCTTTAAAGCTCGGTGACAAATTAAAAAATGTAAACCGCGAAGGCTACATCATCACAGACGCGATTTATCGTCATAAGAAAGTAATCGTGATTGCAGCGCCAGAAGACATCGGAGTGCTATACGGAGTGTTTCACTTTTTAAGATTGTTACAGACGCATCAGGACATATCTAGTCTTTCAATCGAAAGCTCGCCAAAAATAAAACTCAGGTTACTGAATCATTGGGATAATCTGGACAGAACAGTGGAACGAGGTTATGCTGGTTTTTCAATTTGGGATTGGCATCGGCTTCCGGAGTATCTCGATCAACGGTATTATGATTATGCGCGGGCAAATGCTTCAATCGGAATCAACGGCACCGTACTCACGAATGTAAATGCCAATGCATTGATTCTTACACCCGACTATTTGGAGAAAGTAAAAGCGCTTGCAGACTTACTTCGTCCGTATGGAATTAAAGTTTATCTGCCAGCAAGGTTCAGTGCTCCGATGGAAATTGGTGGCCTGAAAACTGCCGACCCGTTGGATGCACATGTTCGTGACTGGTGGAAGAATAAAGCCAAAGAGATTTATTCGTACGTGCCGGATTTTGGCGGATTCATCGTGAAAGCAAATTCGGAAGGACAGCCCGGCCCGCAAAATTATGGACGCACACATGCAGAAGGTGCTAACATGTTGGCCGAAGCCTTACAACCTTATCATGGCATTGTGATGTGGAGAGCTTTTGTATACGATGCCAACGTTCAGGTCGATCGCGCCATGCAAGCGTTCAACGAGTTTAAACCACTCGATGGAAAATTCAACAGCAATGTGTTGGTGCAAGTGAAGAACGGAGCAGTTGACTTTCAGCCACGCGAGCCGTTTCATCCGCTCTTTGGTGCGATGCCACAAACACCTCTGATGATGGAGTTTCAAATCACACAAGAATACCTGGGGCAGAGTACACATTTAGTTTATCTATCACCTTTGTTTAAAGAATGCATGGAGTCTGATACGTATGCAAAAGGCAAAGGCTCAACCGTAGCCCAAGTGGTAGATGGAACACTGGATCAACATTCATTAAACGGTATAGCCGGTGTGGCCAACATTGGCACCGATCGCAATTGGTGCGGGCATCCGTTTGGTCAGGCAAATTGGTACGCATTCGGAAGATTGGCCTGGGATCATTCCTTGTCATCGGAACAAATTGCTGACGAATGGATACGGATGACATTCAGCAATGACGTGCCCACTGTTAAATCAATTCAATCGATGATGATGGCATCGCGCGAAATCACCGTTGATTATATGACTCCGCTTGGGCTGCATCACATCATGGGTTACAATCATCACTACGGTCCTGGTCCCTGGATAAAAGATAAACCCAGAGCCGATTGGACCTCCGTTTATTATCACCGGGCAGATAGCTTAGGAGTTGGATTCGACCGAACCAAATCGGGCAGTAATGCAATCAGTCAATATGCGCCTCCTTTACAGCAGGAATTCTCGTCACCAACGCAGTGCCCGGAAAAATATTTGCTTTGGTTTCATCATGTCGGCTGGAATGCCAAACTAAAATCCGGACAGACGTTATGGAATGAATTATGCCGCAAGTATTACAACGGAGTTGACTCAGTAAGATGGATGCAACAGACGTGGAACAATTTATCAGGCAAAGTCGATTCAGAAATGCATCAACAAATAAAAATGCTGCTCAATCGTCAGGAAAGAGAGGCGGTTATTTGGAGAAACTCTTGTGTTTTGTATTTTCAAACTTTTTCGAAGCAACCCATTCCTGATGGATTGGAGAAACCGAAAGAAACGTTACACTATTATCAACAACTTGAATATCCTTTTGCTCCCGGTATTAAACCCAAATGGTAAACATGAGTCATTCCAATTCTAACTTAATCTTAATGGAACAAACCATGCGTTGGTTTGGACCCAATGATCCTGTAACACTCGCTGACATACGGCAAGCGGGATGCACCGGAGTAGTGACGGCTTTGCACCACATCGCGGTCGGAGAGATCTGGACGAAAGAAGAAATTCTGAAACGAAAAAAGACCATCGAAGACGCTGGTCTTACCTGGACGGTAATCGAAAGCCTTCCGGTTCATGAAGAGATCAAAAAACAAATCGGCCAATACGAGCTCTATATTAAAAACTATAAAGAGAGTCTTCGAAATGTAGCAGCAGCCGGATTAAAAGTGGTGACGTACAATTTTATGCCGATACTGGATTGGATGCGCACCGACCCGACACACACGTTGGCCGATGGAAGCAAAGCGCTGCGTTTTGAAAAAGCGGCTTTCATTGCGTTCGATCTTTTTCTGCTGAAGCGGCCGGGAGCAGACAAAGACTATTCGGCTGACGAAATTGAACGAGCCAGAAAACGTTTTGCCACCATGACGGACGTTGAAAAAGAAACGCTTTATAATAATGCACTCCTTGGGTTACCCGGCAGTGAAGAACGTTTTACCGAAGCGCAGATTTTGGCTGCCTTAAAAACATACGATCACATTGACGCAGCAAAACTGAAGCAGCACTTGTTTTATTTTCTGCAACAAGTTGTTCCGGTGGCAGAAGAACTCGGCCTTCAAATGGCGATCCATCCGGATGATCCTCCGTATCCGATTCTTGGCCTGCCACGCGTGGTGAGCACCGAAAAAGATGCCAGCGAATTATTGGCAGCCGCTCCCTCTCCTGCCAATGGACTTTGTTTTTGTACCGGATCATTTGGCGTTCGTCCCGACAATGATTTAACCGGTATGATCAGGCGATTGGGCAATCACATTTACTTTCTTCACCTGCGAAATACCAAACGTGATGCCGATGGCAACTTCTACGAAGCCGATCATTTGGATGGAGACACCGACATGGCCGCAGTTGTAAAGGAAATTGTTTCGTTGATGAAACGCACCGGCCGTTCTATACCGATGCGCCCTGATCACGGTCATCAGATGCTGGATGATCTGAAGAAGAAAACATATCCCGGCTATTCGGCCATCGGCAGATTAAGAGGACTTGCCGAACTGAGAGGACTTGAACTAGGTATTGCGAGGTTTCACGAATAAGTCATCTGACCGCTGAATACTTTCGTAAACAGCGGTCAGGCGACTAACTTCATCACTTTATATACGGATCAATTGTCTTGATCGATCCGTCTGGATTGTGCGTAAGCTCCGTCATCTTCACACTTCTCAAATGCGTCTGACCTCCGGACAATGAGCTATCATGATAAAACAAATACCACTTGCCATTGATCTCAACGATGGAGTGATGATTCGTCCAACCCACAACAGGATTTAGTACCACACCCTGATAAGTGAATGGACCGTAAGGGCTTTCGCCAATGGCGTAACAAATAAAGTGTGTGTCGCCCGTGGAGTATGAGAAATAATACTTGCCGTTATACTTGTGCATCCAGGATGCTTCAAAGAATCGTCTGTCATGATCTTTACCCAACAGTTCCTTACCCGTTTGGTCCACAATTTTTATTTCTTTCACCGGCTCCGCAAAGCTTAACATACTCTTTGTCAACTTAGCAACGCGCGGCCTGATTGCGGGTTCTTCGTCTTTTTGTAAATCTGTTTTGGAACCATTCGCGTCATACTTTCCCGTTGCCCAACGTTGCAGTTGCCCGCCCCAGATGCCGCCAAAATACAGGTATGAATTTCCATCTGCATCGGTAAACACAGCGGGGTCCATGCTATAACTTCCGTCAATAGGTTTTGGCTCAGCTTTGAAAGGGCCAGTGGGAGACGAACTCGTGGCCACGCCTATTCTGAACACATCTGATTTATCTTTTGCAGGAAAGTACAAGTAGTATTTGCCATTGGCGAATGCGGCATCAGGCGCCCACAGTTGGCGACCGGCCCATGGAATATCTTTTATATCAAGTGCTACACCATTGTCTTTTGTTTCGGCTCCGATACTATCCATGGAGAGAACATGATAATCCTTCATATCGAAGTGAGAACCGAGATCATCCTGCGCCACACCCGACTCAATATCATGAGAAGGATAGATATAAATCTTGCCATCAAAAACGTGAGCAGAAGGATCGGCTGTATAAATATGTGTTACCAGCGGCTCGGAAATTGGCTTCGGTTTGCTCTCGATAGAATCCTTGGGTTCCGTTTGAGTGGCATTCTCAGTTTTTTTAGCTTGACAAGCAGCGAGGGCAATGCATGCCATGATGAAAACACCCACGCGGTTTAGTTTTGATTCTTTGATCATTTGGTAACAGGTTATTTTGTTAAAGATAATTCAACTTGGTAGTTAAGCCAAAATAATCCTCTGGCTAATTTTCACATTCTATTTTATTTAGATTGATGCTGTATTCAATTAGAACAAAGAACTATGAAAGCCAGCCTCCTTCTGATCTTGACATTAAAGGTTGTCATGTCGTATTCACAGGTGATTTCAGGAGGTGGCACTCGCTATTATGTTTATTCATCGGTGGTTGGGCAAACTACAAGTGGTACGCTCGTATCGTTGCCGGTTTCTACCATCAGCCAGTATTACTTTGACCTTGGCAAAAATAACATTGCCAACAAAAACGAAGACGTTACGAAACTACACCATCACACACGGGTGAATGAGCGATATAGTAACTCTGAGTTTACAGATGGATATCTGATTTATTCATCCGGCAATCAATCGGTGAGAGTAAAACTAAATTATGACCAGCTATTTGGTGAGATGGTTTTTCTGGACGATGACCACGATACACTTTTTATCTCAAATGTCGATAGCGTTTCATTTGTGAGACTTGGCAAAGATCTCTACCAGCATCATGCTGAAAAATATCTGAAAGTGTTGGCGGGAAATAATCGTATGACGCTTTGTTCACAACTACAGGTAAAGAAATTAAAAAGAGAAAATTCTGCCGAAACATCAAAACCCACCTACTCCGTTTTGGAAAAAGAGAACTCATATTTTTTGATTGACGCAAACGATGATCTTCACCGCGCCAGCCGGAGAGGTTTTCTCAGAACGTTTCCAGCACACAAAAAACAAATTGAGGTCTATCTCCAGCAAATGGCCAGACAACGGACGCCTATAAAATTCTATCATGAAAAAGACTTACTAAGTCTGATGAGATTTTGTGAATCCTTGTCCTTTGATTCAGCCGTGGTGTCAAAATAAATTCAGCTGATCCGTCTTTTCTTCTTTACGCGGCCCAGCCGTACTGCCGCCAAAGTTCGACAACGAGATTCCGAGCAATCTGATTTTTTTACTATCAAGATCAGTGGCCAACAGAAGTTGTTTCGAAACCGACTCGATCATTTCCAGATCATGAACAGGCACTTCAAATGAATGACTGCGGGTAACTTGTTTGAAGTCGTGGTATTTTATTTTAACGGTCAAGGTCCGTGCACTCAGATTATTTTTTCGCAGACGATCGTGCACCAACATCGCAATCTTCTCAAGTTCTAAATTCATTTCTTCCACAGTTGTAAGATCAAATGGAAATGTATCTTCTGCTCCAACCGATTTTATCTCACGGTGAGGTTGAACCACTCGATCGTCAATTCCCCTTACAATTTTGTAATAAAACTTTCCGGCCTTTCCAAAATGACGCGTGAGCTCACCTTCTGTCAATCGCTTAAGATCGGCCCCCGTGTGAAGATTCATCTTCTTCATTTTCTCTGCCGTTACCTTGCCCACTCCAAAGAATTTTTCCACGGGCAACTTCTCCATGAAACGCTCAATCTTTGAAGGGCCAATGAACGTAAGTCCGTCAGGCTTATTCATGTCGGAAGCAATTTTTGCAACAAACTTATTGATCGAAACTCCGGCAGATGCGGTCAACTGCAATTCATCCTTTATGGATTGCCTGATGCGTGTGGCAATCTCAATGGCCGATCCAATGTTTTGTTTGTCCGTTGTCACATCGAGATAAGCCTCATCCAGCGAAAGCGGTTCGATCAGATCGGTATAGCGGTGAAAGATTTCGCGAATCTTCATCGACACATTTTTATATACGTCAAATCGCGGCCTCACGAAAATAAGATCCTTGCAGAGTTGCGCAGCTTTCTTCGAAGACATGGCAGAGTGAACACCAAATTTTCTGGCTTCGTAACTGGCCGTTGCTACTACTCCCCCACGACCTTGAGGAGAGCCTCCCACGGCAATTGGCTTTCCGCGATACTGCGGATGATCACGTTGCTCAATCGATGCATAAAACGCATCCATATCAATGTGAATAATCTTTCGCAAACCAGTTGAAGCCGTCATTCATCTATAGATTGTGTCGTTCATCTATTTGCAAATTATTTGATCAAAGTAGCCATCCACCATATTGGTTGATTTTAATTTCATCACACAACTACAATTCTAACCATACGTACCTAAAGAAATCTAAAACCACACACGATATGCAAACATACTTAACCAACAAGCTGGCACTTATACTTCTTGTCATAATTGCCGGCACAAATGTAATGGCTCAGGGGATAACCACACCCCGAACGCCAAGTCCTGCTGCTAAAGTCTCGCAAACAGTTGGCATCTCCATCGTCACGATCTCTTACTCGAGGCCGTCTGTAAAAAATCGCGAAGTGTGGGGCAATCTCGTGCCATACGGCTGGAACGTTCAGGCGTTCGGTGCTGGCAACGGAGCGCCCTGGAGAGCAGGTGCTAATGAAAACACTGTGATCGAATTTTCGCATGCAGCGAAAGTGGAAGGTCAGACTGTTCCGGCAGGCCGATACGGTTTGTTTTTTGTCATCAATAAAGATAATTCGGGCGAAGTGATTCTTTCGAAAGACAGCAGGTCGTGGGGAAGCTTTTGGTACGATGCCGCTAACGATCAAATGCGCGCCAAGATACAAGTGCGCGACAATTCCTTTGTTGAACTTCTCACCTATGATTTTATCAACCTGGAGAAAAACAAAGCAGAGCTGGTGCTTAATTGGGAGAAGAAACAATTTCCGGTTTCCATTGAATTTAATGTCGATGATCTGGTGATGGCCAATGCGGCAGAAGAACTGAAAGGTCCGATTGGATTCAACTGGCAGGGCTACTCAAGCGCTGCAAACTATGCTCTTCAAAACAACGTCAACAATGATCGAGCACTAACATGGATTGATCGCGCAATAGCACAAAACAAAAGCTTTGCTACACTCAACATTAAAGCTGGCTTGCTCAAGCAAGCTGGAAAGACAACTGAATCAGAAAAAGTTTTAAATGAAGCCATTGCCGCTGCCACTGAAGTTGAATTGAATAATTATGGATATCAGCTGTTGAACAATGGACAGCATGACAAGGCAATTGAAATTCTGACACTCAATACACAGCGCTTTCCCAAGAGCGCCAACGCGTGGGACAGTCTGGGAGAAGCCTATGCCACCAAAGGCGACAAGCCCAATGCGATTAAGAACTTTAAAAAATCACTGACCTTAAATCCACCTCAGGCTACCAAAGCCAATTCAGAAAAGTTTTTAAAACAACTGGGGGCGATTTAAAAAAAATAGTTGGCAGAGCTTTGTGATTTCAAAAAGCAGATAAGCTTTTAAATTATTTAGCTCTGCCCTCTTTAAAGGACTGGAAGTGATGGAATCGATGAAGCTTAAAACTTCCCGCGTATCTCGTCATTCACCACAAAGGTTCCGTTCTCTTTGATATGAAGATGAATCTGGCTAATGTCTTTTCTGTCTTTGGAAGAAAACAGAATTACCATGTCATGCGCTGTAATCTTTCCCTTCACATCATCAATAAAGCCCATGTCAATTTTCAATAGGTCGTCAACTTTCACTTTCTTACTAAAAACAATATGGCCGAGGTTGTCGGTTGCTTTCGCCCTGACTTCCTCTTCGGATAGCTTCAGCAACTTCAGGTTTAAAATAAGGTAAGGCCGTAGTGCTGTACTGTTTTGAGAGCGGATGCGGTCTTCGCGGGTCTCAACCATCTCCACGGTGTTGTTATTCGGTGCATTTCGCTGCTTAAAATTGAAGTCGACTTGTATTTCAAATTCATCAAATGGCTTGTATGGAATTGCAGTTCCCTGAAACCATACACTTAACAAGACCAGGACAATCGAAATGTTCATAACTCACGAGGGATGGAAAACTTCCTAAAGATGGTATTAAAAATTATACTTGAAAAATGAAGGATCGGAATTACCAAAACAAACATCAGTCGGTTAGCACAATGCTCATGCTCGTCCCCCTACCGGGTGTACTTTGAATGCTTAGTTCGCCTTTAACCCTTCGCAGCAGATCGCGGCAAATCTTTAATCCAATGCCAAGTCCTTTTTCTTCATGCGTTCCCTTTTGCGAATAATAGCTATCGGCCAGTACAGCCTGAACGGTTTCAGGACTCATGCCGATACCGGAATCATGAATAGAAATGATGTGTTTGCCTGGTGTCCGATTGTATCTCACAGCGATGGATCCTCCATCGGGTGTAAACTTAATTGCATTGGAGATCAAGTTGCGTATCACGATTGTGAGGATTCCCGGGTCGCTGACGAATGCCACATCTTTGTCAAACTCCGAAGTCACGTTAAGGCGTTTTGCTTTGAACGAATCGTCATAAATAAAGAATATAGATTCAACGATGGCCGCTAAATCAACAGGGCCTATCTCAACACCAATGTCATCAAAGTTTGATTTGGTCCAGAGCAGTGCAGTGTCTAAAAATTCAAGTGTTTGAAAGGTCTTTTCATTTACACTTTTAACGAGCGTGATAAACTCTTCCTGAGTGACCTGATGATTCATAGCCAACTGCGATAGCTTATACAGATTGGCGATGGGGCCGCGAAGATCATGACTAAGAATCGATAGTGTCTTGTTTTTATTTTCGTTGAGCCGCTTCAGCTCTCTGGCGCGCGTAACTTCCTCATCGATATTAATGAATGCTACCAACTGCACCCTTCCGAAAATCGAAGACTTCACTTCAAACCACATATCACCCCGATGTTTCGTATGAATGATTGCTTTCATCATGGCTGAGTCGTCCTTCTCGCGTTGGGCCAGGCGGTAGCGCATCCCCCAGGTTCGCATCACATCCTGACGGTACACCGCATCCGGGTAGGCCTTTTCAAACCAGTCATCAATGGTGGGAATATCTTCGATGGTATAACCAATCTCATCTCTGAACTTCTGGTTAACGTAGAGGTTGGCATGATTGCCATGGCGAAACTCGGCCACCAAAAAAGGATACGGAAGAAAATCAAGTATCCGTTTCAGGATAACTTTATCAAGCCTGAAGTTATCAAGTTGAATACTCATGTTTAGCCAAGTTGACGGAAGGAAGATAGAGAAATAATCCGGGAAGTAAAATGGGGTATATTTTCCTGGACACCTGCCTGGCCCGGTGATGCCGTAAAGAATTTCTGTTACTAATAAAATAATAGACAACGCAACTATTGTGGAGCCGTTATCATCTCTTAACACACGAGTAACCAACTCCCGCTAATAATGACAAGTTGTTATTTGATCGGACATCAGTCTACCAAAGGTGCATCGAGACTAACGATCGACTGGATATGATGTCCATTCGCAGCACCATTACGAGTGACCGGACTTACCATCTGCTGATCTGGCTGTTACTGATTATACCCCATGGTTTTTTTACGTCTCATCTGCTAGCCAAAGGCATTGGCTACTATCTGTTCAATATTTTGGTACAGGATGGTTTGATGATTCTCATCACCTATCTCAATATCTATTTTCTGATCGCCCGATTTTATAAGACCGAAAAATATGTCACGTACTTTGGGTGGCTCATTCTGTTGCTGCTGTTGTATACACACACCGTAGTTCGTACTAATAAATTCATCTTTGACATGAACTACGAGGAAGAGAGCATCTGGTTTAGCTACATTTTCTATTTCTTCAGAATATGTACCTATACGGTAATTGGCTTTCTGCTCTTCGACATCCGCGAAAAGTATGAGCAAAAAAAGAAGCTGGATAAAATCCAGTTGGAGAAACTTCAGGCGGAAGTCAATTATTTGCGCGCGCAGATTAATCCGCACTTCCTGTTCAACACCATGAACAATCTCTACGGCCTCGCCTTAGAAAAATCAGACCGAACGCAGGAGGTGATCATTCGTCTGTCCAAAATGATGGACTACATGCTCTACGAATTGGAGGGGACAAAAGTCTTATTAAAACGCGACATCGAAAACCTGGAAAATTACATTGACCTGGAAAGAATCCGACAGGGAAACAATGCCAGTATCAAGTTCTCGGTAAATGGCGAGATCGATCATCAAATGATTGAACCCTTGTTGATGTTGCCGCTCGTTGAAAACGCTTTTAAACACGGAGTGAGTCAAATCATCGAAGGCGCTTATCTAAACATCTGGATCAGTGTTACAAATTCTCGGCTTTCGTTCAAGATCAAGAATAACTATAAGAAAGGCGCTAAAAGTACCCAACAAATTCATGCCAGCATCGGGTTAAGCAATCTAAAACGCAGGCTTGAATTGTTTTATCCGGCCAAACACAATCTTTTGATGAACGATGACCACGAAAACTATGAAGTCATTTTATTTATTGTGCTTTCCTAAACATTCATACCACTATGGCCTACACGTGTGTAATCATTGATGATGAGCCTCCCTCACATGAGGTGTTGAAAAATCATATTGCCAACACGCCTCAACTGCAATTGATTGGAACGTTCTACAATGCCAAAGACGCTGGAATTTTTCTAAACGAACACTTTGTTGATCTTTTGTTTCTGGATATTCAAATGCCGGAAATAAGTGGATTAGATTTTCTTCGAGCATTGCCGGCAAAGCCCGTCAGCATTATCACTACCGCGTTTCGCAATTATGCGGTAGAAGGATTTGAACTTGGCGTGATCGACTATCTGCTTAAGCCCATTTATATTGAACGCTTTGACATCGCGGTGAAACGAGCGTTGGATTTTCTTAATCTCGTAAAAGCCGGAGACACCATTGACTTCGAGGAACAGGGCAAGCAATTCGAAATTCTGATTAAGACCGGCACAAAAAAAATCTTGCTCGACTATCGCAAAATAAATTATGTACAAGGACTAAAAGATTACACGATCTTGCACACTGATGAAAAGAAATACGTGGTGAAAGGCTCTGTTAAGGCGCTTGAAGGCATCCTGCCAAAAGATCATTTCGAGCGTGTGCATAAGTCGTTCATTGTGTCGATCAGCAAAATAAAAATTGTACACAAAAGCAAAATAGAATTCGACAACATCTCTATTCCGATTGGCCGGCTTTATCGTGACACCGTAGACTCCATCTTAATGCCTTTGAATCGAAAGAAGGAATAATCTAACTAACCCAAATAACTCAACCCATTAATTATGAACACATTTACTAAGTATGCTGCGATCACCATATCTTTTTTTATTTCAGTGCAAGTCGCTGCACAAACGCCATCAGGCGGCAGGGAAGCTATTGTAAAAGAAATCAACGAAGCCATCTGGAAACCATTCATCAGCAGCTTTAATCAAAACGATGTAGATGCCTTTATGGCGGTTCACTCAAAAGATGTGATCAGATCCCCAAGAGATTCAAGAACAATATTCGGATACGATGAATACACACGGCAATTAAAAGCCAGCAAGGCGCCAGGACCTTCCAAAGTAAAACGATCCATCGAACTTCGTTTTTCAGAGCGAACAGTCAGTAACGATTTTGCCATTGATATCGGTGTTTATAAAGTTACCATGCAACGACTCAATCAAAATCCTGAATCGTATTATGGAAAATTTATGGTGGTGATTCGAAAAGAATCGGGCAAGTGGAAAATTCTTGTCGATACGGATTCATCCGATGAAGGCAAGGTAGGCGAACAGGATTTTCTCCAGTGCAAACCAATGGAGTAACAAAAAAATAGGACTGCATTGCTGCAGCCCTATTTTCAAACAGGTTTAGATAGTTAATTAAAATTAGGATTCTTAATGGCAGCGCTGCTTTCCGATGGAGGATTCAACACCGTTTCATCTGCAGGCACATCCCAATAATCCATAAAGTTGTAGTTAATGGTTACGTTCGTATTCACGGTTGTTCCCTGAACAAGAGTGTTTCCATAACTGCCACCACCTTTTGCCACATCGTATGTCCAACCGTATCTGCGGCTGTCATAGAAGGAAAGACCTCTGAACATTAATGCCACTCTCCTTTCCCGCACCAACTCCGTTAGTGCATCGTTAGCATTTAGTCCGGTTGATGCCACGTGCGCAATGCCAGCTCCCATGTAGTCGCGCACATCGTCCACCAGTGCCAGACCAGCGTCAATGGCACCGCTTCTGATGTTAGCTTCAGCCAGCATCAACGCATTCTCTTCATAACTGCCGGCAATTATCAGCTCATACTCACCAACTGTTTTATCGGCATACACATACACACCGGGCGCACCGTTTCCGCCATCTACTACTGTGTAGCGGGTAGTGAAGGTGTAGTTGTTTTTATAAGTAGTGCCCGTTACAAAGTTGTTGGCAAATCTGGCGTCACCTGCTTTGAAATTCTGAAGAAAGCGTTCACCGATTTTAAAAGTTGAACTGGTGTTGACACTGGCCGATAAGGCTGCCACTGAGCCACCCGCAGCAGTAAAGAAATCATTAGCACCGGTTGTTCTTCCTGTGAAAATGAAATCACCTTTTTTAATTCCGTTTGTCGTCAAATTCTTAACCGCAGTCCAATCGGCACTGGTCATCGCAGATGTGGATGAACCGGAGATGGTTGCGGAAGAATTACCGTTTACAAACGGAGCGAGTTTATTTAAAAGAATGTTACGCGCCAGCATCGTGTTTATATTTCGTTTCCACATGTCGGGAGTCAACACACCACCTTTTCCCACTTGACAAAAGGAAGGAATGAGCTCACCCAGCACTTGATTGTAATCGGTAAGATTGGTGATGCCCGACAACGTTGATGCTGCCAGATTGAAGTATTTGTCTGATTCTGCCAATACCACATCGTGCAACACATAGTCGTTGTTGTTTTTAGTGGCATCGTTGATAATCAATCCCGAATAATACATGGACCCGATCGATGCATAGGCATATCCTTTCCACCAATACGCCCAGGCTTTTATCGTATTGATTTTCGTTTCTGAATCGCCTGAGAACGGAATACTTTCCACTAGCGCCAGTGTTTGATTGGCCGCTTTGTTGAGTGCGTACATATTCAACCATTGATAGTAGATCGCATTGTTGCCAGCACCTGTCGAAGCGCGGTTGTTGTAAGAGCGAATGATTCCTACTGATGAGCTACTGCTATTCAACACCTTCGTACCGTTATCCAAAATAATGTAGTCGGGCACTCCGATCGTTGTGATCTGATTGTTCGATGCATCCGCTCCAATTAAATCGGCCAGCAATTCGTTGTAGCCCCATGGTAAGGAGAAGTAACTATTGCCCAGCCAACCATCTCCGTTAAAGAATCCATTGATATAAACACCACCTTGCGCAAATTGAATAATTCCCCGTTCCGTGTTCACGTTGGCAACTGTTGTAGGTGCATTGGGGTTACCCACATCCAGTATGTCGGTGCAACCAAATGCGCCTAACAAAAGCACCGCCACGAAAACGGGATATCTAAATGTATTTCTTTTCATGATTTTCATTTTAAAGGTTAGGTATTAGAGTCCGATATTAAGTCCCACCTGATACGATTTCGTATTGGGCAATGTGCTGTGATCCACACCTCTGTCGAATGATGAGTTGACAGTTCCGGAACTCACTTCTGGATCATACCCCGTGTATTTTGTAAACGTGAGGAGATTTCTGCCGGTGAACACCAATTGCAGTTTCTTCAGCGATTGTACTTTCATCATCCTGGCCAGATCAAACGAGAGCGAAACATTTCTCAATCTCACGAATGAGGCATCTTCCATGAAGAAATCTTTGGTGGCATTATTTCCGGCACCGCGTGTGCTACCCCACAAATTGTAATACGCACTTGACCAGTAAGCTGGGAAGGCTCCTGTCTTACGATCAATAGTGACTTGCTTGTCAAAATCACCGCTAATACCGTCACGATACATCCACTCACGAGTTTGATTATACAGGTGCGATCCATAAATCCAATCAAACTGGAATTGCAGATTAACAATGTCCTTGTAGCCAATGGTATTGATGAACGATGAATTGAACTTAGGATTTGGATTACCAAAAGCATACGTCTCGTCTGTGAACTGCATCTGGTAATCAGATTTCTTCACCACGTGCCCATTCACAATTTCATAAAGACCTTCATCAGAAGCCGGGATGTAACGGGTTCCGTCCTGGCGTTTGTAATCAAGACTTGTCAACGCCTTGTATCCATAGATCTGACCAATGGGTTGACCCGGTGTTAACACAAGCGATGTACTTCCGGCATTCGACAAAAGAATAATATCGGCACCGCCAGCGATCTTGTCGATCTTGGAAAACTGATGTCCCCAGTTGGTTGTAAAATCCCAGCTAATGCTGTTCGACTTATACACCGGAATGTTCAACGAGAACTGATATCCATTTGATGACATGTTAATGGCGTTGGTCAGCTGATCCGTTGAGCCCACAGAAGGAGCAACACTTACATTGTAGATCACATTCGCACTCTTGCGCTGCCAGTAGGTAAACGATCCATTGATGGCTTTGAGCCAGCTTGAGCCCTGGTTCAAATTAAATGTGAAGTCAGTTCCTGCTTCGTACTCAGTAGATACTTCCACCTTCAGGTTTGGATTGTTGGTTGTAGTGGGAATCGTATATACCAACGACTGTCCTAAATTTTGTTGACTCAGAACAGGGTAGCGATCAAAAGCACCAGGTTGAATACCGGCCTGGCCGTATGCAGCTCTCAATTTGAAATACGATAAAGTGCTACCCAAGCCACTGTCCTTCCAGAAAGTAGACGGAAGAATATGGCCGTCAAAATGCGGGAAGGTGAAAGGTTTAGATCCACCGCCAAAAGCTGACGACCAATCACTTCTGAAACCTCCAGTCACACCACCAAAATCACCAATGTCAATTTTCTGATTCACCAGGTATCCATAGGTAATAAACGGTTCCTTATAATCAAACATAACCGCCTGCGACTCAGTGGCTGAGATGTTAAACGGTGGGGCTAATGGTAATCCAACACCGTAGGTATCGTACTCGCGATAGTCTTTCTTACGATAGTCAAATCCAACTTGCGTACTGGTTTGTATAGGCAGGCTAAAGCCAAAGTCTTCCTGCATATCCGTTCTGAAATATGCGTTGGCTAGGAAGTTTTGGAAAGTGGTGTTGTATTGAAAGTTGTCCATTTCACCCCTGTTGTTAGGAGCAATATTTTTTCCGTTGACCGGATCAATGACACCACTCACCAATGGATTGAAATAGCTGATGAAACTTGGATCGTAATAAATGGAGTTGATATTTGTCGATTGATTGTAGTACGTATAGCGCGCACTTTCCGTGCGATAGTTGATACCGTACTTCGCATCCAATTCTAAAAATTTGTTGGGGATGTAGTTAACATCGAAGTTCTGAAGCACATCAACCTTGTTGTCAATCGAGTTAGAATATTCCTGTCGATAATAAGGGTTGAACGCATTCACGCTCACAAAGTCAGCTACCTGATAACCCGGATACGTTCCATCTGCCAACTTGCGTGTGAGATCAAAGAACGGAGATGTATTGAGGAAACTATACACACCGCTGACGTCACCTAACGAATTTCCTTTTCCATACAAAATACCACCACCTGCACCAAGACCAGGATGCAAATCATTTTTAGTGTAGACCAATTGTGTAATCGATCGGATTTTCAAACCCTTGGCCAGTTCCATACCAATGTTCGCAGTGATATTACTTCTGTCAAGTGCTCCATTTTTCATCACGGCACTTACGGTGCGATTGTTCGCCAATGAAATTGAAAAATCAGTTTTATCAGATCCACCGGAAAAACTAAGACTGTTATTAGTCGTGTTACCAGTTTTAAAGATCTGATCCCAATGATCATAATATTTCAGATTTGCATTGTAAGGTTTGTCGTTCACGTTGCGAATGTCCTGAATGGCATATCGCGTGCCGCCACCATACTGATACGAAAGGCCTTCGATGGAACCAACGTTGTTGTAGTCGAGAATATTCCCGGCGGCATCCACCAGATTGTTGTTGGCATCCGTCAAATAAGGATGCAGCTTCGACTTGTGTACGTTGCCGGTGTTAAGAAATTGATTGGCCGAATAGCTGGTCGAAAAATTGATGGCCACTTTACCGGACTTACCTTTCTTGGTAAACACCTGAATAACACCGTTAGCACCTTGTGCTCCATAAATAGAAGCAGATGCAGCACCCTGCACAACTTCTACCCTATCGATGTTGCTAAGGTCCAATGAATTGATGTCGGTTGCACCTACCTGCACGCCATCCACCATGATCAGCGGCTTTGTTCCACCTTGCACAGTGTTAATGCCTCGCAATACAATGTTGACAGGGTCTCCAGGGTTTCCGCTAACGGATGAAATCTGGGCACCGGCTATCTTTCCAATCAAGGCCTGATCGATTGAAGCGGTTGGCGCTGCCGGCAGTTTATCGGCACTTACCGATTCTACCGCAATACCCAACTTCTTTTTGTCCGTGGCAATACCTGAACCTGTCACAACAATTTCAGAGAGCTGCGTGACATCCATGCCAAGTTGCACATCAATCACTCCTCTTCCTCCAATCGTTACTTCCTGTGTTTGAAGTCCGATAAAAGAAAACACTAACGTAGTAGCCGATGACGTTGCCACAATGGAGTAACGGCCTTCGGCATCGGTCACCGTTCCATTCGTAGTACCTTTCAGTACCACGTTCACACCCGGCAATGCTGCACCATCATCACTGGCGGTCACCTTTCCGGTGACGACATGCTCTTGCGCCCAAACAAAATGCGCAGAAGCAAATAAGAAGATTAATAGTAAAAAATTCTTCATGCTAATTGGTTTAATTGAAAACTTAAAAACTCCGCCATATAAATAATTATAGCGTTCCTCAAATTTTGTAGATGAGCGGTTGAAAGTAAATGACTGGTGTTTGGGTATTTATTTTCTTAAAAACTCACCCAATGGTCGTCATGAACGAGGTTGCATGAAGTAAAAAATATTTTTCAGATCAGTCGATCACTGGTAGCGCGGGCAAGCGCTTCCGACTTTCGCGATACGTTTAGCTTGGAATAAATATTTTTGATATGATTCTTAGAAGTCTCTTTTGATATGAACAGTTCGTATGAAATCTGTAAGTATGTTTTGCCCTGCGCAATCAGGCGAAGTATCTCCGTCTCGCGTTGTGTAAGCGGGCTATTGTTGTTGATACGGAAGCTGCTGATCACCATGCGCGCCACTTTGCTGCTCATGGGCGCCCCACCTCTGCCAATTTCTTCAACGGCAGCAATGAGTTCTTTATAGTCTGCGCTCTTGGCAATGAATCCCGAAGCCCCTGCTTTTAATGTGTCAAACACCAGATCACTTTCGTCTGAGTCAGAGACAATCATCACATCGATATGTGGCTTCCGGCTTTTGATAACCCGTATCCCGTGAATAGCGTCAGGTCGGGCTGTGCTAATGTCCATCAACACAATATCGGGCTGATCGCGCTGCAAATGTTTAATCGCATCTCCACAGGTGGGATGAGTATTCACCAGAAAAAATTTTGGCGAGCTGTTTACCACCAATGAAAAAATTCCGCGAAGAGAATTTTCTTCCTCAATCACGATTACACGTTTCTTAAAAAATGTCATAGCCTCACCCATTTAGTGTTATCACTACCGTTGTGTGCCTGATAATTTCTGATATTCAAACAAAGCATCCGTGTAATACCTTCCACACAACAAATGGTTACGAAGCTTTTATTGAATAACGAATTATCTTTTTCCACATGTACATAAACTATGATGTTGTGAAATAAGATTTATCGTTGCTCTACTTCTTTTGTGGTTGGTCGATTAGCAGAATCATTTATAAAAGATTCTCGTGTAACGTTGTACTAGTAAAAACTTCCACGTTTAACCCCTAGTGGTTTAGGTTAGGTTAAAATCAGATGTGGATTAAAAAGAAAGGGTACCAGACGGGTACCCTTTTTTATTGTAACTATTATTAAAAACAGATTTCTATTTCAGAAACGGTTTGAGCACTTCTTCACTTCTATTCCACAATGCAAAAGCATTCTGGTCCGTCAGATCACTATTGCGTGTCGGTGATGGTTTCATCTTTGCAAAATATCGACCGCGCTGGGAAATAATTTTTTCAGACTCCACGCTTGCGAGGTACACCGAAGTAGCCGCTCCTTTCCCCGGGGAAAGAAAGAATGGTCGCATGATATTGATTATCGTGGAGAAGATACCCGAAGTGCCCTTCGCGAAATTCGTGCTCACCACACCCGGGTGAAGTGAATAAGTGGTTACGTGTTTTTGCAAACGCTTTGACAACTCCATTGTAAAGAGAATGTTGGCAAGCTTGGCATCGGCATAGGCCTGCCCGGAAGTCAGTCCGTTTATTCGTTTAAAGAAGCGGGCAGCACTGCCCTGTACATGCAATGCCGAAGAAACATTGATGACGCGCGCCTCTTTGGATTTCTCAAGTGAAGGCATCAGCCGCCTGGTTAATAACATATGACCAAGGTGCGAGGCGTAAAATGTTTTCTCAATGTCGCCAATGTATTCAATAACGCCCGGATAATATCCTGCGTTGTTGATCAGTCGGTCGATGACCGAATATTTTGCAAGGATTGCATCGGCAGCAACGTTTACAGCGGTAAGATCCGAAAGGTCGGCAACAAAATTTTCAGCATCAATGCCTGGATTGATTGCTCTCAATTTGGCCACGGTCTCTGCACCCTTGGTGGCATCTCTGCATATAGTGATGATATTATATCCCTTTGCGGCCAACAATTCGGCTGTTGCTAAACCTATTCCGGCATTTGCGCCTGTGATCACAATGGTTTTCCCCGATGTCATAATCTATTTTAAACACAGAGTCGGATGAACAAAGAATTTATTGCAGACAGAATATAAAATTTGACTTTTAAAGTGCTCAGCAGAAACTCACATGGCTTAGAGTCTCGGATTATTTGGCTTAATCGGCTTCTCGAAATTATTGGCGCCTTTCACCTTTACCTTTCTCCTAAACACTTTGTCCTGACAAGAGATATACATCACATTAAAATCAGGTCCGCCAAAGCAAAGATTGGAAACCTGGCCCTTTGTTTTCGGAACAGGAATAATAGCGTTCACTCTTCCCAATTGATCCATCACCTGAATACCACTTAAGCTCGTCACATAAATTCTTCCATCGCGGTCGCACTTCAACCCATCGCTCCAGGCATTTTCATCTACATCGCGCACGTGCAGCCAACCATATTTTTGTTTATTCGCTAACGATCCATCCGCTTGAATCTGATACACCCACACCCAATGTGAGGTGGACTCTGTAACATACAGTTGTGTTTGATCAGGCGAGAAGCAAAGACCATTCGCAAACTTTAGTCCTTCATCCACAACACTCTTCTCACCATTGGGTTTGATCAAAAACAATTTACTGGGCCGCTCTCTTCCATCGGGTGATGTCACATAGATGTTTCCATTGAATGCCACTGAAATATCATTGCCAGGTGTTTCATCTGCTACAACCTCATAGCTCTTGGATGTTTTATAACGATGTACTTGTTTGGTGGGTGGCTCCGACCATCCACCCGTGATCGTTATCATGTCACCTGCTGTTGAAAATGTCGTTCCACTCGCCTTCTTTGAATCTGCTAAATAAAGTTCCAGTTTACCATCCAGGCCAATCTTATAAGTTTTGGCGTTGGGTATATCCTGAAAGAAAACTTCGCCTTTTGCATTCACAGCAGTTCCTTCTGTAAATCCATAGCCCTCGCCCACTAATTCCCAACCTTCATTGTCCAGTAGTATGTCGGTGAGAAATTGATTTTTAGTTGGACCTGCTACAATTGCCTTTGGATAATCGCGCCATAGCCAACGCATGGCCTCCGGAAAAACAGCGGTGCCGTGCTGCCCGTTGTGTGCGCCTTCTCCCCAAACATGTTTTACATCATAACCTGCGAATGTCAATGCACGCTCCATCGACTCGTTTGCCTTCCACCAATCACCAGCATATATATTTAAATCATTGGCGCCATCTTGCAGGAAAATCCGGATCGGCTTGGGTTCGTGCTTGCGAATTAAAATATCATATCGATCAGCACCCCGCAAACCAGTATAGGTGCCAATAGCGCTAAACACTCGCGTGAATTCTGCGGGACGTTCCCACGCAGCTGTGAACGCACAAACTGCTCCGCTGCTTGCGCCACCAATTGCCCGGTCATTTCCATTCTTCGACAATAGTATAGGTCGGCCATCCGTAGCCTTTTGATTTTCTACAAACGGAAAAATTTCCTCTAACAAAAATCGGGCGTACGTATCGCCTAGTCCATCGTATTCAAAACTTCTGTTGAAGCGATCCAGTGCTGCATCTTTGTCATTGGCCAATACTTTTCCCGGTGTTATAAAAACACCAATCGTCACCGGCATCTCATTACTTGCAATCAGGTTATCAAAAACCGTTGGCGCATTCCATTGAATGCCATCCTGATTCACATACACACAAGCACGTTTATCGCCTTTATATTGAGATGGGATGTAAACGCTTATCTCGCGGGAGGTTCCTGGAAACAATTTAGCGTTGTCAAACGTGAACTTGAGAATCTCACCTTTGGGTACACCAGCTTGTTCCTGACTGGCAGGATCGACAGGATATGTTTCAGGATTGGTCTGCGCTAATGACTTTCCACAAAACAGAAGGAGCAGAATACATAAACTTCGTTGCATGTCTTAGGTTTTCAAGGTAATTTACAATTATCCGCGAAGTTTACGCGAATGAATTTCAATAGCCGGTTGAGTTAAATTATCTAACAACGCATTATTATTTACTGTTAATCCCGAAAGTCATGAAAACAAAATCAACAAGACGTCAATTTTTAGGAGCAGCCACTACACTGATAACGGGTTCTTTGCTGGGAGCCAATAAAGTAATGGGAATGCCCGCCATCATCGACAACTTTGGCCGAGCCAAGGGGTTGATCAATGGAGTTAGGATTGGTGTGATCACCTATTCATTTCGCGATCTGCCCGATCAAAGTGCCGAAGCAACATTAGATTATGTTTTGAAATCAGGTGTTAGCGCTATTGAACTCATGGGCGGCCCTGCCGAATCGTTTGCCGGAGCGCCCAAGAATCCCAATGATTTCCGGAAACTTTTCCCGCTCATGCGAAAGCGCTTTGAAAAGCAAGAGCTCACAGAAGACGAAAAGAAAATTCTGGCGGAAGCCGATGAGAAGACCAAAGCATATCGCCTTGAACTTTCAGCCTGGCGATTAAAAGCTCCGATGGAAAAGTTCGAACAGCTTGGTAAGATGTACAAGAAAGCTGGTGTTGACATCTATGCCTTCAAACCAGATGCGTTTGGAATGCAGAGCAGCGATGCCGACATTGATTATGGATTTAAGGCAGCTAAAGCAATTGGCGCAAGTCACGTTACACTGGAACACCCCAGCAATGATGCACACACACTCAAACTTGGAAAGGCGGCAGAGAAATATGGACTGAAAGTTGGCTATCATGGTCACGAACAGCAAACGCCAACCCTCTGGGATACTGCGTTGTCGCAATCTCCGGCCAACTCACTCAACCTTGACTTAGGTCATTATGTTGCTGCGGGAAACGCCAATCCGTTGGATATCATCAAACAAAAGCATGACCGTATCGTGAGCATGCACATCAAAGACCGCAAGTCAAAAGCAAATGGTGGAGAGAATCTGATGTGGGGCGAAGGCAACACTCCCATCGCGGATGCATTGAAACTGATGCGCGATAACAAGTATAAGTTTCCGGCAACCATTGAGCTGGAATATAAAATTCCAGATGGATCAACCCCAATTGATGAAGTAAAGAGGTGTCTCGAGTTTTGTACAAAGTCGCTTAGCTAGTTTTCCTTGTCATAAATCGGAAAATTTTCTTCATCGGGAGATTTGCCTCGCAAGTAGTCGTCATATATAAACTGGCGGCTACTTTTTTTATTGACTGTGATTCCTCTGAATAATTGGGAACATCAGACCCATATAAAGAACTTATAATGTTCTGAGCCAAAGTTCATTTTGAGTCAGCCTTCATCATAGACCGTTGTTTCTTTTGACTGCTATACCGATCAATCAGTCTATTGAAGCGTGGCTCCTTTGAAAGACTGGTGTAAGGCTCACCTTCGAATTCTCTCACCCGAGCAGGGAAACTTGGGTCCAGTTTAAATGCTTTTTCGATGTTGCGATAGAATGCTTCCTTATTTCCTGTCAAAGCAAATAGCTCAGCAAGTGTGCTATATGAAAACGCTGCTTTACGGCTTGTACTATCCGACAGAAGTGCAAGGCGCACAAGTTCAAAAGAAAGATCATATTGCTTACGCAATTCCAACTCAAAGGCCAACTCATTTAACGATTCACCAAATAATATCGGGTCAGTCTTACTCCGTAGCTCCGTATATTTTCTTGCCGCCTCTAAGGAATCATTCAATGCAATTGAAATCGCCAGTGTCATGACGTTATCGCGACCTCGTTGATAGTGTAACTTTTCAGCTTTCTCATTCGCTTCCTTATATTTCCCTTGTCGAAAAAGTAGTCTCATCCACCAACCGATAGCATTGCTCACGGTGCTGTCAATCTCGTAACATTTCGCAAAACACGCGAGTGCTTTTTCCTCCCTTACTGGAGTATTGTCCATATAATATATCCCGAGGTCTTGCCAAGTAAAAATAGACGTTGAGTCGAGCGACAGAGACTTCTTAAGTAGCGCCTCCCTCCTGGGGTTGTCACCCCATCCATAGGAAGCTACTCGGTAAGCTGTTGCGTTGTTTGGATCAATTTCAATTGCCTTGCGTATTTTCGTCATCGAAGCAGCCGTGTCCTCAAAAGTCCAATAAATTAGATGCGCCCATCGCGCATAGGCATCGGCCGCCTGATCTGGTCTGTGTTGTATCGTGTACCTTAAAGCTTCAACTACCCTTCCGTTATATTCGTCATCACCCGGGGCGATGTAATATGCAAGCAACAATGGATTATTTTTTTTGATTACACCCTCTGCTCCTTTTTGAATTAGTCGTTCAAATGCTGCATTTGGCCCAGCTTGGTCTATGACCTCCCAAAACGCTTCTGTCGGACTTCCTGACATCCTTAAGAAACATTTTAGTGTATCACCTTGCTTTACAATTTCTCCACCAATTGTCTTTGACTTAACGCCTATAGCTTGTTTGATATACGAAGCAATAGCATCTGGAGATATACCCACTCCTGATACTTCTACCTGCACTTGTATGCGCTCAGCGGATTGCTGGTACTCTTCCACTTCCTTGATACTGCGCATTTCATTTCCCACTACGATGATGTTATTAACACGATCCAATAACATATAGGCAGCGGTAACACCATCGTATCCATCTTTAACAAACTGGTCAGGAACGCGAAAAGCTTGAATATGATACCCCTTGTCGTTGATCTCTTTTAAGATCAGCTTTAACATAACAACACCAAAAAACAAGACGATAAAAGTCAGTGTCCAAGTCCTGATGGATTTTCCCAGTCGTGAAATTGTGAGCCATTTTGCTTTCCAACGGTCACTCTTTATCGGTTGGCCAAGGTCTTCGGTCTCTGGTAACTTTTCAGCGGGAAGTTCATCAGCTGGCGCAGCGCTTTCCTCCATAGGAACAAGTTTTCTTCAAGATACACCGAAAAATATTTTTTTACACTAGTCATTTCATTTGCAATAAACGGCTCATCATTTCGTCTGAATTTAAATGTATCTTCAAACCTTGTAACCAAAACGCTCTTTATGAAAAAGAAAATTTTAATCGGTCTCGCAGTCCTCGCTACACTTTTCATCGGCTGGGTCGTCTACGGACTTTTTATTGCCACGCCTAAAAGTCCCGCGAAAACGACCACCTTCAGCTATCAGGGTCTTGACATTAAAGTCAACTACAGCCAGCCATCCAAAAGAGGTCGCTTGATCTTTGGCGAAGAGAAAGACGGAGCCTTGCAGCCGTACGGAAAATACTGGCGCTTAGGAGCTAATGCAGCTACCGAAATCACGTTCAATAAAAATATTTTCTTTGGAGGCAATCCCATCAATGCCGGCAGCTATCGGATGTACACCATCCCTGGCCACGAATCTTTTAAAGTTTATTTGAATAAAGAATTGGGTGTGCGCTTCACAGCAGCCAGTGAACCCGATCACAGTCAGGATATCGTCACGGTTGATGCACCCGTCCAAGTTCAGCCAAATGAAACAGAAATGTTCACCATCAACTTTAGCAGCGACTCCACAGGCGTGAAAATGGATTTTGTGTGGGACAAGGTATTAGTACGTGTTCCCATCACCGCTCAATAATATAACGGATGGCATTCTCTAAAAGAAGATGGATCCTACTTCCCATCTCAATTCTAATATTTCTGGGAGTAGTTTATTGGAGCATCGGTAAAATTCAATACCGTCTTAATGTGATGGATGTGGAAGAGTATGAGCCCATCTCTACGCTGAAGGTGCCCCAACATTTGCTCACCCACTCCAAATTTCCATTCATCGATGTACACAATCATCAGTGGACCATGCCCGTTCAGGATTTGGATAAGCTGGTGGTGGAAATGGATTCCCTGAACATGGGTGTGATGGTAAACCTCAGCGGCTTCCGCGGAAAGTATTTGGAGTGGTCGCTGGATAATGTGAATAAAAATTATCCAAACCGATTTATACTTTTCCTCAACATCAATTTTGAAAATCTGGATGACGAAGGTTGGCCCAACGAAACGCTTGCCATGATGGAAGAAGCCGTGAAGCAAGGTGTGAAAGGCTTAAAAGTTTATAAAGGATTAGGCCTGACCGATAAAGACAATAACGGAAACCGAATAGCCATCGATGATCCTCGACTTGATCCGATCTGGGCCAAGTGTGGCGAACTTGGAATTCCAGTGTTGATTCACTCGGGTGAACCAAGTTCGTTCTGGAATGCGAAAGACAAACACAACGAACGTTGGCTTGAATTGAAACAAGAGCCAGATCGTTATCGGGATCCGGCAAAGGTTCCTCCTTTTGAACAAATCATGGGTGAGCAACATCATGTGTTTCGCAAACATCCTGAAACAAAGTTTATCGATGCACACCTGGGTTGGTTTGGTGGCGATCTGGATCGGTTAGGAAAATTATTTGATGAGCTTCCGAATGTTTATACCGAACTGGGTGCTGTGCTTGCTGAGTTGGGAAGACAGCCCCGACATGCCCGTGCGTGGCTGATCAAATATCAGGATCGGGTGATGATGGGTAAAGACACGTATAAGAAAGAAGAGTACTACACTTACTTCCGCGTGCTGGAGACCGATGATGAATATTTTGATTACTACCGCAAGCGACATGCCCATTGGAAAATGTATGGACTATCGTTACCGGATTCTGTTCTGCAAAAAGTGTATTACAAAAATGCATTGAAGGTTATTCCGGGGATTGATAGTACTCTTTTTCCGAAATAGATAGCCTTGTTACAAAGTCGTCCGACCGCCAATTACTCAATAACAAGCGGTCGGGCGACTAAACCTAAAACAAAGTCAACTGAAGCTGCTGTTGTTCGGCAAACTGCTTAGTGTGGCGGTTTACTTCAATGTTTCGGATATGATAGAGTTTCGTTTCCTTGTTGCGTGGCGCGATGATAATAGCCGTGTTATCGGCCATCTTATCAAACATATCTTTTACCAGGCGTGGTGAGTTGTTTTCCTTCGACAAGTGCGAGAGGAATAAATGACTTAATTGTGGCGATCGATGCTGAATGAATAACTCAAGCGCTTCTTTATTGGAAAGGTGACCTCTGCCCTCTCTGATTCTGTTTTTCAGGAACAATGAATACGGGCCTGTGTCCAGCATGACTTCATCGTAATTGGATTCCAGAAACGCGGCATGACATTCCTTAAAGTGTTTGATCAAATGTGAACACGTCTGTCCGGTATCTGTGAACACGCCCACCTTCACCGATTCACTGGCCACAACAAAACTGTGTGGCTCAATAGCATCGTGAAATTTTGGAATGGCCGTCACTGTAAGACTGCCAATTGAAATTTGATCGTAAGCCTTGAACGAAATCACCAGATCGTCCCGTAAGGTTAACTTGCTGAACTGCAGCGTTGACTTTGTGATATAGACAGGCAGTTGATATTTTCTGGAAAGTCGCGCTACTCCATATATGTGGTCGGAGTGTTCGTGTGTGACAAAAATGGCTTTGATGCGCTTCATCGGCAAACCCAGCCGCTTCATTCGCCTTTCGGTTTCGCGGCAAGAAATGCCACCGTCAATTAATACAGCTTCATCCTGATTGCCGATGTAATAGCAGTTGCCGTTGCTCCCGGAGTTGAGTGAGGCGATAAACAAAGACATGACACGAAGGTAGCAAAACGATACGGCTTAAGTGGCTAAAATTATTTTTTGGATGAGAGAATTTTATGCATCCTGATTTTACTCATACCGAGATGATAATTGTTTTGTGAAAATCCCCGGAGCCTGCAAACAGATGGTAATCCAGTTGCTTATTCTGGTAATCTCGTAGCAGCCGCATATCCACGCGTTAATCTGCATTAATTTTCGGAAGTGGTTTTAGTCATCGTCATTTTTTTCGATGACAGGTCACTCTCATAAAAACATTTTTTGAACCTCTGTATGACGATATCAAAGAAGGATAGACTCGAAATCATTCAAAATATTTTGAACGGCTTTGAAGAATATTGGATTGATTCAAAAGGGGTTATTCAGGCCACCAACCTGGAAGCGACAGCCATTACCGGTTACGAAGAAGCTGAAATAATCGGAAAGCATTTTTCGCTGCTCTATATAGACGAAGAAATCTCGAACAACCAACCTATGCATGATCTGGCGCAGGCGCTGGAAGTTGGCTCGCTCAGAACGAAAGGCGTTCGCTTAAGGAAAAACAAAACAAAGTTCATTGCAAAGATTCGATTTGAGGCCACGAGCAAAGAAAACGGTGAGACTGGTGTGAAAATGATACTGCAAGACACAACCTACAGTGCCATTCAAAATCACAAACTAAAGCAAGTCGAGTCGCACTATAACTCGTTGTTTCACAATCGATTCATTGGTGTACTCAATCTGGACGATCACGATTTTAAAATTCTGCTGGCTAACGTGAAGGGCTGCGAAACACTGCAAGAATATGACTTCACCAATAAATATTTCATTCAGTACATTAAAGAAAATGATTCATTAGAAAGGTTTCAGGAAATTGTAGATGCCGAAGACGACAATGACTTTGAATTGCGTTTGACAACAGCGGCAGGCGAATGTTGGGTGCGAATGAGATGTTGCTACTTCCCGATTGAAGGAATTATTGAGGTCTTGTTATTCGATATTTCCGAAGAGAAGAAACGCATAGCCGAATTGGAAAAAATCAATCAACACCTGGATCAATTTATCTACCATGCTTCGCATGACTTACGATCTCCCCTCACCACGTTGCTTGGTCTCCTTTACTTATCCAGAAATGAGTTGGATTCAATCGAATCGATCCACACCTATGTTGATCTCATGATTGAAAGAACGCAGCACCTGGATCGGTTGCTGTCTAATCTGGCGGCCATTGCTTACAATGAAAAAGCTGAAATCGATTTGGACAAGATTCAATTTGATCACGAAATCAAATCCGTTTTAGACGAGCACAAAGAAATCAACCCAGCCATTTGCGCCATCTCATCGGTGTTGCAGCGCACGGAGTTTGTGACCGATGCCAGGCGATTGCGGACGATTCTTCGAAACATGGTATCCAATGCTTACCACTATTTCAATCCCGGCCAATCAACACCCTACGTTAAGCTATCTGTGAACATCGAAGCGGACAGGGCCGTCATTGTGATAGACGACAATGGAATTGGAATTCATCCGTTTTTTAAAGAGAAGGTTTTTACGATGTTTTTCCGGGGTACTGATCGGTCTACCGGGTCGGGCCTTGGCCTGTATATCGCTAAAGTAATGACCGAAAAACTGGGAGGCGATATCACCGTCAATTCAATTCCCGAAAAGGGTTCCTCCTTCACTATAATTCTGCCAAACAAGAAATCGGAGGCGAAGAGGTCTCCAATATTGTAAACAAAGGCTTCTTTGGCATTTGCGACAAGATTACCACAGTATGGGAGTTTATTACCAGCCTTCAAAAACATCCGCACTTAATTTTGAGCCCGTATTCGAGTATGCCATGAGCTAAACACACCATTGCCATGAACAAACGTTTGAGATCGCAGGAGCAGGAAGAGAGAATGATTAGCAGAGATCCATCTTTAGTTCACATTCCGCATAGTCTGGAGGAATTTGTATTGGATCAAAACGGATTCATCACGAATAGCAATCTGGAAACCGTAAACGTGACCGGATACGATGAGTTTGAAGTCTTGGGAAAACACTTGTCTATATTTTATCGCCCCGAAGACAGCGAGAAAGCTAAAGAAGATTTGGACAAAGCTGCGCGGTTGGGTTACACCCTTGTGCTTGGCCCGATGGTAAAGAAACGCGGTGCCAGTTTTTGGGCGAAGATGAAAATCAGGCTGGTTACCACCACAAACTCAGACAGTCCAACGTTTCAGGTGCTATTACAGGATACCACGCATCGCACCATTTCCAAAGAGCGACTGCGCACACTGAGAGATGAATACCTCTCGATTTTTAATAATCCGTTTGTCGGTACGTTTAAATTCCGAATCGAAGACGGCCGCATCCAGATGTGCAATCAAAAAATACTGGACATTCTGGGAAAACAAAATTCAAACAATCTCTTCATTGAAAGTTTCTTTTCCTCCTTTCAGCAATTTGAGTTGTTCATGACTTCGATAAAAAGTAAAAGGAGACTTGAAGATTTTAAATTCCTCATCCGAAATGAAACTTGCCAGGAAGAACAGTGGGCAACTGTTAGCGCTCGCTATTTTGAAAATCAGGGATTTGTAGAAGGTGTGCTGCTCGACATTTCCCAGCAGCATTCACAAATGCAGGAGCTTATTCGTGTCAATACAGAACTTGATAATTTCATCTATCATGCTTCGCACGACCTCAGGTCACCGCTCACCTCCATCATGGGGCTGCTGGATCTTGGCATGAAAGAGACTTCGCCTGAGGTTATTCAATCCTATCTTAAGATGATGCAAGGCCGCATTGAGCACATGGATGGATTGTTGAAAGACCTCATCTCCATCTCCTACAACAGCGGAAAAGAAAAGGAATATGAAGTCTTTCATTTTGAAGACGAAGTAAACAAGATCGTGAGGTTGTTAAAGAATCCCGACCACACCCTCAACGTAACAGTGGATGTTGACCAGCCAATGACATTTAGAACAGATCCTGTTCGCATACGTACGATACTAAGAAATCTGATTTCGAATGCGTTCAAGTATCGCAATCCAGCTGCAACACCGTCATTCATTAACATACACATTCGCGTAGACTCCTCTCATGCCGCCATTCAGATTAAAGACAACGGCATCGGTATTGCTCCCGAATTTAAAGCAAAGGTGTATGAGATGTTCTTTCGGGCCACTGAAAAATCCAGCGGAAGCGGACTAGGTCTGTACATTGTGAAGTCGATGGTCGAAAAATTGAAAGGCAAAATATCATTCGAATCGACACTGGGTGTGGGCACTACTTTTCTTTTAACCATTCCGAATCAAGCCTCAGAAAATTTCTAACTCATATGTTAACACAAAAGCAAATCAAACTGGTAGAAAATTCCTGGGGACTTGTCCTTCATCACTCGCTTGAAGTTGGTGTATCATTCTACAAGAAACTATTTGAGGCCGACCCCTCCTTGCGTGGCATGTTTAAAGGCGATATAAAAATACAAGCCCGAAAGCTAATTGACATGATCACCTTTGCCGTCCATAAACTCCATAACCTGGACGAGATGATAACGGATGTGCAGGCGCTTGGCGTAAAGCACCGAGACCATTTTGTGCAAGCGCAACATTACCCCATCGTTGCCGAAACTCTTCTGTGTACGTTGGAGAAATTTCTTGGCAATCAGTGGAACGAAGAAGTGAGAGATGCCTGGGCGGCCGTTTATAATACACTTTCAAAAATCATGATCGAAGCTGCTGAAGAAGTGAATTGAAACCCGAGCCTTAATTTCAATTTAGAACCTCTTGCTGCAAAGCTGTGGATTGCGCGTACTCTGAAGGCGGAACACCAAATTGTTTTTTGAAGGACTTTGAGAAATAGGAATGATCTTCAAATCCAACTGCAATGCTAATTTGAGAAATTGAATCGGCTTGATTGATGATCAGCATGGCAGCTCTTCGCAGCCGAATACTTCTAATCAATTCACTTGGTGGAAAACCTGTAATCGCTTTTATCTTGCGATGCATGTTTGTACGGCTCATGCCTATTTCTTTGGCCATCTTCTCCACACCAAACAAGGGGTCTGAAATATTATTCTCTACAATCTCAATGGCTTTCTTCAGCAAGCGTTGATCTTGAGACTCAATGATTTTCTCATTTCCACTCAACAGGGAATTCTTATATTTTTCTGATATCTCTGTGTGCTGGCGAGTGAGATAATCAATCTCCAGGTTTAAGATCTCACGATTCTTGTGCTCACGGTATTTTTGCAGGTAATAGATGACCACCGACACCAGGATCAAGAGAATGACAATCGCCAGCAATATATTTCGCCAGATGTTTTGAATCTGTTTCTCTTGCTCAAGCAGTTTAATCGCTTGCTCTTTTTTCTCCAGTTCATGTCGCGCTTCCAGCTCAACAATTTGTCGCGTTTTTGCTGTGTTCAAAAGACTATCGCGCACTTCATAGTAGCTCCGCATATATCCTACCGCTTCGCTTGCCTTGCCTTGTTTCAATTTAAGATCAACAAGTCCGGCATAAGCATGACGAACTACTCTTCGCAAGCCCAGCTCGCGCGCCAACTGCAGAGCTCCTTCTAAATATTGCTCGGCCTGCTTGTCGTCACCTTTCTTCAAAAATGAATGTCCTAACACATCATAAATAGATGCTTCCGCAGTTCGGTTGCCTGTTTCATTGGCGATCGACAACGCTTTGTTAAAGTAGTCAAACGCTAACTTGGCATCTGACTTAAAGTAGCACTCACCAATGTTTGATAAGATGCGGGGAAAATTAATCTTAGAGATGCCGTGATCTTGTGCAATGGATAGTGCCTTGTTATAAAGTTGCAAAGCACTGTCGCGCTGGCCGCCAATGTATTGAATGACGCCAGCCAGATTATACGTTCTGGAAAGTTGATCCCAGTCGCTCCGTTGTATGGCTATTTGCTCCGCTTTATTCACATAGTCGGCTGCCTTATCGCCTTCATTTTGGTCCATATAGGCACGTGAGAGTATGAGAAAACTTTCAGAGGACAAACGCGGCATTGCTTCTCTCTCTGCAATCGCGGCTGCCGTCAAACCCATTTCAATAGCAAGCTCATTGTCTCCAAATGCCCAGTAACAAAAGCCCTTCAGAGTTTTTGCTCTGGCGATTCCATTGGCATATTCAAGCTGCTGGGCCAGTGCTAACGCGCGATCTGCATGTTGAAGAGACGTATAAAAGTCAATCCAGAGATATTGACTACTGAGTTCGTTCAGGGCGTTCACCTTAATTGTATCATTAGCTGGATAACTGTTTACGAAAGTTGAAAGACTATCCAGCTTCTTATTCTGTCCGAACAACAAGAAAGGCATCCAGAATAAAAGGTATAGAATACGAACACGCATAACAATTATTAAGGTAAGCATTTTTTTTAAACGAGGCATGTGATGATTACATCAGTATGGATAGACTACAAAGACGACCAATGATGAGCAATAACCGAATTCTTATGCTCAAGGTTCGGAAAAAATTGGTTTTAACAATTATACTCAGTGATCGAGGAGCATGGAGAAATCGAGCGATACATTTTTATTATTTGTGGTTGCTGTCATTTAAACGGGCAACTTAGGTAAAAGGCTTTTTACTTATAACAAATGGCACAAGATTGCTAGTTCTTGCGCCAATATTACCAGATGACCGCACTCTGCCGATTGCCTGTTTGATGTCAGATAGATCAGATGTTTTTTGAACTTATCAGTGACCCGAGCAAGAGATAACACCAATCGAAAGCAGATAGATCATAATTATTCCGATAACTAAATAACCTCCGGCTGAAACGATAGCGTGCATTCGCATTTTCTTCATATGTTCATTTATTGGTTGTAACTATGGAAAAGATTACTTCAAAGGCTGATCTTAAAAAAGGCCCTCTCACGAGCGCAACTCTTTTCGCTTAACCCTGGATTGTAACGAACTAAACGCAGTGCAGAGCTACGTCAAGTCCGGGTAGTTTGGTGCCAAACTCTGGTACTTGTGTTACACATTGGTACGGTTGGACTGGTTACTCGGAGAGTAGGCTGATCCCGAATTATTTCTTCGTTTGCCTGGATAAACCATACGCAAACCCATCGGTCGATGTTACAATTATGAGATCGCCAGCGATCGCGGGGGTTGAGAAAATACCGCCCATGGAGTATTCGGCCTGTATCCATTGTAAAGGAGATTTAAGAATGCTTCCAATATCATCGCGAAAGGAATCGTCTTTCTTAAAATACTTATCGTGATGCTTCGCGTGACCTTCAGGCGCGAATGACCAGCGAATTTCGCCCGACTTGCGATCTACGCCATAAAGTTTTCCCCATATCGTTCCTACATACAACATGTTGGTGGTAAATGCCGACCCGCCAAAAATATTAAACTTCACATTTGTCTTCCAATGCTGTCTGCCGGTGGCGGCATCATAGGCAATCAACACGCGATTGTCGGATGTTCCCACATATAACACCGAATCCTTCACGGAATGAGACAATGCCCAGGCATCAAACGTCTTTGTCCAATGTGAATAACCATTCTCGGCATCCAACGAATAAATATTATAATCTCTGCTGCCAACATGAATCAAACCAGACGATGAAACCGCCAATGAGCCCTGCACCTCTCCCACCGGGAAATAATCCTGACCGGTTGTTTTAAACTTCCACGCCAGTGATCCGGATGACAGGACTAAAGAATAAACATAACCATCGTAAGCACCGAAATAGATTTTGTCTTTATAAATCACAGGAGAGGTGTGCACGATATCGCCAGCTTTATAATTCCAGATCAGTTCGCCATTGGCTGCTTTAACAGCGCGAACGTATCCATTGCCAGAACCAAAATAAATTACACCATCATAAACAACTGGCGATGAGGTGTAATAATCAGCGAAATCATATTTTCGTTCGGCTAAAAACAAAGCAGTCTTATCAAAGATTGTCCGCCAAACTAACTTTCCGGAGTTCTTATCCAGGCAAGACAAAACTCCGTTTCCTCCAACCAGATAAAGACGATCGCCCACAACCACTGGTGTGGATCTTATCTCGCCATTGGTCTTGACTGTCCATACTTCTTTACCAGAATTAATGTCAAGCGCATAGACGGTACTATCCAGTCCGCCAAAGTAAACGATCTGATCAATGATGACCGGAGAAGAAAACATAGGACTTCTCGTTTTGAATTTCCATTTGACAATGGGCTCACTCGTAAAATCAGCTTGTGCAAAAACAAAAATACTATTAACAATGAGCAGCAGAAACAATGAGGCTGTTTTGATCATACTAGATTCTTTTATCGAAGATAAGTAAACGATAAATGATCTATACGAATAACCCAGTGATGAGTTGAGGTTGGAAGAAAGATACCGTAATCAGGTGGACAAGGAAATCGGGTCGATCGAAAACAGTAGAATACAAATGGGGTATTGCATTTGATTTTATCTACCCCAGAATTTCCGACAAAGTCTATTCGAAAAATCCTGATGGTCTTTTGAAATATTTCGCGTAATTGGATTTTGTTGTGATACCCACCACACCTTCGTATAAGCCACCGATATTTCCCATGTCCTCCACCAATATCTCGATGGTGTTGATACCACTCTTGTTTAGCAGACTTGCCGGAATCGCATACACCCGATCGCGCGCAAAGGCAGTACTTAACCCAAAGGGTTTATGATCATTGGTGCTACCTATTAATTTTCCGTTGATATACGTTTTATCAAAATCATCAATCTTACCGAGAATCAACACAAGATCTTCCGTACTGGAGTTTGCTGGAAGCGTGAACGTCTTCCTATACCAGGCAAAGCCATCGTACTTCGGGTAGCCTTGATGTTCCCATGGACCGGGCACCATCAACTTCACCCAATCTTCTTCGTTCTTGGGAGCTGCTCCCTCTCCGCCCGGAGCAAACATCCAGATGCCCTGAAGATCAACCAATAAATTTTTGTTTCGCTCCTGACGGAAGATTCCAAGATTACCTTCAATGATGCCGCCACCAAGTGTTACATCAAATACACGAATGGCAATTGAGTTATCGCCAAAAAAGTTTATCACATCTGCCGGCAAGGCATATCTCCTTTCGGTGTTGTAGGCCGTTTTAAATTTCGGTGGGCAACTTCCTGAGAAACCTACAAGCTTTCCATTCACATACACTTCATCGGTGTCGTCAATGAATCCTAATCCCAGATAATAATTTTCATTTTTATCCAATTTACGTCCGTCAAACTTTTTACGATACCATGCAAATCCATCGTAACCATTGAAGCCCTCGTCTTCCCATGCCGATGGTGCATAAATAGTTTCCCAACCGCTGTCATCATAGTGTGGAGATGACCACATTGATTTGTCACCAACATGAAATTTCCAATTGCCTTTGAGATTAATAACCTGACCCAGCAAGGGTGATGACAAGAGAAAAAGAAATGCGACTAAGTGTGGTTTCAAAATAGCGCTGATCATTGGCGAAGTACAATAATAATAAAAAAGGTAAACGACCTCAAAGAAGTCGCTTACCCAACTCAAACAAACTCTAATCTATATGATTAGATGCCGTTAATGCGTAGTTATAGGTTGTCTTCAACAGGAAGGGTGCGTATGATAAGGTTCCTTCCGATTCAAGAATCTGATAAGTCACGCTGACGTTATCAGATGATATTTCCATCGTAAAATTTTGTGAGTTGATGTTGCTCACATCGTATTTCTTTGTAAAACCTTTCTTGAGTGACTTGGTTTTGATATTGTCGGTGCCCACCAGATCGCCATCGGCATAGAATTTCACGGTCACCGGTTGCTGGGTATCATAGGCAAACAAAACTTTGATAATCCCTTTCTGGTTGGTTGGTAAAACCTTGATGGCCGGCTCCGCGGATGACTGCGCCATCGTGGCAACTGCTGACGCACTAAACACTGTTACTAACGCTGCAAGGATAAATGCTCTTGGTTTCATAATCGTAGTTGTTTAAATTCTTTGTAATTGTTACAAGTGAATTAACGCGTTACGATTAGGCCGGATGTCACGGTTTGGTAAATGATTGTAACAAATTGTCACAACTCAAAACATGCAGAAGAATGGGATTATAAAATCATTTTATATCCCGACCCGTGAACGGTTAGGATAATTTTTGGTTGATTAGCATTCTCTTCAACCTTGTGACGAAGCCGCATGATAAAGTTATCAATGGTGCGTGTGGTGATCTGCTCTTCGTAGCCCCACACATTTTCAAGCAACTCGTAGCGGCCTACGGTTTGATTTTTATGCTTGTGAAGAAATTGCAGTATCTCAAATTCCTTGTGCGACAATCTCACCTCTTTTCCATTTTCCTTTGCCTGAAAAACCGTGAAGTCGACATCCAATTTCCCAATATTAATTTTAGAAGCTACAGTTGCCGATGGCGTTGCCTGAGATCTGCGTAAGATCGCTTTCACTCTTGCCAGCAACTCCCGAACGCTAAAAGGTTTTAGAACGTAGTCGTCAGCACCTAACTCAAGACCAAGCACTTTGTCAATCTCCTCTCCTCTTGCTGTTAATAAAACAATCGGTGAACGCACACCGGCCAGCCGTGCAGACTTGCATACATCAAACCCCGACATTTTTGGAAGCATGACATCGAGCAACACGAGATCGTAATTACCTGCTTTGATTTTTTTCAAACCCTCTTCCCCGTCACCGGCAACATCTACCGCATAACTCTCCAATTCCAGATTATCTTTCAAACCCATTTGCATAGCCACCTCATCCTCCACAATTAAAATAGTCACCATTCTGTTATGAGTTTAATGCCAATGGAAAGTGTAACGTAAATGCCGAGCCTTTTTCCGGTTCGCTCTTAACTGTTATCTTTCCTTTTTGCGCTTCCATCAATTGCTTCACCAGTGATAATCCTAAACCTGTTCCGCGTGCCTTGGCGAGGTTGCCGCTGGGCACGCGATAAAATTTTTCAAAAATATGTTTCTGATCGGCAGCACGTATGCCAACACCGTTGTCTTTTACGGTAATACAGCCATAGTCGTTATCTTTGGTAATGGATATTTCAAGCTGCTTCTGATCTACACTATATTTTACTGCGTTATCAATCAGGTTAATGATCGATTCAATAAACGCCTCTTTGTCTGCTTTTATTCTAATATCATCGCCCTCCATCAATTGGTAGTTAAAACCTTTATTTTCCAGGTGAAAGTCATACGTGTTTAAAATGTCTTTTACTTCCTTGTTTGCTGACAACGTTTCAATATTCAACGTTTTCTTATTGGCTTCCGTCTGGCTGAAATTTAAAATTCGATTGACAATCCCTGTCAGGCGCTGCGACTCTTTGCTGATGATACGGTAATATTCTTGTCGTTTGTCATCAGACTTCACACGTCCCATTTCAAGTGTTTCAGAGAACATACTGATCAACGCCAATGGCGTCCTGATTTCATGCGAGACGTTGGAAACAAAATCAGCTTTACTTTCGGCAAGCCTCACTTCCTTTTTCACATTTCTGAAAACCAAAATCACGGCTGCAATCAACACCACATCCAGCGATAACAAAAGCAGGAGATTGGTATACGTGCGTTCTTGAATAACCGCTTTTAGAGACGCTCCTTTTGTGCGGATACCAATCTCGTAGTTTGGAAAAAGCCAGAAGCTTCGCGTAAGCAACTCGTTATTGAGATTGAGGCTGTCGGCATTCTGGGTAACATAAATAGCAGCTGGCTGCCCTTTTTTAAAAGCTGATAAAATGAATTGATCGCGCGCGACTACCTGAAGTCGCGGACCTACCAGATCCTGAATAAACACTTCAGGATCAATAACAAGGCCTGTCAGACGAAGTCGATTGCCGATGGCATCGGAAAGAAATACAATGGATTGAAGCTTGACAGAACCGTTTGCCTCGAATGAAAGGATATCTACTTTTTGAAACCCGCTTTTCTTGTACGATATCAATTGTTGTATTTGTTTGGCGTGAGAAGTTAACGCTGATTTAATTCCTGGCTCAAGTTGACTGCTTGAATCTGTTAACGAAATTATTTTTATAGCAAGTGCACCGTTGACGGTATCTGTCACAAAAATATGTGTGAGAGAAGAATTGAAGGTGAGCAAATCTTGGATGACCGTAACATTTGATTCCTGTGTTGGTGTTTTCTCCAAACCCATCTCAATCTTTGAAACCCAACTACTCAGAATATCATCGGAATACTGGTTGATGGAGAATAATATAGCGTCAAGTTGTTTGGTGTAAATTTCCTGAATCATTTTCTCGTCTTTGTTGAGAGATGAAATTTCATAGACGGAGAAAAACAAGGCCGGCAAGAGAAACACCAGAGACAACAACAAACCTATCCGCTGCATTGCTTTCATAAAGCAATCTTACGATTATTTTTCAATGTTGTTCGAACGGGAAAACTGGACAGTGAGTCAATCACGTAATGAAATATATTTTAATTGTATTTTTACCCGATGTCAGACTTCAAGCTGCGAACTGTCAATGTAACACGGTATGTAACGCCTTTGCGCGAAGGTGGCTCTTTGCCTGCTATTGTAGAGGCTGATGATCAATTTCTGTATGTATTAAAATTTCGTGGTGCCGGTCAAGGCCGAAAGGCATTGATTGCAGAACTGCTTGGAGGAGAAATAGCGAGAGCGCTTGGTTTCAAGGTTCCTGAACTTGTCTTTGCCAATCTCGATGTAGCATTCGGTCGCATTGAAGGCGATGAGGAAATACAGGATTTGCTAAAGGCGAGTGTCGGGCTCAACCTCGGGGTGCATTACCTCTCAGGTTCCATCACCTTCGATCCTGTGGCAACGAAGGTAGACGCGAGGCTTGCCTCCCAAATTGTTTGGCTTGATGCCTTCTTACTGAACGTGGATCGTACAGCACGAAATACCAATATGTTGTGGTGGCACAAAGAACTTTGGCTCATTGATCATGGCGCGGCTCTTTACTTTCATCACTCCTGGCAAGACTGGCAACAGCCTCAACGGCCTTTTGCTAAAATCAAGGACCACGTGTTGTTGTCGCTCGCAAGTGAATTGGAATTCGTCAATTCATCCTTTACTTCTATTTTAACAAAAGAGAAGATTCATTCAATTGTGTCGCTCATTCCCGATGAATGGCTGCTGGAAGAGCCTTTTCATACAACAGAGGAACATAGAAATGCTTACACTCAATTTTTGGAGACAAGAATTGCTCATGCTGATTTTTTTGTAAACGAAGCCCGCCATGCAAGAGAATCACTTATTTGAATATGCCGTCATTCGCGTAGTGCCCAAGGTAGAACGCGAAGAGTTTATCAACATAGGCGTGGTGTTGCTGTGCAGCAAACAAAAGTTTTTACAAACACGCATACAATTAAATGAATCGCGGATCATGGCGCTCTGTCCGGAGGTTGATATGACTTTACTAAAAGAGCATATTCATTCATTTGAACAAATATGTAAAGGCGGTACCGGCAGCGGACCGATTGGACAGCTACCGTTGGCCGAAAGATTCCGGTGGCTTACGGCATCGCGTAGCACCATACTGCAAACATCTCGCGTGCATCCTGGCTTGTGCGCTGACTCTCTCCAAACTCTTACACATCTTTTCAAGCAATTGGTTGAGTAGCGGAAAAAGGAATTTGAAGGATGATCAAAAGGTTATCTGGAACATAACACTTTCATCGATTGTATTGAGCATCCGGCTTTAAATCTTGATTGGCAACTTGAAAAACGCAATATTGCATGGTAATTTCAAATTAGAATAACTGTAGGATAGTTGAAAAAAGGAAAAAAATTTGCTTACGGGATAGTTTTAGTAATTGGTTGCTCCTTTTCTTCATTCGCTCAGAACACTCATAACTTCACTCAATTCTATTTTAATCCCGCACTCTTAAATCCCTCATACACAGGTACTGACGGAAGGCTGGCCGCATATGTATCCTATCGCAAGCAGTGGGTAGGAATTGAAGGTGCGCCAACGGTCAGTAACTTCAGTCTTCAAACGGCATTGGCCAGTCGTGCAAGTTTTGGACTCAATGCCAATAACGACAAGAACGGAGTTATCTCCACTTCCGGCTTTCTGCTTACAGGGGCCTATGCGATACCGGTCTCGGATAAGAATTATTTTCGATTTGGAATTTCGATTGGCGCAGCCTCTAATAAGGTAGACATCAACAATCTGAAGTTTGCAAGTGCCGGAGATCCGGTGCAAACAAGTCTTCTGGCAAACAATTTTCAACTAGCCGGAAATGTAGGTTTCTCATTTCATACGCCTACGTTTCATGCCGGCCTTTCTGTGCCCAATATCTTCGATCCGGCATATCTTTCTTCAGAAAGTTTTTCTGTTTCTAAAGTAAATCCTTTCGGCACCATCATCGCCCATGCAAGCAACCGTTTCTATTTTGCAAAAGACAAAAACCTGATCGAACCTTATTTAATCTACCGCTACAACCAGGTGGGTCCGGGCCAACTAGAATTTGCTATGGTTATGCACCTGCAAGAACTGGTGTGGGTGGGCGGTTCCTTCAAGCAAAACTATGGCATCTCTGCACTCGCTGGTCTCAAACTAAAAGGACAAACAGCAATTGGCTATTCATATTCGATTAAGAACACAGGAACCAATCAGTTAGCGGCACCGAGTCACGAAATCCATCTGGGACTGCTACTGGGTCCTAAACAAAAGAAGGCTCACGCCTACTCATTTGTGGATGCAGCGAAAGAAAAAATTCGTAAAACTCCTCAGCAACTGGCGGCTGAAAAGAAGAAGGCTGCCGATGAACTTGCACGGAAAAAAGCAGAAGAAAAACAGAAGCAAGACTTGGCAGCAAAGAAAAAAGAAGAGGAAGCAGCTGCCCTCGCGCAAGCCAAAGCAGACGAATTGAAAAAGGCTGAGGAGGCCAGAAAGAAAGAGGAAGCGAAACGACAAGAAGAGGCAGCTGCCCTGGCAAGAGCTGATGAATTGCGTAAGGCGAATGAGCAAAAAAAGAAAGAGGAGGTTAAGCCCAAAGAACCAGAAGTTGCGAAAGTCGAGCCGGTGAAAGTTGATTCCTCTGCGAGACGGCCCGCAACTCATAATGGCGGTCCACGACTAAAAGTGTCCACTGATATTCTAAGTGGACAAGCCGAGATAGATTCAATCCACGCGGCAGAACAATCACATCTTGCCCGACTGGAAACTCACGCAGATAACCCAACGGAAGAACACAACGAAACTCATCACCCAAATGCCGAGCGACACGAGTTTGTTAAGCAGGGTGTTCACCATGCCGAACTTGAACTTGGTGATTACGTAATCGCAGGCGTTTTTAAAATGGAAGCCAACGCCAAAAAGTACAGTGATGGCTTGTTGAAGCTGGGCTTCAAGGATTCTGACTATGGATACCTCACCAACAAAGATCTCTGGTACGTTCACATCGCAGAGTCTAACGACCTGAATGTCATTAAACAACACCGGGATAAATTTCGGAAGATGAAAATTTTCCGTGAAGCATGGTTATTAACCGTCCACAAATAGGATGAAGAACAAAGTATCACAACAGATGAAAATAGTTGCCGCCATATTTCTATTTTTTTTCGTCTTAGAAAATTCTTTTGGGCAAGCACCTATTCAAGCACCTATTATTAATTCGGTACAGCCTCTTACTTCGTATCCTGGCAACGCGATCTTAATCACAGGATCAGGATTCAGTTCCACATCTAATCAGGTATGGTTTGATCATATAAAAGGAACAATACTCCGTGCAACGGAATTATCAATTGAAGTGACCGTGCCGCCACAGGCACGCTTGTCCAACATTGAAGTCATTAATCTTACGACCGGGCTTTCTGCCAAAACTGTTTCCAAATTTGTTCCCTTCTACAATGGCTCTGATTTTCTTCCAACTGAATTTGCCGATCCTGTCGCGGGGTCTACAACATTCTCAACCGGCACGGAGGAATCTTTTGATGTTTGCTCGTGTGATCTCGATGGCGATGGGAAGCCCGATTTGGCCAGCACTAAAAACGGAAGCACGTCAACTAATATTTCGATCCTGAGAAACACGAGTACACCAGGAAATTTGAGTTTTACATCAACTTCTGCAACCATTGGAGCGCCCAGCATTAACTTAGCATGTGGCGACCTCAACATGGACGGCAAGCCAGATCTAATCATGGTAAGAGGCGGGGTCACCAGAAATCAGTTATTTGTGCTTCGAAATACCAGTACCAGTGGATCAATTTCTTTTGCTGCGGCTACGAGTCTTTTTATTGATCCTCTGCAGTCTGCTTTCCGGGTGGTGATACGCGACTTGAACTTAGACGGCAAGCCTGAATTGATTGTGTCCAACTCCAACAACATCGCAAGTGCAAATATTATTTATATTTTTTCAAATCAGAGTTCTGGCGGCACGCTTAATATAAATGCAACGCCTACAAAAGTTATTGTAAACGGTGCCAGCACCACCTACGGGCTGGATGCACAGGATATGAATGGTGACTCGAAACCTGATCTCATTATCAGTCAATTTAACGCTAGTGATATTTTTATTTTGAAGAATGAAAGCTCGGTGGGACAACTCTCCTTTCCGAACACGACCAAGATTGCCCTTACAGGTAATCTCAATCATTTAACTACAGCAGATTTTAACATGGATGGAAAGCTGGATGTGGCTGTCACCAGCAGCGCGAATGACAACAAGGCTTTTGTGTTGCTGAACCAAAGTTCGGTGAGTGATTTCTCCTTTTCAACACTACCCACCTTGACGGGTGGAGACTGGCCGTTTGGTATTGATGCCAGCGACATTGATGGCGACAAGGATGTAGACATTGTGATAGGCAACATTAACAACAACGGTGCACTAAATGAAATCGTGGTGTACAGGAGCAATGGAAATAATTCAAGTCTGGCGTTTACACGAGAATCCATTCAAAAAGGAAAGCGGTCAAGAAACTTACGAGTAGGAGATTTAGATGGCGATGGAAAACCGGACATTGCTTACACCACAGTAACCTCAAATTCTATTGACATTCTGCGAAACAAGAATTGCTTTGTGCCGGCCATTACGAATCCCCTACCCACCACAATCTGCGCAGGTCAAACCATTACCCTAAATAGCATTCCAAATGCAGGAGTAACTTCCTTCGCCTGGAAAGAATCTGGAAACGCTGCATTCAAAACAAGCACCGATTCGTTTGCCGACATCACCGCAGTCGGAAGCTATACAGTAACCGCTACATCCGAAGGCGGAGCATGTGTGAAAGAATCAACGGCTATTGCCATCACATCGAGTCTTGGCACAATTCCGAACACACCACCTACCGTCAATACCATCGCTACTGTTTGCTCCGGCCAAACAATTACGCTTTCAACACCAACAGTCAGTGGTGTTACCTATGTTTGGTCAGGACCGAACTCCTTTTCTTCTACGGATCAAAACCCTACAATACCTAACGCATCCGCTGTAAATGCCGGTGTCTATTCACTTCAATTACAGGTTTCTGGTGGCACCTGCAAAACGCCTGCGGCCACTGCCGTTGCCGATGTTGCTAACCTATCCAATTTTTTCGTTTCAAGTGCTTCTGCTTCAAACGCCTTTTGCGAAGGGTCTAGTTTGAACTTAATTGTGAATACCGATGCCAAGCATAGTGCTCAATGGATAAAAGATGGAGCTGACGTCACTGGCCAGACATCCGCGACTCTTTCCGTGACTCAAGAAGGTGTGTACAAAGTACGCGTGACAAACATTGCGTTGGGTTGCTCGGCTGAAACATCAGTAGTTCCAGTGACTGTTTACACCAAGCCAGTTTCTGCTTTTGTCGCGAGTGCAGCATCCATTTGTGTTAATCAAAACATTACGTTCACCGATCAGTCAACTCACGACAGTCGCGCGACATTGACTTACGCCTGGGATTTTGGTGATGGTACCAACTCTGCACTTCAAAACCCAACAAAAGCATATACAACAGCGGGTACCCGAAGTGTTCAGCTCACCGTAAGCTATAGTGGAGTTGCGGCTTGCAGCAATGCATCCACGAAATCTGTTGTAGCCGCAGTGCCACAAACTCCTGTCGTCAGCGCCACGATAAACCCCATTTGCAAAGGTCAACCTTCTGTGTTGTCGGTCTCAGGAACCTTCACCACTTATTCATGGACCGGCCCGGTTACAGGGGCGACCTCTACACTGAACATCGATCAGCCTGGAACTTATGTGGTTAGTACGATCGAATCAAACAGTTGTACCGGCACCGCTCAAATCGTCATAGGCGAAAAGCCTCCTGTAGTACTTACCGTTACAGCCGATGGCAACCCAATTGCGTCTGGCGAGAGCCTAATGGTTGTATCGGGCGTTGCCGTCAAATTTCTGGCTTCGGGTGCAGACACGTATGCATGGTCTCCGTCAGACGGGTTGGACAATGCTTCTATCGCAAACCCTATTGCCACACCTCTTGCCGAAACGATTTACACAGTAACCGGCACGAAAGCAGGCCGGTGCGATACCGAATATAGTATTGGTATTAAGTTCGACCCGGAGGGTAATTCTTTTTTACCACCGAACGTGTTTTCTCCGAATGGAGATGCAATCAATGACCTTTGGGTAATTCAGGGAGTGCAAAACTATTCAGACTGCACACTTTCTGTTTTTACAAAACAAGGAAGCAAGGTATTGGAGCAAAAGGGCTATGCAAATACGTGGGATGGAACATACGAAGGAAAGCCTTTACCGGAAGGCACCTACTATTATGTGCTGAGTTGCCCCGATAAAAAACCGGTTACAGGAAATGTCCTGCTGGCTCGGTAGCTTTATTTTTTTCGATTTATTTTATTGATATCAAGCGTGCTCTTGCCCTTATTCTTTTGATCAAGTTTAAGATCGATGAAATAAAAGACGGAGATGGCAACGCTTTGGTTTCTGACCTGCAGATTGTCGTAGTAATAGACTTTGCCGGGGAATCCAAAATCACCTTTACTATCCTGGCTAAAGAAGCTGTGCCCATAGTCGTAGCTGGCAGTCACAACGAACTTGTTAAATCCAACCGGCTCGAACACAACACCTGCAGAAAACGTAAGTCCCAGTTGTATCCTGTTTGGTTTCTCTACGTTCATCTCCCCTTCGTTGATGTTCTGCGGATTCTTGCCAAACGTAACATGATAAGGCAAATCGTAGTTAGGAGGATTAATCAGGCTTTCGTTCAAGTCACTGCTGTTAAGGACGCCTTTTCCATTTAGCCAATAACTCACTAAAGGTCCAGCGCCCAGGAGTACGTTGTAATATTTGCTGTTCTTTTTCCCGAATTTCATTCGAAACTCCTTGTTGAAAAGAATTGGCATGTCTATGTAGCCATACCTCACTTTATTCTTCAGATCTTTGTCGTCTTTCCCTGTGATCGTTTTGCCACGCTGCGAATAAAGAATGGATGACTGAAGGAAGAAACGCTTTTGCATACGCAGCGAAACACTGGCCCCGGCATGAAAACCAATAAAGGGCTTCCTCCCATATTGATCTTTGTAGGTTTTATCATCGAATATTATCGAGTTCAACTGTCCCCCGATTACCGGTCCGACAAAAACCTGCCCCGATGAAATAAATGCTGTTAAAAAGAAGCTAACTACTAATAGGTATCTTAAAAAATTCACGCTTTTACTGTTAAAATTAGATGAGTGGTGCGCTGACCACATCAAGTCCAAAGATACGGTATCCATTCCTTTTTACCCTATTGTTTGCAAAAATCAAAGGTAGTTGCCTGTTGCAATCAAGTTCGGTTGTTTGTCGACACCTAGGTATACTCCACGGCAAATTCCGCGAGGCGCCTGTTACATTATTTTTAAAACCTGAATTAACCTCATAACTTTGACGGGAGTGTAAATTCCTAGTTAACTTTAGAAATTTAGACAAAACCTAAACCTGAGTACATGCGCGTTGTAATGAGATATTTGTCTTTAGTTTTCATTTTCGTTGGTTTTAGTTTAACCGGATTTGCACAGATTACTGAAATATGTAACAATGGAATCGATGATGACTTTGACGGATTCATCGACTGTTACGATGGAGCTTGTGCCAACAACTCTGCCTGTGCCGGCCTCTTTCTCGGAAACGATGCAACGTGCGTATCTCCCCCGGCCCAATTTCCAAAGTTCACCATGGCTCTGGATTTTGCTTCGCCCGACCAAACTACTTCACACTTCGCCAGAATTGTAATAGGTGATTATAACCGCGATGGCATGCCCGAAATCGCCACGATGAACCGCTATACGGGCGTTCTTTACATATTAAACGGAAATGATGGCTCGGTCAAATACAAAAATGATACGGTGAAGTTTGAGCCCTATCACGAGATTGCCACAGCAAACATTGACAATGACAATTGTGCCGAGCTCTATTTTATAGGGTACCTGCCGGAAGTAGGCTACTGGACCTTCAAACCTTCGGGCAAGAAAGACAAGTGGATCGTTACCCAGATTGAAGGGGTATACATGTATGCCTATGATTGTCAGTTGAGATTTCTTTGGAGAACAAAAGAACCCTTCCCGGGCGGCAATGATCCAATTAATTACGGGATAGCCGACTTTGATAGCGATGGATTGGTGGAGATTTATGCAAAGGACGAAATTTATGACGCCAAGACGGGTGTGCGACTTGTTAAATCAACTGCTGCCGACTACTCAAAGATTAACGGGGGACCAGTTGCGATCAACATGACGGGCGATAGCAGGTTAGAGCTTGTTATTGGATTGAGTATTTATCAGGTTAATTTGAATCCCTCCCGCACTGTTGACTCAGGGTCACTCACGCTCCTGAAGGGAAGAAATGACTATTTCATCCGCGATGAATACAATGCCACCAGTGTGGCGGATTACAACCTGGATGGATTTCTGGATGTAATTGCTTCTGGTTCAACGGGCTCGAACGGAGCAAACACAACTGTTTTTTTCTGGGATGTTCAGGCAGACCAGGTAAAAACATTCAGAGACGGAAGTTCATCGATCACCGTTACGCTGCCACTTCCTCCGAATACGAAAACGACCTATACAGCAAGTGCTTATGGTGCAAACGGATGGCAGAACGGGACTGGGAGGCTGAATCTTGGCGATCTGGATGGTGATGGAAAAATGAATGCTTCTTATGTTTCCGGCCGATACCTATATGCCTTGAAGGAGGATTGGACATTGCTGTGGCGAAAAGATATTAATGAAGCAACTTCCGGATACACGGGTTGTACACTATTTGACTTTAATGGTGACGGCAAAGCTGAGATCGTTTATCGAGATGAGCAGTATCTGTACATCATCAACGGCACGGATGGTACTAATTTTCAGAATCCACAGCGATGTATCTCCCGAACAAACAGAGAGTATCCGGTAGTAGCCGATGTGGATGCAGATGGTTCAACCGAAATATGTGTTACCTGCGGCACGAATGATGCCAACGCCTGGGCTAATTTTAATACGACTTCTTATTCTAAATATGCCCAAGTTCGTGTTTACAAATCTGCCGTTGCCAGCGAACCCTGGGTGCCAGCCAGACGTGTATGGAATCAGCACGGATATTTTGTTGTCAATATCAATGACGACCTGACGGTTCCTAAAATCATCCAGCCTCACCACACGGTCTGGTCTGTCGGGAGTTGCACGCAGGGACCAAATCGTCCACTCAATAAATTTTTAAATCAATCCCCCTATCTCAATTCGAAAGGATGCCCAAGTTATGCAGCCCCGAATATCACGTTTTCGTCCATCAAGCCAACGATAGTTCCTCCTCAATGCCCGAATACAAATTATACGGTTTCATTGGTCATTACTAACCTTGGAGATGTTTCCCTCACGGGTAATGTGCCAGTTTCATTCTATACCTCTAATCCCAGAAAGGCTGGTGCTATTAAACTCAATACAATAAATGTCGCCCTCAACAATCTGGGTACGAATCAAACCGTCAATGTCAATAACCTGGCTGTAAACGGGCTGGGGTCCGATTCGCTGTATCTGGTGCTGAACGATGCAGGAAACGTTCCGCCCCCAATAACATTACCAAATGGAAATTATTTTGAATGTGACTATACCGACAACGTGTTTGGTGCCGGAGTGAAACCAATACCCGTAAAGTTGACAGCCCTGGAAACCAAAACTAATGAACGATGCTCCTCACCAGACAATGGTGCCGCGAGAGCGTTTGTCCAGGTCGCAGGCGGAGGAGAGAACACAGCCGATTATAATTTTTATTGGTTCAAAGGTGCAACAGCCAAGGCGATTGCCAGTGCTGACTATGTCGGAGCTATCTATACCGGAATTCCCGATGGAACCTACACCGTATTTGCCAGGCATAAAACATCCGGATGTAATAGCGACACTCTGAACGTGAATGTGGGTTTTGTTACCACCGTGCCGGACATTGCTGTTACAGTCGTGTCCAATCAAACCACTTGCAATCCAACCAATGGAAAACTAGACGCCCTGCTTACCGGAGGCAATGCGGGATTTACGTTTGAGTGGTATGATGTGGCCCTAAATCCGCTAGGGATAAGTGGACCTACTGCCAATAACTTACCGGCTGGAAACTATGTAGTCATTGCATCCAGAAACGGCTGCAGTAAAACCTCCAGTCCGGCCACCATAGCGGGGCCACAACTTCCAGATGCACAAGCTGTTGTACTACAAGACGTGGTGGATTGCAGCAACCCAAATTTTGGCTCTGTTAAGGCCGATGCATTGGTGGGTGGAGTGGTTCAGAATCCGGCTAACTATACGTTCGACTGGTATTTTTACGACAACACTACGAATACACGCGGTAGCATTTTGCCAGTAGCGAACGGCACCGGGCAAACCAGAACCGGATTGGCGGTCGGATATTATCAGGCTGTAATTAAAGACAATGCAACACAATGTATCTCGGTTCAAACACCCATTGTACAGGTAAGAAGTCTAACGGTATTACCTTCCGCTACCATAGCAGAGGTTTCCCCTCAGACTTCATGCGACCCCACTAAACCCAATGGTGTTTTGACTGCAACAGGAATTGCAGCTGGATTGACCAGTCCAACTAACTTTACATTTGAATGGTATCGCGGTGATAATACATTAGCCGCAAACAAAATTCCGATTGCCGGTGGACCTGAGTCAGTTTCAGGAGCGAAAGGTGAAACCCTTAATGGAGTTAAGGGTGGAGGCATTTACTATACAGTAAAAGTTATTACCCCACTAAATTGCTTTGCTACGTTCAAATACATTATTACGGAAAACGTAAATCAGCCCGTGCTTACGTTATCGCAGCTTACACCAAATTCCGTCTGCGATCCGGCCAAAGCAACAAATCAGTTCAATGGTTCAGTAACGGCTACTGTTACATTTGGTGCCAGCACCATTTCGTTACCTGATCCTAAATATGTATTCACGTGGTACAATGGTCCAACAATTGCCGATCCAGTGATTGCTGTAGCGGATTCAAAAAATCCAATTCTATCCGGTTTAAAAGACGGCAGCTACACGGCCACTGTAGAAAGAGCAGATATATTCTGCAAATCTGTAGCCAAGACCCAACCCATCGCAAAAGCAACGGTGATACCGATTTTATCGGCAACCTCCACTGGATCCAATAACTGTAACGCTGCATTAACGCCCGATGGAACCGCAACGGTATCCGTTACCAATGCTGTTGGTGGCGATGTATTCAGTTACCAATGGTATACAGGAAATGCCGTGGTGCCTGCTAAGGCGCTCGGTGCTGCCAACAATGGAACGCTTACCACGGCTATAAAACTGGGTGGACCAGTAGGTGCACCCAACCCATACACAGTAGAGGTATTGAACAAGACAACGGGATGTGTGAACAACACAACCCAATTTGTTGCCGATAACAGCGTGGTGCCTGTACTTTCAACCAGCGTGACTCCAAACTCTATTTGTAGTCCTGCAACAAGTTTCAGCGGAAGCATGACGGCATCTGTCACTAATATACCAGTGGGATATACTCTTGCGGATTATACATTCAAATGGTACGATGGCAACTCCATTGCCGCTCCCGTTGACGGTACTTCCACGTCAACACTTTTGGATAAATTGGACGCGGGCTTCTATACGGTTGAAGGAACAAATTCAAAAACAGGATGTAAATCTTCTCCTGCCACAAATCAAGTGCTCAACGGAAAGATATTCCCAGCGCTTGTTCCGGCATCGACAGGCTCAAATAATTGCGACCCACTGATGACCCCAGACGGAACGGTTAGTTACACCGTATCCAACCTTGCGCAACATGCCGGTCCCTTCACTCAGCAATGGTATTCAGGCGCTGCTGTGGTGGTAGGCAATGAGTTGCCTGCAGCCAACAATGGCACCTCTGTAACTGCGATAAAAGTAGGTGGCCCCACAGCTGCGCCAAAATCATATACAGTTTTGGTTACCAATACAACGACCGGTTGTACCAATTTCACCACCGCGTCTGTCGCTGATATTAGTATAGTTCCAGTGTTATCAACCACAACTAATCCGAACGGAATTTGTGCTCCTGCAACAAGTTTTGGAGGAAGCATGACGGTTGCCGTCACCAATATTCCAACAGGATACACTACTGCTGATTATGCATTTACCTGGTATGATGGTAATACCACGGCTACGTTACACAATCCTCAACCGGCTCCCTCCTCTTCTCTTCTACTTCCAACGCTTGACGCGGGAACCTATTCTGTTAAAGGTGTGAATACCAAAACGGGATGTACCTCCGCACTGGCAACGAACCAAGTTTCGGATCAGAAAAAATATCCTGTCATTCAGATTTCCTCAACTGGCTCACACAACTGTACCACTGGCCCGGGTATAGTAGCGGATGGAACTGCTACTGCAACCATCACCAATTCTGTTGTTGGTGAAACCTTTACATATCTGTGGAGTGCCGTGGCTCCCGCCACCGCCTTAACGGCTGCCAACAATCCCACCCAGTCGACTGCCGTTCAGTTGGGCGGACCAGTAAATGCGCCAAACTCTTACAATGTTGTAATTACGAACAGTGCTACCGGCTGCGCAAGCAACTCAACTGCTCAAGTGGCGGATGTCAGTGCTAAGCCAACATTTACACTTACGCCATTTGACAATACGGTGTGCAACAAAACACTGATCACCGTGGGAGCTCAGCAATATAATGGCCATGTTGACATATCAGGTGTAAGCAACAACGCAGGCACCTATGCTGGGCCAGCTACCCTGACCTATAGCTGGTTTGATGTAGCCCCCATCACTTCAGCCCTCACACCAAATGCATCATCAACCGGCACAACACTTACACAACTAGACAATGGAAAGTACGCTGCAAAGGTTTCGATTACCGAATTAGGCTGTGTTTCCGACCCCATCATTGCAGAAGTGTTGGATAACGTGACACCGGTTGTCATTACTCCGAATGTTATAGCATCTACGAACTGCACACCGGCTCTTCAAAATGGAAAAGCAGAAGTAACGGCACCTTTGGGAGCTAACTTTTCTTACGAATGGTATAACGGGGGCACTGTCTCCGGTGCCATCATTGCCACCACTCCGGTGCTCGGGACAGCCTTGCAGGGCACCACTACCTACACCGTTCAAGTGACCAACAAAACAGACGGATGTCGCGGCAACGCGCCAATGACAGTATTGGATGCGAAAGTTATTCCAACGATTTCTTTGGCGGTCGTTTCGAACAACACAAAATGTACAGGCACTCCTAATGGAGAACTGCTGGCAACTGTATTGAAAGGTGGTGTTGCATTGCCAACACCTTATACCATCGCATGGACCGGTGCTGGTGTGTTGGCAGGCGCAAATAACGAGCAGTTCACACAACTAGTTGCTGGCCCTTACTCTGCCCACGTAACCGAAACGGCCACAGGATGTCAATCTGCAGATGATAATAAAAACATAATTGACGTTCTGACCTATCCGGTGATAAGCGTAACGGTTACCGATCAAACCACCTGCAGTGGAACGCCTAACGGAAAGTTGGCTGCTCTGGGTGACGGTGTTGCCAATGCTCTCACACATGACTTTCTTTGGAAAGATGGAATTGGTCTGGGTGGTGCAACACATGCACAAAGCGGAACCGGGATAATTGATTTATTGCCAAGTGATGACTACACGGTTCAGGTGACAATAAAATCAACCGGGTGTTCATCAACACAGAGTAGATTTGTACCCAACAAGGTTGTTAATCCATCTGTCTCCTTTATTGGTGTTGGACCGGTCACCAGTTGCACTACTCCAAATGGCACAGCCACCGCCTCTATCGCGGGTCTGTCTGCACCTACTAATTATGACATCTTCTATGTATTCACTTCAGCATTTACAGCCGTAGCTGCTCCGTCTGTTCCGGGCGATATCAAAACCGCAGTAGATCCAGCCAATCACACCTATTCAAGTCTCCTGAACCAGGGAATTGCCCCTGTCGCGTATGGAAACATGATCCCGGGTTTTATCACCGCTATGGTGGTTGACAAAAACACCTTATGCGAATCGAATCCTGTTACACAGCAAATCAATGACAACACTGTGAAGAGTAATATCACAGTGACCTTAATTCCGGTACCTGGACTGTGCGGTGGTGGACTTGGAGGGATTGATCCCGTGGTGACACCTTTAGCACCTGCGGCTTACACCTATCAGTGGTTTGTGGGCGCGCCTACGAACGTGGGAGCAATTAACTTTTTTAATAACAAGCCAACATTTGCCGTTGCGGCACCTGGAATCTATGCCGACAACGGTGCCAACCTGGGTGTTAATCACGTTCCGGCAGACAACTCTATCAGTGCCGGAACTTACACACTTGTGGTGTACGATACTGATGGCTGCGGAACTTATCATACCGACAACGTTCCAACTATCAGCGCTCCTAATGTGATTATCACGCCAACCGATATCACACGTTGTGACGCGCCCAATGGCTCTCTTGATGTAAAGGTCACAACTGCGACACCTAGTGCAGCCGGCTATTCAATTGAAGTTTTTTTCGGCAATAATGCAGGCGGAGTGCTGAAAGGAAGCATACCTGCATCACCGGTAAATACGGTGTTAAGCGTTCCATCGCTTGCCGATGGATCTTATTTCATAAGGGTCATTGACAACGCACCAACTTCGATTGCCTGTCCAATGGGTCTTAATCAAGTTCTCTTAAAGAAGGCATTTCCTCCCAGCATAGTGGTAGATCAAATTCAGCCAAACACCTCGTGCGACCCGTCAAGTGCAGCCGATGGAAAAGTTAAACTCACGGTGAATAATAATGCCAGTGATGCATTAGCTAAGATGTATTATTTGTCTAACATCCAGCCTTCGTTGCCCGTTGGCTTCGTCTTAAATGCCGCTCCTGGTAACCTGATCGGCACAGGAGCAGCTGGTCAAACAACAGGATTGATAAATGGATTTGAATCGCAAACAACAGTGCCTGACTATACCATTACAGTAACAGACGACAATAGTAAATGCAGCGCGAATGTTGTGGTAACAGTGCCTGATCAGCCGGGGGTACCAACCGCCATGACAATCACACCAACCCCGGAAACAAACTGCGGATCACTGCTCGCTGACTCAAATGGTAAGGCAGTTGCTTCCGTAGCACCGGCCACTGCAACTGAGTTTGACTTTGAATGGTACAGTGACAACGCATTGACGACAATTGTCAATGACGGAATTGCGACACCAAAACCTGGCGATGGTTCAGGAACAGGAGGAGAATTATTGGATCGAACAAAAATTGTTGCCCCTGCTGTTTGGGCAGTTGGTGCAGTCGGCCAGGGCAGTGGAGACAGAATCTATTATGCCCGCGCGAAAAAGAATGCCACAGCTGCCACAGGGGTTGGATGTTACACGCAGGTTGTACAGGTAATTATTCCAGACCAACATATCACACCAGACATAAGCTTGACACCTTCATTCAATTCGTTCTGCGCTGCGGTCGGTGGTCTTGGCGATGGCAAAATCACCATTGCTGCCGATGCAGATCCAGGTACTGCGGGTCAGCAAAATGCGGCTGGAGGATTTAACTATGCATGGACAAACGCCAATACCGCTTTGGCTTCACCTCAATTAGCACAAAGTAACAACTTCATTATTCCACAATTATTCACAGCCACTTATCAGGTGACGGCAACCAATGCCACAAATAAATGTGCGGTGATTAAATCGGTTGACATAACTCCGGCACCGTATATCATTAACGCTGTTGCGTCAACTCCAATTGATCAACGCATTTGTAATCCAGATGGACAAATCGATTTGGCGAGCATTACAGTTGATAGAAGTGTAGACCCATCTGCGGCAGGCAACATTGTTGAAACGAGTGCCACACCGCTCACCACGAATTATGATTTCAAATGGTATAAAGCAGCTGCGGCAACACCAGGCACATTTACGATAGGCCAGGAATTAAAAGACGGCCCTACGGCAACAGGAGCGATTATTAACGCACAAAGTTTGGTCACCGGATCGGGCGCAAGCGTTGGACAATATGCGTTGATGGGTGCCGGAACTTACTATGTTGTGGCAACACGCAAATCAACAGCAGCTGTTGCTGCTAACTGCCCGGCTTTGCCTTTGCGAATAGACATCAAGGACGTTCATCAAAACCCTGTGCCAGCATTGACTGCGCTTAGCAACACATCATGTTTGTCATTACCAGGTTCAGATGAGGGTGAGATTACGATTAATATCACGGATGCAACAAATCCGGTATTTAAACCAGGCGCTGGATTTACCTACTCCTATAGCTGGAGCGGACCGGCAGCAACCTTGCCTGCGAATGGCAGTGGAAATGGAAATGGAGCGAACGGTAACTTTGTCGGAGACATCGACCACTTTACGCAATTAAGGGACAACGCAACACCATACACAGTTGCAATCACCAACAATCAATCAGGTTGTTCAACAAATGCATCCGCAACTATTACAAAAAATGCAACACCGGTTTTTGTACAATCTGTAATAGCGACCGATCAACTGATCTGTGGAAACGATGGAAGTCTGGTTGTAACTCAGGTAGCGTTGAACGACCGGGCTGGAACCACACAAGTATTTAATAGCGCTTCTGTTCCTCCTATTGGAAACTTTGTGTTTAGCTATGATCGTAACACGATTGGAAATACCGTGCTCAATAACTCTGCGTCCACAACTTTGAATACGGGTAATTATCCTTCTATTGGATTTGACAGTTACTATGTTGTGGCCACAAGAAATACGGGGACGCCTGGGGCGGGATGCAAGTCCGCGCCTTTCAAGGTAGATATTTTGGATAAACGAATTTTCCCGGTTGCAACATTGACTCCATTTGCAAATACATCGTGCGATCCGGCCTTCTTTGAAGGAGAGATCACTGTAAAAGTAACGGACAACAGCACGGCAGTTGGCCCTGCAGGCTTCACTTACAATTGGGCAGCCGGAAACCCCACCGCAATTGCCAGTACTGTTGCCAGCAATGGCGATGCAACTGGCGCAGACGGAGATAATCCAAAGTTGCTTAAGGAAGGTACCTATGACATGACTGTTCAGAGCAACAAATCGCTGTGTATCTCAAATGCAACGGTCACCATTTTTAAAAATGCAACGCCTGTTATTACGCAGCAAGTATTAGCTACCGATCAGGTTCTGTGTAGCAATGACGGGAAACTGCAAGTGCAGGAAATAAAAGTGATTGATCGCAACGGCAATGTTCAAAGCAATACGCTGGGCAGCTTCCCGTTGAGCGACTTCGATATTGAATGGAGCAGAACGACATCGAGCAATCTAATTGCAACAGGAGACGGTGCTTTGGGCGCTGTTTCAGGGGGAACAATTCTCGACAAGACATTTTACAACGCAATTGGAGCCGACACTTACTTTGTGGTGGCGAAACGAGTAGCCGGAAATCCTGGCAAGGATTGTCAGTCGCCACCATTTAAGATTGACATTCTGAACAAGCAGATCTCTCCTATCGTTGAGCTAACGCCATTTGCTAACACCTCATGCGATCCAACTTTCTTTGAGGGAGAAATTGAAGTGAAGGTAACGGATGCTTCGGTGAATTTGCCTTTCGTTCCAACTCCGTTTGTCTACAACTATAACTGGACAACTTCGGCAACACCTGCTGTTATTTCTGGAATACTACCTGGTACCAGCGATGGTGACCAGGATGGCACCGATGGTGATGGTGATCATCCAAAGTTATTGAAGGATGGTAGTTATACATTAACCGTCACCAACACACAAACGGGCTGTTCAGCCACCGGTTCAACCAGCATCTTCCAGAATTCAACTCCGGTGATCGCTCAGTTAGTGACACCTACTGATCAGATTCTGTGTAACCCAGACGGAAAGCTTTTTGTAAACGAAGTGAAAGTAATTGATCGGAATGGAGTTGTTAAGAGCAGTGCAACAGGTGACTTCCCGATTAGCGACTTTGTATTCAGTTATGATCGTACTTCAATCGGCAATACCGTGCTTGCCAATTCCGCCTCCAATCAGTTGGATAATATTAACTATCCAACTATTGGCTTCGACTCGTATTATGTGGTGGCCAAGCGCACAGCTGGCGGGCCAGGATTGAATTGCTCTTCTGCGCCTTATAAAGTTGACATAGCAGACCAGCGTGTTTTCCCGAAGGTTAATTTTACATCTTTGGCCAATTCAAGCTGCAACATCGCGCTGCCTAACGGTAACGTAACGGCAAATGCGCTGGAACAAAGTGGTGTCAATACTGGTCCATATACATTCGCGTGGACCCTGAACAACGGCATTCTGGCACCAACTTCCACTCAGACCGATACCAATAACTCGAGTGTGATAGCCAACGCATTGGATGGATCATATGGATTAACAGCGACCAATACTGTAACGGGTTGTCCGGTTACGGCAAGCTATTCACTGCTATTGGATCAAGTGCGCAGCACTCCGAACATCATTGACGTATCAACACTCAATCCTTTAGATTGTAATCCTTCGGGCGGTGCGGAAGTAACTAAGATTACATTAGGCAGTCAAACTAATTCGCTGCTGTTCCCTCCCAATGTATCGCCCAACAATGATATAACGGGAGCCGGGCTTCTCGCCTTTAATTATGAGTGGTATCGAGGATCTGTTATTGCTGGAAACAAACTAGCGTTCACAGCGCCATGCATCGGCTCGGCCTGTGCAACGCCTACGACCGGTATAGCAGCAGACACTTACTATGTAATGGTAAAAGACCTAACAACAGATTGTATCTCCAGCCCGAAAGAAGTTGTTATTAAGGATGATCAAATCATCTACCCGGTTGTTTCGATCACGCAAACAGCAAAACAAATAAGCTGTATCACAGCCACCGGTACCGCTGCCTTGCTGGCAAACGCAGTTGAACAAGACGGAAGTACAGGGACTTATAATTTCTCATGGTATCCTTCTCTTGACTTAACGGGTACAGCTATTGCACCTCCGTCCGCTACCAACCCCAATACCATTAGTAATTTACTGGTTGGTAATTACTCGGTTGAGGTTCAGAACACGGTGTCAAACTGTAAGGCTTCGGCATTGTTCATTGTTCCTGATGATGCGCCTGCTTTCTCTCCTGTTGTTTCGTTGGGTGGTCAGCCGAGGTTATTTTGTGTTGGCCAGGATGGATCTATCTCTGCGCGCGTTGCAGATATCCAGATCACCTATCCCTTCCCGTATAACTTCACAGCAGACTTGTATTTCGGAGCCACTCCTAACCTGAGCAATCCTCCTGACATTGCGGGCATGACTGCTTTGCCAGGATTCGCAACCAGCTTCTTACAGGCAGGTTTGGCCGAAGGAGATTACACGGTGAGAATTACTGACAATAACACTTCTTGCTCAGGGGTTGCGCAATATACGGTGATCGATGGCCGGCATAATCCGGTTCCTTTAATTGAAACCGTCATGCCCGTTCTTAATTGTGATCCGCTACGACCAAATGGTGTGGCCAGAGTATCAGCTGACGGAACCATAATCGGATTCGAGTTCAACTGGTTTGAAGGAAACGCTGCTGCAGGATTACCTGTTTACACCGGACCCGAATTTGGTGAATTGAAACCAGCCCTCTACACGGTGGAAGCAAAAGATGTGGTGACAGGTTGTACGGGAACAGTGCAAACCAATTTCCCAAGTGCCACGGTTCCAATTCCAATTCCAGACATTCAGAAAAATTCGGATGTAACGAGCTGTCTCGTTGACAATGGAAGTCTGTCTGCTACGGTTGGCGCAGATAAGAATACCAGAGATTATATTTTCAATTGGTACAATGGAACAAAAGAAAATAGCTCATCCGATTTTGTTGGCGACCTCTATATCGACCTTGCTGTTGGTGATTATTCTGTTACAGCAACAAGCCGCCTCACAGGATGCAAGTCACCGTTGAAGTCTGAAAACATCAAGAAAGATCAAACCTATCCTGATTTTGATTTTCAGGTCATCCAACCATCCTGCGACCAGCCTAATGGTTCTGCTACGTTGGTCTTGTTAAGTAATGTGCCCGTAGAGAAAATTGAGTGGGAGAATGGAAATGGTCCGTTCCAGGTTGGCCCAACCCTGAATGAGGTGAAAGCCGGATTGTATACCGTAACCGTAACTTCGTTTTTAGGATGTGCCACCAAGAAAGACGTTGACATCAAACCCGATATCAGACCATTCAATGGAATTTCAAGAAATGGTGATGGACGAAACGAATTCTTCCAAATTGATTGTATTCAGGATTTTCCGAATAATATTGTCAAGATATTTAACCGGGCTGGAACGCTGGTGTTTGAAGCGCAAGGTTATGACAATAGCAATATCTACTTTGATGGAAAGTCAAACCGGGGTATCAGTCTGATGGGAATAAGTCTGCCCGATGGCACCTACTATTATATTGTTGATAAGCGCGATGGGTCTAAGCCACTTGCCGGATATCTTGAGATCGTGAACTAGTAACTATGAGAACTCTAAAGCGCCTTGCCGCCATTATCATCTCATCGGTTTTCTTGCTGAGCGTTGGCCATCAGGCATTCGGTCAACAATACCCGGTCTTCAGTCAGTATTATTTTAATGAGCTGGTCATAAATCCCGCCTTTGCGGGAGCTCATGTGCAACTCAGTTTGAACTCTACGTATCGCAATCAGTGGGTGAATTTTCCGGGAGCGCCACGCACGGTGTCGGTAAGTGGTCATACTTCTCTTGTGAATGGAAAAGTTGGGCTTGGGCTTTTGGTGAATAACGATATCATTGGAAGTTATAATAACCAAAATGTGTACAGTTACTACGCCTATAAAATCCGTTTGAACAAGGGCATTTTGTCGATGGGTATGCAGGCCGGCTTCAATTTTCTGCGAGTAGATTTTAGCAAGCTTACCTTGGTGGATCTTGCCGATCAATCGTTCTCACCTTCCAACTCGATCCGGCCAAATGTGGGAGCTGGCTTATACTACAGTAAGAATAATTTCTTTGCCGGATTTTCAGTGCCGTTTATCCTCACCAATTCTGCTAAGGTAAATCCTGAAAATACGCTTAGCCAGGTAACTGAGGCCCGGTATTATTTTCTTAGAACAGGCGGCATCATTCCGGTTAACATGGCAAAAACTATTCAGTTTAACCCATCGCTGTTAGTTCGCGCACAAGAAGGCCAACCTTTGAGCTTTGATATCAATGCAGGGTTTATTTTCTACGACCAATTTAGCGCAGGACTTTCCTGGCGAAATGGCGATGCAGTAATTTCATTTGTGGATTTCAAGATTACCGAAAAATTTCATTTTGCTTATTCGTATGACTGGACTTCTTCGGGTATCAGAAAGTATTCGAATGGATCGCACGAATTCATGATCAACTATCGGGCAAAAGTAACCAAGTCGCAGAAAGGACTTCCCTGCCCTGCTTACTATCACTACGGAATTCTGGAACCAGTTAAGGTGAAGAAAAAACTTCGCTTCAACAGATCAAAGAAATAATTACAGTCGCAGGACACGAACCTTCATCACGGCTTCATCGGTTCTCCCTTGCGGGTAGTAAATCATATCTGTATAGAATATTTCTACTATTATTTTTGATGCGCAAGTGATCATGGACTACTCTTTTGAGTAGATTTCGATATGCTCATGAACGAGATCGAAATATCATCGGCAACTGAAATAGAAAAGAACTGGGCTGCAAAGCTAATGCTCACTTCCGATCCGTGGGTGACGTTGGGTGTTACCTCAGAGCAATGCACAAAAGTCTTTCAAGACCCCAACAACATAGTGTACATCGCGCACAGTCATGGCAAATCGTGTGGCGTTCTCATCTTGCAAGATCATGGCGTAGCTGGCTCACCTTACATCAAATCGCTGATCATTGATTCAGCCTATCGCAATCTGGGTATCGGTAAGCAGTTTCTCAAATTTGCAGAAGAAAAATATAAGCATGCATTCAAGCATCTCTTCCTATGCGTTTCCTCATTCAACGATCAGGCTCAGAAGTTTTACGCGGCTAATGGCTATGAACGTATTGGTGAATTCAAAGACTACATCAAGGAAGGTTATTCAGAAATATTAATGCGCAAGCGAATTTCATGAATAACTCAAGACCCTGGTACATGGTGGCATTGCTTGCCGCTACCGCTACGGCCGGTTACATCTGTCGCGTAAATATTTCAACTGCTGGCGCGTTGATGATGGATGAGTTTCATCTTTCGCAGGTGGATATGGGACGTGTGTTCAGTTCTTTTTTACTCGGCTATGCGTTATTCCAAATTCCATCCGGAGCCTTAGCCGATCGATTTGGTACGAAAAAAATCCTGAGCACTGCCGTATGGTTGTGGGTAGCTTTCACCCTGCTTCAAGCATTAATTGGTTGGGGCGATTGGGGCTTCACAGTGTCAACTGTTTTATTCATCTTTATCGCGCTTCGCTTTATATTAGGTGTTACGGCTTCTCCTATGTATCCGGCCGCTGCCCTGGGTGTATCTCAATGGGTGCCCACTACTTATCGGGGACGAGCAAACGGAATTGTGATTGGTTCTGTTGGACTAGGTTCTGCTATTGCGCCACCTCTCGTTTCTTTCGTTATGGTTAATTGGGGATGGCAAATGGCTCTTGCCGTATCAGCCCTTCCCGCTTTGATCATTGCTTTCATTTGGAAAAATGTAAAGGTGCCTGATACGTTATCACATTCAACTAAAGAAAAATCAGATGCGGAATCAGCACCACGACTGAAAAGCAAGAGTTTTTATTTGTTAAGCGTCAGCTATGGCTTGCAAGGTTACGTGGGATACATTTTTGTTTCCTGGTTCTATCTGTATCTCGTTCAGGTCCGTCATTTCAGTTTATTAACCGGAGCATGGATGAGCAGCTTGCCGTGGGTGCTTTCCATTATCTCCATTCCATTGGGAGGTTACATCTCCGATAAATTGCTGGACGGAAAGTTGGGAAAGGTTTGGGGTGGTCGACTGGTGCCTATGATAGGAATGGGCATGTCGGGTATTTTAATTTCTGTTGGAGCTCACACGTCAAGTGCTATAGTCGCTGCTATTACATTAGCATTTGCAACTGCATTTGTATTATGTGTGGAGGGTCCGTTTTGGGGAATGATGACTTCGATCGCTGGAAAGCGAAGTGGAACGGCTGGCGGTATCATGAACATGGGAAGTAATTTAGGCGGGCTTATTTCACCTGTGCTCACACCGTGGATTGCTAGTTATCTCGGATGGGAGTTTGCCTTGCACATAGCGGCTGGTTTGTCGATTGTAGCTGCATTGTTGTGGTTGGGAATTAAGCCCAGTGTATCCGCTCAGGACGATCAAGAAAAGAGCGTGATCTGATATCAACATAGCCATTATTCCATCTTCATGCTGAACCTGAATCAAAACTATTTTTTTTTGATCCATTAGTTAGGCACATTAGGTTGTGCAGTCTAAAAATTAGAAACTATCTTTCAGAGTTTTTAAAACTATTTTTTTCATGGCTTATGTTTTTGGTCTCATCAAATCGTCAATTCTATTTCTCCTTATCGTGGTCTTGGTTAGTGAATGCACCTTTACACCATCTAAGGAAAATATTGTCCCAATTAAGCCACCCGAACCAATCGCTTTTTCCATTGATGTAAGCGATCCTGGATTTTCAGATCCGTACTATGTAAAAGGCTATACAAAATTCAATTTCGTTATCAACGACCTGTCAAAGCCCATTATAAGTGCTGAGGTGCTATTGGATGCTGTCAATGTTTCGGCCGGGTCGGTCAATGGCAATACCGTCTCCTATACTTTGACAAGCTATGTTATTGGAACTCATACCATTATTTTACGCCTGCAAGTAGCCACAGAGACTGGAAGTCTTGCCGATCTTGAGGGATCGGAATATTACACCATTGAAAAAAAGTTTACCATCATCATCGACCCCACACCTCCAAATCCGATTAGTCCTCCAACCATTTCGTATGAGAACGGATTCCCTACCTTGCGATGGAATGCTCCTTCTCAAAAGAATTTCTACTATGCGATTAAAAGGATTTATAAGCCGTCCTTTATTCCTGACACACTCATCTACAATACTTCGCAAAATAATTTTGTTGACCTTGGATATGTTGGAGGCAGCGTTACCTACAAAATTTTTGCCAAGGGCTATGGCTTCGGACAAGTCGAACTGGGTTCAGTGGAGTTCAATCAGAACCCTATTGATTTTGACATCACATACAATGATCTAAAGCAAGTGCAGCTTTTCTGGAATCAATCACTGATTAACGTAAGTAATTCCACATTAACCGTTTATTCTAACATTAGGATTGACTTACCCTTAACCTCGTCCGGCAAATTCACCATTGACACATTAGTGATGGGAGAAAGTCAAAACTACTGGATTACAATTGCCCGAAATGACTATCCCAATCAGCTTTACTCTTTAACGAAGGGTGTTAGCCAAGCGCCTAACCTAAAGAACTTCAATACATTTGCGATGTTGCCTCATCACAATAAATTGTTGATTGCTTCTCAAAAAGCGATTTACCGGTATAGCCTCCCCGACTTAACGCTGGAAGATAGTTTAGGATATCAAGATGCGGGCGTTGCCACCTTCTCATCTCTTGTGGTAAGTGAGGATGAAAGCAAGGGGATTGTAGTAGGAGAAACATCTCAACTAGTTGGATTCGATCCATTCTCATTTAGTAATCACATGAACTATCCAATATTTCAGGCCACACAGAATTTAGGTGACGGCAGTGACATTACGGGCATAACTCTGGGCAATCTTTCAAACGATGGACTTCTAACAATGTCACTTGGCAAGAGTACCGGGATATGGGGGTTAGCTTTCGAAATAAATACAAATAATATTCCCTGGAAGTCAGATGTCTCTCTTGCTACCAAACCGCTAAGGCCACCCGTAGTTTCTAATGATGGAAGATACATGGCCTTTGACTTACCAACAACCGAAACAGGTGAAGTCTACAATCGCTCATCTGGCACATTTGTAAAACTGGGAAACGTTGGCAGCGGCTTGAAGTTTTTCAGGAGTACTGCCAATGAATTAATTAGCACTACTTACATCGCTCCATTCAGCTACCGAGCTAGTCCGCAAATCAACGTGTATAATCTTGAAGAACGACCATCTTTGCCCAGCTCCGCTTTCACCGTGATACGTGGAATCACACTGCCAGCCAGAAGCAACAACAGTTACTACACCGAAGTCAGATACGATGATATGACTCAAAATTTGTACACACGAGAAGTGCGCAATATCTATTCCACGATTCATCTTCTGGATGTAATTGACTTTCACGAAAAGGATAACGTGCAGGCGCTGCCGCCATGGGATGGCATTCACGCGTATGCTAATGGTTATCATATTATCAGCAACGGTTACATAGAAAAATTAAAATGAAGATAGTCGCCTTTTTTCTCCTCACGCTGGTCTACACCAGTGTAATGGCTCAGGAAAATATAGCTCTTCTCCAAATGGGTGTGGGAACCTATTCGATGAAGACGCAAAAACAGTTTCAGCAAGAATATCTAAATCAGAGTCGTATTCCCTACAAGGCAGTACACAAGTTTCCACCTTATTATACGTATGGTGCATCAGCGGGGACGAAAATAACAGGCCAGTCTACAGCAGGCTTATGGTTCAACTACGCATCTACTGGAGGCTCGCTTGACTACCGTGACTATTCAGGTTATTCACGAATTGACCAACTTCTTATCTGCTATCAATATGGCGTGTTCTATCAATATCAAATAGCAGGAGATGCACGCTGGTCGCTTTTCTCCAGTGCCCACGCCTCTGCTATCTTTTCAACAGCTTCCTTCAAAAAAGAATTGGGAATTGGAAACACCATACAATCGGCAGCAATGGTATTTAAGTCCATCAACTTTGGATTGCGACCTGGATTAACTCTGCAACGGAAAATAAAAGCGATTGTGCTTCAAGCTCATGTTGGTTATGAATTGCAACTTCACGGCCAACTAAAAACCAAAGATGGACTTGATTTTACTACTCCACTTGGCACGAGGGTAGCAGCTGAATGGGATGGCTTCCGAGCAAACATGGGCGTGGGTTTCAACATAGGGTCGAGGAAGTAAATACCAGAAAAGGCATTTAAACCCAAGTATTAGCTGGTTGAAAGTTTCGCCAGTGCCGGATAGTGTGTTCGGCTGACTTGGTGAACTTGGCTTCAACCTGAAGTGAAGATTTACTTTCATCCGTTAGCTAGTCGTGTGCGGGCGGTAAAAATACCAGAAAACCAACTATTGAAATGAGGCAATGGCTGGTTTAAACGTTTGATCATTACCAAATAGTTTTTTCAATTGCGTAGAAAACTTTATTTCAAAATCAGGCGCATACGCATTTCTCTTCACGTAATAATTAAAGCCCAACGAAAAAGTAGGAAGAACAAAGTTTTCATTAAGTGTACGAATACCGCCCCCGACAGAGGTGTAAAGATTTTCCTTCGAGAAAAGATGGTGATCACCGAGTAAGTTTACGGTAACCAAATGATAGAGGGCAAAGCGAAATCCATAAGTATAGCCTGGCAGGAAGTACACATTTTCAAAAGACGTAGTCCAACGCATGGATCCATACGGTGGCTGTTGTTTAACATCGTACCATTTACCTTCTGTACCGAGTCGCTTGTCCCACGTTCGGTTTAAGCCTTTCGTATAACTATTCGTTATGAACTGGCGAGAGCGGACTCTCTTTATTTTAAACAGATTACTAAAGTAAAATGTGTTGAAAGAAAAAACGCCTTCTTCGGCAATTGTTTGTCTGACGTACGAACCCAGCGCCACCCGAGCACTCACGTAACCCCATTGGCTATTGTATCGCGAAATGCTTCCGTTAAGCTCCAGATAACTACGAGTGTAAAACTCACTTGGCTCACGGCCTATTAACACGCCTACGGAGTGACCGATGGGTATGTCTTCTGTTCGGCCAAATCCACGAATTAATGAACTCTTCATATAATTACGTTCTGTAACTGTAAGGCTTCCTAGTGTTAACGAACGATTATAGAAATAAGAGTTAGAGTCTGCGGACACAAAAGGTCTATCAAAAAAAACGCGGTCGTAGAAACGTAATGAGGTAATGAGGTTCACTCTCTTTTTCAGGTTGAATGACCGACCCAACCACGCATCCACCCTGTTTTCATGATACGGCAATTTTATCGTATCCAAACCTTGCAGATAGAATTTTTCCCGCGTAGTAAACAATTCAAAACCACCTGCATATTTTATATCGGGTGTAAAAAAATCACGGGCAATGGAAATCCTTGCTTGTGTCCTTTCAAAGTTTTGAACGTATTGAATTTCACTTTGAATAAAGCTGCCTCTGATATTTGGGTTTCTCAAAAGAACACCAAATCCATTAACCGGAGATTCAGTTGACCTTCTAAAGTATGAAAACTGAAGTTGCTGGGCATATCCTAACGCATTGATGTCAAATAAATCTCCTCTGAAATTGTTTAGCGAAGTGTAGGCTCCATTTACTCCAATCGATGCCACATCCTGAGTGACCACTACAATGTCAACAACTTTGTTTTGATCATCCACTAACTTAAGCTGAATGCGAGCGTCACGCATCGTTCTGAACTGCCGTAAGATCCGTTCGTTATCGGCTAATTGGTAAGGATCAACTTTATCACCTGTTGCGAAAAGTAGATTTCGCTGAACAATGGAAGCTCGGGTATCTTTGTGGATATGATTGATAAACTTGCCAAAAGTAGTAGATGTCTTTTGCAAGGTGTCAATAACAGAACCTTCCAAAAGATCAACCGCTTTGAAGGTAATGGAACCGATGACATAACCTTCATATTGCTTGAAAGCATCCTCGTTCTTAACCACCACGGCAGGGAGACTGGCTTTAGTGGCTTTGCTTTTCAGAATAAGCGAAACCACTTCTTTCGCAATTCTGGTTTCGGACGAGCGACTACGTATAGAGTCAAAGAAACGGAGGGTTCTCAACTCCGGACTTTCTCTAACTTTTATTTTTTTTATTTCTTCAGTAGACAAAAAAAGAATAGTGTCATTCTTTGTAATGAAGGAGGTATCTCGCAATACCACCAGTTTATTTTTGAGAACTGGAAAAATGTTTTGCTTTTCAACTTGCCCATTCACGGAAAGAACCTGCACAAAAAAAATCGGGCAAAGAAGAATTACTTTGCTGTTTAGTTTTTTTCTTAGCCATTCTCTACTGAACAATGGAAACAAATTTGAATGAAGTGAAGCCAAATAACCATTCAAATTATCAAATACCTATCGCGATCGCAAAACCAAGACACAAAGCGGCCAAAATAAAAACAATAGCCAATCTCTTTATTACAAATCGAAACCATTCGTCATATGAAATGCCAGCCACTGCGATGATGGCCATCAACGCGCCATTGGTCGGAGCAATCAGGTTCATTAAGATGGCCCCAAATTGAAATGCCATCACGCAAACATTTCGCGAAAGCCCAATCAAGTCAGAAAGAGGCGCAAGAATCGGAATCGTCAAAACCGCCTGACCAGAATAGCTTGGAACGACTATGTGTAACAACGCCTGAGATACCAGCATACCAAAAGCTGAAAGCTGTGAAGGCACATACTGCAAAGGCGTAAACAATCCATAGATGATAGTATCCATCACGACTCCTTCTTTTAATACCAGTGGTATCCCATAAGCCAGCCCAACAATCAGGGCAGCAAAGGTCATGTCTTTAAATCCATCGGCATAAGCCTTGAAGGTTCCGTCAACGCCCAGCCCACCAATCAAACCCACCATCACTCCCACCACCAGAAACTCAGCCGACATTTCATTGAAACTCCAATGCCAGAACAGCATACCAACGATCAATACAACAAAAGCAAAAAGTACTAACAACAAGATTATGATTTGTGAATTTGTAATGGTTGACTTCGCCTCCAGCAATAATTCTTGATCTGGTTTTGTGATTCGATTTTTATTGGCATACCGAATCATCATGAACATCCACAGGGAGAACTGAAGTATCAGCACGCTCAATAAAAATATTCCGCCAGAAAGAAATGGCAAGCCCGCCACCTTCTGGGCCACCACCGCACCAAACGGGTTGACCGGACTAAAAGTAGCTCCAATAATAGCTGAGCCGAAACTCACTCCAACCGTAACCATGGCAGAATAGCCAAGATTCCGAATCATAATTAAGAGAACCGGAATCAAGGGAACAATTTCTTCTTCGAGCCCTTCGGTGGCACCACCCGTCACAAATAAAACGCCCAATGCGATCAGAGCCAGTTCTTCTTTTCCGCTCACCTTCGAGGCGAGATATGTAACGCCTTCCTTCAAAGCTCCCGTTTTGTCCACGATATAGAGGCATCCACCTACAAAAAGAATCAGCACCACTACCTCAATTCCATCACTCACACCACGTGGAATGGCGGTTAGTATTTGAAAGGGTGACAACTGCGGAGCTTCTACCCGTTGATAGGAACCTGGAACTACTACCTCTCTTTGGGTACTAACCTCCCGCACACGCTGATAGCTACCTTTTGGTATGAGATAGCTGAGCACGCCCGCAAACAGGATGAAAGCGATTACAAAAGTGAGCGCATTCGGAAAGGATTTAATTTTCATTTTTGAAATGTATAAAAAATATTCTGGTCTGGATTTATTAGAACCCTAAATCCCATTATCTTACCAACTTTGTCGCTATGAATCACAATATTCAACCACTTCTCAATAAAACTTACACGAAAGCTACATCAGCCAAGGGAATCTATATTTATGACGAACATGGCAAGTCGTATTTAGATGGATCTTCGGGTGCCGTGACTTGTTCATTGGGTCACTCGCACGAGAAGTTATTACCCTTCATCAAACAACAGCTCGATAAACTTCAGTTTGTATATCGCTCTCAGTTTTCATCAAATGAGGCAGAACAATTAGCCACCAAATTATTCGAGCTTTCACCAGAAAAAAAATTGGTGCATACGTTCTTCGTCAACAGTGGAACCGAAGCGATTGAAACTGCCATGAAAATTGCCTTACAATATTGGCAGGAGAAAGGCCAACCGAAAAAAGTGAGATTCATCACCCGATGGAAAAGTTATCACGGCATTACCGTGGGTGCGTTGTCATTGTCTGGTCATGCTTTGCGAAGACAACGTTTCGAGAATTCGCTGGAGAAATACCCTCGGCTTTCGGCTGATCTGGAACGTGATCCCTTAGAAACTCAACTCAATGAGTTTGAAAAAGTGATAGCGGAAACGGGCGCTGAAAATATTGCCGCCTTTGTGGCAGAGCCCATGGTAGGCGCAGCGGGGACAGCCCTCGCCCCTCTTCCTGATTACTATAAAAAGATGAAAGAAATCTGCCAGCGACATCAGATCTTATTTATTGCTGATGAAGTGATGACGGGTCTGGGCCGCACAGGCAAATGGTTTGGCCTCGAACATTGGAACAGTACAGCAGATATCGTTACCATTGGCAAAAGCCTTGGCGCTGGTTACGCACCGATCGCGGCAACGCTGATGACTTCTGAAGTTCTTGAGCCCATAAGAAAAGGAAGCGGATTAATCATGAGTGGGCACACCTACAGCGGACATCCGCTTTCATGCGCCACATCACTCAAGGTTCTTCAAATTGTGGAAGAAGATAACCTGCTGCATAACGTGAATGAAATGGGGACTTACATAATGTCAGCCCTGCAGGAATTAAAGAACAGAAATTCAGTAATTCAGATCGTGCGCGGAAAAGGCTTGATGATGGGTATAGAATTTGATCCAGGCGTAAAAGGACTTCAGGCGAAACTGATTGAACGGTGTTACCAAAATGGGTTACTGGTATATCCGGCAGTAGGTGGCAAAGAAGGCAAAGATGAAAACGGCATCCTGATCTCGCCTCCATTTATCATCACCAAAAACGAAGCTAACGAATTGATTCAGAAGTTTTCGCAATCTCTGCATGAAGTACTTAATTGAAATTATAAGAATCCTATCAACTACCAGTAGATGCATCTCTTCAATAAAGTAACCGACTACGAATTTGTTCGCACACAATTCTTCGATGGCATGACCTTGATGTTTGGCGGCTTCGGTGGTGTAGGTAGTCCTCCCGGCTTGATTGATTGTCTCATCGATACCGGAGTAAAAAATGTAAACCTGATTGGCAACGATGCAGGATTTCCATGGGTGGGCATCGGAAAATTTATTTGTCTGGAACGGGCCTCATCATTGATTGCTTCCCACATTGGTTCCAACCCAACGGCTGGCGATTTAATGAATCAAGGGAAACTAAAAGTTGAATTCTCACCGCAAGGAATTTTAGTAGAGCGTATTCGTTCCGGTGGAGTTGGGTTGAATGGATTTCTAACCGAACTAAGTAAAGGAACTCAGCTCGAATACAATAAACCTCGCATTAAGATAGGTGACAAAGAATATTTATATGAAGCTCCGCTGCTGTCAGATGTCAGCATTGTCTATGCGAAGAAAGCAGACACTTTCGGTAATTTGATATTTGACAAAACCGCACGCAACACCAATCCTTATGTTGCAACAGCAAGTAAAATTACCATCGTAGAAGCAGATGAAATTGTTCCGATGGGCGAATTAAATCCGGAGGAGATTATTGTACCCGGCATTTACGTGAAATATATCGTGGCATCAAAAGGTTATAACTGGAAATGGGTATGGGAGATGCCAGGCAAATAATTGCTGAACGCGCAGCGCGCGAAGTGAAAGATGGGATGATCGTCAACTTAGGGATCGGCATACCAAGTCTCGTGCCCGATTACTTATCCAAAGATGTTCACGTCTTCTTTCAGGCCGAGAATGGAATTTTAGGAATGGGCCCAACTCCCAAAACGAATGCCGATGGCAATCTGAGCAATGCAGCCGGCCTTCCGGTAACGGTTTTGCCAGGCGCCAGTTACTTTGATAGCGCGATGGCATTCGGCATGATTCGCAGAGGATGCATTGACGTTTCCATTTTAGGTGCGCTGCAAGTAAGCGAACAAGGTGATCTTGCTAATTGGATTGTACCCGGCAAACGAGTGCCCGGAGTTGGTGGCGCTATGGAGCTTGCCTATGGAGCTAAGAACTTAATTGCGGTGATGACACATTGCGAAAAAGACGGACGACCAAAAATTGTAAAAAAGTGTTCATTGCCTGTTACTACTTACCACTGTGTAAAGAAAATCATCACCGACATGGCAGTTTTTTCTATTGCAGACGGTAAACTATTTCTTGATGAATTACTCCATGTCATTCCATCGAAGAAGTAAAGAATCTTACGGAGGCAGAATTTGTATTGTCATCAACTTTCAAAAACTAATGGACGATCTGCAACATAAACTTGAATCATACATCGATCATCACTTCGATGAAGCAATAGCGTTGCTTCAGAAAATGATTCAGCAGCCCAGCGTGCAGGGAAATGAAAAGGGTGTGCAAGAGATTGTGATTCAAAAATTACACGCGCTCGGTCTGAAGGTAGATGTGTGGGATCCCTCCTATCAGGAACTTGCAAGGAGTGACTACTTTGTTCCTTCCCGAAGTTCATTTGAAGGCAGCCCGAATGTCGTTGGTGTGTTGAAAGGCGAAGGTGGCGGTCAATCTATAATTTTCAATGGTCATATTGATGTTGTGCCGGCAGGCGACCGAACAAAATGGAAACAAGATCCATTTTCTGGTCATATCGAAAACGGAAAAATGTATGGCCGTGGCACAACCGATATGAAAGGAGGTAACGTGGCTTTACTTTTTGCCATTGAATCCATTATTAAATCGGGAATAAAATTAAAGGGCGATATTATTTTTCAGTCTGTGATTGAAGAAGAATCGGGCGGTGCCGGAACGCTGGCCACATTGGTTCGCCAGTATAAAGCTGACGCAGCCATCATACCTGAACCAACCAACATGAAATTGTTCATCAAGCAACAAGGTTCGATGTGGTTTAGAGTAATTGTTGAAGGCCTGTCAGCGCACGCTGGCACCCGCTATGAAGGAGTTTCGGCCATTGAGAACTCCTGGAAAATTCATCAAGGCATCCTGGATCTGGAGAAGAAAAGAAATGCAACGATATCAGACCCTCTCTATCGTCATATACCTATTCCCATTCCTATAAATGTTGGAAAAATTCAAGGCGGCTCATGGCCATCCTCTGTGCCGGATTTGGTGACCCTCGAAGGAAGAATTGGTGTGGGACCACAGGAAGAGATGAATAAGGTAAAGCAGGAACTGCGCGGTCATCTTGCCGAAGTTTGTAAAACAGATGCATGGCTGAAAGATCATCCGGTTAAAGTTGAATTTTTTGGAGCACAATGGGTGCCCAATGCTGTGGAAGAAAATCATCGCTTTGTTGCGTTGATGAAAGAAAACTTTGAATCTACTTACAATCGAACATTAACAATCGAAGCTTCGCCCTGGGGAACAGATGGCGGATTGCTGGGAAAGATCGGAAACATCCCAACACTGGTGATTGGGCCGGGTGAAACGAAAGTCGCACATTATCCAAACGAATTCATCAAACTAAATGAAGTACAACTTGCCGCAAAACTATTTGCACGCACGCTGATCACTTGGTGTGGTGTTCATTCCTCCTAACTGTGACTTCAAAAATAAAATCGGCTTCCGGAAGCATTACTGCTTATATTGATAACCTCAATAAGCGGATGAGAATTGACGACTATTTTGGAGAAGCAAAAGAAGTTCTCGCTCTGATTACACAATCAACACCCGAATGGGCAGAGAAAATCATCATCAAATCCCGAAAGGAAGAACTTGATTACTTTCTATCGAATGGCTTTCAGCAGGAAGCATTTATTGCGGGCTACTTTAAGGGTGTAGATATGTTTTTTATCGTGAAGTATCTCTCTCCGTTGCGCGCGATCAATTCCAAACAAACGGCAGAACAAGAAATTATAGACAAGTTATTAAAAGAAGCAAGATCAAACGATCCCGTTGATTGTGGTGACGTTAGCCTGGCTACTGAACAAGATGCAGATGAGCTAACTCAGCTATATGCTTCTACTTTCAACTATTACCCCACTCCCATCGGTGAATCAGGTTATGTTCTTAAAACGATGAACGCAGGAACAATTTACGTAGTGGCTCGCGAGCAAAATAAAATCGTAAGTGCGGCTTCAGCTGAAATAGTAGGCGAGTTTTCAAATGCAGAATTAACCGACTGTGCTACCCTTCCGGAAGTTCAGGGCAAAGGCTACATGAAAAAACTTCTCTGTAAACTAGAAGAAATATTGTTGCAGCAGAATGTTCATTGCCTTTATACGATTGCTCGTTCTGAATCCTATAGCATGAACAAAGTATTTTATCAACTGCGGTACACCTATGGTGGTAGAATGACAAATAATTGCTACATCTATTCAGGGCTTGAAGACATGAACGTATGGTATAAATTAATTTGAAATGATCATTCGACTTTTTTTCATTGCGCTTCTGTTTAATTCCCTGGCCACATTGGCGCAGCGCATACCTGTCTTGAGCCAAATAGACCTGCCCCACAATTATTACTTCCGGGAGTTATACCTACCACAGCTTACCACGGGCCCGTCTTCTGTAACCTGGTCACCAGATGGCAAGCAATTGATCTACTCCATGAAAGGAAGTTTATGGATGCAAGAAGTTGGAAATGAAAAGGCAACGCAATTGACGGATGGTGAAGGTTACGATTATCAGCCAGATTGGTCGCGCGATGGAAATCACATTGTATTTGTTCGATACAATGGTGGCTCATGTGAGCTTATGCTTTTGAATTTATTGACCGGCACAACCACCGCGCTAACCAACAACCAGGCGGTCAATCTGGAACCACGCTGGTCACCGGATGGTAATCACATTGCATTTGTTTCAACCTATCAGAGCGGGCATTTTTTGTTGCATGTTGCCGAGACTAAGGACAATCAATTAGTTAACATCGAGCGATTAATACCCGATCAAAAAAGTAACGTCAAGCGATATTACTACAGTGCTTACGATCATGCGGTCAATCCAACATGGTCGGCTAACGGCAAGAAAATCTATTACCTATCTAATCACGAAGTGGCGCACGGCACAGGCTATCTGATGTCGATGAATGTTGAAACGAAAGAAATAAAAACCGTGCAGCAGGAAGAGACCAACTGGCAGATGAAGCCTGATTTGTCACGAGATGGAAGTCGGATTGTTTATAGCAGTTATCTCGGGCGCAACTGGCATCAACTATGGACATTACCGGTAGATGGCGGAAGCCCCATCCCTCTTACCTATGGCGAATACGACAACTGGTGTCCACGATGGTCGCCCAATGGTGAGCAAATAGCTTTCATTTCCAATCGTGAAGGAAACACATCGCTCTGGCTATTCAATTCTTACGATGGAAAGCAGCAGCGAATCAAAGCAACTGAACTTCAATACCTAAACGCTCGCAAAAAATATTCGATAGACATTCGGGATGAATCTGGAAATACTTTACCTGCACGGATTAGCATCACAGACAGCCACGGAAAAAGTTACGCGCCATCGACTTCATGGATGCGGGCCGATGACTCCCGGTATCCGGACGTAAGTCCATTTGAAGCACACTACTTTCACACCCAGGGAATTGAATCCGTTGAATTGCCAAAAGGTAAAGTCATGCTTCAGGTTTCACATGGACCCGAATTCGAACTCTTAAAAAAAGAAATCGACCTGGATCAGTTGAGTTCCTCTAAAATTGAGATCGTTTTAAAAAGACAGAACCTTCCTTCCGACTTCGGTAATTGGCGCAGTGGGGACTTGCATGTGCACATGAACTACGGAGGTACTTATCTGAATAACCCAGAACGTCTTGCCCAACAAGCACAGTCTGAAAACGTCAACTATATATTTAATCTGATCGTCAACAAAGAACAGAGAGTTCCGGATGTCAGCTACTTCACTCCTGCTCCATTTCGGTATTCGGGCCATACGATGATTTTGCATTCGCAGGAATTCCATACAAGTTTTTGGGGACATCTGGGATTATTACATCTCACGGATCATCTTATTATCCCCGGTTACTCGGGGTATCCAAACACCGCTGTTGAAAGTCTGTTCCCTCATAATCGTTTTGTTGCCGATCGCACACATGATCAAAAGGGTTTAGTTGGTTATGTTCACCCGTTTGAACAATCAGAAGTTTTTCCGGATCAATCATCAACTTTATTTAATGAACTGCCGATCGATGCTGCTTTAAAAAAAGTGGATTACTATGAATTGATTGGATTTGCTGATCACAAAGCATCAGAATCAGTCTGGTATCAGTTATTAAACAGCGGATTAAAAATTCCGGCTAGTGCAGGCACGGACGCTATGGCCAATTACGCAAGCCTTCGCGGACCCGTTGGACTCAATCGGGTATACGTCAGGCAGATCGGTGACCTGAACCAGGAGGACTTTCTTTCGGCTGTACGAAATGGAAAAAGCTTTGTCACCAACGGACCCATTGTAGGTCTAACGATCAACGGAAAAGCAAGTGGTGATAGTTTATCTATTCCACCAAAAGGACTGACGGCTTCTTATCAGGCTTTTCTGAGAAGCTCTGTTCCAATTGATCATTTTGAAATCATTCAGAACGGAGAAGTAATTGCCACACACATGCTCACCGGCAACAAACAAACTGCCGATGTCAGCGGTAACCTGAAACTAAAAAGTGCTGGCTGGGTGTTACTGCGCGTCTGGAATGACAAAGGGCATTCCGATCTTTTAGATCTCTATGCGTATGCCAGCACAAACCCCATCTATGTTGTTTCTTCCATTCCCAATCCGAAACAAAAAAGTGCAGGCTTATATTTTCAGAAATGGATCAGCAGAATCGAAACAAAATTAAGTGACTTGTCTTTCCGCAGCGATGCCGAAAAAAAACAAGTACAAGACGACATCACACAAGCGAAGGAGTACTATAAGAATCTATTGAAATAAAATGACACGTCTGAAACATCGGCCTTTACTCTATCTGATCACCATTTGCTCACTGATTAGTGAACACGCTCTTTCACAACAAGATTTAAATCTGCTTCGCGAAGAAATCACGATCCCCATGAGGGATGGAGTTAAATTAGGTGCCATTTTATACCGCCCCGACTCGCAGGAAAAATACCCTGCCATTGTATACCGCACACCTTATGGTGTTGACGATTACGATCAGTATGCTGAGTTGCCGATAAAAGCAGCAAAGAGTGGATATGCAGTTTTGTTAGTGGACGTGCGCGGACGTTTGCGAAGCGAAGGTGAGTTTGAAGCCTATCGAAATGAAAAAAAAGATGGCTATGATGTGATTGAATGGGTAGCGCAACAACCCTACTGTACCGGCAAAGTTGGTTCGTATGGAGGCTCTTATCCCGGTATTGTGCAATGGCTGGCAATGTCGGAAGCACCGCCACATTTAGCCGCGGCCGCTCCTGAAATGACTCCCATCGGAAGTCATCAGTTTATGTATTATGGTGGCGCCTTCTCGCATCCCTGGATTGATTGGTTCATGCCTTATATTCTGGCAGACAAACGCAAGAGAGCGAATGATAACTCAGGTCCCTGGGATGATGAACCCGCTACTGAACAATGGGAGAAAAGCGATCGAAGACAATGGTACAATTACAGGCCCCTGGTAGATTTACCCATCCTGAAGAAATATGCACCAGAGTATTATGAATGGCTCACGCACCCCGACTTATCCTCCTGGTGGGATTTTTTGAATATGGAAAAAGATTTTCCGAAAATAAAAAATCCGGTGTTTCTTGAAAGTGGCTGGTACGATGCAGCCTACGGACCCGAAGGTGCAACGCGTGCTTATAATAAGATGAAGAACGAAGCAGCAACAAGTAAGGCAAAAGAAGGAACGCTTCTGATGTTGGGACCATGGAACCACACGTCTGTCATGCCACGCAAAACAATTTTTGGTGAAGTTGATTTTGGAATAAATGCCGGGCTCGACTATGATGCATGGTTGCTTCGTTGGTTTGATGCACATTTAAAGGATGTGTCCGCAAAAGAACCTTTTCCCGTGGTAAGTATTTTCACAATGGGAGAAAATAAGTGGCATTACGAAACTGAATGGCCGCTCTCATCTGCGGTTGCTACTTCCATGTATCTCAGTCATCCTGTAAAAACTAGTAAAGATGGTTCACTCACCATCAGCGCCATTCCTGGCGATAAAAGTGTGAGCTACACGTTTGATCCTGCCGATCCGGTATGGGATAAATCCTATGAAAAATCTTACCCATATGATCAACGAGAAATTGAATCCAGAAAAGATGTAATCGTTTATTCATCTGACGTACTTACTCAAAATATTGAAGTGACAGGTGAAATTGTCGCTGAGTTATATGTGAGCTCAATGGCAAAAGACACTGACTTTTCAGTTACCCTTTGTGACGTCTATCCGGACGGCAAAGTAATCAACCTGCATGGACTGGATGCCGGCTATCTAAGAATGCGTTATCGAAATGGGTTTGAGAAACAAGAGTTGCTAACACCCGGTGAAGTATATAAGATCAGAATCGGAAATATCTACACGTCCAATCTTTTTCAGAAAGGACATCGCATTCAGGTTTATGTTACCAGCAGTAAGGCTCCGCACTATGACCCTAATCCAAATACGGGAACCGAGATCGCGACCGAAAAAAAACTTGCACCAACTATTAATACCGTTTATCATTCATCGAAATATCCATCGAGAATCATACTCCCGGTGGTGACACGCAAATAATTTGACTTACAGTTAACAGCATGAAAAAATCAGAAAAACTCATCGCGCGAAGAAATGCAATAGTTCCTGAAGGAATGGGAATGTTTAGTCCGGTGACGATCGCCTCAGGAAAGGGCGCTAAAATAAAAGACGTTGACGGTAAAGAGTATATCGACTTTGCGGGAGGCATTGGTGTGCTCAATGGTGGCCATTGCCCCAAACCCGTGGTAGATGCCATCATCAAACAAAGCAAGCAACTGATTCACGCCTGCTTTCCTGTTGCCATCTACGAGCCCTACGTGGCGCTATGCGAAAAATTGGCCGCGTTGTTTCCTCACGGCAAGTCTACAAAAGTAATGCTGGCCAGCACAGGTGCTGAAGCAGTGGAAAACGCTGTTAAGATTGCACGCCAGGCCACGGGGAAATCAGGGATCATTTGTTTTACCGGAGGATTTCATGGCCGCACCCTGCTGGGAATGTCGTTGACATCGAAGACGGGCTACAAAATTGGAAGCGGTCCATTTGCACCTGAGATATATCGTCTTCCTTTTCCAGATTATTACAAACGCAACGATGGCTTGACAATGACTGAATTTGTAAAGCGTGAGCTCACTGCATTTGAAAACTATTTACATACAGTTGTTGATGTGAGTAACGTAGCCGCTGTGATCATGGAGATGGTGCAAGGTGAAGGTGGTTTTGTGATTGCACCTAAAGAATATGTGCAAGGTCTTGTAGCGATTTGCAAGAAAAAAGGAATTCTTTTTATCGCGGATGAAATACAGACAGGCTTTGGACGTACCGGCAGATGGTGTGCGTATGAGCACTACGACATCGTGCCGGACATTTCTACCTGGGCGAAGTCGATGGGTAGTGGCATGCCCATCGCTGCAGTTATCGGAAGAGCTGAGATTATGGATAAGACTACAAAGGGCACCCTAGGTGGAACCTACCCTGGAAATCCTGTTGCTTGCGCTGCATCAATCGCCACCCTCGACTATCTGGCCAAAATCGATATCAACAAAAAAGCTTTGCAAGTGGGAAACACCGTGATGAATTTCTTTATGGAACTTCAAAAAGAAGTAGCAAACATCGGTGACGTGCGCGGCCTTGGTGCGATGACCGCCATCGAATTTGTGAAAGATAAGGATTCCAACAAGCCCGATGCCGACCTTTGCAAAAGATTACTGCAGGCGTGTGCTGCCAATGGTCTTCTGGTAATAAGTGCCGGCACCGATGGAAACGTTCTTCGCATACTGAGCCCCTTGATGATATCACAAAACGACTTACGGAAAGGGCTTTTGATCATAAGGGAGCAGCTTATTAAGCTCACGCAGTGATCCTGATAAAAGTCATATCAATTGTGGAAACTTATGGGTAGATTGGAGTTAAAACAATAAAGCCATGATCTCCATTACCTCCATCACCGACAACTATATCTTGCAGCCAACACTAATTGGTAAGCATAAGAAAACATTGGAATGGCTATCCGCTGCTGTGCTTTGGAAGCGTGAGCTCGCCTTCTTTCAAAAACTACTGGACAAGTATGCGCCCTCGCTAAAATCGGCTGAAGACAAAAAGAAAGTTGACCATTTTCAAAGCATCATTCTCTATTATAATGGTGAACTCATTGATTCGCTCACCACAAAACTTCGCTTGCACGAAAAGAAATTAGCAGAGATGTTGGAAACGCGTGACGAGTCAAAAACTGAATATTTTAAAGAGCACGATGAACTAACGAATCAACTGGAGTCTCTGAACAATCAATTCATTCAATACAAAGAAGAACTCTACGCTTTCATTGAGAAAGCGATGTGAGTTCATCTCTTACATTTCTGTTGTTAGTTTGTCTACAGATTACCCTTCTTCATTTCACTTACGGCATAGTCTACCGCACGTGCAGTAAACGCCATATAAGTGAGAGAAGGATTTTGAGTTGAGGTAGATGTCATAGCTGCGCCATCGGTAACAAACACGTTCTTGCAAGCATGAACCTGGTTCCACTTGTTCAAGATGGAGGTTTTAGGATCGTGACCCATGCGCGCCCCGCCCATTTCATGAATGTCAAGACCGGGGGCTTGTTTGCTGTCTTCCGTTTTAATGTTCGTAAATCCGGCTTTGGTATACATCTCGGTCAGTTGCTCGGTAAAATCCTTCACCATCTTCTCATCGTTGTCATCGTAACTGATGTCGATGTTTAACAATGGTATTCCCCACTCATCCTTCTTGGTCGCATCAAGCGTTACTTTGTTTGTTTCCTTTGGAATGGTTTCGCCCATCATGTGAGAGCCTACGCGCCATGGACCCCATTCAGATTTTGAAAGATTATCTTTCAGAGTTTCGCCTACTCCGTCCCACGAACCGGACTTGTAGCGGCCACCTGAAAATCCTGCTGCATAGCCACGAAGGAAATCCGTCTCTTGCTTAAAGACATTTCTGAATCTCGGAATATAGGCCGATGTAGGCCGGCCACCTTCTGTTTTCATGTCAGCGAAACCATCATAATCACCCGATATGCGAGCGCGATAATTATGGAAGGCAACGTACTTGCCAAGCACACCGCTATCGTTACCTAATCCATTCGGAAAACGTTTTGACGTGCTGTTCAACAAAATCATGTTGGTGTTTAACGCGGCCGCATTCACAAATATGATTTTAGCATAGTACTCGATGGACTCTTTTGTCTGAGTATCAATAACGCGCACTCCGGTTGCCTTTCCCATATCATCATCATAGATAACAGAATGCACTACCGAAAACGGACGAAGCGTTAAATTTCCTGTTTTGGCTGCCCAGGGCAAGGTTGACGAATTGCTGCTGAAGTATCCGCCAAAAGGACAACCACGTTGACACAGATTTCTATTTTGACACTGAACACGACCCTGATCAATATGAACTTGCTCAGGTTTTGTTAAGTGTGCACAGCGACCGTAAATCACGTGCCGGTTCTTATAATTCTTCTTTACAAAATCTGCGAAATAATTTTCAACACAATTCAATTCGAGTGCTGGCAAGAATTCACCGTCAGGCAATTCAGCAAGGCCGTCTTTGTTGCCGGATATGCCGGCAAACTTCTCCACATAACTATACCACGGTGCCAGGTCTTTATAACGAATTGGCCAGTCAACAGCAAAGCCGTCACGAGCGGGGCCTTCAAAATCAAATTCACTCCAACGCTGTGTTTGACGCGCCCACAGGAGCGACTTTCCGCCCACCTGATATCCGCGAATCCAATCAAAGGGTTTCTCTTGCACATACGGGTGCTCCGTGTCCTTTACAAAAAAATGCTGTGCGTCTTCGCGAAAAGCATAACATCTGCTAACGACAGGATTTTCTTCTTGTATGGCTGCCGGAATTTGTCCGCGATGTTCAAATTCCCAGGGCATCATGTTAGTAGTGGGATAGTCTTTCAAATGCTTTACATCACGGCCACGTTCCAGCACCAACGTTTTCAAACCGTTGCCCGTAAGTTCTTTTGCTGCCCAGCCACCACTGATACCCGAGCCAATTACAATAGCATCAAATGTCCGATCTTTCAAGGAGTCTAAAATATTCGCCATACGTTGTTATTTAGGAAGCACTATTAACGGGCACACAACCTTGGTAAGGGCCCGGAATGATGTTATACTTTTGAACATTGGTCATGAAATACTCCGAGGAAGTGTAGCCTCTTAGTATAAATCTCTTTACGGTACTGTAAAAAAAGTTAATCTCCTCTCCTTCTATTTTTTTGTCTTCAAATTCTGAGAGCAGATTTTTTTGATCCTCGATGTTAAATTCTGAAAACGATTTGCCGTTTCTTTTTTCGGTGAGTTCAGAAAATTTCGATAAGCCCGTCTGCCATTTTTGCTGGTCTGATTTGGACAGACAATCGTCAATCATTTTTGCGGCAAACAGTTGTGCCGATACATCCTTTGCACCGGGCGTAGTTGTTTTTGGAAGAAGGGTATCCGCGAGAGAAGCCAGCAACATTTCCTGGTCTTCCGTTACTCTGATGTTCTTGAACAGTGCCGAAGGTTTATCACTTCGGGTCATGCAGGATGGCACGAGAGCTGCGCCTGCAGAAATCACCACCAGTTGTTTTAGAGCAATCCTTCTGTTGATAACCATTATTCTGGAATTTAAGTGTTCCAAAATACAATTAATAAATGAAAAGGCAGGAAAGTCTTTACAGGAAATGCATGATAAATTTATAAATGGTTTTACTGCCGATCATTCACTGCGAAGGCTCTTGACGGGATCTGACGAGGCTGCTCTGAAGGCCTGGAAACTTACGGTGGTCAGCGTGAGAACCAAAGCTGCTCCACACGTGATGACAAAAATCATGGGACTAATCGTCATCCTGTAAGCAAAACCGGTTAACCACTCATCGGCAAAATACCACGTCACCGGCAAAGCAATTGCATTGGCAAGCACCACCAGGGCTATAAACTCGAAGGAAATTAACCTGGCAATACTGAACATGTTTGCGCCCAGCACTTTTCTGATTCCAATTTCTTTTGTTTTGGTGATGACGATAAATGACAACAACCCGAATAACCCAATGATGGCAATGGCGATCGTGACAATTGAAAAAATAGCAAAGACATTTGCGAGCCGCTGCTCTGATTGGTATTGCTTTTCAAAAGACTGGTCAAGAAAAAAATAGTTATAATCATAAGCTGGAAAATATTTTTTCCAAAGCTGTTCCATCGCGCTGATCATTTCACGGGTGTTAGCGGCCGTATAACGAATTGCATACAAGTAACTGCTGCGTTGATTAACATCCATGGCAATGGGCCCAATCCGTTGTTGCAATCCCTGTGCGTGATAGTCTTTTACTACTCCGATCACGATACCTTCCGGATAACCTGACGGTGATGTAATTTTTTTACCAATGGCGTTCTCGGGAGTTTCAAAGCCAAATTTGTCCACCGCTCTTTCATTGATCAATAGGCCGTCTTGCATGTCGGGTATACGCTGCGGATCGAAGTTTCTTCCGGCAACGAGCGATATGTCGAGCGTGTTCACATAGTTTTCATCAATGGCCATGTATTCGAGGTCTACTGCATGTTCACCCGATTTTCCATCCGGATACGCAACCTGGCCTGACCATCCGGGCGTTCCGGGAAGGGCATTGCACAACGTAACATTTTTTACAATGGCCTGTGAACGAATTTCATTTAAGAATCCGGTAAACGCATCTTCTGTTTTTGCATTAACCCTTGCCACATTGATCACGAATATCTCGTCTTTCGCAAAGCCAAGATTCTCTTTCTGCATGTACGTGAGTTGCTCAATAATCACCATCGTGCCAGTAATCAGGCTGGCCGATACAACAAATTGAAACACCACCAACATTCTTCTCAGTTGCACACCACGCGCACCTGTTTGCATTCTGCCCTTTAAAATCTCAACGGGTTTCAATCCCGACAGCACCAGGGCTGGATAGTAGCCTGCTAACAATGAGATGAAGGCTAACAAGATCAAAATACCACTCAGGATAGACGGTTTAAAAAATACCTGTAATGTGTAGCTCTTGCCTAAAAGTTCATTGAACACAGGAAGAAAAACTACCGTGATCACAGCGGCAACTACCAGCGATAATGCGGTCATCACAAACGACTCACCCAGAAACTGACGGATGAGCGCAGGTCGTGCAGAACCCACCACTTTACGAAGCCCCACTTCTTTGGCCCGATAAGTTGAACGCGCTGTGGTGAGATTGATAAAATTGATGCAGGCCAGCAGGATAACAAACAAGGCAACTCCTGACAGTAAATACACGCGGTTGATACTTCCCAACGGCCCCATCCCGTTTCCGCTCGTTGTTTTTAAATAAATATCTTTGAAGGGTTCCAGGATAACATATGCCTCGGTCCCCCAGCTTTTCAACATGTCGCCCGCGCGATCCATGTAAATATTTTTTATCTTCTGCTGAAAAGCTTGCACGTCAACTCCATCTTTTAATAAAATGTAGTTACGCATATTAATATTTCCCCATCCTTCACTATAAGAAAAAGAAGGTTCCATTTTTTGATAGGAAGCAAATGATGCTACCATACTCGTTTGAATGTGTGAGTTGGCCGGAATATTGGCCATTACAGCCGTAACCTGAAAAAATAAAGTGTCGTTGAATCGGAGTGTTTTACCGAGCGCATCCTCATCTCCAAAATATTTGTGTTCCATAACTTCGGAGATGACGATCGAGAATGGATTGCTAAGAGCCGATTCAGGATTGCCTTTTTTTAACGGGAACGAAAACATGGTAAAAAATTCGGGGCTGGCAAAGTGAATCTTCTCTTTGATCTTTTTACCATCTGCATCGAGCAAAAGCATGGAGGCATTGCGGGTATACAATACGGACTCTACCTCGGGAAACTCTGTTCGCAAAATGTGCCCCACAGGCCAGCCGTTTGTTTCATTGAATCCTTCGGCATTGCCATTAGTTCCAAATGCAGTGTCAATACGATATAGGCGATCGGCATTCGTGTGAAACTTGTCAAACGACAATTCATCCAGCACAAACACCATAATCAATATACCCGTTGTGAGACCAAGACCCAGGCCTGCTAGATTAATCAATGCAAATCCTTTAAATTTTAACAACGATCGGAATGCAATTTTGAAGTAGTGGCTCAGCATGTTCTATACGGATTTATGATGCGCAATTGCTATACAAATACTGATTTCGAACGTATGATATAACCCGAAGGTTATATAAATGCCACCAAAGTTTTTAGAATGCCTTTCGGACTTGCTGAAAATCTATCCAATAGATATTGCCGGTGCCATTCAACGGACTCGTGACAATATCCGCTACACCTTTGTACGAGGCTTTGGAAGAAAATGAATCCGGTAGCTGATGTCGTTCACTGGTGTAGAACAGAATTTTACCATCCAGGGAAACAAAGGGACAATAATCCAGTTGCTTTGAGTTTAACTCTTTCAGGTTTTTTGCGGGCTTCCACTTTCCTTTCTCATCTTTCACACTCATATAAAGATCGCCACTACCGGTATCGTCTTTTCTTCCATAAGAAGTAAAGAGAATGTATTGTTCATCCGGTGAAACAAACGCATTGAATTCATATCGGATGGAGTTAACAGCCGTATCGAGCGGTGTTGGTTTTTGATACTGCTTGTTTATTAAGGTGGACACATAAATATCTTCCTTGCCAACTCCTCCATCGTACGCTGCAGTGTAATACAGGTTTCCGTTTTTAGCCACAGAAGGATAAAACTCATCGGCCGCAGTGTTCACCGGAGCTCCTAAGTTCTCGGGCTGGCTCCAGCCGTTGGACGTGCGCGCAACTTTCCAGATATCAAAATCCTTGACGGCACTTCCCTGCGTTGGACGGTTAGATGAAAAGTATAAGGTATTGCCATCGGCACTAAAAGCCGGTTCAAGATCACTATACATTCCGGCAAACGACACAACCTCTGGGGCTGTCCACTCTCCTTCTTTGATCTGCTTTGAGTAAACGATTGTTTGAAAAGTAGATTTAGGCGTGGAGATGGTATACAGAATTTCTTTGCCGTCAGGCGAAAGAGCAAAGTCACGTTCGTTGATGAAGGTAGAAATCGATCCCACCCCGAGCATCGTTGTTTTATCCGGTGGAGTCTTCAATGAGAGTTGCATTTTTTGCGCACCTGCTGAAGTGATGGTGATGACAAGTAATACAGAAATGAGCTTCATAATAAATCATTTTAATATTGAACATCCACCCGCCATTTGATCGAAGGGCACGAAATCAAAAATACTTGTTAGTTGATTAACCGCTATGACCCAAAGAACGTTAGGAGTTCATCGCCTAAAATACAAACGTCTTTATCACCTGAGTGGTGTTGCTGTGCTGCCCAACTGCAGGCACAATCCATTTCGGCCGCTCCTTATATCGAGGCATAAGGGGCATACCGTGCGATCGTGAAGTCAAGGCAAACTCAATCGACTTGTCAGGAAGTGTTTCAAAAATCACATCGAAGCCAAGGCTGTCAAGGCCCTGATAATCTATGTAGTTAAATGGACCCGACTGCTTCTTTGATTGTGGAACATCACCGGCTGGTCCGATCAGTGTGGCATCGTGTACAGGATTCTTTTCGTCAATTTCAAAAATCATCGACTCGGCTTGTCGGCCGGCCGCGCAATGAAGGCGCAGCTTTCGAACATTATTGACAACTGTGTCGCTCACAACTACGGCAGTGGGCATAGCCAGAGGAAGAAGTGGTGCTTCATTCATCAGCCTCCCGTTTTCGAGCTTCGCTTTCTGTAAGTATTGTTGATTCCATTCATCTGTTGTGTTATTGCGGGACATCCAGTAAGACTTATTGTTATCGGCATCCAACTGATAATACACATTGGATTGCAAGGGATGTGATTCATCAAAACCAGACGTGAGATGCCCCATCACGAGCGCAATGATAAAGCACAGAACTGCTGCACCTGATATCAGGTATCGATTCGCGTGAAAAGCCAGATTAAGAATTGGTAGTAGAAGACCTAACAATAAACCTACTACAAACACCACTCCGCTTGTGATGGCCGACAATCCGAAAACAATAAAAGTCTGATCAATTATTTGTGGAAGCCAAAGAACAGCAGGCAACAAAGAAACCAGGGTTATAGGAATAGCTTTCCAGTCTTCGTCTTCCCATGTGGATTTCAGAACCAGAATAATTCTTCCTAACACGAAAAACAAAATCGGAAACAGTAAAATGAATATCGCTGTCGGCATGGCTGAATAAAATAAATTCAGCAAGATGATCTGGCATAACAGCACACCTGCCAGCAAAGACAATGGCTGTATCTTTCGTATCAGCCATTGATAGAATACTGTAAATATAAAAATGGCTAAAGCGACAAACGCCAGAAAGTAAGCCGAGCTGTTGTATGAATTTGCGGCATAAAATCTATTATACATCGGATAGACTGCGAGAATTCCCTTAATCAAAAAGAAGGTGATGAGTGAAAGCGAGATGAGCACGCCAACAAAAATGAAAAAGCCACCTGCAAAACCTTTCCATGAAATTCGGCCACTCCTAAACTCCAACGCAACCCACAACACAAATAGCAAACTGGTAAGGATCGTAAACGCCAAATTCCACGAGGCCGGGTAACTCACCATCCAATAACCAATCACATTAAAGAAAGTAATGTCAGGAGCTTTTGTAGTTGTTAAATCAGAATTACCCAGGTGCTTTACAAGGCTTAGTAAATTCGATCCATGATGCTGAAGACTTCTCAGATCAAGATGCTCCGGAGTATCGTTAGGGCTGTGGTAGTTAACAAACCCATCGATGAATGCGTTGTTCAATCCGCTGATTCCCGACTTTCTGAAAATGGTATAGTCGGTGTCGTTAGGAAGATTTTTATAAATCTCATAGCCGAGCGAATTGCCAACCGGATAAGGAACCACGTTCATATATTGATTGGCAGCCCAGCCATTTTCGGAATTTAATTCAAACAGCGAACTGACACCTGAGTTGCCGCGCCCTTCATAGTTTAGCACAAAGCCGATCTTACTTAACAAAACTGTATCCTGCGCAAAGCCCTGCGCGCCCGACAGGCCTGTCTCCTCTGCATCGGTGAATAAAAAAATAACATCGTTGTTAAATCTTTCCTTTGTTGCGGATAACATGCGAATGGTTTCCAACATGGCCGCTACGCCAGCTCCATCGTCACCGGCTCCGGGCGTGTTGGGCTGCGTGTCATAATGCGACATCACCAACAGACTTTTTCCTTCCTTCTTTCCTTTCAGCGTAGCAACGACATTATAAACATTGGCGGCCAAGATGTAAGACCTATTTTTTTGAACAGAAGTTGTTTGTTGTATGCGCACATCTAGCCCATATTGACGACACGTGGCGGCTATGTACTCACGCACTCGCTTGTTCTCACTCGTGCCAACACTATGCGGTGCCTTCGATATTTCCTGAAGAAAGTGAAAGGCACGTTGGGCAGAGAAAATACTGTCGGCTGCGCTTTCGGCAATAACATCCGGTGGTGAACTGAGTCGGATGGAAACAATAACAAGCAACAGTACAATGGCGAGGGGTAATAGCTTCTTCATCATACTAGTCAAGGAAGGTTAAAAAATGATAAAAGTCAAGCTTACTACCCACATGCACTCCGTACCAGCACGGATCATGAAATACCATTGATCCGGTATTCTATTTTTCTCTGGCCGTGCCAACCTTTAAGAAACTAAAGAAGACCATGAAGAAGCTCCTGTTGACCTCGCTCTTTTCCGCCTCGCTGCTCTTAGCATTTGCACAAGAGGCTGATGATAAATCAACCAATAAAAAGAAAAAAGGTATCGGTGAGCGTGTAAGTGGCCTTGCCGGAAAATTATTAACCGCTAAAGCTGATAACCTGTCCAACGTAGCGGTATCCACCAATATCATCTCGGGCATGTTTGATATGCGAACAGAAGCCACGGAGACCAAATACTACCCAAAGGGCACGCAGGAAGGCGACTATGTGGTGTCGATTTCCTTCTTAAAAAATCAAGGTGCGGGGATGCTTGAGCTTAAGGGCGAAGTGAAGTGCGATGGCGTGCCGATGGAGTCGGTAGGTTTGGGTTCTTACATCACAGTTTTCAAAGAGAAGTTTACCGAGCCAAAGAAAATCTCGGTCAAAACCGAAAACGGTGACGTGGCCGAATTTATTCTGAAGCCAATTCCTGAAATTGAAATCATCAGCATGAACGATGAAAAGTTTCTTCCGATCATAGATCTGGCCGAAGACATCACCGTAGAATTCACAAATCCTCCCGGCTCCGAAAATACAACCATTCATGCAGGCATGCTCACCGACATTATGGGCGTTCGTGCGTTCAACTACTTCGCAGATTTCCCTGCTAAGAAAACAAAAGTCACCATTCCAAAAGAAGCGCTGAGTAACCTCACCATCAGCGGCAAAATGGGTGCAGGGCAATTAAACAAAGGTGAAAACTTCTTTGTGCTGGAGCGGCAGTTTAAAACTGAAAACTCCAACATAGGCGCAGAACAAAATCGTGGTAAAGTTCCATCCGTCACGATGTTTGCTCGGGCATATTCGTCATGGCGTGTGATTGTCAAAGGCAAGCAAGAAGATGGCGTGGTGACGGCATTGAATTTCTTTGGCAAATCGGCTGACGGACAAGTTGGCTTTCAAGTGCACAAGCCAAATGCGCAAACCGGCATTCCGTTTTCGAGAGCGAGCAAATTTGGCGTTAGCTCATTGATGCTAAATGGCAATCTCTACCATGTGGATTCAAAAACGAGCGAATCGAGTTTTGGCAATACCACCTACATCACCACCGTTACCACCACGCTTCAGTTTCCTGAATTGCCCGATCAGCACTGGGATAATTTGCTTGATGATTTTTATAAAAAGATGACGTTGTTTTTCAAGAATAAATTCAACATCAATTACGCACCGGTAGAAAAGATAACAGGCGCATCCAACTATGCCACCCTGTTCGAAGTGGATGAAGAAAATAGTTACACCAAAATCAGTCGCACATACAAAAACACAAAGCGATCCAGTCCGCGGAAGATGAGTGAGATCTTTAAGTCCATCAGCTCAGCGCAGACTACTGAGACGCCTTTGAACAAACTCATGCAGGAAGCCGAGGTTGACGGAT
>JBGANU010000036.1:0-26310 GCA_044222145.1 Cyclobacteriaceae bacterium
TCACCCACTTTCTTGCCTTGTTCTTGTTGCTTGAGAATACCAACTATCTGGCTCTCATTGAATTTTGTGTTTTTCATTTTCTCCCAATTTTAACGATTAAACTCTATTTTTAATCGCTACTCTTTTTAGGGGAGCTTTCAATGGGTCTTCTGATGATTTCTATTCTTGCGTCTGATAAACTAAATTCATTGAAGTCCACTGCGTCTGCTATGAAAATGTTTGCAACGACTCCGTTTTTCTTGCCATTCGAAATTACCGAAATGATATCCGGAATTGGTTTAGAAGTTTTGACTTCAAATATTGTTGTTATCCTTTCGTTTAGTCCCATGTATCGTGTTTTCAGTCCTCGCAATGCCTCCCGTTCCGGAGGCGCTGCGATGCTCAAACTTTTTCTTATTAATCTCTAAGACTGCTTTTTTAAATCAGCTAGTAGTGTTTGCAGGGTATTCAATCCCCAATGTTCCAGGTATTTTCCGTTTCTCAACTTAACGATGTCAATCACCTCTATTCTGATTTTCTTGTGTGTCGGTGCAATTCCCATAAGAGTTCCCTTATGCGTTCCGACCATAGACTTTCTGGTGGTTACTTTATCTCCTTCTGCTATCTGGTCATGAATTTCAACCGTTAAATCAGGAAATGCTGGTCTTAATACATTATGAAAAGTATTCCACATGCCCTCGGCATTATTCATCTCCGGTGGTGCGGTCCTGTTTATAAAATCTTTATCTATGATTTCTTTAAAGGTATCAAGTGAACCTTGTTCTATAACTTCTTTGTTGAAGCGCCTAACAATCTCTTTGTTTTTATCTAAACTCTCCATAAACAATTATTAGCTTTTTTCTTAAATGATGACCTGCCTATAGCTTTTAGCCAGCGTTGGCTGCAGTGTTACTTTTTAAGTTCCTTGTTAATTTCAATAATTAACTCCTTCGCCCATTCAATGTCGTTCTCCAGTTGGCTTGCGCCCCAGTGGCTCACCTTTCTTGTCCTCTCAAGGTAATTCAACAGTCTTAGGTTTCCTTTCATTTTTTGTTGGATTCGCCCAACATCACAATCAGTACGTCCCGCAAATTCGTCATAGGTCAATAAATCGGTCACGGTTTCACTAAAGCTATGGCTTAGTTCCGATTTAATGTCCCTTGCCCACCTCTGTTCGTTTTCAAGCCAAGTGTAGTATCGAATTAAACGAATTCTGAGTCCCTTACTTTTTATTAGATTTAAATTCCCTTCAATATCCCGGAACGCAGAGTTATTGATAGGAGGCTCGATAATTGAAATTATGCTTTGTATATAATCACAGAGTTTATTTTCATTTAATGGAAAATCTGTGTGAATCACTTTAATCAAACTTAAGGCGGCAGAATCCCTTTCTATATATCTATCCCTGTCACTATTGAAGCTAATCGTATCTCTTTGTAAGTCATTCAAAAAACTTTCTAGAAAGTCTCTTTCCTTTTTCCGGTCACTAATCTCATTTGCGTAGTTGTCTACTGCCAATGCAATCAAAACACCAAATACTATGATTAATAATTCATATATAAACTTCTTAATCGTCAGTTTGTATTTTAGTCTCATCTTTCCTCGCGTAAATGGCCGCAATATCCAAGTATCAACATTGCTATAGTTATTTCTTCACCATATTTTAATCTCATTACATCTATTTCCCCAACCGTCAGAGTCCCCGAAGCGAGATACGCTTTCGGAGAATTAAACAATCTTTATCTCTACTCCGAACCCCGGCATTGAATAAACCTAATGTTGTGCGCTGGCAAATTAGTCCTCACTTTATTCTTGGTCCTTTACCTGAATAAATAGAAATAGTAAAAATGCAAAGACACCAATAGGTCGATATATTATTGTTGCCAGCGTCAGGTATTTTGATTTGACTTTATGCTTTATGACGTCTTGTCCAACAAGAAAAGCTGCAATAATGTTGAGAATTAAATCGAAGGTAAATGGGAGCCATTGTTGATAAACAGCATTGTAAATTTCACTGTTGTCAAAAGTGATTTCGCGAACGACTCTATTAAAGACAAAGGATAGTAGATAAAATACCGAAAGTACGATCGCGTATTTGGTTATAAGGTTAAATCTTTCTTCGTTCATCTAATTTGTCCGTTGGAAGCGTAGCTGTTAAAAGATAAAATAGTCCACCATATACAGGAAGCATTGTCGCAAGGATGCCAATTGAAACTGCCTTTTTAAAATGTTGCCTAGTCAGACGATAGATAATAACACCAAATGCAATTTGTCCAAGCCAGTAACTGTATCTTGAAATAAGAAATGTCATTTCACCCAGATAGTCAGAGGCATATATAATGGTAATGGGAATAAATAAATTGAAACAATAAAGTCCAATTAGCCATAAAATTACTGTCAGCAATTTTTCTCCAAACTGTTTGTAGTCCATATTTTTTATTTGCTTGCACACAACATCCGAATATCAACATTGCTGATACTCAAATTTGCGCACTCACAATATAAAACTATTCATCCTATTATTAAACTCCCACTTTTTACAAGTTTGATGATTCACTTATCTTTACCAAATGGAGGTAAAACACAACGGCAATAAATACAACGGTGTCTTCTACATGGAAGACGAGGACAAGCAGATCGCGTCTATGAAATATGTGTTTGCCGGAGATACCAAATTCATTATTGAGCACACGGAAGTGAACCCGTCCTACGAGGGCAAAGGATTGGGGCGGCAACTGGTGCAGGCGGGCGTGGACTTTGCGCGGGCCAATCACTACAAGATTTTACCCTTGTGCCCCTATGCCAAAAAAGTGTTTGACAAAACACCGGAGTATAACGATGTGAAGTTGTGAGCGCGATGAACTCAATCGGTAAAACAGACTTAACAGAAATTCTCAAAACCCTGCAACCCAAACACAATCCAGGCGATTATGTCTTTTGTTCGGTTAGCGACTCAAACAAAATTGATCTTGCTGATGTGATCATGTTCCTCAAAGAAGGCGAGGGTCATTCGGTGATCATCAAAAAGGAGTTGGCCGATCGTCTTCATCTGGACTATACATTTGTTGCAGCCTGGATCACGCTATCTGTGCATTCATCGCTGGCGGCTGTTGGCCTCACGGCAGCGTTTTCAAAAGCATTGTCCGACAACGGCATCAGTTGCAATGTGGTGGCCGCTTTTTATCATGACCATATCTTTGTCGATAAAAAAGGTGTTGACGCTGCCATGAACGTACTTACGCAACTCTCAGAATAACATCATGGCAAATTCCACTCACTCGTCAGATGAGAATTTTGAAGGTGTTGACTTCCGCGCGGAGCCAAGGAAAGCTGAATATGAAAGCTGTCGCTTTCGCAGCTGTAATTTTTCGGAAGTGGATCTCAACTCCATCATTTTTTCAGAATGCGAATTCGACAGCTGCGACTTCAGCATGGCAAAATTGAGAAGCGCGTCTTTCAGGGATGTGAAGTTTAAGAACTGCAAATTACTCGGGTTGCGCTTTGACGAATGCCACAAGATGTTGCTGTCTTTTTCTTTTGAGTCGTGTAACTTGAATTTTTCTTCGTTCTATAACCTAAAGATCAAGAACACATCTTTCAAAGACTGCAAACTTCATGAAGTGGATTTCGTGCAAACGGATTTAACGAATTCCTCATTTCAGCAATGCGATCTGCAACTTGCTACGTTCGATCATTCCGTTCTGGAAGGCGTTGATTTCAGAACAGCCTATAACTTTTCAATTGATCCCGAAACAAATAAGATCGCGAAAGCAAAGTTCTCCCAATCAAACATTAACGGTTTGCTGAATAAATACCGGATTGTGATTGAGTGAAACAAACTATAACCAAATCGAGGGTTTCCAACCTTTCGAAGGTTGGAAACCCTGAGTAAACCCTAAGTGATCACGACAAGATTTTCAATTATTGAATTGAGCTCCAACCGTAAATAAGATTCCCTTCTTCATCGGAAATTCTTCCAGATCATTTGATTGCAGCATAGTAAGTGCAGTAATGCCCGCAGTTAAACTCAGATGATCAGACAACTTCATCCGGCTGTAGCTAAGATTAACACCCGTAGACAAATAGCCCGTGCCATCAAACAATTTATTGTTGTGCCAAAGAAAGGCGGTGGCATCAACATGTCTTTCTGAATACAACAGTCGAAAACGGTTTGTCCAGTTGTATTCATGTGTCAGCAGCAAGCTTCCGAAGATGGCGGCATTGTCGAACGTAAAATGCGGACTCAGTTTAATAGCTGAATTGACAATCACTACGGCATCCGATCCTTTATCGGCCAGCGAATGCTTTTGGTCCATAAAGAAACCTGCGTTTGGTGTAATCATTACCCGCTTTCCGAGTTTAAAATTTTTGTAGAGCACCGCGAATGTAAAATTGATATCGGTTCTGTGATCGACCAGGTCAGTTGCTTTGAAAAAAAGGAAGCCCCATTTTTTTCGGTCGTATACAAAATTGACATCGTTCACCGGATTGTCGCTGATGATTCTTCCGGAATAATAGAACGCGCCCTTTGAATGAAATCGGGTAGTTAGTCGCCAGTGAGCAGCTTTTTCTTTTGGCTTTATCACTGAATCAGAATTGACAGAGTCGGGCACTGCCACTGCGAACGAGTGTGTGATTAATAAAACGATAGTAATTGTTAATTTCATGTTGCTTTGATTTCTTGAAACAAAGTAAAGTCGATGTCTGGTTTGGCTCAACCTGTTTCTTGCTTATCGTTTGGTGTTACAAATTTTGACTAGTTTAACGAATTATAACAGTTTCAGTTTTAGTTAATTTGACCAGATCAGTTTTGCAAAAGTACAGACGAACTTTTGTATGCCGATGGTAATCCTGAACCAATACATGAAAGAAATAGACCAGTACTTTTTGCAACAGAAGGAACCGATCAAGAGTTGCTTACTCTTCTTGAGAGAATACATCCTTTCGATGAACAATGATGTCACCGAAGTGTGGAGATATCGAATGCCGTTCTATTGCTACAAGGGCAAGCGATTTTGTTATGTATGGGTAGATCGGAAGAAGCAGCTTCCCTATATCGGCATCGTTGATGGAAAACAAATCAATCACCCCGGTCTAGTGCAAGAGAACAGGAGCCGCATGAAGATCTTTTTGATTGATCCTGAAAAGGATATTCCTGTTACAACGATCAAGACCATTTTAAACGCAGCTATTAAACTTCATGCCTCATGATTTACATCACACAACTCATTTACATAAAGGAAAACCAGGAAACAGTATTTGATGAATTTGAAAGTGTTGCCATTCCGATCATATCCCGTTACAACGGCAAGATGATGCTGCGACTACGACCTGGAACAGACGCGGTGGTTGAAGCCGGCATTGATCATCCGTATGAAGTGCATCTGGTGAGTTTTGAGAGCGAGCCCGACTTTCAGAGATTTATGATGGATGAGGAGCGCAAAAAATATCTCCACTTAAAAGAGCAATCGATTAAATCGGTTATGCTTTTTAAGGGTGAAAAAATATAGCCCTCGATTTGATTTCGGCTGTTTGACTTTTGCACCGGTGGCTTTGATTTTGCGTACGAGGTCCCAGTACTGTTTGCCGTATCGCACAAATATTTCTTCTCCCTTCTTAATATTTTTTGTGGCGGTAATAAAACACCGGCTGCCCACCGTTACATATTCTGAATTATTGCGCAGCCCAGCCACACGTACGATTCCGTTGGCATCATTTGCATATCGGCCAATAAGTTTCAGTGTACCTTCTGCATTGATCACTGCACTCGGACTGATGTATAGCAAATAACCATTGTGGCCGTCTTCGTGCTTGATGTCTTTCCAACGATGCAAGCGACCTTTGTACTCCACAATGCGAGCGCCTTTTTGAATATCAATTTTTGTAAACAGTCCTTTGCCTGCGCCAGGCAGTTGCGATGTTGTTACTTCCAGTTGTCGTTCCAGCAGAGTTTTGAAACGATGGGGATTGTTGATGCCCGCAATACGCAGCCTCATTCGAAGTGATATAAAAAAACCAGCAGACCGGTATAAGCAGGTTTGGGATTGTCTTTGATTTCCAGTGTTACTTCAACTTCAAATTTGGTGATACCCCGCAGGTTGATGATCGAATGAAGTTTGGCGCGCAGTCTCACTTCGCTGTTGACCATCACCGCCTGATTGAATTTTAATTTTTCGATTCCATAATTGATCATCATTTTCACATTGTGGAACACTGCGATCTGGTCCCACAGATGCGGCACGAGCGAGAGCGTCAGATAACCATGAGCAATCGTACTTTTAAAAGTTGTTTCGGCTTCCGCGCGTTTTGGGTCGGTGTGGATCCATTGGTGGTCCAGTGTGGCATCGGCAAAAAGATTGATCTGGTCTTGCGTGATTTTGATGTAATCGGAAACGCCAAGTTCTTTGCCTTTGTATGATTCAAACTCTTCGTAACTGCTGATGACGACTGGATTCATGTAGGATTTAGATTCGGTTAACGGTCAAATTTAAAGATTAGTAAGTTGGGAATTTGAATTTTTAATCTTGAATTTTGAAAATAAACGTCTCCAAACTTCCAAGTGAAAGCGTCATTGCGAGGGAGGGACGACCGAAGCAATCCCCTAACTGGTTTTATTTGGTATTGTTTCGCTCAATGACAGCATTCAGAAATGCATGCACTGATTGGCTCGAAATAAGGACTGATTTTTTTGAATCATACACTATGAAGAACATATTATTATTCTGTCTGTTGGCCGTGGCAGCCTGCAAAAGCAACGATCCCGGACTCACTTCACCCGAAGGCAAGTGGGGTTACACAACGCCCGATCAAAAAGATAGTTGTGGCCTTTGAGGTGATCAAAGCATCCTCAGGTTTTGATATTCAAAATCAGACGATGAAGGTAAACGGTGTTTCTGTAAATGCCGAAAAAGAAGTGATCGCCTTTACGGCAACGGCCATTCAGGAAATAAGAATCAATGCCAACGACAGCAAGGTTACGTACCCTTATAATATAGTGTTCAACAATGCCGCGATTAGCACGGACTTCAAGAAAATTACGGTGCCCACCGCTTCGTACACTTATCCCTGGGGCACTACTGTGAGTCTTTCCGATGTTGTTATTGAGCGGCAGTAGATAATTATCGCGCGCTGTATTCGATTACCTGAATCATTTCCTTTGGCAGGGAATGGTTATTCCAATGCTCATGAATAACCATGGCGGCCCCCAATGCGGAAGCCTGATGTAAGGAAGCAGCATATACTTTTTTATCCGGGAAAGCCTGCGCCAGTAATTTCATATAGATGTCATTCTGACTGAATCCGCCATCCACAAAAATTTTATTCACGGAAGCATCTTGGATAACGAGGTTGGTTGATATTTTTTGTTTTTGGACGAGATTGAGAATTAATAAGTGATACGCTTCCTCGAATGAAGTAGCAGAAGTCAAATCTTGCTTTTTGTTTTCCTGAAGTCGTTGAATAATTGACGCATCAAACGCAACCTTCTTGTAATCGTCCAGTGACTTGCCAAAGTGATTGGCAATCAGCTTTACATTGTCTTCGTGTTCTTGTCCGGCAAATAATCGTGAAGCTTTCACGGGTTTGCCTTCAAACGTCATGTAGCAAAGACAATCTTGTTTCAATTCTTCTACCGTGAGCGGGGAGTGGTTGAACGGATTTAAACTAATGCTCCATGTGCCAGTGGAAATCAGCACAAAAGGCTCGGTGAAATATTTTTGATAAGGAATAAGCGCTGACGAACTATCGTGCAGTCCGATTCCAGAAATTACTTTTTGATTGTTAACAGAAGTCGAAATAGTTTTATCGGACGGAAATATAGGAGCAAGCTTGCTGGCGATGCCTTCTTCGTTCACCCAGTGATGATAGTTGTTCTTTGTAAAATCCCACAGATTGGTGTGACAACCAATGCTGGTAATACCGGAGACAAACCGTTTGGTAACGAGCGCGCTGATATATTCCGGTAAATGCAACGACCATTTTATTTTATTGAATGCTTCCGGCTGTTCAGTTTTTAACCAATACAATTGCATGCCGGAATTCAAATGACCGAGAACAGGAGATGCCGTAGCTACAGCAAATGATTCACCACCGTATGTTTTGTAAAATTTTTCAAGCAGGTGCTGCGGAAAAGGTTTTAGATAATTGTACAGAGCCGTAACGGGCTTTCCGTTTTCCTCTACGTTGACAAAACTTGCGCCATGCGCGGAAAAATTGATCGCTTTGATATTGAATTCTTTCGTTGCGAACAGCTCATTCAAAGTAGTCAAAACCCAGTGGGAGAGGGCTGTTACATCTTCGCACGGGAAACCATCTTCGTCTTTTATCTCGGGAAGCTGGATTGATTTTTCAAATCGGATGGCATAGTCTTCATCGAACAGAAAAATCTTTTTGTTGGTTTTACCGATGTCGAATATGGCGATGACGGGTGTTAACATTTTATTGGGCTAGAGCCTCTCTGATTTTTCGAGCTGTTTCATCTAATTCAGACGCTGGTGACTTAATGTGTTGAGCATTTAGTATTTCACCAATATAGCGCGGCTTCACGTGGAGATGACAATGAAGTACTTCCTGGCCGGCTGCCTCACCGGAATTTATCTGGAACTGAAAGCCATCTGCTTTGATGTCTGTCTGTTTAATAGCAGCCGCGATTTTTCGCGCAACACTCAGCATATTTCGTGTAGTGGAATCAGGTACTGCCGTTAATTCTTTCGCATGCACCAACGGAATTACCAAAACATGCCCGGGATTGGCAGGAGCGTGACTCATAAACGCAACGACACTGCTATCTCTGTAGACGATTTGTTTTTGTTGAACCTGGCCACGTGCAATGGAACAAAAAATGCATGGTTTAGCTTGTGCGAATGACGAGTAGGGTATTAGGCAAAAGAAATTGAGGACAACTATTAAAATCAATCTTGATGGGGATAGCCTTGTCTTCATAAGAGATTTTCTTGGATATGGTCTGCTATAATCCGGTCGCAACTGTTTTTAGCCCCCGCTCGGCAATGAGTTGTTTTCTGCTATTGAGTTCGCGGAACAATTGAAGAGGGTTCAGTGTGCCACCTGCTTTTAATCTGGCTTCGGCAACCAATGGCCTTACATCAGTTCTGTAGGCTTGTTGAAGAATTTCTTGTGCTTTGGTAACATCGTTTGCTTCCTGCGCGCGATTCAACTCTCTTCGGTCCACCAGCAATGCCTGTGCATAAGCGATCTTTATAGCTTCCACAGATTGTAACAAATCTTCCAGCGGGTCTTTCACGTTGTGCGAAGCATCGATCATCCAACCTAAGTCTGTAGCGTGGTTCATTTTTCGCGCGTCCATTCCTTCCACCAATTCATTGAAGATCAAAAATAATTGGTACGGATTGATAGAACCGACCGTGAGATCGTCATCTCCATATTTGGAATCGTTAAAATGGAAGCCGCCCAGTTTCTGTTCCATCAACAGCAATGAAACGATTTGTTCGATGTTGGCATTGGGTAAGTGATGTCCAAGGTCAACTAATGTATAAGCTTCAGGTCCGAGTTTGTTTGCAAATAATAAAGATTGCCCCCAATCACCAACCGTCATGGAATAGAAATTAGGTTCAAAGGCTTTGTACTCTACAAACATTTTCCAGTTGGAAGGCAGCGCGGCATAGATTTCCTGCAGACTTTCGAGTGTGCGCTGAAACGCTTTTCTGAAATTCAGTTGACCCGGAAAACAAGAACCATCCGACAACCAAACCGTGATGGCATTGGAACCAAGCGCCTTGCCATATTTGATCACTTCAATGTTGTGGTCAATGGCTTGTTTGCGAACTGATTTGCTTACATGCTGGAGTGAACCAAACTTGTAACTGTGCTTTTGATTGGTCTGATCCTGAAACGTATTGGAGTTGACGGCATCAAAGACCAATCCGTTTTCAGCCGCGAGTGCTTTTATTTTTCGGGTGCTGGTTGGAATGTCCCACGGAATGTGAAGCGAGATGGCGCCACTGGATTGATTGAGTGCATGGAGCAAACCAACGTCTTCAATTTTTTCTTCTAATGTTCTTGGTTCCCCGCCTCCTGAAAATCTGCCAAAGCGTGTGCCTCCTGTTCCTAACGCCCAACTGGGAATAGCGATTTGAAAATCTACTAGCTTCTTGATGATGCCTTTAACATTGGGCGTCTCGTTCAGAAGCTGTTTGACTTTTCTGCTATGCGATGAAAGTAATCTGTTGTTGTGCGATTCGATTTGAGCTTTATCTATTCTCATGCAGTTGTTGGTTGTTCGTTGGCAGTTGTTAGCAGTTGATTCGTTACGACCAACTATCAACTAACAACCATCAACTAATTTATTTCAAATAAAAAACTTCTTTCAATGGAATACTCACTGGCGAATGATCGGGGTTTGAATCCATGATGTCTTTCATATAACTCCACCACTTTTTCATCACCGGATGATTCGGAAGTTGATCCAGTCCCTGCTGACTTCTGATGTTCATCACGCCAAACAAGCTATTCGTTTCTTCATCCAGAAAGATCGAGTAATCTTCAATGCCTGTCTTCTTCAACAGTTCATGCAACTCCGGCCACAGCGCATCGTGCCTGCGTTTGTATTCTTCCTGCTGACCGGGATGTAATTTCATTTTGAAGGCTACTCTCTGCATACTAGTTGTTGGTTGTTAGTGGGTAGTTGATGGTTTTTAAAGTTGCTAACAACTAATAACAATCAACTAACAACTATTTTCATCTTACAAACGCCATCGCCACTCCACCATCTACATTCAGCACATTACCCGTAGACTTATTCAATTGTCCACCCACAAAAGCAAAGCAAGCATTGGCAATGTCTTCCGGTAAAATGATTTCGTTTAACAAGGTACGTTTTGCGTAGTATGCAGGCAACTCTTCCACTTTCACACCATAAGCCTTCGCTCTACCTTCTGCCCAGGCGCCTTCCCAGATTTTACTATCGGAGATCACTGCATCTGGATTAACGACATTCACCCGAATTTTATCGGGGCCTAATTCAGCTGCATTCAATCTGCTCAAATGCAATTGCGCTGCTTTCGCAGATCCGTAGGCGGCATTGTTTGGGCCTGATACCAACGCATTCTTGCTGGCAATATTTAATACATCGCCACCAAGAGCTTGTTTGCGCATGATGTTCACGCCCGTTTGTGTTACCAGGAATTGACCTTTTACTAAAATGTCGTAAAGCAAATCCCAGTCTTTTTCAGTGTGCTCTTCCAAAGGTTTTGAGATGGAGATGCCGGCACAGTTCACCACGATATCGACACCACCGAATGCAAGTGAAGCCGCATCAAATGCTTTGTGAATCTGACTGGCATCCAGCACATCGAGTAGGGTTGCTGAGAAAGTGTCTTTGCTAAATTGTTTTCCAAAATCTTCTTTCGCTTTCGCCAAACGTGTTTCATCATTATCGTTGATGATGACACAAGCACCTTCTTCAATAAATTTCTTTGCAATACCTTTTCCAATACCACCGGCACTTCCTGTGATCAATGCAATTTTTCCGGTCAACGGTTTTGGTTTCGGCATGCGTTGTAGCTTCGCTTCCTCCAACAGCCAATACTCAATGTTGAATGCTTCTTGTCGGGGCAATGAAGTATATTCTGAAATAGCCTCTGCACCTTTCATTACGTTGATGGCGTTGATATAAAACTCAGCCGCCACACGCGCTGTCTGCTTGTCTTTAGCAAACGTGAACATGCCCACTCCGGGATAAAGAATCACCACCGGATTAGGATCGCGCAAAGCCGGACTGTTTGGATGTTTACACGCCTCATAATATTCCGTGTACATCTTTCGATACGCTTCAAACTGAGGTTGAAGTTTTTCTTTTAACGCTTTTACATCAGAGATGTCATCACCCGGTTTTAGGTTTAATACCAGCGGACTGATCTTCGTTCTTAAAAAATGGTCCGGACAACTCGTGCCCATGGGAGCCAGTCTGTCAAGGTCGTTAGAGTTAATAAAATCAAGCACACGATTGTCATCTGTAAAATGACCGATCATACGCGTGTGACTGGAACAGAAGCCGCGAAGCACCGGTGCGAGCGATGCCGCTTTTTGTTTGCGATCTGCTTCGTTCAATGAAGTAATTTTCGAACCACCAAACACCGCACGCTTCTTTCCGTAGTTGGCTTCGAGATACTCAGCACACTTCTCGATGACTTCCAATGTGTTGATATAACTTTCGTAAGCCGTATCGCCCCAGGTGAACAAGCCATGAGAGCCAAGCATGATGCCAATGATTCCCGGATTATCATCTAAACATTTCTTCAATTGCAATCCCAAATCAAAGCCAGGACGTTGCCATTCTACCCAACCGATTTTTCCGCTGAACAATTCTTTGGTGATCTTCTTGCCGTCTTTTGCTGCTGCGATGGCGATGGCTGCATCGGGATGTAAATGATCTATGTGTTTAAAAGGAAGAAATCCATGAAGTGGTGTATCAATGGACGGAGCTTTGGAAGCCAAATCATAAATGCAATGGTTGAAGAGTTCTACCATCTCGTCTTCAAATTTTATTCCACGATAAACGTTGGTAAGACTTCTCAACCGATCGACATACAAAGCGGCAAGACCACTTCTCTTCATGGTTCCCAAATCTCCACCAGAGCCCTTGATCCACATCACCTCTGTCTCTTTTCCAGTCAATGGGTCTTTTGCCATCGCCTTGCAAGATGTATTGCCGCCACCATAATTCGTCAATCTCAAATCTGCTCCGAGCAAATTCGAACGATATACTAATAATGCTACTTCGTCACCTGCCAACTCCGCAGCTTTTTTTTCATCCCATAGGTAGCTGACGTGTTTGAATTCTTTTGTCTTACTCATATAATTTTCATTTAATTATTTGCCTCAAGCTGCATGCTACAAGCTGATTTGACCAGCAACTTGTATCCGGCAACTGGTAACTTATTTGATTGCATTTCCATATCCTACCACCAGCACCGAGAGAATGATAGTTGAGATTCCCAGTATGATGGTTGTTCTTGTTTTTTTACTGACACCTTTCCATTCTTTTAGAATAATTCCCCAGCCGTTGGCAATAAGAATAATGAATGCCATGTGGAGAATCCACGAGCTGGCACCATTGCCCATTTTGCTTTCACCCATGCCATAAAAGAAAAATTGGAGAAACCAGGTGGTTCCCGCTAAAGCGGAGAAGATATAATTATTAACCAACGGTGCTTTTGCATTGGTATAATCTCCGAAGGTTTTATTTCGTGCATTCAAAATCATGCACCAGATAAAATTGGTTGTCAATCCGCCCCACAATAAAACAACATACGCCACATTATTCTGATACAACGGATTAAGTCCTGATGCGACAGCAGCTTCCGCCATCGGCTTGCCTGCCTCGATTCCAAAGTTGAAGCATGAACTAAGAATGCCCGATGCGATGGCAACGGCCAAACCTTTTACGATGCTAAACTCGGCCACGCTTTCTTTCTTTTGATCATCCGACAGTTCTTGTTCTTTCAACATTCCTGCGCGACCGCAGATGTATATCCCGATCAAACAAATCACAACGCCTAACAACACTACCTGACCCCATGTTGTCGAGATCATATCGGTGAATGTGGTTTTGCCTTCGGTGGGAGAAAAGTTATAGTAGATAGAAGGAACCAGCGCACCAAATGCTGAACAAAAGCCGAGTACTACGGAGTTGCCCAGCGACATTCCTAAATATCGAACACCTAATCCATAAGTAAGTCCGCCAATGCCCCACAGCACGCCAAACATGAATGTGTATTGTAAGGTTTCAGTAGGAGTGTTGGAGATGATGTCGGAGAAACCGGGAAGTGTGAGCCATGCTGCCAGTGGCGGAACGATCAGCCATGAAAATAAACCACCGATGATCCAATAACTTTCCCAGGCCCAGCCCTTTACTTTTTTGAAGGGCATGTAAAAGCTTCCGGAAGCGAAACCTCCTATGAAGTGAAAGATGGTGCCGAGAATGATTTGCATGCGATAACGTTAAGGTGATTGAAAGGTAAGGGCTTAAACTTTTCCATCAATCCTGTACCGTCATGGCTAAAAAAATAAGGCCGGACAAGATGACCCTGCCCGACCTTTTTGTTCCAGTCCTGTAAACTAGAATAAGTACGTTGAATAGTTGCTATTGAAGCTTTTGCAGATTGGTGTAGCTCGTGGCCACGTTCACCAATGGATCGGGCGCCTGATCTTGTTCTACAAAGAAATATTTCAATCCAGCTGTTGCGGCATCGGCAAAAACTCTTTTTAAGTCAACATAGCCTTCGCCTACTTCTACGGGGCGTTGCGTAATGCGACTTAAGTCTTTCACATGCCAGAGTGGATAGCGGCCCGGATTTTTCTTAAATAGTTCTAATGGATCAGTTCCTGATTTCGTAACCCAGGCAAGGTCCAATTCCATTTTCATAATGTCTCCGCTGATTTGCGTGAGGAACATATCATACGGAAGTTGGCCTTCAACCTTTTCAAATTCTTTCACGTGATTGTGATAACCAAACGTGATACCGGCTTTCTTACACGCTTCACCGGTTTTGCTCAACGTGTCGATCGATTGCTTGATGTCATCCATCGTGTCGATGGGTGTGCTGGAACACACGAGGTAGTTAACTCCGCCTTCCGCACATTCATCTACTACTTCCTGAAAATTATCGCGCAAGTTTTTCATAACGGGCATCACCAAAGGTTTGCCATCTGCTCCCACCATGGGCGGTGCACCGGCAGGTCTTTTGAACGGAGCGCCACCACAATGGTGCGCACGCCAGGTAAGTCCGTATTCTTTTGCTTTCGCAGCGAACTCTTTTGGCTTCAATCCATAATAGCCTCCTTTTCTGGTGAAAGCCGATTCAAGTTCCTTGTAACCGATTTGAGCAAGTTGTTTCAACGTGCCATCGAGGTCGGCTTCAATTTTTGAAGTGACGGTATACAACTGAATGCCGGCAGGAATCGGTGCAGGCATTGCAACGTCTGCTAATGACATGGCCGAAGAGGATTGTGCAACGGCCAAACCTCCTAACGCCAACGCTCCAGTGTTTTGCAAAAATTTTCTTCTGTTAATCATAACGTGTGGATTGAAGGTTATACCTATTTCGTTTTTGGAAGTTCATTTTGGAATTGTATCTCCTGCACCTGCATGATAATTTCATTCGCAGCCGCCTTTGGATTCTTGAATACGAAGTAAACATCATGTTGTCCTTCAATTGTTTCAAGTGGTGCTTTTAAGAAGGTAGACATCATTCTTCGCATGGCTCCAAAATCCATCTGTGGTGGCGTGCCGCCTTTTTTAGCATTGGCCGCATTGATCGCTGCCATTACTTTTCTGAAGTCAACATCTTTTGGCACAGCTTGCTCGGTTTGAGCAATCAGTTTGCCATCGGGTGAGTCAAGGTGTACTTCAATGTTTCCACCCACAGCGCCAACGCGTGGCTGTGCTGTTACCATAAACTCGATTTGTTTGATTCCGGTAAAGTCAAGATTCTTATAACCGAGATATCCATTATCACCCACAATGCTGAACGACCGCGATGGTGTAGTGGTCAGCAAGGTTCCCTTGGAAACATCCGCTTTTTCAGGATTGAGTGTTGGGTTTCTCAGCGCAATAATTTTCTCTGATGTCAAAGACGAAAGTTGTTGCGTTCCTTTGTCTTTGTAGGCAACTCGCAACAGATAGCCACCTTTACCATTTTCACCGGCAGGCACTTCCGTCACAAACGTTCCTTTCAACGGAATGGCTTTGGCCGTTGCTTTTGTTTCACCAAGGCTCATGATGTACTTAATCATGGTGGCTGCATTTTGTGGCGTGATCTGTGGGTGAGCGCTCATGGCGTGATCGCCCCACACACCGCTACCACCGGTAATGATCTTGCCCGCAATGCGCTCTTGTTCTTTTGCATTGTTCTTATACTTGGCTGCAATGTCCTGATAGCTTGGGCCTACTGATTTTTTATCAACGATGTGGCACGACTTGCAATCGCTCTTGCTGATCAAATTAAGTCCGGTGGAGAACGTTGCCCATTCATCGGTGCCTTTGTGATTGGCTGCAATTTCAATCGGATCAAATCCTTCCGGCACATAGTCGAAGTTCACAGCTATCTCATTCGCTGATATTTTTCCATCGGCAAGACTTCCGTCTTCTTTGTCGCTTACGCTGATGGCATAGTCAATGGCGTTCTTGGCAAAGAAGAAGCTCTTGTTGCCTTTTGACAGATCAATCGACACAACAGGAGGATCGTTTCCAGCTTTTACTTCAAGCGATTGGCTGTTCTTTTCGCCTTTCGTATCGGTAACGGTAAAGGTGATGGAATAAACTCCGGCTTTATCCAATGTTATCTTAGGATTTGCTTCGGTCACTGTTTGGTTAAAACCATTATCCGATTTGATCAGCCATTCGTATTTCAATGCGGCTTTATCGTAATCGTCATAATCCATAGTTCCGTCTGATGAAAGACTGATATTTAACGGAAGTGCTCCGGCAGCAATATCAACGGCTGCTTTAGCGATTGGCTTGCGGTTGCCACCGTTGTATTCAATTCTTACAATCTGTGCATTGTCGTTTCCACGAAACCAGGCCGATCCATATTCCAATACATACAAATCACCTTCTGGTCCGAACTTCATATCAATCGCGCTGCTGAAATTTTCATTGGGTAAAAACTTCTCCATCGACTTATAGTTTCCCTGCTCGTCCATGGTCACGGTCATGATCCATCCGCGCATGAATTCTGTGATCAATAGTTTGCCGTTGAAATAAGAAGGGAAAGGGCGTTTGGCATTTTTAAAATCTTCCTGATGATAAACTGGTCCACCCGTAGCGCTTCTGCCCGAACTACCTACCAACGGGAACTCTTCTGAATTGCTGTACGGATACCAGATAAATGCTTTCTGGGGCAACGGCAATTCTTTTAAACCAGTGTTGTTGGGTGAATTATTAACCGGGTGTTCGGCATTAAATTTTTCGCCTACTTTTTCGGTTGCGTAATCAAACTGAGCATATGCCTTGTTGTCGCCAATGAAATATGGCCAACCAAAGTAACCTGGTTTTTTTGCCTGATTGAATTCATCATAACCTTTTGGTCCTATCGTAGAATCCTTTGAAGCATCAGGGCCCACTTCACCCCAATAGATATAGTCCGTTTCGCTATCAATAGAAACGCGCCATGGATTGCGATGGCCCATGGTATAAATTTCAGGTCGTGTTTTGTCTGTTCCTTTCGGGAAAAGATTTCCGTCAGGAATAGAATATGTTCCATCCGCTTCAGGGTGAATGCGTAAAATTTTTCCACGCAAGTCATTGGTATTTCCTGCTGTGCGTTGATCATCCCAGCTTGAGCGATCTGGGCGTTCATCCAAACCTGATGTTCCCGAAACAGGATTACCCGTGTTGTTACCCGTTGTTAAAAACAAATTTCCATTCTTATCGAATACCATTCCACCACCGGTGTGGCAGCATGTTTCACGTTGTGTAGGAACTTCCAACACAATCTTTTTTGAGGCGGCATCCAATGTATCGCCTTTCACTTCCCAGCGCGCGAGCACGTGCTTCGCTTCGGCTGTATCGGCATAATACATATAGATCCAATGATTGCTTGCAAATTTTGGGTCGACCACAATGCCCATCAAACCTTCTTCGGCTTCGGTTACGCGGCCGTCTTTGGCCGTGTATTTACGATTGACCGGAATGAATCCGATTGTCTTTACTTCTGATGTAGCGATGTTGTACGACTTCACATTCCCTTTTCGTTCCACAAAAAGAATCCGTCCGTCCGGTGTGAAATCCATTTCCATGGGTTCGTCCAGCTGGCCAGGTTTGGTGAGCACACTGGTGGTGAACCTGTTTTCTTCAGGTGCAACAGTAGAGGCTTTTTCATACTTCTGGCACGAGAAGGAAATAACGGCCAGCAAGATGACCGGCAGTTTGAGATGTCTAAGGCTAATGGTGGTATTCATTCATGTATAGTTTTAGAATTACGAAGTTGGTATTAAAAAGTGTAATTGTGACACAATGAATTATGTTTTTAGACCGATCATATAAATCTCTCGACCGATTCAGGCGCTCCAAAAAAACTCCAACGCCCCAACTAGTTAATAAATTGTTAAACGAAAGACAGAGGTGAAGTGGATTTGGACTTTATCTTTGCCATCTTAGGATCAAATTACCTTAATGGATAACCTGTTTAAGAGAAGGGGCATTTACTGGATTGTCGTATTGATCAGCGCATTGCTGATCGCCAAGGTTTTTATTTCCTATCGAAATAGCCATGTGATCGACAAAAACGTGCGGATTCAGAAAGAAGCTGAACGCATCAAAGTCAACACGCTGGATATTATTCGCACGCTTCATCTACTCGATCTGGGTGTGCGTGGCTATGCCATTTATCCCGATGATCAGATTGGTGGCTCTTACGACAGCGCCTGGATCCGTAAAGAAATAGTGTTACGAGATCTGGAAGCTTCACTGAAGGCACAGAATTTTGAGATGAGTCATTTCTACCGGATGCGCGATTCGGTCAACTCGTATTTTGCTATAGCACGAAAGATGATGGATTATTTGAAAGCGGGTGACCGATCCAGTTTCGAACGGATTTTCAAGGAAGACTACGGTTATTATGTGTGGTTGGACTATAAAAAATTTTCAACTGAAATCGATGCATTTGAAGGTTTGATTTTGGCCGATTCCAAGGCGGAATACGAGAGCGCTCTGAAATGGAATTATATGGTGTTGGTGGTCATGCTCATCCTGATTATCCCCACACTTTTCTATACGGCTTATCAAACCACCCGAACTTTTTTTGTGCTGGATCAACTCAAAGAATCCGAACGGGACAAGAACCGGATTCTGGCAACACAAAATGAAACCCTGGAGAGATTGGTCAAAGAAAGAACGGAAGAGATAGCCGCGCAGAATGAGGAGATCACCTCTCAGAACGAAGAGATCATGACGCATAACGAATCACTGGCCATGCAGCGCGATGAGATCACCGAACATCGCAATCAATTGGCGAGTCAAAATCTTGAATTAAAAAAGGCCCAGGAGTTAATCGAACGTCAGCATGAGTTGATTAAGCAGAGTAATGTGAGTCTTTCTGAACAGGTGCATCAGCGAACGGAGACATTGTTGAAAGCAAATAAAGAACTGGCGCAGAATGTGAGTCAGCTGGAACAGTTTACGTTTATCGTCTCTCACAATTTGCGATCACCGGTGGCGCGGATCATGGGTCTGGGTGAAATCCTTCGCACCGCAAAAACAACTGACGAGTCGAAACAAATAGTTGAGCATTTGGTAAAAACATCTCAGGAACTGGATGGCATATTAAAAGACCTGAACCTCACCATTCAGATAAAAGAAATGGTGAATGAACAGCTGCAACCTGTAGACATTGCGATGGTGATGGACAAAGTCGTGAGCATGTTACCCGATCTCCCCAATCTTAATGAAGCACTTGAATTGAATCTTGAAGCCCGCGAACTTCATACGATTGCCGCATATGTCGAGAGCATATTGTTTAACCTGATCAGCAACGCCATCAAGTATCGCGATCCATCGAGACAGCTGAAGGTGAAGATTCATTCGCAGTATGAAAATGATTTTTTTAAAATTCAGATCAGGGATAATGGATTGGGTATTGATCTGGCGAAGCATCAGCATAATTTATTTAATCTGTATAAGCGATTTCACTTTCACATCGAAGGCAAAGGCCTTGGACTTTACCTGGTGAAAACACAAGTGAGTCTTTTGGGTGGCGATATCGCGGTGGACAGCAAGGTGAACGAAGGCACCACCTTCAACGTGCGCATCAGGCACAATAATCAATAGATGCTATAAGGTTTCCAACCTTTTTTACTTCAACGAGGACAAGGTTGGAAACCTTTTCTTTTTTTTCAGCAAAGACCAAGTTTAAAAAACCTTTTATTGACAACCCTTTTTTAATTCAGCGAGGACAAGGTTGGAAACCTTTTCTTTTTTCCAGCAAAGACCAAGTCTAAAAACCTTTTATAGACAACCTTCGGCCTGTTAAAAGCATAGCTCAGAAATGAGCTTCAGGGTTTCCAAGCTTTTTTTGAATCGTAAGGTTTCCAATCTTTTTTACTTCAGCGAGGACAAGGTTGGAAACCTTTTTATAGAAATTTTTTCAACACACTTTCCGTATCTTAGTGACCTTTGCCGTCACACGAAATCAATCGCGAAATGAATTTTTCAAAACTTAAGAAAGGAACCGCTTCCGTTTGGGCGGGTGAAACCGAACGCTTCTGGAATGGTGCTACCACCACGCCCATCGTCAACAGTGTTACGTATGCCTACGATGACCTCGATGAATGGTATGATGTGGCCACCGGCAAGCGCGAGGGCTACATCTATAGCCGAAATACAAATCCAACCGTGCACGTGCTCGAAGAAAAAATCCGCATACTCGAAGGAGCGGAAGCAGCCACTTCATTCGCTACGGGAATGGGCGCGATCAGCAACACGTTGTTTGCATTGTTAGGTCCGGGCAAGAGAGTGGTTTCTATCAAAGACACGTATGGCGGCACGAGTAAAATATTTCTCGAGTTTCTTCCTCCGTATAAAGTGGAGTTGAAGTTGTGCGAGACAACCGATCACGATCAACTGGAAGCCGAGATTGCAAAAGGATGCGATCTTGTTTATTTGGAAACACCCACCAATCCCACGCTCAAAGTAGTTGACATCAAACGACTGGCGGCCGCTGCAAAAAAAGTGGGCGCTGTTGTAGTCGTTGACAATACATTTGCTACGCCTGTTAATCAAAATCCACTGAAGCTGGGTGCAGATCTTGTGGTTCACAGTGCCACCAAATTTTTATGCGGACATTCTGATGCAATGGGTGGTGTACTCTGCGGCAAAAAAGAATTGGTCGAAAAAGTATTTCGCTTTCGCGAGATCAATGGAGCAAGTCTTCAGCCCGATCCGGCTTACATGATTGCGCGCGGAATGAAAACACTTGAACTAAGAATTGAACGACAAAATGCATCGGCTTTGAAAATTGCAAAGTTTTTAAAAGCGCATAAGAAAGTGAGCGATGTTTTTTATCCGGGATTGGAAACACATGCCGGTCACGCCATTGCGAAAGAACAGATGTCGGGCTTTGGTGGCATGATGAGTTTTTCGTTGAATGGAAGTTATGCCGATGTGAAAAAGTTTTTGCCATCGTTGAAGTTGGTGCACCTGGCAGCCAGTCTTGGTTCGGTGAGCACGCTCGCGGGACCACCGCGCACTACCAGTCACGTTGAACTTTCAGAAGAGCAACGGAAATTGTTGGGCATACCTGAAAGTTTGATCCGGTATTCCGTGGGTATTGAAAACCCGGAAGACCTGATGGAAGATTTGGAGAATGCACTGGCTTCGATTTAAAACATACACGCGATGAGATCACTATTATTTATCTGTTTGTTGATAGCAAGTAATCTAGCCAATGCTCAGCTGCTGAAAGTAGGTGTAGCCGGACTTAGTCATGATCATGCACAAGGTTTGATGCAACAGTATAAACGAGGTGAAGTTGTTTTGCTGGGCATTGCAGAAGCAGACCAGAATCTTATTACACGCTACAAGAAAAATTTTCAGTTGCACGATTCGTTGTTTTATAAAGATGTGGCTTCCATGCTTCAAAAAATAAAACCCGATGCTGTGCTTGCCTACAATGCCATATCGGAACACCTTGGCGTTGTCGAGATATGCGCACCAAAAGGAATTTCGGTGATGGTGGAAAAACCATTAGCCACGACTAATGCCGATGCGGACCGAATGAAAATGCTGGCCGATAAACACAAGATTCATTTGCTTACCAATTATGAAACTACCTGGTATGCGAGCAATCAGCAGTTATATAAGATGGTGAATGAACAACAATCGGTTGGTCCGATCCGAAAGATGATTGTACACGATGGTCACAACGGCCCGAAAGAGATTGGATGCAGTGCTGAATTTTTAGCATGGCTTACCGATCCGATAAAAAATGGTGGCGGTGCATTGGTCGACTTTGGTTGCTATGGCGCCAACCTGATGACGTGGTTGATGAATGGAAAAGCTCCCATTGCCGTATCGGCCATCACGCGAAGGATTAAACCCGATGTCTATCCAAAAGTAGATGATGAAGCAACGATCTTGCTGGAGTATCCTGAAGCGACCGGTATTATTGAAGCCTCGTGGAACTGGCCGTTTGGAATTAAAGATTTGGAAGTGTACGGCAAGACCGGCTATTTACATTCGCTGAACGGAAACACATTACAAGAACGAAAGAAAGACAGCTATGAAAAGGTGGACGTAAGCACTCCGCTATTTCAAAATAATCTAGTGTATCTCGCGGCTGTGTTGCGTGGTGAAGTCAAACCGGGTGATGATCTCTCGTCTCTTAACAATAATATGATCGTGGTAAAAATTCTGGATGCGGCACGCAGGTCAGCAAAGGAAGGAAAGAGAATTGTGTTATAATTATTTAAAAATATGAACAGATACTTTCATTTTGTAAGTCGGGTTGGCGTTAGTTTGTTGTTGACGGTCTTGATAACCAGTTGTTCCAAAAATTATTTCCAGGGACAGATTGTCTATCGCTATCAATATATTGATGACAACGGAAATGACATCACCGAGCGAATGAAGAAAGAGGAAGATGCCGAGCAATATTATTTTATAAACCCGAAGAACTATAAGTCCAAAAATGAAAAGGGCCAGCTGACGCAATTGTATAACTCTTCCACCAATCAATATTACTATAATGTGGGACTTGAGCTCCAAAAGGTTGACGCGGCCACGGAATTTCCAAAGAGTTATCAGTCGAGGTTTAGACGAGAGGTTCAAACCATTTTAGATTTGCCCTGTAAGTCGTTTTGGATGAAGAGCGAAGCGGGTGAGACAACTTATTTTTACAGTGAGAAGATCAAAATAAATCCCGCTCCCTTTGCCAAGCATCGATTTGGTAATTGGAATCTATATTTGAAACAGACAAACGGTGCGTTACCGCTAAAGTTTGTTGTGCAGAATATTGGCTACACTTTGTTCGCGACCGCGGTGAAAATAACGCCCATGAAATTATCTAATGAAGAGTTTGAACTGAAACGAGCACTCGCTAAATAATTTTTTAAAGTTGTCCATAAGCATCTAGTTGATTCAAAAATCTTACCACGAATGAAAAGAGCATCGGTTATTCTTTTAGCTATGGTTGTCGCCCTGGCATCATGCACCACAAAAAACACTTATGAAAAATTAGTTGACGGTGTTGTCGTTCACCTAAAGTCAACTGATAAAACGTCTCATCTGCGATTGCAGGTGATGGGCGATAAGATCATTCATGTCACGGCTACGGTGGCGGATTCGTTCAGCACGGCAAAAAGTTTATCAGTGTTGGACATAAAATACAAAGGTCCGAAATGGGATTTGATTGAAAATGAAAACGACATCACGTTAAAGACAAATCAGGTTCAGGCAACCGTACTGCTTGCAACGGGCGAAGTGATTTTTAAAGATTCGACAGGAAACGTGTTGCTGGAAGAAAAGAAAGGTGGAGGAAAAATGTTTGACGAAGGCGCAAAAGCTTACGCCATCCGTCAGGAATTTGAGTCTCCGGCCGATGAAGCGTTCTATGGATTGGGCGGCCATCAGAACGGTCAGATGAATTATAAAGGTGAAGATGTTGAGTTGGCGCAACACAATATTGTGGATGTGATTCCATTTTTATACTCCTCAAAGAATTATGGAATACTCTGGGACAATTATTCGATCAGTCACTTTGGTGATCCGCGCGATTACTTGCCGTTATCGTCATTAAAATTGTTTAACAAAACAGGCGAAGAAGGTGGATTGACCACGGACTACTATGTGGAAGATAAGATTTGGAAGACAGTCACTGAAAATAAAATTGATTACGAATTTCTCGAAACTGTTCAGGTAGATAGCTTTCCAAAAGATGTAGCGCGAAAAGGAAAAGTAGTGTGGGAAGGATCGTTCTCATCGGATAAAGAAGGGATTCATAAATTTTTGATCTACTCAGCCGGGTATTATAAAGTGTGGGCAGATGGTCAATTGATACTCGATGACTGGCGACAAGGCTGGAACCCGTGGACGAATAAATTTACCGTGTCTGTGAAAGCAGGCGAGAAGCATCAATTGAAAATTGAATGGATACCAGATGGTGGCGCTTACATAGCCGTGAAACATCTCGATCCGATTTCGGATGACGAGCAAAACAAAATGTCGCTTGCCTCGGATGTGGCCGATGAAATCAATTACTATTTTATTAAAGGAGCCAATGCAGATGATGTCATCTCAGGCTACAGACGTTTAACAGGCAAAGCGCCCATTGCACCGAAGTGGGCCATGGGCTTTTGGCAAAGCCGCGAGCGCTATCATTCATCCAAAGAATTGATAGATGTGGTGAAGGAATATCGCAAGCGCAAGATTCCGTTGGACAACATTGTGCTCGACTGGCAATATTGGGAAGATCCAAAGTGGGGATCGCACGAGTTTGATGTGAAACGTTTTCCTGATCCGCAAGGCATGATGGATGAACTTCATAAAAACCTGCACACCAATTTAATGATCTCGGTGTGGCCAAAGTTCAACGTGGGCACAGAGCATTACGATGAGATGAATTCGAAGGGATTTTTATTTAAACGCAATGCAGAAAAGAAACGAAAGGATTGGGTGGGCATTGGATATGAATCTACTTTTTACAATCCGTTTATTGACGAAGCCGGTAAACTTTTTTGGAAACAAATCGATGAGCATCTGAACCGCTACGGCATTGATGCCTGGTGGCTGGATGCAACCGAACCCGACATGCATTCCAATCTTTCGATTGACGAACGCAAGTTGAATATGAGCCCGACAGGCATGGGCTCAGGTGCGAAGTTCTTCAATGCGTATTCGTTGTTGAATTCAAAAGGTATTTATGAAGGTCAACGAGCTTCAAGCCCTGATAAGCGCGTATTTATTTTAACACGTTCTGCTTTTGCGGGTCAGCAGCGATATGGCGCAGCCACATGGAGTGGTGATATCGTTTCTCGCTGGGGAGATTTTCAAGACCAGATTGCAACGGGTATTAATTTCTCCTTGTCGGGAATTCCTTACTGGACCATGGATATTGGTGGCTTTGCGGTGGAAAGACGCTATTATGATTTGAAAGGTGAAACGCTCAACGAGTGGAGAGAATTGAATACGCGTTGGTTTCAGTTCGGCACATTCTGTCCGATATTCCGATCGCATGGTCAATATCCGTTCCGCGAGATATTCAACATCTCATCCGAAGGAGATGAAGCGTACAAGAGCATGGTGTATTACGACAAGCTGCGTTATAGGTTGATGCCGTACATCTATTCGCTTGCCGGAAAGAGTTATCAGAATGATTACACCATTATGCGTGGTCTGGTGATGGACTTCAATGCCGATCCAAAGGTGTACAACATTGGCGATCAATATATGTTTGGCCCTGCGCTGCTGGTCAATCCCGTGTACACCTACAAAGCAACGAATAGAAATGTTTATCTGCCTGCGCAAACAGGTTGGTATGATCTATATTCAGGTAAGTATTCAGAAGGTGGACAAACACTGGTAGCCGATGCGCCTTATGGAAAGATGCCCGTGTATGTGAAAGAAGGTTCTATCATTCCTACCGGACCGGATCTGCAATACACGAGTGAGAAGCCAGCCGACCCGCTGACGTTGTTCGTGTACACCGGAAAAGACGGATCGTTTGACTTATATGAAGATGAAGGCGTGAACTATAACTACGAGCAAGGCCAGTCTTCAAAAATTAATTTCTCATATAATGAGAATGAGAAGACGCTGACCATCAGCGAACGCGAAGGAGCGTTTAAAGGCATGCTGGAAAAGAGAACGATCAATGTTGTGTGGGTGACAAAAGATAAAGCAGTTAGTATTGACGGAGTAAAATCGGATGCTACAGTTGCATATGAGGGTAAACAGGTGACGGTGCAGATGAAGTAGAGGTTGGTATTTAGCATACTTAATGTGAATATCAGTATTGAATATATTTGAATGTTAGCAGCAATTTTATAAATGAGAACTCTATTACTAATAATTTTCGGACTGAATCTTTGCGGGTGTTACTCAAACATAGACACTTACTACAACACGGATAAGAAATTAGTTGAAGGAAACACTAATTCAATTTTAAACAAGAAGGAAATTCAGATAAAGGGAAGATTTAACATTGCCGATAATGGCCAAATAGTTTTGACGCTTGATATCCATAATTCATCAAATACGATAATTGACTCGGTAGATTTCAGTTTACAGACTGACAGAAATAAAGAATTTAAGTCCTGGGAAAAATTATTATTTAATCAACTTGGCGCCAATCTAGAGAAAAT
>JBGANU010000014.1:0-123545 GCA_044222145.1 Cyclobacteriaceae bacterium
CAGGCGGTTTGACCGTTGTCCACAAAATCGTTTTTGCCATTGAAGCCTGTGATGGTCATCGTGTATGAGCCGTTACTTTTCTCAAAGAAGATCAGATATTTAATCTCACGACCAGTAAAATATTCTACCAACACCGGAGTTTCCGATGGAATAGCTTTCAATTGTAATGCACCATTTGGATAGGTGACGGACGCCAATGCGCTTTCAGATTTGGTCATATCATATCCCAGAATTTGTTTGGCAGCCGCATTGCGTGTGTGAATGTAGCAAAGCACGTAGGGCACACCTTGTTTACGAAGGTCTTTTTCGTCAGCGTTCAAGTCGGTGAGTACATAGGCACCCACATAGTTTGCTTTCAAAAATTCATCTAGTTCTCTATCCATCGCTTCGTTGCCAAATTTTGGAACCGCCAGTTTATCTACTTTCATATCAAGAGAGAAAAACTCTGCACGTCTTCCTTTAATAATATTTGGCACTTCACCTACTTCCGGAAAATCATTGACCAAAAAATTTTTTTTCTTTTGACTGTTCAGCGCGGTGCCGTAGATATAACCCAGCATTTCCTTCAGGTTATTGTGTTTAACCTGCCAGGCGGTTTGACCGTTGTCCACAAAATCGTTTTTGCCATTGAAGCCTGTGATGGTCATCGTGTATGAGCCGTTACTTTTCTCAAAGAAGATCAGATATTTAATCTCACGACCAGTAAAATATTCTACCAACACCGGAGTGATATCTTTTCCTGCAGCGATGATATCATCGGTATAATATAGAACTGCATCAATTCCTGTTTGTTGAAATGACCGTTGAATGGTTTCAAGCTCCTCTTGTTCGAAATCGAAATCATGCAGCACGATGGATCGGGTGGCCAGTAAATCGGCCGGAACAGTTTCACCAGGCTTTAGTTTTGCAAAAAAAGCCTCCACACTTTGGCCCTGCGCAATGATCTGAGAAGAAATAAAAATGATTGAAAGAATGAATCGCACAGTGTTAATTTCAGATTAAACGGAAACACGAAAATAGTATTGTTTTGGATAGTTTGTGTGTGAGGGAAACGGGAGCCTTGTAGCCTGAAGCCTTTCACATTCCAATAAACAAGCCCTCTGCATCTTCCCTTACGGGATAGGTAGTTAGATCAGAAGATCGCTCTGAACATTCTCGCCCTGTCGCCAGACTGAATTGATGTCCGTGCCATGGACAAATGATTTCACCCAGATAATTTACGGTCCCTTTGCTTAACGATTCGCCATTGTGTGGACAAGCATCCTGCACCACATGAAAATGATCGTTTCGCAAAGCCATACAGAGTCGCTTGCCTTCGATAATTAAAAGTTGGGGCGCATTTTCCTTCAGCCGCCTGCGCGCTTCCTCACCCGATGAAAAGACTTTTACCCATTCCATATAGTCTCCTGAGGTTTCTTTCCTTTTTTTTATACCTTGATCGCGCCTAACTCAAACCTATGAAGAAAATTTATTATTCACTGTGCCTGTTGTTTGCCTCCTGTATGGCGATGGCGCAAGTCAATCCGAAACTCCAGGCTAAACTTGATCAGCAAGCAAAAGAAATCGAACCAAAACTGATTGAGTGGAGACGTGAACTGCATCAAAGTCCTGAATTGTCTAATCGCGAATTTAAGACAGGTGCCCGAATTGCAGAGTTCCTGAAATCACTGGGCATAGAAGTCCAATATCCGGTGGCTAAGACCGGTGTAGTTGGTATTTTAAAAGGTGCCCAACCCGGACCTGTCGTAGCCCTGCGTGCCGACATGGACGCGCTACCCGTAACAGAAAGAAATTCATTGCCCTTCGCGTCAAAAGTGAAATCGACTTTTAATGGACAAGAAACCGGTGTGATGCATGCCTGCGGCCATGATTCACACATGGCCATATTAATGTCAGTAGCGGAAATACTTTCAAAGAACAAAGCCGACTTAAGAGGGACCGTGAAATTTTTATTTCAACCGGCAGAAGAAGGTGCACCTGATCCCGGAGATAACGGTGCGCTGCTGATGGTAAAGGAAGGTGTATTGGAAAACCCAAAAGTTGATGCAGTGTTTGGGTTGCACATCCAATCATTATTGCCAAGCGGAACGCTTTCCTACAGACCAGAAGGATTGATGGCAGCGGTAGATGGTTTGAAAATAAAAATCATTGGCAAAGGTGCTCATGGTGCTACACCGTGGGACAGCGTTGATCCGATCATGGTATCCAGTGAAGTGATTCAGGGACTACAGACGATTGTCAGTCGACAAACAGAATTGACGAAAGCCGGAGTTGTCATTACCATCGGAAGTTTGCATTCTGGCATACGCGGAAACATCATCCCGGAAACGGCAACGATGGAAGGAACCATCCGCAGCTTTGATGCTGACATGCAAAAGAAAATGCATGAGAAAATAAAACTTACTGCTACAAAGATTGCGGAAAGTGCTGGCGCTACGGCAGAAGTTGATATCAGTATTGGTTATCCGGTTACGTATAATGATCCCACCTTGACCCAGAAGATGGTTCCAAGTTTGAATCGCGCAGCAGGCAAAGACAAGGTGCAACTGATACAAGCGGTAACGATGGCCGAAGACTTTTCATTTTTTCAGGAGAAAGTACCGGGTCTTTTTGTTTTTCTGGGCGGCTATCCTGCCGATATGAAATTGGAGAAAGCTCCTGTTCATCACACTGCTGATTTTATGTTGGATGAGAAATCATTTGTCACCGGAGTGAAGGCGCTCGTGAATCTTACAATGGATTATATGTACATGCCGAAGAAATAAATAAACGAATAACGAATAACGAATAACGAATAACGAATAACGAATAACGAATAACGAATAGCTTTCTACCAGATGAAAAAACTATACACACTGTTCTTGTTGCTGATTTCGGTCGGCACATTCGCCCAAGTGAATCCAAAACTCCAAACCAAGCTTGAACAACAAGCAAAGGAAATGGAAAGCCAAGTGATCGAGTGGCGGAGACACTTTCATCAGTATCCTGAACTTTCAAATCGTGAGACAAAAACAGGGGCCTACATCGCTGAGCACTTAAAAAAGCTGGGAATGGAAGTGCAGTACCCTGTGGCAAAGACTGGTGTTGTTGCGTTGCTGAAGGGAGCAAAACCAGGGCCTGTGATTGCGTTGCGTGCCGACATTGATGCCTTGCCTGTAACCGAACGAAATAGTCTAGCTTTTGCCTCGAAAGAAAAAGTTGTTTACAACGGGCAAGAAACAGGAGTGATGCATGCCTGCGGTCATGATTCGCACATTGCGATACTGATGGGTGTAGCAGAAATCCTCTCAAAAAATAAAGCGGACATAAAGGGAACGATCAAATTTATTTTTCAACCCGCAGAAGAAGGTGCACCTGTTGGTGAAGAAGGTGGTGCTGCCTTAATGGTGAAGGAAGGTGTACTTGAGAATCCGAAAGTGGAAGCAATCTTTGGCCTACACATTAGCTCCGTGACACCCGTTGGAAAACTTACGTATAAGTCGGGTGGCCTCTTAGCTGCAGCCGATAACTATACCATAAAAGTGAAAGGGAGACAGGCCCACGGTTCATCACCCTGGATGGGCATTGACCCGATCGTAGTTTCAGCGCAAATTATCAATGGCTTGCAAACCATTATCAGTCGGCAAACCGAGTTGACAAAAGAAGCGGCAGTGATCACTGTTGGAAAATTCAATTCAGGCATTCGCGAAAATATTATTCCAGAGGAAGCAGTATTTGCGGGAACAATTCGCACGCTTGATACAGCCATGCAGCAGAAGATTCATGAAAAAATTATTCTTACGGCAACCAAGATAGCAGAGAGCGCAGGAGCCACAGCAGAAGTAACCATTCGAAAAGGAACGCCCGTTACTTTCAACGATCCGGCCCTTACGCAGAAAATGTTTCCAAGTTTGCAGAAAGCGGCAGGTGCCGACAACACCATGGTCATAAGCGCCATCACCGGAGCCGAAGACTTTGCTTTTTATCAGAAGAAAGTACCTGGTTTCTTTTTCTTCGTTGGCGCGATGCCCGCCAATCTAGATGCCAACACTGTTCCATCCCATCATACGCCAGATTTTATGATTGATGAAAAAGGAATTTTAACGGGATTAAAGGCAATGTTGAATGTGACAATGGATTATATGTATATGCCTCAAAAGTAACTGCATGACACAACAAACGCCCAAAGAACTGTTCGACAAAGGCTTCATCACGGAAGAACAATTCAGCAAGATTGATCTGATCACTTCGGGTAAGATCATTTCTGTCTTTTATGAACTGCGGTCGCTGTTGTATCTGGGCGTGATGTTGTTCACAGCGGGTGCCGGTATTCTGATCTATCAAAACATAGGAGCGCTCGGTCACATCGTGGCGATCATTGCCTTGAGCCTGCTCACCATCGTTTGTTTTTGGTATGTCTATCAGAAAGCGGCTGATTATTCAAACGAGCAAGTAAAATCACCAACACCGTACTTTGACTATGTCTTGCTGCTGGGAAGTTTGTTGTTCATTTCAGTTCAAGGTTATCTGCAATTCCAATTCGGCATTCTGAACGAGAATCTTGGTATCAGCACATTAATGACAGCAGCACTCTTCTTCTATCTCGCTTATCGTTACGATCATGCGGGTATTTTGTCATTGGCCATAACAGCCCTTGCATCGTTTTGGAGCATTAGCGTATCTCCTCAGAAATGGTATAGTGGAGATTTTTTTGAAGGAACGCATCTTTATATTACTGCGGTCATCTTCGGAGTGGTGCTAGCGGTCATTGCTATTTTATTAGACCGAAGAGGGATTAAAAAACATTTTAGTTTCACCTATCTCAATTTCTGCACACTTATCTTCTTCGTTGGCTCCATGGTGGGTTTGTTCGACACAGAGTCGTACGCAATCTATCTTGTGTTGATTTATGCCGGATGTGTGTTCTCGTTTTATGTGGCCCGCTGGAAAAAATCATTTTTATTTCTCCTGTACGCATTCGTAGCGACCTACATCGGCACCACTTACTTTTTGGCCGATACGATTATGCGTGATGCCATCGAACTTTGGTTTTTGTATTCCATCGCCTCATGTGGCGGATTTGTTTATTTCATCGTGAAGTACCGAAACTTTTTCGCACGCCAGTCATGAGAAGTGCCTACAACGAAACGTGGCTGTATAACCTGGCCGTGATCAAAGAAACCAAAAGATGGTTGAAGCAGAATCTGATCACGCAAGAGCAATTCGAAAAGATCAGTGAAGTGTACACAAGCTCTTTTTATCACCCCAACTTTATTATTCGCATCCTATTACTGTTAGCCACTCTGTTGGCATTGTCAGGTGTTACGGGTTTGTTGGCTCTTATCTTTCTTGACTCCGCCAGCAAAGAGGTTCTGTCAGTTGCTGCATTTATCTATGGCATCCTATCCTTCATCTTTCTCGAAAAAGTGTTTATTCAAAACAACAAACACTACAAGTCGGGTATCACGGAGGCCGTGCTTTACTATGCCATTGGCTTTACCATAACAGGCTTCTCCGATTTTAATGAACACGTCATACTATACGTATGTCTGATCGTATTTTCTTTTTCGGCCATCCGTTACCTAGATTTGATTTGCACCCTCGCGGCAACGGGTACATTCGCTGGCATTTTGTTTTACGAATGCTATAATCTGGGTGGCATTTTTCAGCACATTATTCCCTTTGCATTTATTTTGGTTTTCGGATCAATTTATTTTTTTGTCAAAAATCTAAAAGGAAAAGATCGTCTTAATGTGTGGAGCAATAATCTGCTGATCATTGAGTCGTTGAGTTTACTGCTCGTTTATGCCGGTGGCAATTATTTGGTGGTGCGTGAATTAAGTGTGAGCATGATGGGTCTTGATATCGAAGACGGAGGTGATATTCCGTTTGCTTATATTTTTTATGCGCTCACCGCTCTGGTTCCGGTAGCGTATCTCTATTTTGGAATAAAAAAGAAAGATGTGGTTTTAATGCGCGTGAGTCTGATCGTCATTGCGTTTTCTGCTTTCACTTTTAAATATTATTTCAGCCTTGGTCATCCGGAGATTACCTTAACACTGGCCGGAGTAATTTTACTAACCGTCTCTATCTTACTATTGAATTATTTGAAGACGATGCGCAATGGCTTCACGCGAGAAAATCTGTTGGGTGAAAAGTGGGGCAACATGAATGTGGAGGCGTTTGTCATCTCTCAAACAATGGGAGGTAATCAAAGCAGCAAACAATCAGGCGATTCTTTCGGTGGTGGAGATTCCGGTGGCGGAGGCGCAAGCACAAGTTTTTAAAAAAGAAAATGAGTCGATTACCCTCACCCATCGAAGTTAGCAGTATCTTATCACTTGAGGCGCCCTCTCCCTTGGGAGAGGGTAAAGATGAGCTTTCAAGTTTCTCTACCTTTAAATGGGGTGAGGGAAGTCTCTATACTAAACAGCAAACCAATTTCTAATGACTCAAGAGAAATCCTCAGCTAAAATTGGTTTGTTGACCACTACCTCTTTAGTCATTGGCAACACCATTGCTTCCGGAATTTTTTTGCTGCCAGCGTCTCTCGCAGCATTCGGAGGAATTAGTTTGTTGGGTTGGATTGGCTCTTCAATTGGTGCGATCGCACTCGCGTTGTTGTATAGCAAGCTTAGTAAGTTGATGCCAAATTCCCTTGGCGGCCCATATGCATACACACGCACAGGCCTTGGCGATTTTGCAGCATATTTAGTGGCATGGGGTTATTGGATTTCCATCTGGGCAACCAACGCTGCTATTACCGTTACATTCGTAAGTTACCTGACGGTGTTTATCGAACCGTTGAAAACGAATTCGTATCTGGCTGTGGGCACGGGGCTGGCGGCAGTTTGGTTTTTGTCGTGGGTAAATACATTAGGTGTTAAGCAAGCCGGTCGCGTACAACTGGTAACTACCATTTTAAAATTAACACCGCTTTTACTGGTATCGATTGTCGGACTCTTCTACATCGACTTCAAAAATTTTCAGCCGTTCAACATCAGCGGCCAATCCGATTTTTCAGCTATAACAGCAACGGCAACACTCACCTTGTTTGCTTTTCTTGGAATTGAAAGCGCTACCGTTCCATCGGGCAACATTCGCGATCCGGAAAAAACAATTGGGCGCGCTACGATTATCGGAACAATTGTTACCATCGTTGTTTACGTTCTCGGGTCAGTTGCTGTTATGGGAATGATACCAGCAGCAGAGTTGAAAAATTCCAATGCACCGTTTTCCGATGCGGCTGCTTTGATCTGGGGGGACAGCGCACGCTATTGGGTAGCTGCGGGAGCAATCGTATCAACATTTGGTGCGCTGAATGGATGGATATTGTTACAAGGTCAAATGCCGTTAGCTGCTTCGCGTGATAATTTGTTTCCTGTCATTTTTAAAAAAGAAAACAAAAAAGAAGTTCCCGTTATGGGTATCGTTGTTTCGAGTGTACTCATTTCAGCACTGATGATGATGAATTTTACCAAAGGTCTTACCGATACGTTCACCTTTATGGTTTTGCTCACGACCATTATGGTGCTGGTGCCTTATCTTTTTTCAGCGGCATCGTACGCGGTCATCATTTTGCAGAACAAGTATTGGAAGCGAGATTCAATCAGTCAGTTGGTTCTTGCGGCTGTAACACTTTTGTTTTCGATGTGGGCAATTGTAGGTTCCGGACAAGAAACTGTTTATTGGGGATTCATTGCGTTGTTAAGCGGTGTTCCATTTTATGTTTGGATGAAGAGAAAACAGGAATGAAAAAGCCTACAAGCTGCAGGCCAACTGTATACTAGTCGAAATAAATAAACGAAATGAAAATAACCTCTCAATCAGAATTCGGTAAGATCAAATCTATCTTCATTAAAAACGTAGAGGATGCTTTTGTTAATGATACAACTATTGATAAACAATGGAAAGAGCTGAATTTTTTGGAAAAGCCTGATCTTGAAAAAGCAAAACAAGAGTATAAAAACTTTGAAGCTGTTTTAACAAACAACGGTTCGGAGTTGAATTACTTTCCTACGGATGCTTCTGTTACCATCGATTCCATTTATTGTCGCGATGCCGCCATTGCCACCGATCAGGGAATGATCATCTGCAACATGGGCAAGCCTGCCAGAGCGAATGAACCTGAGGCAGAGCGAAAAGCCTTTGCGCGAAAGGGAATTAAAATCTTAGGAAGTATTCAAGCACCCGGCACGGTGGAGGGCGGAGATGTTGCGTGGCTGGATGAAAAGACACTGGCAGTCGGCCACACCTATCGCACAAATGAAAAAGGTATTCAACAGATGAAGGCGTTACTGAATCCATTTGGCGTGAATGTGATCCCCGTGTCGTTGCCGCACTACAAAGGACCTTCAGATGTCTTTCATTTGATGTCGATACTGAGTCCTGTTGATAAAGATTTAGCAGTGGTTTATTCACCTTTAATGCCCATTGTTTTCCGGAAGGAATTGTTAAGCCGCGGCTTTGAGTTAGTTGAAGTGCCCGAAGGGGAGTTTGATAGCATGGGCTGCAACGTGCTGGCGATTGCTCCAAGAGTTTGCATGATGGTAAGCGGTAATCCTAAAACCAAGGCTGCGTTAGAGAAGGCTGGCTGCAAAGTAATCGAATATGAAGGCTCTGAAATTAGTGTGAAAGGCGGAGGCGGACCAACTTGTTTGACCCGACCAGTCTTGCGTGAAATATAGTTGTTGGTTGGAAGTTGATAGTTATTGGTAATGCAAATTCCAGCAACGACAAACCATCAACTAACTATTTGACCTCGGTATATACACTTACGCACGTAATAAACACAATCTTCCCCGCCATACAGGTGCCGAGCAATTGCGTATCGCGATAGCTGATCTTCACTTTTTGACCATCCACAAACTGGAAATAATAAATTGGATCCTCGTCCTGTTTGGGTGCCTGGATGTAAACACGTCTTTCAGGAATCAATCTTGTTCCATCGGAGAGTTCAAACACAAAGTCGCAGCCATCTAAAGGTTTTAAATCTTTTACGATTGCTTCTTGTGCGCAGCCAGGCGCGATGGGATCGCTCTTTTTCTCGCAGCTGGCACCAAGCAGAACAAACACGAGGAGTAAACCGAAAACTTTCATCACAAAACCGTTTCTGCTTAGACCCATATTCGCATGTGAAGGTTGGAATCCTTAAACTATTTCAGAATCAAATTTAACAGGAATGTCAGATGCCACGTTTACCCCTGAAAATTCAGGGACTTCAACGAAACGGATTACTTCTTTCACGACTTCCACAGATTTTAAATTGTGACCCAATCCTTTAGTGAGATGAAGCGTTGAATTTTTCCATTGCGCATGAACGCGTTTTGAATGTTCCGCAGAAGTTTCATTATCCAGCTCATCGTGAATAATCAGACCCGTGCATTCGACCCCTGAAGCAAACTTAGGTGCGGAAAAATAATCTGGGCCGTTATTGAACATATTCTTAAACGCCTTGACGATAAGATCAACACTTCGCTGCGAAAGACTCAATGCGGTTCGATAGAAATCGAAAAACTCTGACGCTTCTCCCGGAGCGGCCATCACAACCAGTTTATCGGGCGATAACATTGGATTTTTATGTAGCGTGTAAAGAGAAGAGAATCCACCCAGCGAGTGACTGACAATTGCGTCTGGCTTGCCAATTTGGGCAATCATTTTTTCAAGAGCATCACCATAAAGCGGAACACTCAGGAATTTTCCAGTGCTCAATCCATGTCCGGGGGCATCAAATGCGTAGATCGTATAATCCAATTTCATTAGCTGTTCGATGTATGCTTTCCAGCGGTACGTATGACTTTGCCACCCATGAACCATTAGGATTTTTTTTGAACCGTTTCCCCAGCGATAGCCGACCAATGTTTCTTTTTGAAAATCAAACCTGAATTGGGAAGCCGATTGCAGAAATTCCAGTTGTCGCGCGGTCATTTTTCCACGAAAGGGTCGGCAGAATAAAGCCAGTCCAAAACGTGCGGCATAACGTGGCGCAACAACGGCCATCACATTCATGTAAAAGCCGATTAATTTAATCAGTATAGTTTTCATAGGCAGTTGTTTTAGATACCAATCGGTATCTTATGATTCAAAAAAATTTAGACTTCTATTTCGGCCAATTGTTTTTCCAGAAAAGCAACTGTTCTTTTGATGTCGTGATTATTGCCAGCGAGTTTGCTCATCATGATGGCTCCTTCTAGTGATGCGAAGATGAGCGTGGCATACATCTCAATGTCAACGTGAGATTTAAACTGTTTGTGTTTAACGCCATTGGTTAAAATGATGACGAGCGATTCGCGAATGGCGTTCATAATTTTAACAGCGCCTTTCCGAAGCACAGGATGCGCGTCATCGGCTTCTACAGCTGCATTCATCAGCGGGCAACCGCCCTTTACCGGAGGACTATCAATATAAGATTCAAAAAACCGGAAGACAGCCCTGAGTTTGTCGCCTGCTGTGTTCTGTTCTTTTATCTGATCGCGCAATTTAGAAAACATGATGCCCGACAGGTGCGTCAAGGTTTCTAGTTCCAACTCATGCTTGTTTTTGAAATGGCGATAGATGGCGCCTTTTGTCAAACCGGTAGCATCGGTGATGTTGCTGATGGAAGTGGCCTTGTAGCCTTTCGTGTTGAACAAGATACCCGATCGTTTTAAGATGGTTTCTTTTGTGGCCGCGGAATTTCGCATGCGCGAAGATACCAATCGGTATCGTAATTCCAAAATCGTCAGTTCTTCCTTTCGTGAGATAAAATCGCTTGAATTAGAAGGGCAAAAAATCTACCTTTTAAGAAATTAGTTCACATGAAAAAACTGCTATCACTCCTTTTACTCTTTTGTACACTATCAGTCACGGCCCAAAAGACCAAACCCAATCCAAATAAAGACGCAATTATCAAGTCGGTTGATAAACACCAACAAGAGTTGATCAACGTCAGCGATAAAGTGTGGGCGTATGCCGAAACAGCATTGAAAGAATATAAATCTTCGAAAGAACTTGCCGATTACGCGGAGGCGCAAGGCTTTGCGGTGAAAAGAGGAGTAGCGGGAATGCCAACGGCCTTTACAGCCGAATTTGGATCGGGCAAGCCTATCATCGGCATTATGGGTGAGTTTGATGCATTGCCGGGCATCTCACAAAAAGCGCAACCCACGAAAGACGCCTTACTGGCGGGAGCTGCCGGTCATGGCTGTGGTCACAATCTTTTTGGAGCGGGGAGTTTGGGCGCAGCGGTTGCCGTAAAGGAATTAATTCAACAAGGAAAATTAAAAGGCACGGTCCGGTTTTACGGAACACCAGCGGAAGAATCAGTAGGCGGAAAAATTTATATGGCCCGTGATGGATTGTTTGCCGATCTCGATGTATGCCTTGATTGGCATCCGGATGTGGAGATTGCAGCAAGCACGCAAAGCTCACAAGCGATGGTTGACTTTATAGTTGAGTTCAAAGGTAAAGCCGCTCATGCCGCAGCCGATCCATGGAATGGAAGAAGTGCAGTGGATGGCCTGGAAGCTTTTACGGATGGAGTTAACATGCTACGCGAACACGTCCGTCCAAGCGTGCGCATGCATTATGCCATCATGGCCGGTGGCGATGTACCAAACGTAGTACCAGAATACGCGAAAGTGTGGATGTGGGTGCGCGACAGCAAACGCAGCGGAGTGGAAGAGGTATTCGCGCGCGTGAAAGATATTGCCAAAGGTGCCGGAATGATTGCCGGTGTGGAATCAAAAGTTACGGTGCAAACAGGCGATTACGAATTACTCGTAAACAGAACAGGCGCAGCTGCTTTGCAGAAAAATCTCGAAACACTTGGCCCAATTACCTACACACCTGAAGAAATTGCCTTCGCAAAAAAAATACAGGAAGTGCAAGGTGGTGAACAAACTGGATTGGATGGAAAAATTCATCCCTTGAAAGAAACGCAAGAACACCCGACAGGCGGCTCTACCGATGTGGGCGATATCAGTTGGATTGTTCCTGAAATAACATTGGTTGCTACAACCGCACCTGCTAACACAGCCTGGCACGGTTGGTCAGTCGTTGCTTGTGGAGGAATGTCGATTGGGCACAAGGGAATGTTGCTGGCAGCAAAATCGTTAGCCATGACCATGGTTGATCTTTTTGAAAATGAACAACTGCGAAAAGATGTTCGTGCAGAATTCGATCAGCGGAAAGCAGGTCATGTGTATAAGTCTTACATACCAGACGGCCCGCCACCAATTCCTAATCAGAAATAAAACCATCCTATGATTTCAGTGCGAAGAGTACTTTTCTTTTGCGTTTGTTCGGCTTCTGTTTTTCAGGTAGCGGCACAAAAGAAAAATGCAAATAAAGAAGCCGTTGTTAAATCAATCGACTCGCGTCAGGCGCAACTCACGGGCATGAGCGATAAGATTTGGGCGTATGCCGAGACGGCTTTAAAAGAAAATCAATCGTCAAAGCTATTAGCGGATTACGCGGAAGCGCAAGGATTCAAGGTGCAAAGAGGCGTAGCAAAAATGCCAACCGCTTTCACAGCAACATTTGGCTCAGGCAAACCTGTTATCGGAATATTAGGAGAGTTTGATGCATTACCGGGCATCTCACAAAAATCTCAACCTGAAAAAGAACCGCTCGTGCAAGGCGCAGCCGGTCATGGTTGTGGCCATAATCTTTTTGGTGTGGCAAGTCTGGCGGCTGCGATTGGCATCAAAGAATTAATTCAGCAAGGAAAGTTAAAAGGCACCGTTCGCTTTTACGGAACACCCGCGGAAGAAGCGGTTGGTGGGAAAATTTATATGGTGCGCGAGGGTCTATTCAATGATGTGGATGTTTGTTTCGATTGGCATCCCGGCACAAGCAATCAATCGGGCACACAAAGTTCACGCGCCATGATTGACTTTATTGTGGAGTTTAAAGGCAAAGCTGCTCACGCTGCCGGTGATCCCTGGAACGGACGAAGTGCAGTGGACGGACTCGAAGCATTTACCGGTGGCGTGAATAGGTTGCGCGAACATGTGAGGCCTACGGTGCGCATGCACTATGCAATCGTAGCGGGTGGCGATGTGCCGAATGTAGTACCAGAATATGCGAAGGTGTGGATGTTTGTTCGCGATTCAAAACGCTCCGGTATGCAGGAAGTGTTTGATCGTGTGAAAGAGATTGCCAACGGTGCAGGCCTCGTAGCGGGCGTTGAATCGAAAGTGACTGTGCTTAGTGGCGATTATGAAATACTTGTCAACAGAAAGGGAGCGGAAGCCATTCAGAAAAACATGGAAGCACTCGGGCCGATTATTTATACGGAAGCAGAAAACACGTTCGCCAAAAAAATTCAGGAGACAAGTGGAGCACCACAAGTTGGATTGGACGGAAAAATTTATCCGATCATTGAAACCGATCCCGATCCTTCGGGTGGTTCATCGGATGTAGGAGATGTCAGTTGGGTAGTGCCTGTCGTGCGACTTCGCGCTACAACTGGTGCGGTAGGTGCGCCATGGCATTCGTGGGCTGAAGTCGCTTGCGCGGGAATGTCCATCGGACACAAGGGAATGTTGTTCGCAGCCAAAACATTATCGATGACGATGGTGGACGTGTTGGAAAATGAAACCCTGCGTAACGAGATACGAGCAGAGTTTGAACAGAAAAGAAACGGGCATGTGCTTCAGTATTACATTCCTGAGGGACCGCCACCTGTGCCAACGAATTAACCTGTTATCATGCTTAACGTGACGAGGCACAGACTCAGAACTTCATTGAAAGATATTTCGCCACAAATAATTATACACGCATATGAGACACCTTAAAATTCTTGTCCTGATTTTTATTGCTCTTGCAAGTCAGGCCCAAATCAAAAAGCCGATAGTTGCTTCCGATCTCATGAAGATCGTGACCACCAGTCAAATTCAGATTTCACCCAACGGCAACAAGGCGGTGATGGTTGTCAATCGCAAAGCAGTGAAGAATGAAAATGAATATTACTACACGCGAAATCTTTATATGCTCGACCTGGTTGGGAAATCAGAACCCACTCAACTAACCTTTGGCGATAAGAGTGATGGCCAGCCGCAATGGTCCCCGGATGGGAATGAAATTGCGTTTGTAAGAATGGATGGAGAAAAGTCTCAAGTGTGGCTGTTGCCTTTAAGTGGAGGAGAAGCCCATGCAATTACCAAATCGGAATACGGAGCAAATCGCCCGCGATGGTCACCAGATGGAAAGAAGATTTTATATTCCTCTAGCATTCCTTTTTATGCAATTGACGGAAAAACTCCCTGGACGTATGAACGCCCGGCTCGTCAGCAAGGCGATGAGCCAAACTTCAAAGCAATGAAAGCAGATGAGAAGAGAAAGACAACAACAACTCCTGATGGAACACTCGAAGAAGTACGCGCGTGGTTGGCCAAGAATGCAAGCGATGCTAATCCGAGAGTGTTGACGCGCCAGGATCTGCAAGGCGAATTGAGCTTACAACCCGATGAAGAGTTTGCTCACTTGTTTATAAAAACGATTGGCTCGGATGAAAAGGCGGTTCAACTGACCAGCGGCTTTCAGGATTTTCAAAATGCGGAGTGGTCGCCTGATGGAAAGAGAATCATCTGCGATTCAAAAGTATATACTATCCATCCCGATCGAGAGCGAGATAGTGACATCTGGATTATTGACGTGGAAACAAAACAAGCCAAACAATTTTTAACATGGCCCGGTTACACCATCGGCAATGCGCAATTTTCTCCGGATGGGACAGCCGTTTCTTTTGTTGCCAGTTCAACAGAAGGAAGATTTTATGCTCAATCGATCATCGCAGTCGCAACTTCAGCCGGAGCAAATCCAACCTTACTTTCTTCATCACTCGATCGCGATGCAGGTGGTGCAGTGTGGTCGGCTGACAGCAAGACGATCTATTTCAATGCGCAGATTGATGGCGACATTCCATTGTACAGTGTTTCTGCCAAAGGCGGGCCGATCACAAAAATTCTTGGTAGTGATAACGGAGTTAATGACTTTGACTTACGGGGTGATAAAGTTGTGTATGCACTCACCGAAACAAAAAATCCGTGGGAAGTTTATGTGATGAACATCAAAGATAAATCCAATCGTCAGCTCACAAATCTGAATGACAATTGGATGAAAGATAGACACGTCATCTTCCCGAAAGAACATTGGCTCACGCGTCCTGATGGCACTAAAGTTCAGTATTGGGTAATGGAACCAGTCGGCAAAAAAGACGGAACGAAGTATCCCACTATCCTTAACATTCATGGCGGGCCATCTGCTATGTGGGGACCGGGAATTTTTTCGATGTGGCATGAATACCAATTGGAAAACAGTTGGGGTTATGGCGTTGTGTATTGCAACCCCCGCGGCAGTGGAGGCTATGGCGATAAATTCAAACGAGCCAATTTCAAAGACTGGGGAACGAGCCCGGCAGGAGATATTTTAGCATCACTGGATGACGCGATAAAAAATAACGCGTGGATCGACAAAGATCAGTTGTTTGTGGAGGGTGGAAGTTATGCTGGCTACATGGTGGCGTGGATCGTAGGGCACGACAATCGCTTCAAAGCGGCAAATGCACAGCGAGGCGTGTACGATCTCACGACCTTCATGGGCGAAGGAAATGCATGGCGTTTGATACCCGATCATTTTGGCGGCTATCCATGGGACAAAGAAGCCAAAGCAGTTCTCGATGCAAATTCACCTTACTCTTATGTAGATAAAATCAATACACCGTTGTTGATCATTCATGGCGATCAGGATTTGCGCACGGGTGTGATTCAATCAGAGATGTTGTACAAGAGTCTGAAGATTTTAAACAAGCCGGTAGAATACATTCGCTATCCGAAAGAAGGACATGAACTCACACGCAGTGGCAATCCCGGAAGGATGATGGACCACATGTTGCGTGTGATTGAATTCTTTGAACGCTATACGAAACATCCGGAGCCAGCTGCCGCAACCGTCAAATAGTTTTCTTTGCCACAGATGCTCAGATTAATTTGATCTGTGAATCTGTGGCTTTTTAATTACTCCACGTACAGCACCAACCCTTTCAAATATTCCCCCTCTGAGTGAAAGATTGAAACTGGATGATCGGCAGGCTGAGATAAATGATGCAATACTTTTATTTGTCTGCCGGCTTGTATGGCCGCGGACACCACTGTATCATAAAACAATTGACGATCTACAACTTGTGAGCACGAGAAGGTAAAAATGATCCCCCCTGATTTTACCATGCGCATCGCTTCAGCATTCAGGCGTTGGTAGCCCTTCATGGCCTGATGCTTCGCTTCTTTATGTTTTGCGAAAGCAGGCGGATCGAGAACAATCACATCGTAGACATCTTTCTTATCTTTTAAGAACTCAAATGTATCGGCCGTAAAGCATTCATGAGTTTTCGGATCAAACCCGTTTAACTCAATATTGCTCCTTGTCAGCACAACTGCTTTTTCTGAAGCGTCTACAGAATGAACAATGTCAGCTCCGGCTTGTATTGCATAAACAGAAAATCCACCTGTATAACAAAAGGTGTTCAACACTTTTTTATTCTTCGAAAACTCGCCCAGTAAATTTCTGTTCTCACGTTGATCTAAAAAGAACCCTGTCTTTTGTCCGAGCTCCCAATCCACATAAAATTTATTGCCATGCTCCGTTACCACATGTGGCACTACACCCATTCCAAAAAGATACTCACCATCTTTGCTTCCTTCCTTTGCCGCATTTTTATAATAAATCGCATGAAGGGAATCCTTGAAAACATTTTTCAAGGCATTGGAAATCTCTTCACGATCGGCTTGCATGCCCGCGGAGTGCGCCTGGACAATCGCTGCGCCATTATAAATGTCAATGATCAATCCCGGAAGGCCATCACCTTCGGCATGAATGAGACGGTAACAATTGGTGTACTCGTTGGGAAGATGTGAACTGGCGCGAAGTGTGTAAGCAGCCTCCAATTTTTTGATCCAGAAACCCTGTTCTGGTTTTTCTGAGCCGAACGAAAGTACTCGTATAGTTATGCTTCCCTTTTGATAATGTCCGAAGGCAAGTGTTTTATTCTTATGATCTCTTACTTCAACCCAATCGCCATCTTTTGGTTCACCTTCGACTTTCTGAATTCCGCCAGAAAAAATCCAGGGATGAAATCGTTGAACGGAAAACTCTCTTCCACTTTTTAAAAAAATCGTTGCCTGTATATTCACGGGTTAAACATAGTATAAATTCAGCGATAATAAGGTATTGACAAAAACCTTCCGCCTTCAATATATTTGATCAATTGAATGATCTTAAAAGAATGAAAGTACACGCCTATATTTTTTTGAGTGTGGCCTTGTTGGCATGCGAAGCAGAGAAGCCAACTGACGAAAAAACCATCGCCACGGAAGTGGAGCAAAAATCAACTCCGGAACTTTCGGGGCAAGATCCAATTCCCGTTGGTGCCGTTCAGGAAACATTTGAAGATAAGCCCGGCCTTATCCGCGCCACGGTAAACGATGCTTCGGGAGCCATCTCGCAACAGGGAAATTATCTGAATGGAAAAAGAGAAGGCATCTGGTCTGAGTTTTATCCAAACGGATTATTAAAGAGTGCTACCTCCTATGTGAATGGAATAAAGGAAGGACTGTATGTGGAAATGAATCAGAACGGCCAGCAGGTGAAGCGTTTCTTTTATCACAACGATAATCGCCACGGAGAATACAAAGAGTTTAACTACTCGACTTTGAAAGAGGAAAGAATGTACAAGAGTGGCAAACTGGAAGGCATCGTAAAAATTTACTACGATGGTGGAAAAATTATGGAGGAGGGAGCCTATAAAAATGGAATTCGCGATGGGGTTTCAAAGTGGTACGACCAGAATGGAAATGTGACGATTACCTACGAGTATAAAAATGGCGAATTGATTAAGAAATAGAGGTTTTTGAACCAAAATTGAACCTAATGAAGGCTTATTTCGTATTTAGAAAGCGGTGCGGCTACACACCCGCAGAAGGCGTTGAAGGAAGAGTATAAAAATCAAAAGAACTTTAAACTTTTTAACACACAGAAACATCTGATTTTCTGCTAAAATGTTTAACTCTAATTTTTAAAACACTATGAAAAACTTTGGATCACTTATGTTGGCTGCGGTACTGGGGAGCGTGATCACAATCGGAGCCACTCAATGGATGGGAGGAAAAAATGATGGCGTAAAAATCGAACACGTGTCGGCAGTGCCTATCACGCAGGTTGCATACACCACAAATGAAAAAGGAGAAATGGTGCCGCTGGATTTTACCGGCACCGCGGAGAAAGTAACAAAAGCAGTTGTCCATATCAGATCGACTCAGACAGGCGGCCCGAGTCGCAGGACGCAGGAAATTCCGGAACAATTCAGACAATTTTTTCAATTCGAACCTGGTAGTCAGGGCCCGTCTCAAAGCACAGGTTCAGGAGTTATCATTAATAAAGACGGTTATATCGTTACCAACAACCACGTGGTGGATGGTGCTGATATGGTTGATGTAACACTTTCTGACAACAGGCAATTAAAAGCAGAAGTTGTAGGTACAGACACCGACACAGATTTGGCCGTGATCAAGATCAATGAAAAAGATCTTCCTTATTTGTCGTTTGTCAATTCGGATGATTCAAAAGTAGGAGAGTGGGTACTGGCAGTTGGTAATCCATTCAATCTTAACTCAACTGTCACAGCAGGTATCATCAGCGCCAAGGGAAGAAATATTGGAATTATTAATTCTGGAAACAGAAATGTTGACAGCAGAACAGCAATCGAATCCTTTATTCAAACCGATGCTGCTATCAACCCTGGAAACAGTGGAGGAGCGCTGGTTGATTTGCAAGGAGGATTATTGGGCATAAACACTGCTATTGCCAGCCCAACAGGATCGTATTCTGGCTATGGATTTGCCGTGCCATCAAACATCGTAAGCAAAGTTGTAGAGGACTTGCTTGCTTATGGAACAGTTCAGCGCGGCTGGCTTGGCGTGAAGGTGCAAAATGTAAATGGAGATGTCGCCAAAGAATTTAATTTGTCCGTGAAAGAAGGAGCTTATGTAGTCGAGTTTCCGGAAAAAAGCACAGCAAAAGAAGCGGGATTGAAAGAAGGTGATGTGGTGGTAAGGTTGGATGGGCATGACATTAAATCCAGCACCACTTTGATTGAATACATCGGGACGAAACGGCCGGGCGACAAAGTAGAAGTAGTGGTGAACAGGAAAGGAAAGGAGCTTAATTATTCCGTGACGCTGAAGAATAAAGAAGGAAATGTGGGCACAGTAAAGCGTGAAGAAAAGGATGCTGTGGCTTCTCTGGGTTTTGAATTGGAGGATGTTGATTCTAAAACACTTAATAAACTTGATCTTCAAAGCGGGGTAAGAGTTAAATCTGTTGGAAATGGTAAATTAGCCCGCTATACCGACATGGAAGAAGGCTTCATTATTACGCACATCAACGATCAGCCGGTGAAATCAGCTCAGGAAATAAATCAGATAATAAAGAAGAAAAAACCCGGTGACAGTCTTACCTTTTCTGGAATGTATGAAGGCTCACCGAGAGAATATTTTTATGGACTTAGAATCTAATTTTAAATGTTGACCTATGAGAAGACTATTTAAAAAAGGCGAACGCGTTCGCAACAAAGTAGATGGAAAAGTGATGGAGGTATTGAAGTATCTCAAAACAAATTTGGTAGAAGTTAAATTGTTTGATCTCGCTTCGAAGGAGGTTCGAACGCATAAGATAAAGGAAGACAAGCTATCGAAAGCAGCCTGATGAAAGCCCCGCCTAAAGCGGGGCTTTTTGTTTCTTTTTGTTTCATGAATAGTTACATTTCAAGATCATCTTTGCCGCAAAAGAGGTTGAAGTTAATTCACGTCTTTGCCCTCTTGCAGTTTTTTGATCATTGTTTCCACAGAGTTCTTATTTAAATTATTGGGTGCCTGTGGCAGCGCAGCTTTCATATATTCCAACGCCTTCTTGTATTCACCTTTTGCAGAATAGCCCCGTCCCATTCCAACGTTGGTGGTAAACTCGTTTGGATATTTTTTGTAGTTCGCTTGATAGACTTTGAATGCTTCGTCAACCTGCTTTGCATTCAGTAATGTTCGGGCGTACTGATGAACATCGCCCACATTGCCCATTGGTACAGCTTCCTCCATTACTTTCTTTGCTTCCTCCATTCTGTTCATCTTCATTAAGATGGCCGCTTTCGTGCTGAGGGTTCTGAAATTCTTTTCGCCCATGATGCGGAAGTAAATGGCACGATCCATCCAGGCCAGCGCCTGCTCCAGTTCAATATTGTTTTTCAGGCAATAGTTAGCCGCTTGTATATAATCATAATACGGCCGCGTTGTTCTGAAGTCGCTCTTGAAAGCCGCAATCTGCCAGCCTTGCACATCGGCTTCAATTTTGAAAGGAATCATTCTTTTCTCCCACGCCATGGCAACGGTAGCGGAGTTGTCTGTCTGATCGGTGAATTGATAAGTCAGCCACTCTACACTTTTATCGAGAACTTGATTTTTTACCGTTACGCGCAGTGCATCTTCTGTTGGATCGTAGTAAAAGCTGCCCCAGGAATTATTCACTTTTGAAAAGATGAGTGTGCTCTCCTGTTCGCCCAGGCTAATAAAAAAACCATACGTGCCAGCCGGTAAATCCTTTCCTTCAATTTTTACCGGATGCGAAAATGATATCGTTGTATTTTCATTAGCACCCGCGCGCCAGGGAGCGGCAGTGCTCGTGCCGTGACCGAGATCAACAAAGCCATAATGGGCAACGGGTGTGTTCCATATGTTACCTTCTCTTCCTTTTACACCCGGGCGACTGTAGTTAATTGAAATTTTTACAATGCCGATTTGCTCCGAAACCGATGCTTTCTTGTTTCCGCCATCGGGCTCGGCCGTGAGCGGTGCGATCTGCCCGATCGAAGTTGATACAAGACTTACGCAAAGGAGGAACAGGATAATGTACTTCATAGTCAATTTAAGTTGTGTGAATGATTACTCACAGCAAACGAAATTGAAATGGACCTGAAGGAATTTAGATTAGAAAATACCCCAGTTTAGTTGAGGTATTATGTGAGTGGTAATGGATTGTGCAATCGCACTATCAATTATTATTCGGACTTGATATTTTCTGATGATGTTTTACAACATATAAATTTAATCCGCTTCTGAACTCACCATTAAATAGAAATTCAAACGAATGCTTCCCTGGTTTATTAAAATTTAAATTATTGAGATTTAAAACAATATTAAAAGTCGAATGATCAGCATTTGGGTTTTTTCTAACCTTAAGATTCCCCGTAAATGGTTGAATCAGACTACTAATAGACCTGATCTCAAAAGTATGCTCACCTGCTTCAGAATTTGCGATTCGAATTCTTAGAGCTAAGCTGCAGCTTGGATGAATCGAAGGAAAACTCTGACAAAATATGGTATCAAAAGTTCCCAAAATCGATAATTTGCCGTTTCCGTAGTCTGCCGCATACTCCGATATGGTGAATATTTCTATTTCCATTTTATTTCAAGTTCGAATGCTCGCTGGCGTTATTCTACTTCACCAGATTGCACAAAGCCATAACATCTGTGAATGAGGTGTTTTGTTCTGAACCTCGTGAAATTAATTTTATCATATCAACTCTAAAATCACTCTTAAGATTCTTAAAGAATTTGGATTTCATTTTCTTTAGCATCGCAGTCTCCGAAGCCCATGACTCATATGAATATATCTCATCAAAAAATGGCTTTTCTCTCTCATCTTTAAAAACCCGATGTCGGATAAGTATTTCCGAATGAGAATAGTCGCAAGGAATTGGGTTATGCTTTAGAATACACGATAATACGTGAATGCCAGTATATTCGTGATCATCGATGAGTACGTTTTTTCTTTGATAGCTTTTTATTTCTTTGATAAAAACGAAGTCGTACTCATCACCTAAATGTTTGTCCGGTTGAAGCATTATGTGTTTTTGTTTCACCAACCTTGACCATTTGCAGGAAATAGAATTAATCCACTTTTCGGGGATGACTATAGGATTGCCCCTAGCTTTAAGCCGATACAGTTTGTGAAAATAATAGTAGTCACTGTGCTCATAGGTTCTTCTATTGTTCCAATGCAGATATACGGGGACGTTTTTATTATCGCATTTCATTAAAGATGCTAACTATGTTCGAAAAGTTTAATCCATCCTCTTTGTAGAATCTTTTGTTGTAGGTTTTAGTTTTGTCTACTGGAATAATTAATAATTCGATATCTCCGTCTTCGTCAATCAACACATTCTTATAAGTACCATTTAATGAAAGGAAAACAACAAATTCATTCTCCATGGATCTGGATACATGTATCTCTTTAGAGGAATTAGTTAAATACAATTTTGTCAAGAGTTTTTCAATATCCCATTTTATTTCATCCCTAAATGACAACTCATTTGAAATAGCATGAATCTGCGATCGTTTTTCGTCAGGCAATTTGAAATTTTCTTCGGATGTTATAGTTGCTAGAAATGGACTGTGGCTTTGTTTCAAAACATCCAAAAAGTCAAATAAAGACTTATCGAAGAACCCATCATCACGTTTCTTTACTTGAATGACAGCCTCTGTTTTTTTTAAAGCATTTAGATTGTTGGCCTTCTCCAAATATGCTGCTAATTCAAACATAATTGATCTCTTTAAGGGTCTTTACGTATTCATCCGAAAGCAAACTTGAAAACAATTTTTTTTCCGCATCATGACAGGCATCAATAATGTCTGAGCGATTTATAAAAAAGTTTGGCAATTCATTTTCAATTGTTGTATCGATATCAATAGTAGAGCCTTTTACTATTTCTAATCCATTTTGTTTTATTGCATGATTGGAAATAGATAGAATATTCAGAAAATCTCCATCAGGTATTTCTAATCTCATGGTGGTGTTAAGACCATTTAATTGTTCATTATTTAATTTTATAGCAAGGTTGCTTTTTGACAATATGTTCTCGTCAAAAAAATTAATATATCTAAGAGCAAAGCGTGTTACCCTCGATACCACCTCTGATTTTTCTAATTTTTCAAGGCCGTATTCAATCCTAGCAAGAAAATCCTCCCATCCTGGGTAATCTTTTGTTAGAATAACAGAAAAAACCCTTGGCCCGACTTGGATTAGCACATTTTTATTTGCTTTAAATTCAAGCCTATAATAGGGTAGATATAATAATGATGGATCAGTTTTTCTTAGCGAGGATGGAATTTCTAAAATGGGCAGATTAACCGTCTTTTCAAACTCATCTTTTATTTGATTATAGATAACTCCAAAAACAGCCCCTTCATCAAATTCACTATCAAATCTCACCTCCATTATCGCCTCGGTAATAGGACAAGGGACAATCTTAGAAGGTATTTTCATGTATTAGCAAGTTGTTTATCCCCAATAAACGAAGTAAAAATAACATTATTCTACAAATCAAATGAATTCACGGAATAGCATCTCGTGATTCAAGATATTATCCTTTCTACCAGCTTCCACTACTTCCACCGCCACCAAAACTTCCGCCACCACCGGAAAAGCCGCCACCGCCACCAGATGACCAGCCACCACCACCGGAAGACCAACCTCCGGATGTCCAACCGCCTCCTTTGCCAGAGCCACTGTTCATCTTCTTAGAGATCTTTTGTCCCCATCCGGATTTCTTTATCCAGAATTTTAAAATCGGGAAAGCGATCAGATAAATCACCACTGGGACATACCAATAGGTGGTGCCCACGGCAATGATTGGAAATAATGCATAAAAAGGAATCAGGAAGAGATAAAGAAACCAGCCAGTGCCACCGGGCGCGATCAATCCGAAAAAAGCAAAGATGCCGAGGAATACAAATAGCCCTAAGCCAATGCCAATACGCTGACCGATCGTGAGATCTACTGACTCGTCACTGTCATCAGCGGAATACTCACCACCAATTGCTTTGATGATGGCGTTTACGGCAGCAGTTACTCCTGCATCATATTCACTTCGTCTGAAGTTGGGTGTCAATTCATTTCTGATAATGCGATTGCTATGTGCATCGGTGAGTACGCCTTCTAATCCATGGCCCACTTCAATTCTCATTTTGTGATCGTCAACGGCAATCAACAACAATACTCCGTTGTCTTTGTCTTTCTTTCCCAGTTTCCAGGCTTCGGCAACCTTCAGCGAATATTCTTCCAAAACTTCTCCATCTAAAGATTGAACCGTGAGAATTGCAATCTGATTGGAAGTAGAATCTTCATAGGCTTTCAACTCCTGTTCAAGCGCATCGATGGTTTCCTGCTTTAGAATGTGTGCATCATCGTGCACGCGCTGACCCCATAGTTCGGGAACAGGTTTCTGGGCGATTGCCAATGACGTAGCAAAGCATGTTATCACCATAAACAGGACTTGGGTCTTGGTCATTAGGAAATTAGAGTTCCTACGAATGCCCAAGGCCAAATTCCTAAGTCCAATTGACTTGACACACATTGTATAGAGATTGTTATTCATATTCAAAAGCAAGATCACCACGAATCACTACTTCCTCCGCCACCAGAAAATCCGCCACCGCCAAAGTCACTACCCGAACCCCATGAACCCGAACTTCTGCCCATGCTGTTGCCGAGTAGAGAACCCAACATCGCTGCCGACCAGTAACCACCGCCTCCTCCACCACCGCCTTTTCTTCGCGACATGAGCGCAATGATGATGATAATAATGATGATCGATCCAATGGGTGAACGTTTTCCTTTTCTTCGCGTGGTTGGCGGATCTTCGTTCACATACGTTCCTTGTATGGATTTGATGATCGCCACAACACCTGCTTTCACACCCCCTTCGTAATCACCTGCCCGGAAGTGAGGACTTACTTCATTGCGATTGATGCGACTGGAAAGAGCATCTGTCAGAACACCCTCGAGGCCATATCCAACTTCAATTCGCATTTTCTTGTCTTGCATGGCGATGAGAAAAAGCACGCCATTGTCTTTCTTTTCTTGCCCAAGTTTCCATTCTGCAAAAACACGATTGGCGTAATCATCGATATCATCACCTTCCAGTGACGGAATGAGATAAACAGCGATTTGATTAGAAGTAGAATCGCGATGATGTTTAAGGATGGTTTCCAGTTCGGCTTTGGTAGAAGCCGATAAAACATTGGCTTCATCGTGTACCCACTCACCTCCGTGTGGAGGAATAGCGCGCTGGGCAAATGCTTGCGCAGAAATAAGTACAAATAAGAAATAGAATAGTGATCGGACAAGAGAAGGCATCTGATAATCTAGCTTAATGGGGAATCGGTTCATTGAGGTTTGAACGTTACTAGTCAATGCGTAAATCATCCGTCAATTCATTCACGTCATCGGGTGAAATGACGAATCCTTTTTCCAGCAAAATTTCACCACACTTTTTTATAGCCGCTTCCATGCCGTCTGTAATTTTATTTTGACGCACGTTGTTGATGATGTCGCGTACCAAACCATCCCATACTTTTTGATCCACTACTTTGCTGATGCCTTTGTCGGCCATCACAATCACTTCGCGTTCAAAGAAGGAGACAAAGATCATGATGCCGGTGCGTTGGCGGGTGTTAAACACTTCTTCTTCGAGAAAAGCATTTTCAGCTCTTTTCTTGGTGGCTTGATCGAGATGATACTGACTTAACAGTAACCGTTTGAAAGGATTTACAAAGTTGGCGGCCAATGCGGCCAGAAATCCGCCAAGCGAAACAAAAACAAAAACCAAAAGTGGATCGCGATCATAAATGGCCAAAGACGGAACATATCGATCACTGATGACCACACCCAGAAATACCAATGCGGCACCGAGCAATGCTGCCCTGTAGTTGGCAACACTATAAAAGCCGCTCTTCTCTACAAATACGGGCACTATCTCGCCAGAGATTTTGCTTTCGGCTTCGCGCACAGCAGTCTTGATGCGCTCAAGCTCCTGGGCTGAAAATCTTTTTTGAATCGACATAATTCTTTGATTTAGATCATCTCTCGCTTCAATTGCGGAAAGAGATGAGCCAAAGATACTTCAAACGATCACAAATTTTTGTTTGAAGATGACTAAAGATTTTCCAAAGTCGGATTTACTTTTTCCCTTTAGCGACTTGAAAAAAGGCAACAAGTGAATCCATGATTTCCTCGGGCTCGGTGGAATACGAGACGGAAGGATACTGCTGATTGAAAATGGCCAACCGCTCGTAGTAATCTTCTTCTGTTAAATCGTAAGCTTTCATTATGATCTCCTCTAAGGCCGGATCGGTAATCATTTGAACATACGTTTGAGTCCTGTTGTTTTCGTCTATGATCCGCGCCAGCTTTCGTTTCTCGCGTTCTTGTTTCCAAAAATAATCGAATGGAGAAAAGACGCCCTCAAGGGCAGTCACTCTCTTTGGTGCAACTTTCGTTCGGTTTACGATTTCATTCGGATATAAGCGCGTGGCCTCAATCGTTATTTCGTCAAGCAAACGTATCTGTTCGCTCATCCTGATAAGTAAAACATCTTCTTCAAAGAATAAAGAGAGTTCAACCGGATAAAAACCCAGCATGCTAAGGATTAACGTATCGGTTCGCGAAGCACGAATTGAAAATCCACCATGATAATCAGTAACCGCGCGTGTTTCGGAATGCTTCACATGAACAATGGCTCCTGGAAGCTCTTCAAACGTTGCGGAGTCGATCACAATTCCAGTATAGACCTTCTGTGAAAATGATGGGACAGCGATGATTAGAAACAGAAGACAAGCAGAATACTTTTTCAAAACATACACTGCCCTAAGATGCAAGCCGACAGAAAATAGTTTGAGACAGAGTGTCGTTGCTATTGACTTTTAAACTATTGACCAGTTAAATGTTCTTTCCTTTCCACTTTCCGGATTTCATGTAGAAGTAAGCCATCGAAAACATGCTGATCCAATACACCCATTCGCTGCCCCAACCCCAGGTAATCGGCAAGTTCAGATATTCTAACACTACATACACGTAAATACTATAGATGGTGATGGTGATAAACTCAATCAGTAAGTTTACCTGCGAATTTCCAGTACCCGTTACGGCATTTAACCAAATCGTTCCAACGGCCATCATCATCAGCGCAAGCGATACGATGCGCACAACGGGAATAGCTTCGTTGATAAATTCATCTCCTTGCCCATAAAAGGAAAGGAATACTTCAGGAATGATATTGAGAATGACGAATGTGATGCCCGAAATGCTCACGCTCATGATGACGATGCGTCTGATTAACGGAAGCACTTCTTCGCTTCGACCCTGACCAATGATATTACTGACCATCGTGTTAGTAGTGGAGGCAAAGGCCCAGCAGAAAATCCCGAACAATCCGAAAATGTTGCGCATGGTATTGGAGATGGCCAATGCTCTCGCACCATGATGTTCCACCAGAATATAAAAATATTCCCAGCTCATGATGCTGATGCCGTACTGCACGATCAGCGGGGCCGATTGAATTAAAATCAGTTTTGTGATCGACCAATCAACTTTTGTCTGATCAAAAAATGAAAATGTTTTATGAATACCCTTGAAATGGATGACCACGTAAATGACCATCAGTCCTGTGGCTTCGGCAATTATGGAAGCATAAGCTGCGCCATTGAAGCCAAGCTGCGGTAAACCAAAATGTCCGTAGATCAACCCGTAATCCAGAACAATGTTAACGGCCGCTTCTGACAACGTTCCCCACACCAGAAACTTGGTTTGATTGGTGCCTACGAGCAATGCATTTCGCATCACATACAGATACAGAAAAGGCAAGCCCCAAATCCGAATGAGCAGAAAGTTGATCACCTGATCGGCTGTTTGCACATCGTGAATGGTGGCGCGCAAGACCATCGGGGCAAAGAGGTACGTTACTAAAATTCCAAGGCCAGCAATGCCCAACGCAACCCACACACCATTGTAAAAGAGGCGACCAATTTCTTTTGGAAGATTTTGTCCGGCCCTTCTGGCGATCAATGATTGCAGGCCATTGTTCAAACCGTTTCCAATCACCGCAAAGATGAGGTAGAACACACCGGTGATGCCGGCACTTGCCAGTTCGCGCTCACCAAGGCCGCCCAAAAAAATGTTGTTGGTGATAAAGTTGATTTGAGGCACGAGCATCGCCAATGAAATGGGCAATGCCATTTTCAAGATTGAGCGATAGCCGGTGTCTAAGCGTAATTCCATTGCGTAATTTGAAATCGGGATGCAAAGTAACTTAAAAGATTTGAGTTAAATGGATTGGGTAAGTAGATAACTCGTTGTCCGGAGTATTGATACGTTTTGAGATAACGATCTCCACTCATAAAATCAAATTGATATTGCCGTGTGGAGGAATTACATTCACAGTTATAAAACTTACTTCCATGATTGTATTTCGTTCGCTTTCCAAATTTCTGCTCACCACAGGATTGTTCATTCTTCTTGCAGCAAGTTGCCCTGCACAAGCGAATGATCCGGGCGTCCCAACCGAACTGTATTCACTCATCGTAAACTATCAGGCCGATCGCGGAAGCCTTGAACGTTTTTATTTCATCCCCAATTCGCAGGAACGAAGAGAACGCTTTGTCGTGTTCTATAAAGACTATCAATCAAAACTGGAACAATTGCCTTTTGATAAAATGTCGACCGGAGGAAAAGTCGATTACATTTTGTTGAAGCGTGAGTTGGAGAATGAATTGTTTCTGCTGGACCGTGAGGCGAAGGAATGTGCACAGATAACGAAGTTCGTTTCATACGGTGATCCGATTTACGCGATCGAAAAACAACGGAGACGAGGTTTGCATTTGAAAAGCGATGAAGTGGCCAGGCAACTTAATGACATTCGTAAAACAATTATCGCGGCTGAAAAAAAACTGGCTCAGGAACCAAACTTAAGTCCGGCATTGGCAAAGCGTGCCGAGAAGACAATCAAAGGACAACAAACGGCTTTGAAGAGTGTCTTTGAATTTTACAATGGATATGATCCGCAGTTCACCTGGTGGGTGACCAAACCTTATCAACAACTCGATAGCACATTAACAAAGTACGCAGCGAAACTTAAAAATAAAGTGGATGCTTCCTTGTTACCCAAAGACGATGGAAGTGGAATCATTGGTGAACAGATTGGGCGAGAGGAGTTGCTTCGATTGCTGAAGTATGAAATGATTTCTTATTCGCCAGAGGAACTGATCGAAATTGCCAACAAAGAATTTGCGTGGTGCGATGCAGAGTTATTGAAAGCATCGCGTGAGATAGGCTTTGGCGACAACTGGAAACAAGCGCAGGAAAAAGTAAAGCAGTCTTTCGTGCCCGAAGGATATCAGCCCGAGGCAATGCTAAAGTTATATAATGAATCGGTCGACTTTTTGAAGAAGAATGATCTGATCACTATTCCACCCCTTGCGGAAGAAACCTGGCGAATGACCATGATTCCACCAGAACGACAATTGATCAGTCCGTTTTTTCTCGGTGGAGAGGTGTTGCAGATTTCTTATCCAACCGATGCCATGAATCAGGACGACAAGCTCATGAGTATGCGCGGCAACAATCCACACTTCTCACGATCTACTGTGCATCATGAGTTGATTGCGGGCCATCACCTGCAGGGCTTCATGAATGATCGGTATAAAAACTATCGCACCTCCTATACACCGTTTTGGATTGAAGGTTGGGCGCTTTATTGGGAGTTGATTCTTTGGGACATGAAGTTTCCACAATCACCTGAAGACCGCATTGGCATGTTGTTCTGGAGAATGCACCGCTGTGCACGAATTATTTTTTCGTTGAATTATCATTTGGGTAAATGGACGCCTCAGCAATGCATCGATTTTTTGGTAGATCGTGTTGGGCACGAACGCGCCAATGCAGAAGGTGAAGTGCGAAGATCTTTCACGGCCAACTACGGTGCGTTGTATCAGCTTGCCTACATGACGGGTGCTTTTCAATTTTACGCGTTGAAAAAAGAATTGGTAGAGAGCGGCAAGATGAGTTATAAACAATATCACGATGCTGTGATGCATGAAAACAGCATGCCCGTGGAAATGGTACGCGCTATTTTAACAAATCAACCACTGACCAGGGATTTCAAAAGTTCGTGGAGGTTTTATAACAAGTAATTCAAGAACCCGGACGCGAAGGCCAACTTCATTTACCGCTTAGCAAATTTTTGTGTAAGCATTAATTTCTTTTACTCAATCTTGCATCATAAAGTAACCTCATGAAAAAATATGTACTGTCCGCTCTCCTTCTCGGAGGGTTTATCATGATTGGATATTCGCAGGGATATCACAATCACGCCCAGCTTTCTCAAAAATTAAAAAGTCTGGAGTCGGCCAATTCGGGTATCGCCAAACTTCAATCCATTACCAAAACAGCCGGAGGCAAAGACATCTGGTTGATGGAAATTGGTTCGGGCGATCGCGCTACTCATCCTGCCATTGCAGTGGTGGGTGGTGTTGAAGGTTCGCTCGTTGGCAGTCAAGAAGTGGCCCTTGGCTTTATTGAAAAGCTATTGGCATCGGCACAAAAGGACAGCGTGAAAAATTTATTGGCCAGCACCACATTTTATGTTTTCCCCAACATGAGTCCGGATGCGACCGAGCAATACTTTGCGGCTCTTAAATATGAAAGAAGCGGAAATGCGTTTGCTACTGACGATGATCGCGATGGAAAACTAAACGAAGATCCGTTTGAAGATTTGAATGGTGATGGGTTGGTCACCATGATTCGCGTGGAAGACCCAACCGGCAAATGGAAAACGCATCCTGCCGATGCGCGTGTGATGGTGATGGCCAGTGGCGATAAAGGCGAGCGCGGAAATTACATGCTGCTCACCGAAGGCACCGACAATGACAAAGATGGAAAATGGAATGAAGATGGCGATGGGGGTGTAGCTTTCAACAAAAACCTTCCGTTCGATCATCCATCATTTACACCTGGCTCAGGCGAACATCCGGTTTCCGAACCAGAGAACAGAGCGCTACTGGACTTAATGCATGACAGACCAAATATATTTTCAGTCGTCACGATCGGGCCGGCAAATAACCTGGCGGAGCCTTTCAAGTTTGACAAATCAAAAACATCGGTGCGTGTGATCACCGGCATTCTGGAAAAAGATGCAGGTGTCAATAAGATGGCAAGCGATCTCTACAAGAAATATGTGAATACAAAAGAAGCACCTGCGGCATCGCCATCGAAAGGTGATTTTATGCAATGGGCTTACTTCCATTATGCGCGCATGAGTTTCAGCACGCCAGCGTGGTGGCACGGTAAGTTTGAGATTCCGAAAGACTCTGTTGCTGCGAAAAAATTTAGAACAAATGAAGACAAGAATACCGATGTTGAATTTATTCGCTGGGCCGAAAAAGAAGGATTGGATGTGTTTGTTCCGTGGAAGAAAATCACGCACCCCGATTTTCCCGGCAAGGTGGTAGAGGTTGGAGGCTTCCGGCCGTTTGCGAAATCTAATCCGCCAGAAAAAGCAATTGATAAGATAACGGAAACACACACCAAATTCCTAGCAGCGCTTGGTTATGCAAAACCAGATTTGGACCTGCTCAATCTAAAAACAGAACCTTTGGAAGATGGCATCAGTCGTATAACAATAACTGCGTTTAACAAAGGACTCTTTCCCGCTGTAGCGGAAGTGGCTGAACGAAATTATTGGGTGAAGCTGTTGAATGTATCGCTCAATGTCTCGAAAGACCAAACGGTTGTGGGTGGCAGTCGCGTAACGGTGTTGAATAATCTTCAGCCCGGTGAAAGTGTAGAAATAAGTTGGCTGGTGAAAGGCAAAGGTGCTGTAACGATTGAAGGTGGCGCACCTCAAACCGGTTTCAAGAAAATCAATGTCAACCTCTAACCGATCTGTCGCAATGAAAAAGATATTACTAACACTACTTGTTTTCATCTCTATAAAAGGAATAGCTCAGGATGCTGCAGGAGTTTTTCGCGCAGCGGGTTCACCAGAAAATCCGAAAGTCTCTATTGCCTGGAACCGTTATTACAATCACGATGGCATCACGGACATCTGCAAAAAAATGGCGGCAGCATATCCGGATTTGGTAAAACTCGGTTCCATTGGCAAAAGTTATCAAGGCCGCGAGATGTGGGTGCTTACCATTACCGATTTCAAGACGGGCAAGCCTGAAGAGAAGCCTGCGTTTTATATGGATGGAAACATTCACAGCAATGAAATTCAGGGAACGGAAATGTCATTGTACACAGCCTGGTATTTATCGGAGTCGTTCAAAGATGTTGCATGGGTGAGACAGTTATTGGCGGATAGGACATTTTATATCATACCAACGATCAATCCGGATGCGCGCGACAATTTTATGAAGGCGCCAAACTCGATGCACAGTCCTCGCTCCGGTATGGTGCCGGTAGACAACGATCGCGATGGAAAGGTAAATGAAGATGGATTTGATGACCTGGACAACAACGGAAGCATCACGCAAATGATTCGCAAAAGTCCTACTGGAAGATTCAGGAAAGATCCCGCGAATCCAAACCGACTGGTGCAAGTGAAGGCAGACGAGTTGGGCGAGTATGAATACCTGGGTAACGAAGGGATTGACTCTGATGGCGATGGAAGAGTGAATGAAGATGGCGAAGGTTATTACGATCCCAACCGCGATTGGGGATGGAAGTGGCAGCCGAACACCATTCAAAATGGAGCGTATAAATATCCATTTTCACTTCCTGAAAACAGAAACATCCGTGATTTCGTGATGGTACATCCCAACATTGCCGGCTCGCAAACTTTTCATAACAATGGTGGAATGATTCTTCGTGGCCCCGGTGTGGAGGAAGATGCCAGCACCTACAATGCCGATGATTCCAGAATTTATGATGCGATCGGTAAAAAAGGTGAGACGCTGTTACCGGGCTACAAGTACATGATTGTTTATCGCGATTTGTATTCTGTGTTTGGTGGTGAGTTGGACTGGTTTTATGGAAGCCGCGGAGTGTACACGTTTTCAAACGAACTCTTCACGTCTTACATGTATTTCAACAAACAATCTCCGGACGATGATGACTCGAATGAAGCGTATGAATTTAACAATGAACTCTTGTTTGGCGATGCGATGGTTCCGTGGAAGGAATTCAATCACCCGCAATATGGAAAAATTGAGGTGGGAGGCTTTAAGAAAAATTATACGCGTGCCGATCCTGGATTTTTATTAGAAAGTGACGCGCATCGCAACATGGCGTTTTGCTTATACCATGCTTATCAGATGCCGAAGTTGTCGGTAGAAGAAATCACCGAAAGAAATTTAGGTGGAGGACTAACCGAAGTGACGGCCGTTATTAAAAATGAACGCATGATGCCAACTCACGCCAGCCAAGACTTGAAATATAAAATTGAACGCCCTGATTACATTTCTATCGAGGGTGCAAAAGTCATTGCCGGTATGTTGGTGCAGAACCGGGACCTGAACATCACGAAAGAACAAAAAAATAATCCGGCTGTAATGGAGGTGAATAATATTCCGGGTCTTGGCAGCGTTACAGTGAGGTGGATTGTGAGTGGAACGAAAGGATACACCATTAAAGTAGACAGCCGCAAGGGCGGAGTGGTGAGCAAACAGAAATAAATTTTTTCTTTTTTACAGGTTAGTTAGGGAGCCCCGGCAGAAATGTTGGGGTTTCTTTTTTTAAGTCGTCAGACCGCTCGGTGCCAAAGTAAAAAGCGGTCAGACGACTACTAAATCTTCGGAGCCAGCCACAGAAAACCTGCAGCAAATGAGAACAATAGATAGAACAGCAGCGGAGAAATTGTTTTGCTTCCGTATTCAGTTGATGCTTTCACTTTTGAATCAGATGTCTGAGCAAGTTGATTGGATTTAATTTGATTGGCTATCCGAAGCGAGTTCCATTCTTTTGGTTCGGACACAAAATAGTTGAGCTCAGTAGAATCTTTTGGAATGGAGAACTGATGCCAACCCAGTTTGCCGGCCCAGCTCTTACCGTGCCAGTAGTCATCGATCATCACATCTTCTGATAGTGGCAGCAAAATATGATCATCGTGGAGAGAGGGAGTATCACCTGACGAAATAATAGTTAATGCCAGTGGCTCGTCCGGATAAATGGGAAATAAATTTTCCAGACTTATTTTAAATGCTTCGTTTTTTGTGCGAGCCGTTTGTTCAATCAAGGTAGACCAGATAAAAGAATAATCGTCTGGTTTTCCTTCCAGACCTAATCGATACGTTTCTTGTAGTAATTGGAAACCAACCTTTCCAAAACCGGATGGAAGATAACCGGAAAGAATTCGTCCGCCATGCTGGTGAATGATCTGAAGTCCATCTGCTGATTTAATTTCTATTGGTAACACTGGTAGCGTAACCGCTTGTGAATTGGAAAGCGCGAGTCGAACGGTGTCAGTTGTCAGTTGATTTGTGGAAAGAGGGAGAAGGCGATTTAATGTTTTGTCATTCTTTTTAATGTCGTCCATTAGAACAATGACTCCAAGACCTTGTTGGATCGCTTTATCCAATGCAACCTTTTCACTGCTTGCAAGTTCGTCCAGCACATGGCGATCGATTAACAGTAAGTCAAATGAATTGAGCAACTCAGAAGAGATTTTATCGAGGCCGACTGAATTCATATTGCCGTACTCGAATTTGAAATTACTTTTGGAAGTTTGATAGCGAAGCGCAACCGAGTGACCTTTCTCCACCAGATAGTTTTTTAGATATCGTATCTCCGCTGTCGGAAATTTTTGAAGTGACAAAATCTGCAGTTTCTTTTCTTCTCTGATCTCAAGCGGTAATTTTTCTGAAATAAGTTTGTTACTCGTTATGTATTCCAAATGAAAGACAAACAAACCAGCCTGACGAGGTTTGAAAGAAAGCGTGAAGGACGAGATTCCAGATTGTTTCAGTACAACTGAATCTTCAACTCCTGCAGGTGAAACCAGCTTTAAAGTTGTTTTTTCAGAGGCGTTAAATTTTCCATGTATGGAATGTTTTTTATTTACCGTGATTGTTTTTGGAAGAGAGAGATTTACAACACCATAAGGAATACCGCTCGAAATAAAACTGACATGATTATTTTCAAGCAGCTCAAATGCATAGTCGGGCAGACCCTCACCAACTATTGTCAAATTGGAATTTTTATAGTCGGAAAGCTTTTGATAAGAAGATATCACTTCCGAGTTGGGATAAGATTCAGTTTCACTTGTTCTTACTATTTGAATAGTTGGGTTGACTTTAACAAGACTGTCAACTTTTGATTTGCTGTAACCATGCGTCAATAAAAGCACGTCTGAAATTGATTTCAATTCGCGGTAGGAGGGCTGCAAAAGCAATCCAAGTATTGACGCAAGGATAAGGACCTGTGCTATTATCCTTATGACTAAAAACCTATGTGTGCGAGTGATTTCTTTCCAGAGGAAAAATCCGAATGCAGGAACCGTCACCAGCAGGATGACCCAAACTGGAAATACAGGATGAAAAGTAAGCCAGGAACTATTCATGTTTTAATTTCTCCAGGCTTTGTATAAATGTTTGATCCAATTTGTTTCTCGTCATATCCGTTCTTCCGGGCGAAGCCGCTTGTGGAGGCAATGCTTTGTAAAGGGTCTTGCGCAACTCCGATAAAACCGGCTTTAAATTGTTAGATGCAACGCTTCCATCTTTCAACGCTTTTAATTGCGATAAACTCTTTAAGTAAACCGTAGGCTGCTCAATCGCCAGTTGCGCCAGTTCATTTCCAGCTTTGCCAAAGATAGATTCATCGGCTGCTGAGGGTGTGGCATTGCTTTTAGCCATCAAGTTTTCAATTGCTAACAACGCTTTGCGAATGGCAGGATTTTTATTCTCGGGCATATTAGCATAACGATTAGTGGCCGTTCTGACCTCCGACAAATCTGCGGTCAATCTTTTTTCTTCCTTGAGTGGAGGCGGATCAAAACCATTTCGATGTACGTATATGCGCGAGTCGTTGCTGATCTCTTTCAACAGATTCAAGACTTTGTATTGATAGGGTAATGATTTTTCGGGTTCGTATAATCGCAGATAAAGTTCAGCATCCCACATGATGGTAAGCGCTGCTTTCAATTTCGCTTTCACAGATTGAACAAAGAAGGTCGCCTCTTCCGTGTCATCGTGATTGTGCATGAAGGCCTTTGACGGATCTTCTTTTTCCTTTTCAGTCTTCTTTTGATCCACGAGATTATGTTCATTCTCTGTATCATGTTGATGACTGAATTGTTTCAACGGATCACTCTCTTCTTCCTCTTCATGATGAACCGCTTCCTGTGCAATTCCCGATTCGGCCTCTTCGCCCATGAACTGGCCATAGCGTAAACGCAGCACTTTTTGATCATAGCCCAATTCGTTGCTGGTAGAGTTGAATTGCAGTTTGGTTAACTTCTTTTTCTCCTTCAGCAACTTTTCAGTGTCAATAATAATCTGTCGCTGGCTTCTGAAATATTCGGGCATCAGGTCGACACCCAAACCTTCGTCCTCCGCGACAACGGAAGTAGCGGTGTCTTGCAACGCGATAAAATAAGTTTCTGTGCGAGCATGATTGGCAGAAGGCAATTTGTTGTCAAATGCTTCCACATAAAAATAAAGTTCATCACCAGGCTCGAGCCCAAGTTTTTTTAATGAGAGTGTAGTAGTCGCATGAATTTGTTTGCCGGCAACGCGCGCGGGCGTAGTAAATGGTATTCTCTCTTCCCTGAATTTTATTCCCTCGCCACTTCCCTTGCTTACGGTAGCCGTGATGTATGCATTCGTGATACCATAGTCGTCAGCAAGAGTTGACTTCGCATCCACATTCAGGTTATCGGTAAATTTTAATTTTGTGAACTGCGACAGGTTATCAATAGTCACTTTTGGAGGCTCGTCTTTTCTGATTCCTATTTTGAAATAGTCAGATCGATAGTTCTTTCCATCGTGCGTCCAGGAGATCTGATAGAAACCTGATTCAGCCAGCGTCTTTTCGATTTTATAAAGTTCGTGTTCCTTGTTAAGATTGATCGAATCACTTCCTGAAAAAATAATACTCGCATGTGCAATCTTTTGCGAGAACTGTGCTTGCCACCGAATGCGACTTCCTTCCGGAATTTCAAGATTAGAATCTGGAGGCTGACAGGATTTTAGTTGTGTGTAATCCGGAGGAGTTATGTCAATTGTCAATGAGGAAATAAATGGCGCGGTCGCCTCAGCAAGGACCGGCTTGACCGCGTTGTCTTTTGTGACACTGCTCTGAGAGGCAAGGCGCTTGCTGACTGCGAAAGAAGACAGCCCAAAATAGACAACAGTGCAAACCAGCAGTATCCCGAAAGATTGTTTAATGTGATTCGGAAGTTTTATTTCGGGATAAATGGAATTGAATTGCTGAATGGTTTTCGCTTTTTGAAGTTGTTGTAAGGAAGTCAGCTCTTCTTCATCGCGAATTAACAAGTCCGAACTTTGCTTTAGGGACGGATATTTTTCATTCAGGTACCGGATAAAGAAATCAACATTGAGTTTATGCAACTTGTAGTGAAGGAATCTTAAAACAAATACAAACGCTCCAGCCGACACGGATAACAAAATCTTTTCCGTGGATGGAGGTGCAACCAGACCCGCCAGGCCATTGGTTAATAAAAAAGTAGCAAGTCCCAGCAAAGTAATCTCCACTAATCGCAAGGCAACGTATCGTACCTTCAATCGTCTCAGGCTATATCGTACGTCCTGCATCATTGATTTCTTTGGTAAGCGATCATTCTTTCAACAAAAAGAAGAGCAAGCAGAAGTAAAATCAAATAGGGATTCGCTGGCTGTGGAATTGAGCTATGAACTATGTTTTCATTGTTTGCGACATTGACCGACCACGCAATAGAATCCGGAAGCATCCTTCTGTCTTTTGAATCGGCCACACGTTGTAATTCCTTTGTGGGAATAAGTAGCGAAGCAAGTTTCAATGTCAGGTTTTGGTTTAAAGCAGCATCGTCGTTTAGCCGCTTGGTAATGATCCATTCATTTCTCTTTGACGGCATAAGAAGTTCGGAGTCATCAGTAGGCTTTACATACAGTATTTTAGCAGAGTCGGTATGTGGAATGCTCTCGTTGGAAAGCCAGATGCACCAATCAGAATCGTTGGGTGTTTCATCAGTCGATTTCTTTTCGCTGATCTTTAATTTAACTGGAAAGGACTTGCCGATCGACATGAGAGCAGCCTTAATGATTTTCAGATCGTAAGCGTAGTTGCTTTCACTCACTATACTAACACTGACTGTGTCTGGTGATTTGATATCATTCGATAACAGTTTTGCTCTATCACTTGTAAAGTAAGTTGCTTCAGCACTTGTGTGACCTCGCCTGGTTTCAACGGTATCAGTGCTGATCTGAATCTCTCTTAATGTATAATCAAAAGGCCTCTGTGACTGACTTATCCATCTTACATTGGCCGGAAGAGTTGATCGTAATCCCCTGAAGTTTCCGGGCGTGCTTTGGGCAAACACAATGGCTTGGGAAAGATTTTCTGATTCCAATTTCTCAAGAAGGCCTTGATAATTTGTGTAAGCTGATGCTTCTGAGCTATCCTTCAACAAGGGAAAAGTTTCTGCCAGCAATCGAAGCTGATACCCTTCTTCCGAGAGACTATCGAAGACAGATGCAAGCTGTGGCTGATTCACCAATCCTTTCTCGATCAAAACCCATTTTGATTTTTGAAAACCGTTCCAGCTCAAGCCACTTATGATCAGCGTGAAGATGATGATCAGCAAACAGCGGAGAATGAGCAGCAGAATTTCGTTGAGTCGTATGCCTCTGAACTGTTGTGTGCTGGTTTCATGCACATGACGCAAGCTCCCCAGCTTAATGACTTTGCCCTCTTTGCGACTGAGTAAATGAATGCCAATCGGAACGGATAATCCCGTCAACGCCCATAGAAATATCGGATTGGCAAATTGCATTTAGCGAATCAAACTTTTTCGGATGGTCAAAAAATTTCGCAACACCGTTTCAACAGGCTCGTCCAAGGAAATCAGATAATAGTTGATTTGTTTTTCCAACATCCACCCACGCGATGCCTTCAGCCATGCCTGAATGCGTTGGGCATAATCTTTTTGCTGAACAAGCGTATCCGCTTTCGTGCGGACTCCAGTTTCAAGATCTTCAAAGGTGAACGATCCGTCAAAATCAAAATCGGTTTCATGTTTGCCCATGAGATGAAACACAATGACTTCGTTTCGGGGAGTTTTTAAACGCGATATGAAGTTTTGAAGGTCTTCGCTTTCGTCATACAAATCAGTGATGAAGATGATCATCTCTTTTCCATGATGATCAAACAATTGCTCGACCCCACCTTTTTTCCAGGTGCCTTCACTTTTTAACATGACAAGTTCGTTGAGAAAGCGAATGAATTGTTGTTGTTCAAATCTTGGCTGTACAACTTTTATATTCTTGTCGTTCACGGCATACAAACCAAACGTATCGCTTTGCTTTCTGGCCAGATAGGCCAGCGCGGCAGTCATCACTTTCGCATATTGAAGTTTGCTAATGCCCTCTTCTGCATACGACATCGAATGACTGGCATCCAGCATAAACTTTACGGTGATGTTTGTCTCGATATCAGCCTGCTTGATGTAGTAACGCTCAGATCGCGCAAACATTTTCCAATCCAGTTGACGGAGATCATCGCCTGCCTGGTAATTTTTATATTGACTAAACTCCTGCCCCGCGCCAACCGATTGGCTTTTGTTACTGCCACTCATAAACCCTTCTACAATCACACGGGCGATCAGTTCAAGACCACTAACTGTGTTGAGGATTTCTGGTTTTAGTAATTCTTTGATACGCGAGTCCATAGCTAATAGACAATAGGCAAATGGCAGTAGGCAATAACCGGTGTCATGATTAAATGCCTTTTCTTATCAGAATATTCTCGAGCAAGTGTTTCGTCACAGCGGTTGGCGTTACGCCTTCGGCTTCGGCTTTGAAATTCATTAAGATGCGATGTCGCAGCACCGGATAGGCAACATGTTGAATGTCTTCTTGTGTTACTGAGAAATTTCCATGAAGTAATGCCCGGGCTTTGGCCGTCAGGATCATGGCTTGTCCCGCGCGCGGGCCTGCGCCCCAACGCACCCATTCATTCACAAACTTCAATTCGCTTTGTTCAGCTCGCGTGGCGCGCACAATTCTGCTTACCCAATCAATGAGGTCGTTGTTGATGTGAACTTCGCGGACCAACTTTTGAGCTTCCAGTATTTTATTTCCTTCCAATACTTTTTGAATGGCACTTCCTTTTTTTCCGGTTGTGTTTTCAAGAATGGAGCGCTCTTCTTCTAAGGTTGGATAGCCGACTTTGATGTACAGTAAAAAGCGATCTAGCTGTGCTTCGGGCAGTGGAAACGTACCGGCTTGTTCAATTGGATTTTGGGTGGCGAGAATGAAGAATGGCCGCTCTAAGGGATACGTGTTTCCTGCGTAGGTGACTTCAAACTCCTGCATCGCTTCTAATAAAGCGGATTGTGTTTTAGGTGAAGTCCTGTTGATCTCATCTGCCAATATGATGTTAGCGAAGATGGGGCCTTTGCTGAATTTAAAAATCCGTTTACCCGTGGTGTGATCTTCTTCTAGTATTTCTGTTCCAATAATATCGGAAGGCATTAAGTCGGGTGTGAACTGAATCCGTCTGAAACGAAGATCAATCGCTTCCGACAATGAACGTATCATTAATGTTTTGGCAAGTCCCGGTACACCTTCGAGCAATGCATGCCCACCTGCCAGGAAGGTAATGAGCAGTTGATCAATAATCTCCTCCTGACCGACAATCACTTTAGCGATTTCTTTTTTGAGATTGCTTAGACCTGTGATAATTTCTTCTGCTGATTTTTCTACTTTGATTAGTTCTTCTTTCATGTCTTTATGATTTGTAAAAGTCCGGGAGTCGGGAAATACCGAAAGTCAGATGTGCTCACATTAGACTTTCGGACTTCCCGTCTTCCCGACCTGATTAGCTCGTAAGAGCGTACATAATAATATTCACGCTAAACCGTGTGTTGTCAATTCTGTAAAACCGTTTGTTTCTAAAATCATAATCCCACTCGCATCCATAGTCTTTGTTGCTGTACAGCACACCAATCTTTCCTTTGATCTCGATTGCTTTCAGATAATTATGAACAATATCATCGCCCCAGCCATTGAGTTCTTGTGCGGTAGTGGGCGGCCCTTCAAATTCGAAGAAAGATTTATAGACCGCATGCGTGTTTGGGATTTTGACCAACGCTTTGGCGCCAAAGATTTGTTCCATCTGCGTTTCGAAAGACTTCGAAAACAATCCATCAATATCATGATTGCAATCGTCTACAAACACAAAGCCACCATTGCGAACGTATTTTTCAAAATTCTCCCGCTCTTTGGCCGTGAACTCTACCAGCTTGTGACCACTCAAATAACAAAAAGGACAACGGAAAATTTCGTCACTGCTCAGCGGCACAATGTTTTCCTGTGTGTCGATTTGCAACGTGGTGTATTCAATCAGCGAGTTCAACACATTCACCGGCATACGCTGATCCACGTCCCAATCTCCCGATTCGTATTGCAATCGTGTAAAAAAGAATTTGCTGTAATCTGGCATGCCACGTAAAGTTCTGTCCTTATTACCAAAGTGCGGTTGGAATTTATATAAACGGATTCACAACCGATTGCTACGATAACTTAAAAACGTTAGTAACAATAATCCCCGAACAATGCCGGGGATTATTGATGTATGAATGAAATTTTAAAAACTAAACCGCATCCGATAGACTTGAGAATGTAAAGTCACGAATCTTTAGAGGAGGCAACAAGTAGTTGATGTTAGATTCAACACTTACTGTTCTTTCCACTTTGCCAATTTCCTCGAGGTTGTTTAGCATGATCAACGGACTTTCATTGAATCGGAAGTTCTTGATCGGATATTTGATCTCACCGTTCTCAATATAGAAAGTACCATCGCGCGTTAAACCCGTTAGCAGTAGCGTTTGTGGATCCACCGTACGAATGTACCAGAGGCGCGTTACCAGAACTCCCTTCTTCGTACCCTTGATAAGTTCTTCCAATGATTTTGTACCACCTTCCATGATGGCACCATCCGGACCAGGAACGGCTTTCACTTTATTTTTCTCCGCCCAATAGCGGGAGTACGAAAGATTTTTAATCACACCTTTTTCAATCCACGTTACTTTTTCCTGAGGACGTCCATCACCACTCCACGTGCTGGTGGGTAATTCCGGATGTAATGGATCGGAATAAATCGTTACTCGTTCGTCCACCATCTTTTCGCCCAATCGTGTTTTGCCTCCGGGCAAACTCATAGAGCTTCGTCCTTCTTCTGCCTGACGAGCATCCAGATCGAAAAATATATTTTCTAATAGAACTGCTACAGCAGCCGGCTCAAGTATTACCGTGTATTTACCGGGCTCGATTGCTTTCGCTGTCGCTGATTTCACAGCCTTCTCTGTGGCAATTTGTGTTGCTGTTTTGGTATCGAGCTTGGTCACATCATTGTAACCGCGCGTTGCATAGCCGGAGCCTTTGCCGTCTTCCGTGCGAACAGTGACAGAGAAGTTGACATTAGTTGACGTATTGTAGGCAAACAAACCTTTGGAATTCATCATGGCCGTAAAGCCCGAGTTGTCTTCCAGAAATCCTGCGGCAACTGCTTTCGCATCTTTTGCAACCTGCAAGCTTTGTGCTACCAGATCTGATCTCAGTTTAGGGGAAACATCTGCTGTAGTTTTCACAAAGGTGATGGGCTCCGCATATGTTTGAGGTCCGAGAAAAGGAACGTATTCCGGATTTTCCGGAGCCAGGTGCGCGAGTTCTTCTGATCGTCTTACCACTTTTTCTAGTGACGCATCATCAAACTCATTGATAGTTGCTATACCTAGTTTTTTGCCGTATGCCGATGATACCACCAACTGGCTTTGATACACTTTGCCACTGGTGGAAACGGAATTGCGTGCATAACGGATATTACCCCGCTCGGTGCCGTTCAGGTTTACTTCACATTCGTCTGCTTTGGAATAGCTCAGCACTTTTTGCATCAAAGCGCGGGCTTCGTCTTTCGTAAGTATCGCCATAGTCTTATCCGAGATTTCTTGCTGTGTTGATTACATTAACTCCATTGAATCGTGCGGTGGATGATCCGTGTGACACCGCATTGCTTTGTGGTGGTTGTCCTTTTCCATCGCCAAACGCACCGCCCAAACGATAGTCGCTGGCATCGGCAATGGCCACACATGAATTCCAAAACTCCTGTGAGTTTGCCTGATACGCAACATCACGAAGCATGCCCACTATTTTTCCGTTTTTGATTTCATAAAATAATTGGCCTCCAAACTGGAAGTTGTAGCGCTGTTGATCAATGGAGAACGAACCATCACCAATAATGTAGATTCCTTTCTCAACACCTTTGATCAGATCATCTACGCTTTTCTTCTCTTTGCCCGGCTGAAGTGAAATGTTTGGCATGCGCTGAAACTGCACGCTGCTCCAGTTGTCGGCATAACAGCAGCCTTGAGAGGCATTGAGTCCAAGAATGTGCGCCTGATCACGAATAGCTTGATAGTTAACCAAGATACCATCTTTGATAATGTCCCATTGACCACATTGCACACCTTCGTCATCATAACCCACGGCACCGAGTGACCCAACCTGTGTTTTGTCGGCAACAATGTTCACCAACTTACTTCCGTAATTAAATTTCTTTGATTCCCATTTGTCGAGCGTGAGGAAACTTGTTCCTGCAAAGTTGGCTTCGTAGCCAAGCACGCGATCCAGTTCTGTAGGGTGACCTGTAGATTCGTGAATCGTCAACCACAAGTGAGAAGGATCAAGAACGAGATCATACTTTCCGGCTTCGACAGTTTTAGCTTTCAGTTTTTCACCGGCTTGCGCTCCTGCAGCTTTCGCATCTTCCAGCATATCGTAACGACCTTTGTACAAAGTAGTCACGCTTTGGATTTTATCCTGCGGTCTTACATCAAGATATTCATAGCCCATGCCCATCGGAGCACTTAATGAATTTCTTGTTTCAAATTTTCCAGTGGTGGCGTCAATCTTCGTAACGAAGAATGCCGGCCAGATGCGATGAATGTCCTGATCGATATACGATCCATCGGTGGATGCAAAGTACTTTTGCTCGTTTACCAGAAACAATAGTGATGTGATGTAGTTCGCACCTGCCTTCATCGAAGCATCGTTTACGCCCAACAGCAAATCAACTTTTTCTTTGATCGGAACTTCGAATGCATTCTTTTGAATAGGCGCTTTCCAGCTTACTTCTCCATAACCTTTTTGAGGGGCAAGTCTCACCGGTTCTGTGAGTAACTTGGAATTTTCTTTTGCAATAGCAACTGCTTGTTCAGCCGCTTTGGCAATGCTGTCATTGTCCATCTTGTCCGTGGCAGCGAAGCCCCAGCTTCCGTTGGCGATTACGCGAACGCCCATGCCATACGATTCGGTGTTGACAATGTTTTGAACTTTGTCTTCGCGGGTGACCACAAACTGATTGAGGTAACGGCCAATGCGCACATCGGTGTAGGTGGCGCCTTTGGAGCGCGCGGCATTGAGTGCCACATCCGCAATTCGTTTTTTAAGAGCGGGGTCGATTGTTTCGAGGGCTTGTTCCGGTTCGATAGGTCTGCCTATCACGGGAATGCCCGGCATCATGGAGGCAACAGCCCCCATGCCTGTCAGGTAAATAAAATCTTTGCGTTTCAAATGAGTTGCGGTTAAAGTTTCTTCAAATGGGAACTGAATATTAGTGCTCAGACGATGAACGGTCTGCAAAAGTTGTTCTTACATAATTAATGTTTTGCCGCGATCTATCCAATTCGATTTGTGCGGATTTAAATCGGGATGTGCGGTTAAACAAAAATCCCCGACTTGCGATCGGGAATTTATCATTCCATGGTCTGTGTCATCACAGACCATTTACTTATCTCAGTTCATTTCGGTCTGTGCGGACACAGACCGAGTATAATGATGTGCGTTAAATAAAAATCCCCGACCTGCGATCGGGGATTTCTAAATCGTTTTAAAGAACAGATGGTTTAAACAGCATCTGACAAGCTAGAGAACGTAAAGTCTCTAATCTTCATATAAGGAATTAATGAACTGCCGCCACCACCCGGTCCACCGCCACCAGGCACGCGCACTTGCTTGCCTAATGCTTCGAGGTTGTTGAGCATGATGATCGGGCTTTCATTGAACCTAAAATTTTTAATCGGATGTTTGATCTTTCCGTTTTCAATGTAAAAAGTACCATCACGCGTGAGGCCTGTGTACAATAATGTTTGAGGATCAACGGCACGTATGTACCAGAAGCGAGTGACCAGCACTCCTTTCTTGGTGTCTTTGATCATATCTTCAACCGAAGTAGTTCCACCTTCCATAATCCTGTTGCCAGGGAACGGAACAGGCTCAACATTTTTCTGCGAAGCCCAGTAGCGATCGTAAATCAAATTTTTTACTTCACCACCTTTTATGAAATCCATTTTCTTCCTGGCCAGTCCGTTGCCCGTCCAGGTTGGCGCGGGCGCTTCATCATTCCACGGATCGGTATAGATGGACACTCGCTCATCTACAATCTTTTCGCCTAGCTTAGTGCCACCACCTTTCTTTGACATAAAGCTTCTGCCTTCATCAGCCTGACGCGCATTCATACCAAAGAACATAAGTCCAATAAGATCTCCGGCAGCAGCAGGTTCTAATATCACCGTATATTTTCCCGGCTCAATGGCTTTTGCGTTGCGCGACATCAACGCTTTGTCGATGGCAATCTTTGAAGCTTCCGCAGTGTCAAGTTTGCTCACATCATTAAAGCTACGAGCCACCCAACCCGATCCGGTGCCATCATTGCTTCGCATGGTGACCGTGAAGTCAACGCTGGTTGCCTGATTGTAAGCAAATAATCCTTTGCTATTCATCAATGCAGAGAAACCGCGACTGTCTTCGAGATAACCGGCCGCTGTAATATCTTTTTTCGTTGCCGGATTGATGCTATCGGCCGCAGCTTGTGCCCGGAATTCGGGATTGATTTTGGCCGTGGCTTCTGAAAATGTTTTGGAGTCGGGGCCATATTGTTGCTGGGTCAAAGGCTCCATGAATTCAGGATTCTCCGGAGCCAGTTGAGCGAGCTCTTCCGAACGTCTCACTACTTTTGCAAGCGAGTCGTCATCAAACTCATTGATGGTTGCTGCACCCGATTTCTTGCCGAAGTAGGATTGTACACCCAGGCTGACATTGCTGTCTTCACCTGAAGTAGACACACTGTTTCGCGCATAGCGGATGTTGCCTCCGTCATTGCCATTGAGGCTGACTTCACAACCATCGGCCTTGGAGAAGCCGACCACTTTCTCCAATATTTTTTTAGCGTCTTCTTTTGAAAGTATTGCCATAACTTATTCGTTAAACGTTAATTTTTCTTTTCAATAAGCGTTATCCGTTAACAGTTAATCGTGGCATAGTCCAATTCACGATTAACCATTCACGATTAACTATTTATATTGTTCGTCCTGTATTAATCACATTAATTCCATTAAACCTTGTTGTTGCCGATCCGTGCGACACCGCATTGGATTGCGCAGGTTGTCCTTTACCATCGTTGAATGCGCCATTCAAACGATAGTCGCGCTCGTCACAAACCTGGACACATGAGTTCCAGAACTCCTGCGTGTTGGCCTGATAGGCAACATCTTTCAGCATGCCTTCAATTTTTCCGTTTTTGATTTCGAAGAACAACACTCCGCCAAATTGAAAATTGTAACGCTGCTGATCGATTGAGAAAGAGCCGTCTTTCACGATGTAAATTCCCTTCTCTACACCAGCTATCATTTGATCAGGTGTCATTCGGTCTTTGCCGGGTTGCAATGAAACATTGGCCATACGTTGAAACTGTACATCGTTCCAGCCTTGCGAATAGCAGCAACCATGCGATTCTTTTGATCCAATGATATGTGCCTGGTCGCGGATGGCTTGATAATTCACGAGTATACCATCTTTAATTAAATCCCATTGCTTGCACTTCACGCCTTCATCGTCATAGCCGACAGCGCCAAGTGAACCAACTTGTGTTTTATCGGCCACAAAGTTGACTTGCTTGCTTCCGAAATTAAATTTCTTCGATTCCCATTTATCTAATGTGAGGAAGCTTGTGCCCGCATAGTTGGCCTCGTAGCCAAGTACGCGATCCAGTTCTGTCGGATGACCAACGGATTCATGAATGGTAAGCCATAAGTGTGAAGGCTCCAACACCAAATCATATTTTCCTGACTCAACCGATTTGCCGGCTATCATTTGCTTGGCTTGTTCGGCAGCCATGGTTGCGTCTTCAACAATGTCGTAGGAGTTGTTATAAAGAATAATTCCACCCGGTCCCTGAATTTTATCTTCAGCCTTTCCATCTAAGTATTCATAACCCATTCCCACTGGTGCACTGAATGCTGATCTCGTTTTGAATTGACCTGACGAACGATCGACCATCGACACCTGAAAGTTTGGCCACGTGCGATGAACATCCTGATCAATATAGGAGCCTTCGGAGGAAGCAAAATATTTTTGCTCGTTCACCAAAAACATGATGCTATTGATGAAGCTTGCACCTTTCTCCATCGCCTTTGCATTCGCGTTGAGCAGCAGTTCTACTTTTTCTTTGATGGGAACCTCAAAGCCGTTTTTCTTAATCGGAGTTTTCCAGCTCACTTCTCCATATGAGGGTGTAGCGGCAAGCCGGACAGGTTCTTTTTGAAATTTAGAGTTTGCTTTGGCAATGGCTACTGCTCGCTCTGTTATTTTTTTAATGCCGTCAGCCGTTACGATATTGCTTGCTGCAAATCCCCACGTACCATTAACAATTACGCGAACACCTGCGCCAAATGATTCGGTGTTGGTGACATTCTGAACTTTCTTTTCGCGCGTGGTAACAAATTGATTTAAGTAACGACCTATGCGAACATCGGTGTACGTTGCGCCCATCGACCTCGCAGCATTCAACGCTACATCGGCTAATTGTTTTTTCTGCGCTACATCAATGAACGGTTCCAGCATTCGTGCCGGATCCACCGCGTTGGCGAAGTTGGAGATCGGCAGCATCATTGCCCCCGCTCCCATTCCGGCCATGTGTATAAAGTCTCGTCTTTTCATATATAGTTGTTAGTTGATTGCCCTCACCCGTCCTCCGGACACCCTCTCCCTGGGGAGAGGGAAGGGTGAAGTTATATTGTTCTTCCGGTGTTGATCACATTCACTCCGTTAAATCTTGCTGTTGAACTTCCATGCGACACAGCGCTTACTTGCGAAGGCTGGCCTTTGCCATCGAAGAAAGATCCAAACATGCGGTAATCTTTTTCGTCACACACCTTCACACAACTGTTCCAGAATTCCTGCGTGTTTGATTGATAGGCAACATCATTCAGCATGCCGGCAATTTCACCGTTCTTGATTTCATAAAAGACTGTGCCACCAAACTGAAAGTTGTAACGCTGCTGATCAATAGAATAAGAGCCGCGGCCCGCAATGTAAATGCCTTTCTCAACATCTTTTATCATTTGAGCACTGCTGTAGGCTTCTTTACCCGGGGCAAGAGACACGTTTGGCATCCTTTGAAACTGAACATCGCTCCAGCTCTGTGCATAACAGCATCCGTGTGATTCATTCTGCCCAAGAATATGAACCTGATCGCGGATGGCTTCGAAGTTCACGAGTATGCCATCTTTCACCAAATCCCATTGCTTACACTTCACGCCTTCATCATCATAGCCAACAGCGCCAAGAGAACCGACCTGTGTCTTGTCTGCGATGATATTGATTTGCTTGCTGCCGTAGTTGAACGTTCCTGATTTTAATTTATCAATAGAAGCGAAGCTTGTACCTGCATAGTTTGCCTCATAGCCGAGAATACGATCTAGTTCCAGTGGATGACCGATGGATTCGTGAATGGTAAGTCCAAGGTGATTGGGTTCCAGTACGAGATCATATTTGCCGGGCTCTACCGACTTCGCGGTGATCATATCTTTTGCCTGTTTCGCAGCTGTGGTTGCATCTTCAATCAGGTCATAGCTATTGCGATATAACATCATGCCGGCAGGGCCCTGAAGTTTATCTTCTGCTTTTGGAATCATGTATTCCCAGCCCAACCCCATGGGCGCACTCATAGCATCGCGCGTTTTGAATTTGCCTGAAGCACGGTCGATGACAGAAACAGTAAACGTTGGCCAGATGCGATGAACATCCTGATCAATATAAGAACCATCGGTGGAGGCAAGGTACTTTTGCTCGTTTACCTGGAAGAGATTTGAGGCGGCAAAGTTCGCTCCTGCTTTTTGAGCAGCACCATTGGCGGTTAATAACAATTCAACTTTCTCAGAAACCGGAACTTCAAATGCGTTTTTTACAATCGGAGTTTTCCAGCTTACTTCTCCGTAACCGGGGACTGGCGCAAGCTTTACAGGCTCTGTTTGAAATTTAGAGTTTGCTTTCGCAATGGCAACAGCGCGTTCCGTTGCTTTCTTTACTCCGTCAACTGTAACATTATTAGTAGAGGCAAAGCCCCACGTTCCTTTCACAATCACCCGCACGCCCACTCCAAAAGATTCGGTGTTCACGATGTTTTGAACTTTGTTCTCGCGGGTGTTGATAAACTGGTTCAGGTAACGACCAATGCGAACATCAGTATACGTAGCGCCATTGCTTTTGGCTGTGTTAAGCGCTACATCGGCCAATTGCTTTTTTTCAAGAACAGTTAAAGGAGATTCCAATAACGCTTCAATAGAGATTGGATTTCCCATGGCCGGAAAGCTAAAGGCCGAGCCCGCCAATCCCAATCCAGCGAGTTGTACAAAGTCTCTTCTCTTCATAAATGATTGATTTGAATTCTTGCTCAACGTAGCAACGCTTTAAAGTACTCAAAAAGATAAGTTGATTTTGAGAAATATGTTGGGAGTGACTTTTTTTATTTAAGTGGTTGATCAATATAACAAGTTAACCGCCTGTATCGAATCGTTTTATTCGTTGCTCAACATTTTATACTTTGCCCTCAATTCCATCTTGCTTCAAATTTTTAATTTATAAATCATGGTCAAACAACTTTCCGCCCTTACAGTAATTCTTTTTGTTTTTACGATTGCTTCTGCACAAGATCGCTCACTACAAGCAGAGTCATCGGTGGTCACGAACAGCCAGGTGACCATTAAAGGAAAGGTTGTTCCCTACAAGGCAACGGCAGGAACACAACCTGTTTGGGATAAAGATGGAAAAACAATCGCCTCACTTTTTTACACGTACTACGAACGTACAGATGTCACTGACAAGAGCAGACGTCCACTTATACTTTCATTTAATGGCGGTCCTGGTTCCGCCTCGGTGTGGATGCACATAGCATACACCGGCCCCAAACTTTTAAACATTGATAACGAAGGTTATCCGGTGCAGCCTTACGGGATACGTGACAACCCTCAGTCTATATTGGATGTTGCAGACATTGTATTTATTGATCCGGTCAATACAGGTTTCTCGAGAATCTTAGATCCTAAGGCGGAACGCTCTGTATTCTTTGGCGTGAATGCAGATATAACTTACCTCGCGGAATGGCTCAACACGTTTGTATCGCGCAACAACCGGTGGAACTCTCCGAAATATTTAATTGGTGAAAGTTATGGCACCACCCGTGTGTCTGGTCTTGCACTGGAGTTGCAAAACTCGCATTGGATGTATTTGAATGGAGTGATTTTAGTTTCACCAACCGAGATCGGAATTAAACGCGAAGGCCCAGTGAACGATGCGTTGTCACTTCCTTATTTTACGGCAGCAGCATGGTATCAGAAAGCATTGCCTGCCGATCTTCAGCAAAAAGATTTGGATGCTGTATTGCCCGAAGCGGAAGCATTCACCATTCAGGAACTTATACCTGCTTTGTCAAAAGGTGGATTTATAGACGAACAACAGAAAAAACAAATTGCCGCGAAGATGTCGCGCTACTCCGGCTTGTCTGAGAAAATCATTTTGCAAAGCAATCTGGTTGTCACGCCACAATTTTTTTGGAAAGAACTTTTACGCGAAAAAGGTTTGACGATTGGACGTTTGGATTCGCGTTACCTCGGCATTGATAGAATGCAAGCTGGTGATGGTCCGGATTACAATGCCGAGCTCACATCCTGGCTGCATTCTTTTACGCCATCGATCAATTATTACTTGCGCGAAGTTTTGAAATACAAAACAGATATTAAGTACAACATGTTTGGTCCCGTTCATCCGTGGGACAATAGCAATGATCGGACAGGAGAAAGCCTCCGCCAGGCGATGGCTGAAAATCCGTACATGCATGTGATGTTTCAATCGGGTTACTATGATGGCGCCACCACCTACTTCGATGCAAAATATTCCATGTGGCAACTTGACCCGAGCGGAAAGATGAAGGATCGTTTGCGATTTAAAGGATACCGCAGCGGGCACATGATGTATCTACGGGCAGAGGATCTGGCAACTTCCAACGAACACATTCGCGAGTTTATTCGCGACAGCACACCGGCAGCAGGCAAGCCTGCAAAGTACTAGCGGTCATTCAAAATACTCAAAATCAACTGCGTCTCAGGGCTGTCTGAGATTTGGTTTGCATGTTCGGAATGACAAGTCGAAAGAGTATATTCGTAAAACCTATACTCTGCGATGAACTCTTCCGACAAACGGCTGCTCGAATTTATTGCGCGGCTGGCCTATAACATCGATGGTCTTTCCGGTGAGCTTAAACTTTATTTTAGTCAGTTCCTCACTTTTCATTTTTCCAGAACGCTTTCCAAAAGTCAGATCGAACACGTTGAGAACAAAAAAGCGTCTAAAAGATTTGACTCACGCGATGAGATAGCGCAAGCGAGCAAGGAGTTTTCCGTGGAAAACAAAATATGGTGCGTGGCTGCTATTCAGCTATTGCAGATACAAGCCGAACAAGCAGATGACCGTATTGTATCCCGAAAGATTGGTAAGCTTTTAAATGATTTGATTTCTGTTTTCGAACTTCAAAACGAGAATGATAAAATAGTTGAGGAGCGAACCAGAATTGAAAAAGAAATTCATCAATTCGAAAACCGGCCCACTATAAAAATCCCCGCGCGCATCTGGCCTCTTGCGCTCGACTATATTCTTCGGTTTATTTTCTTACTGAGCTTCAGTTATCTGGACATGGATAAGGCTGAATTGACAGGCATCAACACATTCCTCATCCCTATTGTGATTTTGAGTCTTGCTTCGCTGATTGGAAGGCAACAGCGGAAAGCAAACCTACAATTGTTGAATCATTATGGAGGTGCGCATCTCTACAAAATTGAATACGAGATTTCAACGGGCCGGTATACCTGGCTTGCTTTCTTTTTGGGCACCAGTGTTTTCATAAGCTATTTATTGCCCGACCAGCTTCACGTTTTGGCGCTCGTTGGTTTAACACTCTACTATTTTATTTATGTCCGATTTTTTCGCGTAGGGAGAATAGAGGAAAATGATTTGGTACGGCAACTTGATGACAAAGTCATTGACACTTCTACGCTCAGCATTGACCAGAATGATGAAGTCATCGTTGCTCTTGAAACAAAATTGAATTCATCTACGAGCCGTTTGGAAGCTTATGTTCTTGAAAGTGCGTTGTTTGGTGCGCTTTCCTTCAGTGGCTTTCTGCAAATCATGGCAACCGATCTGGTATCCTTTAAAGATCTTGAAGATTTTGCCACATATATTTTTTCCACCTCTCAGGCATTCATCCATTTTGATTGGAACACGTTCAACGCTGGATTAACAGGACTAAGCAACAAGCAGAGTCTATTTTGCCTGGTTTCTGTTGAAAGTTTGATTTGTTCTATCTTTTTCCTTGCGGTGATTGCTTCACGACTTCGCTTTAGCGACATCGCAGACAAAGTGCGCACTGCTATCAATCTTGCAAAGGCTTACAACGCGAAAGAAGAAACCTTGCACGATGAGCAGCAAATCACCGGAAAGAAGCTGGGAAGATTAGACGAGTTAACCGCTAAAGTAAACGAGCAGCTTCACGAAGCGACTTTAATCTTAGATCAGATAAAGCCTGTGATGCTCTACATGGAATATTTTCGCAATGCGGGTATTCTGGCTTTTTTAATAATCCTCATCAGTAGTAGTTTATTCATCACCAGTACACTCGGTTGGACTTTCCTTGCACTTGTATTGGCTACCTATTTTTATTTTAATCGAACGAGGTTAAGCATTCTTTTTAAGGCACTCTTTCTGAACTTCAGGATTCAATTTGTTAAAAAAGGATTCTGGTTATTTATAGTTGGTTGTCTTTTTCAGGTTGCAGCCTACGTCCTTCGAATATTTCTGCACGTAAATTCTTTTGGCACAGTATTGTTTGCGTTGAGTTATTTTATCATGAGTCTCTATGTTTTTGCCTGGCTCATATTATCGGCCCATGTTGACGAAAAGTTTGGCGAAATCGAAACACAGAAAGATTTCTCGCGTCAAAGTCGATGGAAAGTTGTAAAGAATACCATGGCGATTTTGATTTTAATGTACGGTGTAGCTCAGTCATTTGTGCAACTCCGCCTGGAAGGAGCACATATGATGATCATGATCAGCTTAAGCGCGCTGGCGATGTTGATGTCCTTTGTAGGATACTACCTCACCAAGGTGCGCTGGCTTGGAATAATTTGTGGATACCTGATGGCAACCTGCAGTATTGGAATCTTATTTAAGAACTTACACTTGCCAGGTGCTAGTGAAATGATAGTGGTTTCTTCAGCAGCTTCTTTGATTTTGATGCCTGTCGTTATCTGGAAGAGGCAGCTTTTCCATCAATTACTGATACGATTTGTTGTAGTGACCTTTGTGCTGGCTGTGTATTACAATCCTTTCTTTTATAAAATCCCGATGAGCCTGTCGTTGGCCTATCAGCATGCAAGCCCTCATGTAAATGAGATCTTTCAAGTATTGGAAGACAACAATTCACAACTTTTTATTCAAAAGGGAGATGCTGCCATTGACAAAGGAATTGCAAGTTGCGATTGGTATATCCATGAATTTAAACGGCCTCCTGGTTTTTCCGGTATCTATGATGACTTGATTGAGGAATACAGTTCTTTTGTGGTTTCAGTTTTAAATTCAAATGGAACTGACAGCAAGATCGATTCTGCCCGGCTTCCTCAAGCGCTGAAGATTGCAAAACAGCAAACTAAAATCCTTCGATTGCTTAATTATTCACGGGAAGACATCTTTCCACTGGAAATGGAATCTAACGTGCTGCTGGCCATGGGCAGAAAAGAGGAAGCCATTCAATCACTTCAAAATATTGTCAACGATAATCCATCAGAAGAATTCAAAGCACAGTTGCGTAATCGAATTGCCGAAATTCAATCACAGAGATAATAACAACAGAACTTCCAGTGATGCAAACGATTTAGCGATGATTAAATCGAGGCCTTTAAAAAAGGAGTAGCATTCACAAAAAACCTACTTAACTTGAAGGTTCGATTTTAATAAACACGCTATGAATTCAAAGAAGATTGCGATCATCGGTGGAGGAAATTTAGGCTCTGCAATTGCCGAAGGACTTATTAAAAGTGCTTTCGCCAACCCGAGTGATATAACCGTTACCAGACGAAATACATCACGCCTGCAATCTTTAAAAGATAAGGGCGTAACGATAACAGATAATAACAAAGCAGCCATTGAAGCCAACGACATTATTATCGTTGCTCTTAAGCCATTCAATGTAAAAGAAGTGTTGGAAGGATTAAAAAAATCATTTGATCCAAAGAAACACGTTGTCATTAGCGTGGTAACGGGCGTATTCTTAAAAGACTTAGCCGCCATTTTTGATAATGGTGTTCCTGTGTTTCGCGCCATGCCTAATACTGCTATTGCTATTCAGGAATCTGTTACGTGCATGTGTCAGCAATCGGCTACAGATGCACAGATTAGTTATGTAACCGAGTTATTTAATCAATTAGGCATCACCATTCCTATTGACGAAAAGCTGATGGATGCAGCTACCGTACTTGGTGCTTGCGGTATCGCCTATGCATTGAGATTTATTCGTGCAGCCACTCAGGGAGGAATTGAAATAGGTTTCGATGCTAAAACAGCGAGTCTTATTTCGGCTCAAACGGTAAAAGGTGCAGCAGAATTATTACTCAAACTCAATCGCCATCCCGAAGAGGAGATTGATAAAGTAACGACACCAAAAGGCTGCACAATCGTTGGGTTGAATGAAATGGAACACCAGGGATTCAGTTCTTCTTTGATAAGAGGCATTGGCGCATCGTATCAAAAAATCGGCTCATGAAATAAGTCGCTGACCTCAGTGCGTAGATAAATTCCATGGTTTGTGTCCCCACAAACCATTTTATATTATTTGTAAAACCATCAAAATAAATCCCTGTTGATTCTAGGCGGGAATCATTGATCCCCCTCATAGTCGTATATTCGCGCCAGCATGAGCATTTTTAAAACCTCCAGTCGAATCGTAGTTACCTGCAGCAAACGATTAGCACCCTATTTAGAAAAAGAAATCATTGATCTTGGCTTTAAGCCGATTCGAACTTTCATAACGGGCGTAGAATTGCAAGGCACAGTTGATGATTGTATTCGATTGAATCTCAACTTGCGTTGTGCGAGTCAGGTGTTGTATTCATTGCAGGAATTTAAAGCGAATGCTCCAGATGATGTGTATAACAAACTCATCTATTATCCGTGGGAAAACCTGTTAGAGATAACGGGATACTTCTCTGTTTCCAGTAAAGTAGATCACTTTACGGTGAACAATGAAATGTTTGTAAACCTGCGGGTGAAAGACGCGATTGCTGATCGCATGCTGCGAGAAACATTGAAGCGACCCGATTCCGGACCAGAGTTTGATTGTGCCGTGTTTCATTTGTTCTGGAAAGAAGAGCGTGCAGAAATTTTTCTGGATACATCCGGAGAAACATTATCGAAACACGGATATCGAAAAATTCCTGGTAAGGCCCCCATGCTGGAATCGTTAGCAGCGGCTACACTCATGTCTACTAAGTGGGATAGAAAATCACCGTTCGTTAATCCGATGTGTGGATCGGGTACACTGGCGATTGAAGCCATTTTGTTAGCGACAGACAGGCGACCGGGTCTCTTCAGAACAAATTATTCCTTCAAGCACATCAAAGGCTACAATCCAGAGGTTTATAACGCAGAGTATAAAAAACTAGAGGAACGAGTTATTGAAGTGGAGGGCTTAAAAGCCGTTGCATCTGACATCAGCGATGATGCCGTTAACATTTCTAAAATAAATGCAGCCACAGCTGGCGTGGAGAAGTTCATTGATTTTCAATTATGCGACTTTGAAGCCACAAAGTTGCCTGAGAAGCCAGGTGTTGTCTATTTCAATCCCGAATATGGTGAGCGCCTTGGCGATGAAACGGAATTGGAAGCCACCTATGCGCGCATGGGTGATTTTATGAAGAAGAAATGCCAGGGATATTTGGGTTATATTTTTACCGGTAATCTTGATCTCGCCAAGAAAATTGGTTTAAAGGCAAGCCGAAGAATAGAATTTTATACCGCCACTATTGACTGTCGATTGCTGGAGTATGAATTGTATGGCGGAAGCAGAAGGGTTGAGAAAAAGAAAGAACTTTAAAGACTACTCTTCTTCAGTGGCACCCACGCTGGTGTGGAATACATCCAGAATCACAATTTCCTTTTCAAAAACCTGATAAACTACCTTGTAACTCCATCTGAAGAATCTTCGGATGTTTTTGTTTGGGTCCACCAAGACTTCATCCAGCTGGTAAACTTCCGGATTTGTTGCAAGTTGTTTTGCTGTTAAAATGATTTCGCGCTTTACTCTTTTTGCGGCAGAAGGAGAGTCTTTATCAATGTATTCGCAAAATGAGTCTAAAGATTCTGAGGCTTTTTCCGTCCAAACAATTGACCTCTTTTTCAAATCTTTTTCTCCATTTCTTTTTGACTGATGACCTTCCCTTTTCGGTATTGCGTTATGGCTTCTTCCACCTCCATCCTGTATTCTTTGACAGAAAGTGGTTTCAATTTAGATGAGTAAGCAACTATTTTGTTGTCTGACTTTACGAGCGACTTCAGGTAAGATTGCAATTTCTCCAGTACTTTTTTGTCTTCGGTATTTGCAATTTGTTGATGGAGCGCAGACTTGATTTCAGCAATGCTTGTCATAATCAAAATACTTTTCCGAAAATATTAAAAATTTACGACAGTTTCGCTTTCAAAAACTCTGCCGTATAGCCCTCTTTACATTTTTTCACCATGTCTTCTGGTGTGCCAGCGAAAAGAAGTTGTCCGCCTTTTTTTTCTCCGCCTTCGGGGCCAAGATCAATAATCCAATCGGCACATTTGATTACTTCCATGTTGTGTTCGATCACGATTACACTGTGACCTTGATCGACTAAGGCATTGATGGCTTTGAGAAGCTTCGAGATGTCGTGAAAGTGCAAACCCGTTGTTGGCTCATCAAAAATGAAAAGAATATGGTCTTTTTCTTCGATGGAATTTTTTCCAAGGAAAGAGGCGAGTTTCACCCGTTGTGCTTCACCACCTGACAACGAATTAGAGGATTGACCGAGCTTTACATAACCTAGCCCAACCTCAAACAGCGGAAGTACTTTTTCATAAACGGGTTTCTTGTCCTTGAAAAATTCCAATGACTCTTCCACCGTCATATCCAGCACATCAAAAATGTTTTTGCCCTTATGCTCAACTTCCAGCACTTCTTGTTTGAATCGCTTGCCTCCGCAGCTTTCGCATTTCAAAAAGATGTCGGCCATGAATTGCATTTCGATTTTAATCTCGCCCTCACCTTCGCATGTTTCACAACGCCCACCTTCCACATTAAAAGAAAAGTGAGAAGGCTTATACCCACGTTGCTTGCTCAAAGGTTGATCGGAATACAATTGACGAATAGCATCGTATGCCTTCACATAACTGATCGGATTTGATCGCGAAGATTTTCCGATCGGATTCTGATCAACAAATTCTACTTGCGTGATTTTAGAAATGTCTCCTTCCAGCTTGTCGTACTTACCGGGTGTTTCTGCTACTGATCCGCTCATGCGCCCCAAAGCAGGGTAGAGAATTTTTTTAATCAGGGTTGATTTGCCCGAACCACTTACTCCAGTGACAACCGTAAGAATTCCCAGCGGAAATTTTACCGTAAGATTTTTAAGGTTGTTTTCCCGCGCTCCAACAATAGTGACTGAATCTTTGCTTTTTCTGCGGAAAGAAGGCACGGCTATTTTCTCTTTGCCGGTGAGATAATCCGTGGTGTGTGACTTAATTTTTGATTGCCCGCCCTTCAGCAAATCATGTTGTGTTCCCTGAAAAATCAATTCACCGCCATGCGATCCTGCATCAGGACCAATGTCAATGATTTGATCAGCAGCACGCATAATTTCTTCTTCGTGCTCTACAACTACTACTGTGTTGCCAAGATCGCGAAGGGATTTTAAAACCTCTACCATTCGAGCGGTGTCGCGTGGATGCAGGCCAATGCTGGGCTCATCCATGATATACATAGAACCCACCAATGCACTCCCTAATGATGTTGCGAGTTTGATGCGTTGAAATTCTCCGCCTGACAATGTGCTTGTGACACGGTTGAGCGTGAGATAGCCCAATCCTACCTTCGTCATGTATTCCAAGCGCGATTTTATTTCCGTCAGAATTCGCTCAGACACTTTTTGCTCGTAGGCAGGCAATTTTAATTTCTCAAAAAAGATCAAAGCATCTTCAATGGGCATTAAAACCAAATCGGTGATCGAAGTGTCGGCAATCTTTACATACGAGGCGTCCTTTCGAAGTTTCGTTCCACGGCAATCCGGGCAGGTAGTTCTGCCGCGATAGCGTGACAGCATCACGCGATACTGAATCTTGTGCATTTTGGTGGCAATAAATCGGAAGAACTCGTGAAGTCCTTCAAAATATTCATTGCCGTTCCAGATCAAGTCGCGTTCTTTTTGGGTAAGATCGCTGTAAGCACGATGTATTGGAAAATCAAATTTGATTCCGTTCTTAAGCAGCGGTTTCAACCACTCGTTCATGATCTCGCCACGCCACGGTGCGATAGCATTTTCATAAACCGATAAACTCTTATCCGGAATGACAAGATCTTCGTCAATGCCCAATATTTTTCCAAACCCCTCGCACGTCTGGCAAGCGCCAAATGGATTGTTAAAACTGAATAGATTGATCGATGGTTCGGTGAAAGAAATTCCATCCAGCTCAAAGCGATCAGAGAAATTGACTTTGTCTTTTCCCTCTACGTATATCACGCAGTCACCTTGCCCTTCAAAAAAAGAAGTTTGGACAGAATCAGAAAGACGAAAAGTTAAATCTTCATCTTTTGCATTGACAGCAGCGCGGTCAATGAGTATTTCATATTCGAGGTTTGGCTGTATACTTACTTTCGACTTTGCTGTCTTCTTTTTTGAATTTTCTCCTCCAGTTTCCTTTTGAGGCACCGTGGCTGAGGCCATCTCCTCAATGAACTTCACTTCACCATTCACCAAAATTCGGGCAAAGCCTTTGCTCAAGAGCAAATTCATTTCATCTTCCAGCTTTCTTCCTTTTTGAATCTTTAAAGGACAGGCCACCATGATCCGTGTGCCTTCTTTTTGTTGGTTAATGAAGTCAACGACATCTGTTACCGTATCGCGTTTTACTGGCTTTCCACTAATGGGAGAATAGGTTACCCCAATTCGAGCGTAGAGCAACTTTAGATAATCATAAATTTCAGTTGTCGTGCCAACCGTAGATCGCGGGTTTCTGGTGTTTACTTTCTGTTCAATGGCAATTGCAGGCGAAACTCCCTTGATGTAGTCCACTTCGGGCTTTTCCATACGGCCCAAAAACTGACGAGCATAGGAACTCAAACTCTCCACATACATCCGCTGGCCTTCGGCAAACAGGGTATCAAATGCGAGCGAAGATTTTCCCGAACCGGACAATCCGGTAATCACCACAAGTTTATTCCGTGGAATGGCAACGCTTAAGTTTTTAAGATTGTTTACACGGGCTCGTTTAATGATGATGAACTCCTTTGGATCAAGTTCATCAAGGTGCGAGTCGTCTATTGTTGGGGGGATAGAATTCATGGAAATCGCAAAAGTAAAAAAACACGCTGCCCCATCCTATCTCACTTCAAAGTATGAACCAGATCGGGCACGTAAAAAACACGAACACCATCCTGGGGGATGGTGTTCAGAGTAGCTAAAGTATTGTGCAGTTAATTGTCAAAGTCAGGATCGTAGCTGGCTTCTTTGGCTCCACCATCATCGTCATAATCACCACCACCACTATCAAAATCATCGTCCGATGCGGGTACCTTTAAGTCGTCATCATCATTTCCATCGAACTCTTGTTTTTCGCCTGATTCTACATCATAGCCCCCATCGCTGTTTTTCGTTACCGGTACTTTAATTAAAAAGACAGCGTCATCGGTTTCAAGCGGGAAAACAAAGATCGGTTCTTTCTTTCCGTTGGAAATACGGGTAATGCTTGCCTCATAACCGTTAGGATATTGCTCCTTAATAAGATCCCGAAGATCTTCGTTCAGATTTTCTAAACTCTTGATTACTCTTTTTTTGTTTACAGCCATACGTATTCTCCAATCAAAAAACCGAGTTCAAATAGCTAAAGAAATTATGTAGTAGGCAAGATTTTTTTAATAAATTTTTGCGCGTTACAGGAATATTTCTACCTTTTCATCATCAAATAATTAAAACCAACCCCATACACTATCGACAGAGACTTCTACGTTACCTAAACGCAAGAAAGAATGATTGACAAAAGATTAAGCGACAGCCATTTGGTTTCGCTCTATCAAAACGGTAATGAAGAGGCGTTCGAAGTGCTACTTCTAAGACACAAATCGCGAATTTATACGGCCATTTACTTAATTGTAAAAGACCGTTACCAGGCAGAAGATCTGCTTCAGGAGACTTTCATTAAGGCCATCAACACTATTAAAGGTGGTCGCTATAATGAAGAAGGCAAATTTCTTCCTTGGGTAAGCAGGATCGCACATAACCTGGCTATCGACCATTTCCGCAGGAATAAACGCTACCCTGAAATTGTGTTGGAAGATGGCAGTAAGATTTTTAATTCCATGCAGTTTTCTGAAGACTCCATGGAGGATGCCCAAATTTTCAGAGACGCTAAATCTAAACTTAGAGACTTGATCAAGGAATTACCCACCGAGCAAAAGCACGTGCTGATTATGCGGCATTATCTTGATATGAGTTTTCAGGAGATAGCTGACCGCACAGACGTGAGCATAAACACTGCTTTGGGCAGAATGCGTTATGCGTTGATCAATCTGCGCAAGAAGATGACTCAAACTAACCAAGCCTATGATAAAAACTTTTACCCAAAACGATCTGATCAGGTTTATTTACCACGAGACCACGGAGGCCGAAGAGAGGGAACTGAATAAAGCGTTGATCTGCGACTCTGAACTGCAAGGACAGTACAAAGAGTTGATGGCGACTAAAAGCCAGCTGGACAAGTCACAACTTGAGCCTTCTGCTGTGTCAGTACAGAACATCTTAAACTATGCCCGCAGTCTGCAGGAAAAGCACTGAGCCTGTTAAATGATTTAAAACTGATTAAAGGTCTTCGAAAGGAGACCTTTTTGTTTTTATCGGTTACAGTTCCTTCACGAAAATATTCTTCCACCTCACCTTCACGCCACCACCATCGTGGATTTGCAGCGCAATCTTCCCCGAAATGGAACCTATCTTTTCATCTGTAATAGTGATCATTTGCACTCCGTTGAGCCAGGTGGTTACTTCATTTCCCTTCACGCGTACTTTCATGTCATTCCAATCGCCCTCTTTCAACACCTTCTCTTTGTCTTCAGTGGGTTGAATGAGCCAGCCTCGTCCATACGATTCGTAAATGCCACCGCTATGATGGTTCAGCGGGGCCACCTCAGCTTGCCAGCCACTTACTTTTGTGCCTTCTATTTGAGAATGAAAAAAAACACCACTATTACCGTTTGACTCTTGCTTAAACTGTAAGATCAACTCAAAATCTTTGAATTCTTTTTCCGTAGCAAAGTAGCCATATTGTTTATCGGGTCCGCTTTCACAAATCAACTCACCTTTCTCCACATACCATTTCTCTGTTCCATAAACTTTCCAGCCAGAAATATCCTTGCCGTTGAAGAGTGACTTTTCTTTTTGAGCGAACGAACAAAATCCAGCCAATAAGACCAGACTTAAAATCAGAGTTAATTTTTTCATGCAGATAAATAGGTTATTCATTAATCAAGTGGGCCAAAAGGTTTGTAGCTTGAAGCTAGCAGCCTGTAGCCAATTTTTTAAACATTTGTGGCAAGCAAAGTGTTAATTTTGGCAATCATTAAAAAGACCAGTTATCAAAAAATTTGAGATTCCCGCATATTACCGGTCCTCTATCACCGGCAGAATCAAAGAAGCAAGGCGATTAAAAGATTTGCGAAAGCAGGACTTCTCGCCAACCCTCCTGGACTTCGGACCCATTCAGACTTACATTGCCCGTCATTTCGGGTTTTGCTACGGAGTGGAGAATGCAATTGAGATCAGTTATAAAGCCATAGAGGAAAATCAAAGCAAGAATGTCTATTTGTTAAGTCAGATGATTCACAATCAGGAGGTGAATGCTGATTTACAAAGCCGTGGAATAAAATTCATCATGGACACCGATGGTTCGCAATTTATTCCGTGGGAGAAAATTGGAAAAGATGATGTCGTGATCATTCCCGCATTTGGCACTACGCTGGAAATTGAAAACATGTTGCTCGACAAAGGCGTGGAGGTTCAGAAGTATAATACTACTTGTCCCTTTGTTGAAAAAGTTTGGAACCGGGCTGAAAAACTGGGGCAAGAAAGTTATACGATCATCATTCATGGAAAGCCTAAACATGAAGAGACTCGCGCTACATTTTCTCATAGTGCTGCTAAAGGCAACTCGGTAGTGGTGCGAAATATGGAAGAGGCTCAACGCCTGGCCAACTACATAACGGGTAGCAAGAGCAAAGCCGAGTTTTACGAAGAGTTTAAAGGGAATTATTCAGTAGGCTTTGACCCGGATGAGCATTTGCAACGCATAGGTGTTGTGAATCAAACCACTATGCTGGCAACGGAAACACAGGCCATAGCCGATTTCTTGAAGCAAATAATGATAACGAAATACGGTGAAGCCGATTTAAAAAATCACTTTGCCGATACGCGCGATACATTGTGCTACGCCACTAATGATAATCAGGATGCTACCTATGAACTGTTAAAATTAGAGGCAGATCTGGCGGTTGTGGTCGGTGGGTACAACAGTTCAAACACTTCCCACATTGTAGATCTGTGCGAACGGAAATTCAAAACATTTTTTATCAATTCCGACAGAGAAATCAAGTCGAAGGAAGAAATACATCACTTTGATTATCACAAGAAGGAGAATAGAACTACTTATCGCTTTCTACCAGAAAAAAATCCTCTGAAAATTATTCTCACGAGTGGCGCGTCATGCCCGGATACGTTGGTTGATCGAGTTATGTTGAGGTTACTGGAGTTTTTCCCTCAAGCAAAAAAAATAGAAGATCTGCTAAAGGAGTTCTAACTAAATGCTTTCTGCAAAGAAAACACGCTTCACACGTTCGCTTGTGCTGGTCAGGATTTCGTAAGGAATAGTATCTATTTGTTTGGCGATTTCTTGAATGGGTAAGCCACTGCCGAAGATAATCACTTCATCGCCCTCATTTGCATCAATCCCCGTGATATCGATCATCGTCATGTCCATGCAGACGTTGCCAATAACGGGGGCCTTTTTACCGCGAACTAAAACCACTCCCCTTCCCTGACTGAACGCCCGGCTGAAACCATCGGCATAACCAATTGCAATTGTAGCAACAACGGTGTCTTGCAATGCCGTTCCTTTTCTGGCGTAGCCAATACTATCACCTTTTTTTACTTTTTTTATCTGCGAAATGACTGATTTTAGCGTTGCAACGGGTTTTAAATTTTCGTCCGATGTTGCTGTTGGATTAATGCCATACAGACCAATGCCTAATCTCACCATGTCCAATTGAAATTCCTTTAGTCTCAATATGCCGGGAGAGTTCAGTACGTGAAGAATGGGACTAATACCGAGCGCATTTTTTACTTGCCCACTCATATTTAAAAAACGATTTGCCTGTTCACGGCTGAAAGCATCATGTGCGGGGTCATCGGCTCCGGCCAAATGAGAAAAAATCGAAACCACCTCTAAGTTTTTATTTGCAAGTAGAATGTTAATAACCGTTTCAAGATCACTTTCTTCAAAGCCTAGGCGATGCATACCGGTATCTAACTTCAAATGAATTCTACAGGATCTTCCCTCCAGAAAATCAACGAGCGCTTTTAATATCCTGAGATTATAAATTTCGGGCTGAAGATCATTTTCCAGCAAAGCATCAAAAGACTCTTCGGATGGATTCATAACCATGATGGGCAATCCAATTTGATTCTTCCTCAAGTCAACACCTTCATCGGCATAGGCAACACCCAAATAGTCTACTTTGTGATATTGCAAAAGATTGGCCACCTCAATACTCCCGCTTCCATATGCAAAGGCCTTTACCATCACCATCAATTTGGTTCTATGCGAAAGTTTTGACTTTATGTAGTTGAGATTATGGACCATAGCATCCATGTTGATTTCCATCACGGTGCCGTGAATCTTGCGCTGTAATTGTTTTACAATTTTTTCAAATTGATACGTACGGGCACCCTTGACCAGCACTACCTCATTTTGAAAGCGCTCCCAATCTACGCGACTGATAAACTCCTCAGTGGATGAATAGAACTCTGCCGGCAAACTTATTTTGTTTCGGAAGTTTGTCAGAACGGGGCCCACGCCAATAAAAAACGTCACCCCACTTTTAAGAGCAAGGGCATTTATCTTTTCAACCAGTTCGGATTCCTCAAGGCCCGACTGCAGGATATCCGAAAGTATAAGTGTTTTCTTTTTTCGATTCTGGCCGCTAAGAAAGTCGAGGCTGATTTGCAATCCGCCAAGGTCATTATTGTAGGTATCGTCAATGATTTGGCAGTTGTTGATGCCCTGCTTCATTTGCAGTCGCATGGGTACCGATTTCAGCTGATCAATGCGCTCTTGAAGCTTACTTATATCAACATTGAGATAAAGCAACAGGGCTATACAGTGCATGATATTCTCCCGTGAGGCAGCATCTTCAAACGGTAATTGTAGTAGAATATCAATTTTTCTTTTTGGCCATTTAACTTCAACAGAAGTTTGTGTATAACTAACTCGAATCTCTCCTTCTTTTCCCCACACTAAAACCGGAATGTTCTTTTTGCGCAGTGTTGATATAACATCAGGATATTCGGAAGAGACAATCACCACTTTTGAATGGAGAAAAAGTTCGCTCTTTTCGTTGATCTTTTGCTCCTTATTCTCAAAGCCTTCGTCATGTGCGGTGCCAATGTTGGTGAAAATCCCAATGGTGGGTTGCATCACTTCACGGAGCCTTGTCATTTCATGAGGCTGAGAAAGTCCGGCCTCAAAAATTCCCAATTGGTGGTTGGATTGAATTTGCCAAACGGATAGCGGAACTCCAATTTGTGAATTGTAACTACCCGGGCTCTTCACCACATGATGATCCTTTGTTAGTAGTTGATAAAGCCATTCTTTGATGATTGTCTTGCCGTTGCTGCCCGTGATGCCGACAACAGGAATATCAAATTGCGATCTATGATGACTCGCAATTTTTTGAAGAGCATCAATCGTTGAATCTACTCTTAGAAAATTTCCCAGCGGAAAAGGGTTTACGTCAATATCTTTCTCAATGATGAATTGACGAACACCTGTTTGATAAAGCTGATCAATAAATAAATGTCCATCATGTCGCATGCCGGCAATCGCAAAAAACAAAGCTTCATCTGAAGCTATCGCTTTGCGACTATCAATTATCAGATGCGTGATATTTTTGATAGCGACATGTTGAAGTAGTCTTCCGCCAGTAATTGCCGGTAAATCCTGAGACGTAATCATGATCAGTTAATAAAGGCGTGCACCGTTTACGACTTTGCGTTCAGTGCTAGCTAGCACCACGTTGCCATGAGCGTCTGGGAAACCTGTGACTAAGACTTCGGAGATAAAATTGGCGATCTGTTTTGGCGGAAAGTTGGTTACACAGATCACCTGGCGTCCAACCAGCTCCTGCACAGTGTAGTTTACGGTAATTTGGGCACTGGATTTTTTGATTCCGAGCTCAGGCCCAAGATCTACCCAGAGCTTAAAAGCTGGCTTTTTGGCGCCCTCGAAGGTCTCAGCGTTAACGATTGTACCGGCCCGAATATCAATTTTGTTAAATTCTTCCCACGAAATCATGAATTTTTATACATTGCTGGACTAATCAACAAATTAGCGGAGGAAACCACAAAGTTCAGTAGTGTAATGAAAATAAAATTTTCGCACGTACTAACCATCGCAGTCATCGCATTTGGCTCGCTTGTATCGGTTTCGTTGTTCGCCCAGGACGAAGGACGCACTTCCAGCGAGTTTCAGGACGTCAATCATCAGGAGGTTAATACCACCGATGAGGAAAAAATGTTGCCATTCGAACACGAATCAAAATCAACCAAAAATATTTCTTCAGAGACTCACCAGAGTCAGGTGATCACGCCCGTGAAGCCTAAGGCGACTGAAACTCATAAGGCAAACAGCACTTCTCCGAATAGCTCCAACTCAAAAGATGGGGATGATGCACTGTCTTTTAACTTTCTCTTCTACATTATTCAGAAGTACAAGTTCTCTGACATCATCGATCAGTAACTCCTCCTAGCTTATACTCAGACAGTTTCCTTTTAAACACGACTTTTTATTCCCTTAATTTTTGCAACATAGTTGCAAAAGCATAAGTTTGCCTAAAATAATCTCACGCATGAGTCATTGGGTTGGAAGAGTATTGGTGTTCCTCGGACTTGTATTCTTTACAAATTCCTTTGCCCAAAATTCCTTGACGGGGAGAGTAACTGATGCCGAAGATCAAAGCACGGTAATTGGTGCGTCTGTTTATATTCCTGATCTGAAGCGAGGAGCCGTGACTGATGTTAATGGCGTTTACACAATTGCAGGACTTCCGAAAGGCAATTTTTTAGTTGAATGCAAATTCATTGGCTACGCCACAGTTGTGAGATCCATCCAGGTATCGGGTGTAACAGAATTGAACATAGTGCTCAATAGTTTGGTAACGGAATTGAATGAAGTTGTTGTAACCGGTATGAGTCATTCATCCGAATTAAAAAATAATCCTATCCCTGTCGCCACCATTGACAATCGTTCGTTGATCGAAAGTGTATCGGCCAATCTGATTGATAACATTTCAAAGAAAGCAGGAGTAAATCAGATCAGTACCGGGCCCGCCATTTCAAAACCTGTGATACGGGGACTGGGATATAATAGGATCATTCTATTGAACAATGGCATTCGACAAGAAGGTCAGCAGTGGGGCGATGAACACGGTATAGAAATAGATGAGTATTCAGTCGATCGCGTGGAAATAGTGAAGGGCGCAGGAAGTCTTATGTATGGAAGTGATGGAATAGGAGGAGTTATAAATTTTTTAGCCGCCAATCCTGTCCCCACGGGTTCCATTGTTGGCAAATACAGCAGTAATTACCAATCCAATAATGGACTATTTGCAAACTCCCTGATGAATGCCGGTAACCTGAATGGATTTTACTGGCAGGCCAGAGTCACCAAAAAATTAGCGCACTCCTACCGAAATGCTTACGATGGGTTCGTATTTAATTCTGCTTTTCGCGAAACAGACTTAAACGGATTTTTTGGTGTTAGCAAAGCGTGGGGTTATTCTCAGATAAATGTAACGTCATTTGACCAATCCGTTGGATTGGTAGAAGGTGATCGCAATGCTAATGGAGATTTTACGCGACTTCAAAATGATAATGGAGTAGAGAAAGAAATAACAGCAAGCGACAGGGATTTAAACAGCTATCAATTATTTGTTCCGAATCAAAATATCCATCACACCGGTCTTTCAAATACCACTAATTTATATGTTGGTGAAACAAGAGTTCAATTGAATGCCGGCTATCAACGCAATCAACGCAAAGAGTATGGCGATGTGGTTGATCCAAAACTAGAGAGCCTTTACTTTGATCTTACCTCGGTTAATTACAATCTCACTTATTTTCTTCCTGAAAAAAAAGACTGGCAGGTGTCTTTCGGAACAAGTGGCATGTCTCAACAAAACACAAATCGAGGTGTTGAATTTCTGATTCCGGCTTACAGCACATTTGATTGGGGAGCATTTGGCTTTGCAAAACGCCACTTTAATAAACTTGACTTGTCGGGCGGATGGCGATTTGATCAACGAAAGATTTCAATTGATCCACTTTTCCTTGATGCAAATGGAAATCCAACATCGGATCAAAATCAAAAACAAAAATTTAAACAAGGCAATCTTAACTTTTCCAATTATTCGGCAAGCGCTGGAGCAACGTATCAATTATCTGATCAGTTGAGCGCAAAGGCGAATTTGTCGCGTGGGTTTCGTGCACCCAATATTTCCGAGTTGGCATCTAATGGAAGGCATGAGGGAACATTGCGCTATGAATATGGAAACTACGGTCTGAAGGCGGAGACATCATTGCAGGCAGACATTGGATTGAATTTTAATTCGAAGCACATCTCGGCAGAGGCTTCGATCTTTCAGAACAATATTGCCAACTACATTTTTTCGGAGAAGCTGCTGGCCAGAAATGGGAAAGACAGCATTGCCGATCCAACACAGCCTGTGCCAGCGTATCAATACATACAGGGCAAAGCAGGACTTATGGGCGGAGAGTTTTCAGTGGATGTGCATCCACACCCGTTGGATTGGCTTCACTTTGAAAACAGTTTTTCTTTTGTCAACGGATTAAACAGATCAAAATTAAATGACGATAGTGCGAAATACTTGCCCTTTATACCTGCCCCAAGATTTCAAAGTGAATTGCGTGCCTCGTTGAAAAGAACGGGCAAGCAATTTCCGAATTCTTTTATCAAAGTAGAGTATAACTACACGACCCGGCAAAACCGTGTTCTTCTTCAGAATAGAACCGAAACCATAACGCCATCGTATTCATTAGTGAATGTCGGTTTGGGAACAGATGTCACCAACAAGAAAAAAGGGTCAACACTTTTTTCTTTTTATTTTACCGTCAACAATGTTTTCGACAAGGCTTATCAAAATAACCTCAGTCGGCTCAAGTATGCTGCTGAAAACATGAGCACAGGAAGAGTAGGAGTTTTTAACATGGGACGAAATCTCAGCTTCAAGATTATTGTTCCCGTGTCGTTTAAGAAGTCGGGTGCTTAGATCAGGCTTTCGTTTTCACCAGAAATTGCTCCAGATCTTTTAGTTTCAAAATGCCTTCGTAGTAAGCTTTGCCAAAGATGACGGCAAAGATTCCCATGTCATTTAGTTTCTTAATGTCGTCTACTCCGCGAACACCACCACTGGCTAATATCTTAAGCTCGGGAAAGGCATCAATGATTTCCTGATAATAGGAAAATGCAGGGCCTTCCAGCACACCATCTCTTGAAATATCAGTTGACTTTACATACTTCAATCCACGGTCATAGAAATATTGAAGATGATCAAATAGCTTAACCTCTGTTTGCTTCTGCCAGCCGCGGATCGCGATATTTTTAGATTTGATATCGGTAACGTCTGCACCCAATGTCATCTTTTCTCGTCCGTAAGAAATTATCCAGGAAGCAAATAACTCGGGCTTGGTAACGGCAATACTGGAAGCAGTTATATAATCGGCACCAAATTCGTAGGCTTTACCAATGTCGCCATCGTTTTGTATACCACCGGTGAAATCTACTTTTAAATCAGTATGGCCGGCAATGGCTTCCAATACGTGATAATTTTTTGGAGTGCCTTTTTCCGCTCCATCTAAATCCACGAGGTGAACGATTTCGATTCCTGAATCCTCAAAGCGCTTAGCAAGATCTAAGGGATTTTCGTCATAGGATTTTTCACTAGCCGGATCACCTTTTCGCATCTTCACAACGGCACCCTGGCGTATAGCAATTGACGGGATAACTTGAATCATTGCGTTATTATTTAAGTTTCAAAATTACACCCTGAAACCTAAAGATTCATTAACAGGGCTAATAATTTACGACCGTAACATGACTATTTTTTTCGATACTTTTATCATCAAATCAGGAGGACTATGAGACGTGTTTTTTTAGCGATCACCATTTTAGCGAGCTGCCAACACTTGTTGGGACAGGCCAAGATGCGAAAGTTCCCCAATCCAATTAATCATCCTGCTATCAATGTGTCGTGTCCATTTATCAGCATGGATGGCAACTCCATGATTTTCATTTCCGACAATGCAGAAGATAATGCATTGACAATAACCTACTCCTCACGCGAAGGTGTGAACTGGAAAGAGCCCGTGGCCATGTCGCGGGGTATTAACAACAAACTAAATTTTCTGCGAGGCTTTGCCATCAGTGCCGATGGGAAAACCATATACGTTACCAATCAAAAAGCCGGAGGGATTGGTGGCTTTGATATTCTTGTCAGTGAACTCAAAGGAACGATCTGGTCGGAACCTATTAATCCGGGCACTCCGCTCAATTCAAAATTGAATGATGGATGTCCGTCTTTGACAGTGGATGGCTCAACCATGTATTTTATGAGGTGCGAGAAAATGGACATCAACAAAGCCTCCAATTGCAAGCTTATGGTGGCAAAGAAAAAATCGTCCGGGCAATGGGAAGAACCAGTTGAACTTCCGATCAATATCAATACAGGTAATTCACAAACCCCGCGCATCATGGGAGATGGAGAAACACTTATTTTTTCCTCCGATAAATTTCCTGGCAATAAAGGTGGAATGGATTTATACATGACGCGACTGAATGGAACACAATGGACAGCACCCGTGCCTCTTGAGTTTGCGAACACAGCAACCGATGATCAATATGTGAGTGTTTCGTCATTGGGGCGCTATCTTATAAAGGATGCAGCCGGTGCAAAAAAGTCGGAAATAGTTGAGCTACTTTTTCCACCAGATGTGAAGCCAAAAGGCCTGATGAAGGTGGAGGGAAAAATAACCGGACTTGAAAATCCATCGGGCGCTTACATTTCGCTGTTTAACCAAAAAGATCAAACCAGAGTTTTTAATGGACGACCACTGAGCGATGGTTCGTTTATCGTATACATGCGCGAAGGTGGTGTGTATGATTTGTCGGTAGAACCTGAGCAAGACAACTACACTTTCTATTCGAAAGAGTATGACGTAACTGGTGACAAGCTGACGGCTTTGGAAAAAATTACGATCAATCTCAAAAAGGTTTCGGTGGGGGATGAGATTGATTTACCGGGCATAACATTCAAGCCATACTCCAAAACGATCGCGCCAGGTGCCGCTCAGGAGTTGAGAAGATTAGCGCGGATGATCAAAGGCAATCCCGCTAGCAAATTTAATATTGATGTGACACTGATCGGCCTGCAGGAAGATTCACTGCAATCCAACTCTGACTTGACGGAAATAAAGACCGACACCATCCATATCCCCGTTAAGTTTACCACCTTCTCCGATTCTCTTGTTACCGATTCAGTAAAGAATGTGAGGGATACTCTGGTAACGTTAACACGCGATTCTGTTGTGGTGAAGGTCACTTACCATAACGATCGGACAGAGCAACAGTCTCAGGCTATTAAAAATTATCTGATAAAAGAAGGTGTACCGATGGCAAACTTGATATTAACGCATCATGCCATTGCCGAAGCATTACCCGAAAACAGAAAGACGAGAGTTAGGATTAAGGTGCTACCGTAAAAGGTACCGACACCAATGTTTTGTCCCAGATAAAAATAAGTTCAGCTTCTTCACCAGCCTTCTCAACAGAAATGGTGAACTGCTCAAACTCTTTGTCTTGAATCAGAACGGGAGCATCCACAGTGAGCACATCATTTTCGGCTGACCGGTTTGCCTCGCCATTGAAATTAATACCCCATTGGCCATGCTCTGAATTAAAAATAATTGTCCAGGTTTGCTCATTGGGTAAAGCCCAAAGCGAGTATTTGCCGGCCTTTAGGGTCTTGTTGTCTATGATAAGATCTTTATTGGTTTCAAAAACTGTCGCTTCATTGGCTCCGGTTCTCCAAACTTTTCCGTAAGGAACAAGTCCGCCAAATATTTGTCTGCCCTTTTTGGAAGGTCTGTTGTAAAACACGTGCACCGAAAGGTCCTTGTCGGAATAGGTCACATCTGCCCCGGGGCTGTGTGATTTTGTGAATTTGATAAAAAGCGTCAAGGCACCAATTATCAGCAAAACGATGATTCCTGCAACGATTATGAATTTTTTCATGGCCGAGAATAAACACTATCTTAAACAGCTCGCAAAGTAAAATGGTTACCCGTTCTAAATTTCTGACATTCCACAAATTATCTTACGTAGCCAACACCAAATTGAACATTTGTCACCGCCCAAATCTGTTTCATCCAGATAAAAGCTACCATTAGCGTTCATTATTTGTATTAGGTTTCTAAATTTACCCCCTTAAAATAACTTTTATATGGCAGTATTTGGCGTTGTAATTGCACTTTTTGTGTTGGCTATTGTCTCCGTTTGGATTTTTCCCAACAAAGCCGTTAGTGATAACGAGCACGACATCAAGCATTAATTCACAGAGCACTAATGAATGTTTGCGTCTTTTGCGGATCGGGCACGGGCCACGATCCCGTGTATGCTTCGACTGCAAAAGAGCTGGCATTGCTATTTTCTAAGACGGGCACCACATTAATCTATGGTGGTGGCAACATTGGCCTGATGGGCATAATGGCTGACGAACTTCTGAACCATAAAGGTGAAGTGATTGGTATCATCCCTGATTTTTTGGTGCAGCGCGAAGTTGGCCACTCCGGGGTAACCCAGCTGGAGATTGTCAACAGTATGCACGAACGCAAAAAAAGAATGGCCGACCTGGCCGATGCCTTTATTGCACTACCCGGTGGCATGGGTACTCTCGATGAACTCGCTGAAATTCTTACCTGGAAGCAATTGAAGTTGATTAAACAACCGGTGGGTTTATTGAATGTCAAATCTTTCTTCAATCCGCTGATTGACCAAATGAAACACATGGTGGGCGAAGGATTTTTGAAGACTGAAAATTTCAACGAATTGGAAATTCAGGACACTCCGGCAAAACTCCTCACCTCTTTGGGGGTAATTGGAGTTTGATCACCTAGCCATTACTAAAAAAAATATATAGCTTGAAAAAATTTAGGTCATGCTGAGAAAGCTATTTGCACTTTATTTTTTGATCGCTATATCGGTTCCCACTCAGGCACAAGATGTACTTGGATTTTCCCTTACAGGGGGAAGGAGCAGGGTTCAAATTCCGATTGAGATTCAGAATAATCTGATTGTCGTCCCGGTAGTTTTGAACCGTCAGATTCCTTTAAAATTTATTCTAGATACGGGTGTAAGAACGGCTATCCTCACAGAGAAAACTTTCAGTGATATTTTAAATCTCCCATACTCCAGGAAATATTCTATCTCAGGACCTGGAGGAGTTAAGGTCGTAGATGCCTATGTCACGAACAACGTTACTCTTGATTTGCCAGGCATTCATGGCCAGGGGCATGCGTTGCTGGTGTTGGATCAGGATTATCTTGAACTTAGGAATTATCTCGGAACAGATGTTCACGGCATTCTTGGCTATGAACTGTTTAGCCGCTTCGTGATCAAAATTGATTATGAACGAAAGGTGCTGGTAATAGAGAATACTGACAAGTTTGTTCCCAAGAAAAAATATGAAATGATGCCGCTTACCGTGGAGGACACTAAGCCGTATGTGCAGGCGATGGTGAAGATGAACGACTCCACAACTTCTAATGTGAAACTTCTGATTGATACGGGAGCAAGCCATGGTCTTATACTCGAGCCCGATTCAAATCCTGAAATTAAAGTACCGGCTAAACACATCAATAGCATTATTGGCCGCGGACTGGGTGGCGTGATCAATGGGCAAATAGGTAGAATAAATTCACTGGACCTTGGCAAATACAAAATCCCTCAAGTGATCACCAACTTTCCCGATCCAAATAGTTACATGGACAGCATTAAAAACAACAGAACGATTTTTAGGAATGGTGCAATTGGCGGTGAAATCTTAAGCCGTTTTACTGTTATTTTTAACATGCCGGGTGAGAAAGTCTATTTCAAAAAGAACTCTCAGTTCAAAAAGAAATTTTACTTCAATCAAAGCGGACTTACGCTCAAAGCCGAAGGAGTCAATTTGCGAAGATTTAAAATTACAGACGTGCGTGAAAACTCTACGGCACAAAAGGCCGATATTTTGGTGGGCGATATTATTACCATGATCAATGGAATTCCTTCCAGCGCATTCGAATTAAATTATGTGAATGGATTGCTCAACTCTAAGCCTGGAAAGAAGATTTCACTTCAGATTGAGCGCGATGGTAAACTCTTCACAAGAAATTTCATTTTAGAAAACCCGATCTAAAACGCTTCTTCCTTTAGAAGCAGTCGCTTTAACTGACCTTTGCGTTTTCTGTAAGCATTCAAAAGGTAGAGTTGCGTCTTTCTGAATTTTAAAGAATTTCTCAGGGCGGTGTGTAATGATTCCCCCGTAAGATTTTCTTTCAGCACATAGTTCATTACGCCAGTGTTAATTGCCTCCTGGTAATTTGAACTTTTAAGAATCGTGATGGGAACATCTTTGGTTTTGCGTTCATGATGCAGTGCTTGCACAGCATTCTTCAATTCAAGCTTTCCGATGTTGTCATCAATAAGAATAAAATTGGGACTAAATCGCGCAAGCCTTTCCAGAATGGATTTCAGATCGAAGGCTATTTCGGTAATAATTCTCGTGTCTCGTATTTTGTGTAAAGAATCAAAGACTCGTCCCAGTTCTATGGGATTGTTTCCCACAACCAGCACCTTCAGTTTATCTGAAGCTGGTAATTTTATATCCGTTTCCATAGCCAACCCTATTACAACTGTCTTTTTATAAAAAAGTTTGCCCGTGGGTAACCTTTTATAAATTATATTTCAAGTAACGCAGATTTCTGGTCGTTTGGATTTATTTCCATAAACAATCTGTCAACAAGTCCACAAATAAAGAGGTCAAATACCCATAAAGGGGTTAGAATACAGATCTTTAAAGAATGAGAAAAAAAATTGGGATAATTGGAGGTGGCCTTTCTGGATTATTAACTGCCTTGCAACTCGCACGCGTTGGCTTGCGGGTCGAACTCTTTGAAAAAAAAACATATCCGTTTCATCGAGTCTGTGGCGAATATATTTCGTTAGAAACGCAATCGTTTTTGAAATCCTTATCGGCATATCCTGAAAAATTCAATCCACCCATTATAAAACGACTGCAACTGTCATCGGTGAACGGAAAAGCGGCAACGCTTCCACTGGATCTTGGTGGGTTTGGAATCAGTCGCTATGCATTTGATTATTTTCTGTTGGAAAAAGCAAAACAAGAAGGAGTTGTTGTTCATGAAGGAGTGGAGGCGGAGCAACTAACATTCAGAGATGATCAATTCGAATGGCAGGCTGGTGGGAAATCATTCACGGCTGATGTAGTAGTTGGCACATTTGGCAAACGATCAAAAATTGATATGCAACTAGGCAGAAGCTTTATAAAAAAACGTTCGCCCTACCTAGGAGTGAAGTATCATATTCAAACGGATCATCCATCGGATCTCATTGCCTTGCATAATTTTAAAGACGGCTATTGCGGCATTAGCAATGTGGAGGATGGAAAGACAAATCTTTGCTATCTCTCGCATAACGATAACTTAAAAAAATATCGCACCATCAAAGAAATGGAGGAGCAAGTGCTGTATAGGAATCCATTTTTGAAATCCATTTTTAAGAATTCAACTTTTCTTTTTGAGAAGCCTGAAACCATCAATGAAATATCGTTTGAAACAAAGCGACCGGTTGAAGATCATATTCTCATGGCGGGCGATGCTGCGGGAATGATCACCCCGCTCTGCGGCAATGGAATGGCGATGGCGATCAAAGCTTCAAAAATAGTAAGTGAATGTATTGCCAGGTTTTGCAAGGATGACGCGTACTCACGTTCTCGAATGGAAAAAGATTACACAATTAAATGGAAAAATGAATTTGCACAGCGACTTTGGACGGGCAGACAAATTCAGCGTTTGTTTGGAAACGAATGGACTTCGAATGTTGCGGTAAATCTGGCGTTACACGCAAAGCCGGTTGCAAACTTTTTAATTGCGAAGACGCATGGCGAGCCTTTTTGAAATCAATTCCCCGCTACAACCACCCGCTTTCTAAACGTTTTCAGGAAACCACTCGTATCAAACACTTCGAACCAAACGGTATAGTATCCCATTCGGGCTTTGCTTCCATCTTCACGATCGCCATCCCATCGGAAAGAGCCTTCATAGGGAAGAGATTGATTGTTAGCGATGGTTTTAATGAGGCGGCCTTGCTGATCAAAGATTTTTACGTTGGCCAGAAAGCTACTTTGATCAAAACGGTAATTGATCCTGGCAAACTCAGGCCCCGAATCAGGACTGAAAATTTCAGGCTCAATCAACACGCTGCTTTCATCCAATGCTGCTTCTGGCCGCGCATTTGAATTAAGATAACCCGGTGTGGCAAATCCCGTTGTTGAACTTGCCGATTTCCAATTGTTGGGATCTTGTGTTGATCCGCTAAAAGAAATTCGCTCGAGCGACACTCCTTCATCATCTTTTATGAGTGGTGAATGAAACGCTTTCGAATAAAGAAACTGATCAATGATTTTTCCTTCACTCGTGATCAAAACTGCAGAGCCGGCATCATCCGGAAAGGAAGGTAAATCGCTTGCGAGAAAATTTCCGGCTGGATTGTTCGGGTAATCATTTTTAACAACGTCTGGATTCTCAGAAATAGCCAGGTATGTGTTTGGATTCAGGATGAAATTTTCGTCACTAACTGGAGTGGCGTTTTTAACGATCCCATTTTCAACATTGGCAAGTTTCCAGTTTTTCAAATTGATGTATTTCGGAGAGTTATTGTATATCTCGATGAAGTCGGTGCCGTTAGGCCGTGGATTAAACAAGATCTCATTGACCAAAACATCAAGGCTGTCGGCCTGCTCCGGTAGTGCAAATGTTAGTCGACTAAATTCTTCCTGCACAACATTTCCATTGCAATCCGCAAGATCATTTACTTCCAAACTATACAATTGCCTTCTCGAAAGAGGTGCGTTTAATTTAAGTTCTATTTCACGAAGAGCTTTGTCGTGAACAGCAGCACTTACAACAGATCTATCCGGTGCTATTGAGAAGTAATCAGGTAAAATCATCTTCTCTAATTTTTCATCGAACGCCAAAAGTAGTTGATCAGACCCTGCAACAATTGAAAGTAGTTTTGGTCCAATTAAATCTGGTTTGTTTGCGTTGACTGAATTTTGCTTGCCCGGAGTACCGCCTTTCAAATCTTCAGAAGCAGCCCAATTGTTTTCTTCACCACAAATATTTTGTGGATCGATTAACTCCAACGACCATCCTCCTTCCGATTTGTCAGTGTTTTTATACCAATCAGAAGAATAGGCTACCGAGTCAATTGTAACGGTCAATGAATTTTTAAGTACAATCGAATCACTGCTGTTGTTTAAGGAAGGAAACGAGACCAGTGCAATTCTGTTCGCATAATTACTGAATGCCTGAGTTGTTGACGGATGAACAATCCAGTATTCATTCGGTTGAATAATTCGCGAAGGAAATTTTGCGACAGTGCTGCCATCGCTAAGCGTCCAGTTAAGCAAATCAATTGCATTTGTGGAGCGATTATAGATTTCAATGTATTCTACTTCTGGCAAACCTACCACTGGACTCGGATCAGCCATGATCTCGGTGATCACGATGTCCTTTGCAGAAACTGGTTGACTAACGAAATACAGAAATTCCTTCAACGTATTCTGCAATGTATTGCGCGAAACATCCGATACGCCACTGATCGAAATAGAATTAGTAAATCCATTCTTAAATATCTTTTGAAAAGTAAGTGTGACAGTTTTCTTGTCGGTTGATAAACTTGAAGTGATTGGCTGTCCAACCTCATTGTTAACAACATAATTACCCGCTGTCTCTGCAGTAGCAACATCAAGCTTCTCATTAAATAATAGAACTAATTGGTGATCGTTTGCAGCAGAGACGTTGACAAGCGCGGGTGGTGTTTGATCAAAATGATTTCCAAATTGTGAATTCTTTTTCCCGGGAGTTCCGCCAGTTGGGTCAACAGATGGCAGCCAGTTCGCAGAATCATATCGAAGGGTATCAGTATTCAAAAGCTCCAGCGACCAGCCGCCTTGTTGCTTGTCTGCGTCATTAAACCACTTCAGCGAATAAACGAGAGAATCAATTTTCTGACCGCTTGAATCAGCCAATACAATTTTATCTCCGCTATTATTCAGGGAAGGAAAACCCGAAAGGCCAAATACTTTTCCAAATGAAGTAAACAACTGACTTACTGATGACGAGGCAACGATCCAATAGTCATCTGGCTGAATAATCTTGGCGGGAAACTTTGCAATCGAAGAACCATCCGTTAATGTCCAGTTGAAAAGATTAATTGGATTCTCAGATCGATTATAGATTTCGATGAATTCAGCTTCGGGCAGGCCTACCACTGGCGTGGGATCAGCCATAAATTCAGTGATGATAATATCTTTTGGTTGAATCGGAGATGGTTTGAAATACAGAAATTCTTTTTTGACCGAAGTCATAATGTTACCAGCTAAATCGGATAGTCCTGAAATGTTAAGAGTGTCCGCGATCCCGTTTAGAAATGGAATTGAAAACTGAAGCGTGATTGTTTTCTTGTCAACCGAAAGAGTTGCTAAGATTGGTTTTAATGAAGAATTGATGATGCTATACTTATTCAAGTCGGCTACAGAAGTGGCTTGCAAGGCTTCATTGAAAATTAATTGCAATTCACTTTGACTCGCAACGGAAATGCCGTTTAGTACCGGTGGTGTTTGATCGAACCTGTTTCCGAATTGCGAATTTTGTTTTCCGGGAGTTCCACCAGTTGGATCAAGTGAAGACAACCAGTTGGCTGAATCATAACGAAGTGTATCGGGATTCAATAATTCTATTGACCAACCTCCTTGTTGTTTATCGGCATCATTATACCATTTTGAGTTGTAAGTGAGTGAATCTATTTTTAAACCAGTAGGATCGATGAGGATAATCTTATCGCCACTGTTGTTGAGTGTTGGAAAGTTTGCTACGCCAAGCGTCTTTCCAATCGGTGAATAAAGTGCAGTAGCCGATGATGACGTAATGATCCAATATTCATTTGGCAGAATGATTTGACTTGGCAACGTGGCGGTTGAACTTCTGTCCGTCAGTTTCCAGCCAGAAAGGTCAAATGGACTATTGCTTCTGTTATACAGTTCTACAAACTCCTGATCGGGCAAACCAATCACCGGACTTGGGTCGGGAAAGAACTCGTTAATAACAACGTCCTTGACTTGTGCGGCTGTTGGAATAAAATATAAAACATTCTGCGAAGTCGACACCAAATCATTTCCCACCAAATCCTTTATTCCTAAAACTGAAACGTTATAGGAACGCCCATTAACAAACGAGTTGCTAAAAGTAAGGCGGACTGTTCTGTTATCAGATTGAAGCGTTGCGGAAGCAGGATTGCCAATGCTTTGATCGATCGAGTAATTTGAGATGCTATTCGCAGTTGATGAGTTAAGTGGTTCGGAAAAGACAACATCCAATGTTGAGCCATTGATAAACGTTGCACTTAATAAAGTGGGGGGAGTAACGTCAGGGATGGGAGTGCTGACGATGCTGAAATCATCATAGAAGAATTTGGCTGCGTTGGTTAAAGTATAAACGCATTCAATTCCTGCGAAGAGAGATGCGCTATTTGTATTTTCATTGCTGGAGGCTTGCAACAAGAAAGTGCTACCACCATTATAGTCTGCAAAGAGTTGCCAATTACCAGAGCTGCTTCTTAAAACCTTCACCCGAACAGCAAAGGAGGCTGCGATTGCTCCATTCGTAGCGCGGCATATCGAGACACGTGTTGTTCCCGATTGACGAAATAACTCAATGGCATCGTTGGAACCAGCTTCTCCAAATTGCAAATAGTAGCCATTAAGTGGTTGCGTTAAATCACTTTGATCGCTCACCAGATACACTCTTCCATAATTACTTCCCGATGGCGAAAACGTTTGCTTTACATACAGTTGCCATTCAACGTTAAACTGTGAGAGGTCTGCGTTAACAAAAGACGTTGTCAAATAAGATGTTCCCGCTACGGAGTTGCTGAGTTGTAACTGCTTTGAGCCATTGACGATGAAACTTGACGTGGTGCCCGACCAGGTTGGGTTAGCAGTAAAGTCGCCATCTGCAAAATCATCTGTGAGTTGAGCCACACAAACGTTAGCAACAAAAAAAGTAATGCAAAAGCAAAAAACTTTCTCATGGTGTTTTCGAATATACTATTTTTGATGTTCATAAAATTTATAAACCCAATGAAATTAGCAGTTGTAGGCGCAACGGGCCTTGTAGGTCAGGAGATCTTGAAAGTGCTCGAAGAAAGAAATTTTCAATTTGATGAATTGTATTTGGTGGCATCCGCTAAGAATGTCGGCAAAGAAATAATCTATAAGGGTAAACCATACGCTATTAAAAGTATGGAGGAAGCTGTGAAGCTTGCTCCGGATATTGCTATCTTCTCGGCTGGTGGTAACACGTCATTGGAGTGGGCTCCTAAGTTTGCAGCAATGGGCACCACCGTGATCGACAATTCATCCGCCTGGAGAATGGATGCCACTAAAAAATTAGTAGTTCCCGAGATCAACGGAAAAGACTTGACCGCAGAGGACCGCATCATTGCCAATCCAAATTGTTCGACTATTCAAATGGTGATGGCGCTTGCTCCACTGCATAATAAGTATAAACTGAAGCGCATTGTAGTGTCTACGTATCAATCCGTAACTGGCACTGGTAAAGAAGCGGTGGTTCAATTGATGAATGAGCGCAAAGGAATTGATGGACCAAAAGTGTATCCACATCCAATCGATATGAATGCCCTTCCGCATATTGATGTATTTGTGGACAACGGATACACCAAAGAAGAAATGAAAATGGTGAACGAAACAAGGAAGATCCTGGGCGATCAAACCATTGGTGTTACCGCTACGACAGTCCGTGTCCCAACTATCGGAGGACACTCAGAAGCGGTGAATGCAGAGTTTTATAATGATTTTGATTTGAAGGAAGTCCGTCAGATTTTAGAAAAAACACCTGGTGTGATTGTGCAGGATGATGTGAAGAACAACGTCTATCCAATGCCCATCAATTCACATGGAAAGGACGAAGTATTTGTAGGCCGTATGCGCAGAGATGAATCGCAACCGAATACACTCAACATGTGGATCGTGTCTGACAACCTAAGAAAAGGGGCAGCCACCAACGCAATTCAGATCGCTGAATTCCTGAAGGCAAAGAGCATGGTGTATTAAATCATTCGCGTTTTTTTTGAATCCCTAAGACTGAATGGTTTTAGGGATTTTTTATTTAAAAAAACCTCCATGCTTCTTTGCTTAAAATATTCAACTGGCGATTTCGTCTCCTAAAAAGAAACTTGGCGATCATCTGCTTTGGTTTTACCTTTGTGCCAAAACAAACACCTAAATATGGAAAGCTTTAAAAAATTTATACCCTGGATTATTCTTGGAGTTCTTGTGCTATGGGGCGTTGGAAAGTACAACGGTATTGTGGGCAAAGATCAGGAAGTGAAGAAAACGTGGGGCGATGTAGAATCAGATTATCAACGCAGATCAGACCTTATCCCTAACCTTGTCAATACGGTGAAGGGTTATGCAAACTTTGAGCAGAAAACATTAACAGATGTTATCCAGGCTCGTGCCAGTGCTACGCAGGTAAAGATCGATCCAACCAATCTTACGCCAGAAAAACTTCAGGAATTCCAGCAAGCGCAAAGTGGAATCAGTTCGGCACTGGGCAGGTTGATGGTGATTTCAGAAAACTATCCTGAGCTAAAAGCCAATCAAAACTTCCTTGACTTGCAAGCGCAATTGGAAGGAACTGAAAACCGAATCTCTGTTTCCCGCAAGCGTTTCAACGAAGCCGTTCAAACATATAACTCAGCTATCTTAGGTTTCCCGGGAAATCTGGTGGCTATGATTGGTGGTTTCAAAGAGAAAGCATTCTTCAAAGCTGCGGAAGGTTCTGACAAAGCACCAGAAGTAAAATTCTAACAGAAAAACTAATTACTAAAATGTCCTGCATCGCAAGGTGTAGGACATTTTTTCTTTAAGACAATTTGATTTTAGATCAACAACGATGAGCAAAGAAGAAGACAACATAGAAGAACAGGATGACGAACTCTTCGAGCATCATCGCATCATTGCCGATGGCAGACAAAGTCTGATTCGCATCGACAAATTTTTAATGGATCGTCTGCCGAATGTAACGCGCACTAAAATTCAAGCCGGCATTCACGAAGGGTTTGTAAAGGTGAATGACCAACCCATCAAGCCCAGTTATAAAGTCCACCCAAACGATGTAGTGGTGGTAGCCATGCCGGAACCGCCCCGCGATACGGAAGTAAAGCCAGAGAACATTCCGCTCAACATTGTATTTGAAGATGAACATCTGATGGTGATCAACAAGGTAGCTGGTATGGTAGTGCATCCAGCTTTTCAAAACTGGAGCGGCACCCTCGTGAATGCTCTTACCTATCATTTTCAAAACCTTCCGGAAATGAAAGGCAATGAAGGCAGACCGGGCCTTGTTCATCGCATTGATAAAGACACCTCCGGACTTTTGGTGATTGCAAAAACTGAACTTGCCATGATTGGATTGGCGAAGCAATTTTTTGATCACAGCATTGAGAGAACATATAACGCGATCGTGTGGGGAATACCCGATCCGCCACAAGGAACAATTAATGTAAATGTTGGCCGCAGTTTAAAAGACAGAAGAGTGACCACTGCTTTTCCGAAAGGAGATTTTGGAAGACATGCCATTACGCACTACAAGGTTTTGGAAGACTACCGTTATGTTTCATTGATCGAATGCAAATTGGAAACGGGACGAACGCATCAGATCCGTGCGCACATGAAATATATTGGTCACCCGTTGTTTAATGATGAAATGTACGGAGGCAACGAAGTGTTGAAAGGAACAGTGTTCAGTAAATACAAACAGTTTGTGGAGAATTGCTTTAAAGTCATTCCACGGCAGGCCCTTCACGCCAAGACACTGGGCTTTATTCATCCGGCCACAAAAAAATTCATTCAATTCGATTCTGAACTTCCTGCTGATTTTAAAGAAGTGATTGAGAAGTGGGAGAATTATGTGAAGTACAATTAATGCATTTGGCTACTAGCTGCAGGCTGCATGCCTCAAGCCGAGAGGAGTAAGCCTAAAAACTACAGCGTTGAGGTAACGCAGCAATAACCTACTGGTAACACCGATTTAGAAAAGGAAATGATATTCTTTCGGGTACAAGACGCACCCTTTTGCAATCAGGAGAAGAGTTAGATCAGGCTGCTAACTGCAAACCTTTCTTGCTCTTGCGCAAGGCCTGGCGAATCTCCTTCATGGCTTCTTTCTTAAAAGCCTTCGGGTCGGACTTCAGACCAGACTGGTTAAGAATGCCCTTGATGTAATTGAGCACTTCTTCCATTTGCACCTTATCCATCGCATCCAAGCTTTGAAGAATGGCTAACTTCGGTGATTGTAACATACAATTAGTGGTTGTTGTTAATACAAATAACGCAAATAAACCCCCTGTGGTTCAAGCCGAAACGCTGCTATTCATGGAAAGACAACCTGGAGGTAATATTTCGGATCAGATTGATTAAAAACTTCACCGCGCTGCACAAGCAGATTACACGAGCGGTCATTTTATCCCCCGCAAAGGGGTGAAAAAAATGGTCATCATCATCCAATCAGCTTTAGAACCACCAACCGCGCCATGTATTAACTGTTTGGTAATTCTTCGTTTTATTCTACATTAACTCAGTTTAAAATCTTAAAATCATGTCAACCTCAAAATCCAGCAGAAGAAGTTTTATAAAAAAGGCGATGGGAACTGCCATTGCATCCACGGCAGCACCTTCCCTTATTCTGGGAAATACAAAGCAAGCCTCCGAATTAATTGAATGGAATAAACCGGAGAATAAGAAATATGGCGCAAATGACCAGGTGAATATTGGCGTGATTGGTATGGGAATTATGGGCTTTAATAATTTAAGCACATCCATGAAGATACCCGGTGTAAAATTGGTGGGCGTTTGCGACCTATACACCGGAAGACTTGATCATACGAAAGAAGTGTATGGCAACGACATTTTTAACACAAAGAATTACAAGGAGCTGTTAGACCGAAAGGATATTGATGCGGTGATCATCGCTACATCAGATCATTGGCATGATAAGATTTCCATTGAGGCCATGAACAAAGGCAAGCACGTGTATTGCGAGAAGCCAATGGTTCACAAACTAGAACAAGGTGCTGATGTGATTGCCACACAAAAGAAAACGGGTAAAGTTTTTCAAGTGGGAAGTCAGCGCGCAAGTTCAATCGTTACAGCCAAGGCACGTGAAATTTTTGAATCCAAAATAATTGGTGATCTGGTTTTGCTCGAAGCATGGAACGACCGGCAAGGTGGAAACGGTGCATGGCAATATTCGATCCCTACGGATGCCAATGACGGCACAGTAGATTGGGATAATTTTTTGGGTAGCGCTCCTAAAATAGCCTATGATCCAGTGCGGTTTTTCCGCTGGAGAAATTATCAGGATTATGGAACTGGCATTGCCGGAGATTTATTCGTTCACTTGTTCACCGGCTTTCATGTTGTCACTGGCTCTCATGGCCCCAATCGTATTTATGCATCGGGTGGTTTGCGCTACTGGAAAGATGGTCGCGATGTACCGGACATCATCACGAGCGTTCACGATTATCCTGCCACCGACAAACATCCGGCCTTTAATCTTCAGATGCGCGTTAATTTCTGTGATGGTAATAAAGGAAGCGAGTTGTTGCGTTTTGTGGGAACAGATGGCGTGATCATCTTAGGCTGGAACTCGGTAAAAGTTTTGCGCAACAAGACTCCAAAAAATCCCGGCTATGGCGGCTGGGATTCTTTCTCAACGTTCACCGAGGCGCAGCAGAAGGAGTATGAGAAATGGTACAAAGCTAAGTATCCGCAATCGCGACCTGAGATCATCGAACCTGAGATGGAATACAAAGCACCTCAGGGTTACGATACTAACTTCGATCATCATTCGAACTTTTACGCTGGCATACGCGAAGGCAAACCTATTCTGGAAGATGCCTTGTTTGGCATGAGAGCGGCCGGTCCGGCACTTTGCACAAACAAAAGTTATTTCGAAAAGAAGGTGATCAACTGGGACCCGGAGAATGCGAAGTTGATTTAAAACTTAGTAAACATTTCCGTCAAGCCTCTTGCCTCTAGCTACCAGCTTCTAGCCTTTCGGCCGCAAAGGCGGCTAGGAGCTAGTGGCTTGCGGCTAGAGGCTTTGCCAGACTAAACTATGCAACAAAAAAACACCAGCCTCTTTCAACTCGCAGTAATTGTTAGCGCTCTCGGCTTCTTTGTAGATGTCTATGACCTTTTATTGTTTGGAATAGTTCGCAAGCCCAGCTTAACTGACCTGGGACTTTCACCCGAACAAGTTCTTTCACAAGGTGAGTTTATCATCAGCGTGCAAATGATGGGCTTGCTTGTGGGTGGAATCCTTTGGGGCATCATTGGCGATAAGAAAGGACGATTGAGTGTGTTGTTTGGTTCTATCCTTTTGTATTCGATTGCCAACATATTAAATGGAATGGTGGTTGACACAACGCAGTACGCCATTTTGCGATTCATTGCCGGGGTTGGTTTGGCAGGCGAGTTAGGTGCTGGCATTACTTTAGTGAGCGAACTCTTGCCAAAAGAGAAGAGAGGAGTTGCCGCTGCGATGGTAGCTTCCTTCGGGATACTGGGCGCAGTTACAGCCTTCTTTATGAAAGAGTTTTTCACCTGGCGCATGTGCTACTATATCGGTGGTGGTTTGGGATTGGTGTTGCTAGTTCTTCGCGTTAGTGTAAGCGAAAGTAGTTTGTACAATCAAATTAAAACAACGACTGTTCAACGTGGAAACTTCCTCATGTTCTTCACGAACAAAGAGCGATTTATTCGTTACCTCAGGTGTATACTGATCGGCATACCGGCCTGGTATATCATTGGTGTGCTCGTCACTTTTTCAGATCAGTTTGGTATTGCGTTTGGTATTGAAGGCATTGATCCCGGCAAGGCAATTATGTTTCAATACATGGCCATCGCCTTTGGTGATTTATCAGTTGGGCTTCTGAGCCAGCGATTGAAGAGTAGAAAGAAAGCGCTGTTTATCTTTTATGGCATCACGGTTTTATTCACTACGCTGTTCTTCCTGCAGCAGGGCGGAAGCGTTACCACGTTTTATCTGATCTGCGCTGGTTTGGGTTATGGCACGGGCTTTACGGTGGTTTACATCACCATGAGTGCCGAGCAATTTGGCACCAACCTCAGGGCCACGGCTGCCATCAGCGTACCCAACATGGTGCGCGGAGCATTGCCGCTCATCATTTTACTTTTCAAATTCACCCGCAATCTTTTTGATAGCTACGTTACGGGCGGTTGGGTGACAGGTGTTATTCTAATGTCCATTGCCGTTATAGCCGCCTGGAAAATGGAAGAGACCTTTGGAAAGGATTTGAATTTTGTGGAGGAATAGCTGATTGGGTTTTTTCGGTTTGTGAGGACACAAACCGAGGTTAAGTGTGAGAGTGTAAATCGCGTTAGTTGATTTCTTATTTCGCCTCCACTCGAAATTCCGTAGCTTTAGTTACACAAACCCATTTCGAGGAGAAGTATGTTGAGAGGAGTTCTCATATTGCTTTTTATTTTTTCCTTTGCCATCAGTCGTGCAAACTCCATTCTCATTCCCATGGATGGAGTACAGACCAATCACCTGAAAGCTTATGGACTTGCTTATTTCATTTTGCAAAAAGGCAACGATGTAGATTGGCTGTTGAATTATCGAGGGGGTAGCTTCCTGATGGATTATTCGACTTTGCTGGAGAATGAATGCATCGTGCGGGGCATTTCGTTTGAAGTAATTTCGTCTGCAGCTGTTAATACGATCCTCACCGAAATTTCAAAGCCTCAGGTGAACATGGAGATAGTGAAATTACAAACTGCTCCCAAGATTGCCGTTTATTCTATTAAGAACGATTTGATCCCGGATGAAACGGATGCTGTTATCACCGTGTTGGATTATGCAGAAATTCCCTACACAATTTTGTATGATGAAGAAGTGTTGAAAGATGAGCTGATCAAGTATCAATGGCTGCATCTCCATCATGAAGATTTTACAGGCCAGCATGGAAGATTTCTCAGAAGAGAAACGTCTGTGATCGAATCAAAACTGCAGGAAGAAAGTGCATTGAAGCTGGGTTATTCAAAAGTTTCGAAAATGAAACTTGACGTGGCCAAAAAAATAAAAGGCTTTTGCGCTGGTGGAGGTTATTTGTTTGCCATGTGCTCCGGTGCAGAAACGTTTGATATCGCGCTGGCCGCTGAAGGTGTTGACATCGTAGAGAGTCTTTTTGATGGTGATGATCCGGAAGCGGATGCACAATCAAAATTAGATTTTACAAAAACACTGGCGTTCGAAAATTTTATCCTGGAGCCCGGCAGCAGTCGAAAATTCTCTGATATCAACACCGGGCGACAAGATTTTTTTGAGTCGAGCCATGACTTTTTTACGCTGTTTGATTTTTCTGCCAAGTGGGACATCGTGCCCACCATGCTTACGCAAGACCACGAACATGTGATCAAAGAATTTATCGGACAAACCACAGCATTTAATCCGTATCTCATCAAACCAGAGGTCTGGGTGTTAGGAGAAAACTCCAGAGGAGGTAGTGTTCGTTACATCTACGGAGAGTTGGGCCGCGGCCACTGGACATTCTATGGAGGCCATGATCCTGAAGGTTCGCCCGGCCGGAGAAGAACGCCAACGGATTTAAACTTGCATCCTCATTCACCTGGCTATCGCTTAATTCTCAACAACGTTTTGTTCCCTTCTGCGAAAAAGAAAAAACAAAAGACCTAGTTAATCCAGTACTACAAAAAGTTCGGACTGAAGTTTCCATTCGCCCTTTCGTTTTTTCCACATGGCAGCATACTTCCCGCCTTTGCTATACGAATTGATTCCTATCCAGGTCCCGTTTTCCCAGGCCAGCGTATCTGTTTTGCTAATGATTACTTCCGAGGGGTTTCGAATGTAACTCACCTTTGGATTTTCTCTGAATGATTTTTCCCACAGTAAAGTGATGGCATCTTTACCCACGAGGTAAGATCCATTGCCACGAATTTGAATAAAATCGGAAAGCCAATACTTCGCAATGCCGGCAACATTTTGTTTGGCGATGGCTTCATTACTTGCTATTCGTGATGATCTGATCATTGCTTCACTTTCTTTCGTGCTCTGCGCAAACAAAGTCAGCGACATTAGCGTGCAGATGAGCGTTCCGGTTATTACGTTCATGCTAAATTATTTCTTTGAATAAAGATAACGTTAATCAAAACATCACTATCCATTGTGAGCAGCGCAATTATTTTTAATACCTTTAATAGCACGTTTGTTTTCATTTTGGCAGACGGTTATTACGAGTTTTGGCTGAGGATAAATTAAAAAATTTTGAAAAATTGTTCAAAGAGCAGTTTAAGCCTTTGTGTGGTTTTTCAATGAAGTATGTGGGCGATTTGGATGAGGCCAAAGGACTTGTGCACGAAGTTTTTGTTTCCTTGTGGGAGAGATTTGATAGTCTTCCGAGTGATACAAATTACAACAGCTACTTATACACGGCCGTGCGAAACCGATCTCTTAATCACATTCGCAACAAGAAAAAAAATGTAATGATCGAGAACGTTTCTGAGAAGGAGTTTGCTCAAACATTCGATCCGATGGCAGCCTCTGAATTGGAAACAGAGATAGAAATCGCCATTCAGTCGTTACCGGAAAAATGCAGGATGGTATTTGAATTGAATCGTGGAGAAGGATTAAAATATGCGCAAATCGCTGATAAAATGGGTATTTCGGTCAAGACAGTTGAAGCCCAAATGTCAAAAGCTTTGAGTGTTTTACGAGAGCATTTGAAGGAATTTCTTTCGATGATAATTTTTCTCTTTATCGGATAAGGGTAAATGCGATATGATGTGTTATAAATTCAGGATAGTTGGGCGATGAGCCGCAGACCATGCAAGATGATTTGATCATACGGCACTTAACAGGCGAAACCTCTCCAGAAGAAGAGAAGGAGTTGCAGCGTTGGCTGGCGCAGCTTCCGGATAATGAGCATTATTACAATGAGGTGAAAAAAGTTTTTGAACTTGGTTCGCATCAAATTAGAAATCGATCCAATCCAGAGCTTAATATTAGTGTCGATCAGGAGTGGAAGAAATTTGTAACCACTGTTGAAAGGAAGGAAACACCAGTTCGCACTCTTGCAAGTGAAAATTCTTCACCATCTTGGCTAAGAATTGCCGCTGCTGTTCTTGTGTTGTTGGCGTCCGGATTTGTGATTAACTATTTTGTTTTTAGAGAGACCGAAACGCAATTTCAAACAGCTAGCAACACACTTCCCATCACACTTCCAGATGGATCAAAAATTATCCTGAATCAGCATTCTCAACTTTCCTATTCTTCAGCATTTGGCGAGAAGGACAGAAAAGTGATTTTAAAGGGTGAGGGATTCTTTGAAGTGGAACGAGATACCCAAAAGCCTTTTGTTATTGAAATCAACGATGCACAGGTGGAGGTGCTGGGAACTTCCTTTAATGTGCAGAATTATGATAGCCGAAAGGAAATTGAAGTAACTGTACAAACGGGCGTGGTAAAGTTTTCTGTTCCGGAAGCAAAAAAAGAGGTGAAGCTTAAGGCCGGTGAAAAAGGTGTTTACATCAAAGCTAAAAGAGAACTGAGCAGCACGACCAATCAGGACATTAACTTTCTTGCTTGGAATACCCGCAAACTTGTTTTCACGGATAGCGATCTTCGGTCGGTTCTAGCAACGATCAGCCAGATTTATCAGGTCAATATCATTTTACCGGCCAGTGTTCCCAATACCTGTGTTGTAACCGTTACGTTTGATCATCAAACCTTAGAATCTGTTTTGAATGTATTGAAGACAACGCTTAACCTTGAATACAGGATCAACGGCAATCAAATCGAAATCATCAGTGCCGGATGTTAGTGTTGCACAAATCAGCTTCACTAAGAGTTTTAGTGATCGTATTTCTTTTTCATAGCGTTCCTGTTTTTGCGCAAAAGAAACTACCAGAGGAATCCATCACGATAACAGCGGTGGACCAATCAATTGCCGAGATTTTCAAAATTATTACGGAAAAAAGCGGTATTCATTTTTCTTTTAATCCAAGACGAATCGATGTCAATCAAAAAACAACCTACTCGGCTGCTAACAAATCCCTTTCAACCATACTCGATGAACTTGCTGAGAAGCTTGGATGGAGCTATGATTTTGTTGAAGACCAGATTGTTTTAAAGCCAGATAAGAAAAAAGAGAAGGCAGTCAGTCCAACGATTACGCTAAGCGGTTTTGTAAAAGATGCCGCCACAGGTGAGGCTTTAATTGGTTCAACTCTTCTGGTGAAAGAATTACAAGTTGGCGTTGTTTGCAATGCGTTTGGTTTTTATTCCATTACAATCCCCAGGGGAACTTATACCATTCAATGCTCATTTGTTGGATACAAGGAATCAACTGTAAATCTGGATGTCACGTCCTCTATTACCCATGACATCACATTAGCAGAAGAACCACCCGTGCTAAAAGAAGTGATCGTTGAAGCCTCGTCAGAAGAAACGGGTACCGAATTTCAGGTGAGTTCCCTTAACCTGCGACCGCAAGCTGTAGAGCAACGGCCGGCATTGTTTGGCGAAATGGATGTGGTGAAATCATTGGAGTCCGTGCCCGGCATAAAAATGCATTCGGAAGGTTCTACCTTTTATTATGTGCGTGGTGGAAATCGCGATCAAAACATGATACTCATCGATGATGCGCAAATTTATAACCCCAGTCATTTGTTGGGGTTTTTCTCTACCATTATTCCTGATGCTGTTAACGACATTACACTTTACAAGGGAGATATGCCAGCTTCAATGGGTGGAAGGTTATCATCTGTGCTGGATGTGCGAACAAAGAAAGGCAATGATCAGCACACCGAGGTTTGGGGCAATGTGGGGCTTATATCCACCAAACTGGGAGTAGAAGGTCCTATTAAAAAGGAAACAAGTTCCTTTCTTGTATCGGCAAGGGTTTCGCGATTAAAATGGTTGACGCAGTTGAGCGACAAGAGCATCACCCGGTTTAATTTTTATGATTTTACTGGTAAGATGAATTTTAAACTCGATGCGAAGAATAAGATTTTCTTTTCGCTATATACAGGAGCTGACAACTATTTTAACACGAAGAATGCAATCGCGTGGACCAACACTGCGGGCACCTTTCGGTGGAACCATTTGATCCACGATAAACTGTTTGTCAATACAACATTGGCGGGGAGTAGTTATGACTATTTTCTGTACACCGATGTTGCCACTGATACAAAATGGAATTCACACATCTCCAATGTCAATCTCAAAAGCGACTTCACTTATTTCATCAGACCACAAAATGAATTTACGTTTGGCGCTGGTATTAATGGCTATCGTTTTAATCCCGGCAACTTGCAATCAACTTTACCTATTCCTTCGAGTATTCACCCTTTGTCTGTCAGAAACTCGGCTGAGTTTGTTGTCTATGGCAATCACGAAGTAAAGCTTAATCCAAATTGGGGCGTCAATTATGGATTGAGGATTTCATCGTGGACCAATACGGGCGAGGCATTTGAATTTGTCTACGATCAGAACAAAAATCCAATTGACACTTTGTCTTTTGCAAAAGGAGAGAACTACAAAAAATATGTAAATGCCGAGCCACGGTTCACACTCACTTATTTATTCAATGAAAAGTCATCGCTTAAAACAAACCTCTCCAGGAATATTCAGAATGTTCATTTGATTTCTAATTCTGTTAGTCCGTTTACTTCTCTTGAAGTTTGGTTGCCGAGTAGCATTAATATAAAACCGCAGGCTTCGAACCAGGCGAGCATCGGGTATTATCAAACATTGTCACGGATTGGTTCAGCGTTTTCAGCCGAGACGTTTTACAAAAAGATGACTCACCAGATTGACTATGAATCGCACGCACAAACATTACTAAACCCTTTGCTCGAAGGCGAATTGCGATTTGGATCGGCCAAAGCTTATGGCATTGAGTTTCAATTGAAGAAAGACGAAGGTCGCTTACGCGGATTGGCGGGATATACCTATTCGAGAGCAAGACGAACTTTTGCAGACATCAATCAAGGTCGCACGTACAATGCGTTTTACGACCGGCCTCACCAGATCAATGCAATGCTGACCTATGATCTCAATCTTCGATGGAATGTTGGCGCAAACTGGAGTTATTCAACGGGGGCGCCATTTTCTTCACCGATAAGTTTTTATTCTTACAACGGAGAAGAAGTTCCGATATACGGGCAAAAAAATAATGCAAGGCTTCCGAACTATCATCGAACGGATGTGTCGGCAACGGTTAAGTTAAACAAGAACCCTGAAAAGAAATTTCATCACAGTCTTACCTTTTCCGTCTACAATTTTTTTGGACGTAAGAATGCGTTGTTTGTGAATTATAATAAAATCCAGCAAGCGGACGGAACTTTCAAGATACCATCAGACTTGCAAGACGTAAATCGAATGACTTCGCAATTTTATCTTTTCCGATTTACGCCATCCATCTCTTATAATTTCAAATGGCTATGAAGATGCGATTGACCATAGCCTTGTTATTTGTCATGCTCACAGCCTGTGAGGAAAAGATAGATCTTCCTTTGCAAACACTACATCTTACCGATATTGTTGTAGAAGGAATTTTAACGAATGAAAAAATAAATCATAAGATCAAACTTTCCCGGCCATACACCAAGCAGAATGAAGTGCCAACACCTGTAAGCGGGGCAGTTGTATCCATTTCGGATGGAAGTTCATCGATCACGCTTGCTGAATCTCCAATCGGATCGGGCGAATATTATACTCCCGTTGCACGGGCAGTGTTTGGAAAAACGTACACGCTCGCCATTAAATTCCAGGGTAAAACCTATACAGCACAAGATAGCCCAATGCCAGTTGAACCTCTATCGCCCCTCGATTACCGAAAGGTCAGTGAACTTTATACATTAAACCTCAACAAGTCCGGGCAGGACGCGAACTTTATTGATCATCATATTTCATGGAGCAATACAACAGCATGCACATCAGGATCGATATGTGAAGGAAGGGTGGTATTCTACGATTTGAAGACAATTGACGTCAATGAGATTTTCAAACCCAATAAGGAGGATTTTAATTTTCCTGTGAATTCAGTTGTGATCAGGAGAAAGTATTCTGTAAGTCCATCCTACAAAGCGTTTCTAAGATCCATGCTATCGGAAACAGAATGGAGGGGAGCTGTCTTTGACGTGCAGCGTGCCGATGTTACCACCAACCTAAGCGAAGGAGCAATCGGCTTTTTTGCAGTCTCCACCGTGGTCTCAGATACTACTGTCGTGGTGGCAAAGCCTTAAATCCGACCGGGAAAGCCCATTTTTTATTTTTTTTAAAACCGCGTAAGGGTAGAAGCAATCTGGTGTGTTTTAAGAACGAAGGGCAAGTTCTAGACTCGCTCACTAAAACAGAAACCAAAAAATTAAACGTAAAAAAATGAAGACTGTAAGAAATGTTTCGGTTGTCTTAATTGTTGGATTGGCGCTTTCGGTGTTGTTTACTTCTTGCGAAAATAATCCTGATGTAAAACCTCAAGAAGATTTATTGCCAGCGAAATTCAGTGTTGATATCCCGTCTTCGATCAGTAATAAAAATCTTGCATCTGGTGGAAGACTGGCAGGCAGAGTAAAGGAAGATTCGATTGATGGAAATGATGTTTACAAAAATCTTGGCACCTTCATCGCGGTGGGTAAAGAAGCCTCTAAGCTGGTAGAAGCTTTTATCGAAGGCATTCGCAAGTATCACATCGATCGTGTGATGACACTTACTTATCTGGGTGACGATGACAATCGCACAAAAAACCTGGTGGTTGTTTCCAAGTCAACCTTCGAAGGTAAGACATGGGATTATCAACTAACCATCACCGATGCTGATTCAGAAAATCAGCCAGATGGAGGAAAGGCACTTCAGATATTTTGGAACAAGACCAGCGCCATCGATGGTATCGCGATTATAAAACCTTACAATTGTGATCGCACCAAGAATGCTGATGCAAAAGATGCCGTGTTTAGAATTGATTACACGGAATCCAGTGACCTGGGATACGATGCAGAGATGGAGGTAACTATTTCTGGTCTTCCACTGGCCAGTCCATTGAGCGATCCCTTTTCTATCAGCGCGCTTAAAATGTTTGCTGGTAAAAAAGGAGATGTTGTAGATGTGTTTGGTAACAGCAATCATCCGAATGCAAAATTGTTTACCGATAACGTTGGTTTTAACTGGGCGTTTGTTGCTTCGGGCAATGAAACAAAAGATACTGGTGTTGCTGAGGTGGGATTACCTCCCAGCAAACTGAACAGCACTGATCGCAAAGTTCTGTTGAAAGACTACTCGATCAAAGCGGTATTCACCAGTGGAATCAAGTCTATCTGGCCAGGCATTGATCAAACGCTTTTAGACAAGTATTTATCCAACACGGCAGCCCCGGGATATTTCAGCAAGTCGAAAGGATTTCTTTCAGGTGGTGTGTCGCCTGGTACAGAGTGGGATGCGTTAGCTGCAAGATTGGAAGCGCTGAGTCCTTATAATCCCAAAGACATTGACGAATTGGTGGTAACGTTTAAATAACAAAATCAAACAACAGAAAAGGAAAAGACCTTCGGTGAAAGCCGGAGGTTTTTTTATTTAGAGCCGTATACTAACCAAGATCATATCTCTTAGTATACTTGCACTCGTTCAAAACGTTCGATGGAATCTATTTCTTTAACTACCGGCATTATTGCAATCACGGTTATCGTCAGTTGGTATTCGCTAAGCAAGCCAGCTATTTTACAGCGTATGATGATGAATCCCTATCGGATTGCAAGAGACCATGAGTATTACCGATTTCTTTCTTCGGGTTTGATCCATGCCAATTTTTCGCATTTGTTGTGGAACATGTTTTCGTTTTATTTTTTTGGCAACGTGGTGGAGCAATATTTCGGTTTTATTTTCGGAGAAGCCGGCCCTTATTTCTTTGTTGCTTTTTACCTGATGGCCATTGTTGTTTCAGACTTACCAACGTATTTCAAAAACCGTAATCACCCGGGCTATAATTCATTGGGCGCTTCGGGTGGAGTGGCCGCTATTATTTTTGCTTCCGTGTTATTTCAACCGCTGGAAAAGATCTGCTTCTACTTTGTGATTTGCCTTCCGGGATTCATTTTGGCCATTGTTTATGTGATGTGGTCTTATTACAATGGAAAAAAATCAAATGACAACATCAATCACGATGCACATTTGTATGGGGCGCTATTTGGAATTTTATTTTGTGCGGTTTTAGTTCCATCCTCTCTTCCTCATTTCATTCAGCAGATTGCCGAATGGAGAATGTTTTGATGGTTATAACCCACGCTTGCTGAGAAAGTCGTTCAACTCTTTCAACCGATCGGTGTTGATGAAGTCAACTCCGGCATTCAGTAAAGCGGCCCATGTCGTCTCGTTATCCGGAATGGCCCACAGCCTGAATTTTTTTCCTTCCGCGTGAATGCGCTTAGCGAGGTCGCTAATGCGTTGCAGATCTTCTGTTGTTGGCGCAGATTTTCCATTCCAGTTTGACCAGTTCTTGTAGTGATCACTGATTACCGGCATCATCTCTACTGAATAATTTTTGCCAACATCATCAGGGCGGCCATCAAGGCCTATTCCTGAATAACCGTCTTTAATCATGGTATCAATCGCACGATTGCCAGATAGGAAAATTTTAACCGGACATGAGCCGGGAGACACACAGAGCAACGAAGGATAATTCTTCACCGCTTGCCGAATTGCTTTATATGTAGCTTCTGCCTCTGTCTTTACGTCAATCATTAAATAAAATGGAATTGCCGATCCATCGTAAATCGTTTTGGAATTCTTCAATAAACTATCCAATGGTTGCAGATAAAGTTTATCGAGCGACAAGGCATCTTTACCAGGATGATTATGCGATACTAATAAACTTCCATTCTGAAGGTGAACATCCGCTTCAACAGAATTGAATCCATTTTGTAACGCATCTGTCAGTGGGTGTAGTTGCTCATAATCATTATGAGAATGAGCATTGACATGCGGTTGCTTCTTTTGCGAAAAGCAAACACCACATGAAAAAAACAAGAGTAGTAAAAGAGATCGCATCATCTTTCATTTGTAGGCGTATCCCATCACTGCCACTACGTGACAGGCGGTGCCCAACAATACAAAGATGTGCCAAATAAAATGACTGTATCGAATTCGTTCGGCAATAAAAAATATAACACCTGCAGAATACATGATGCCACCCGCCAACAACCAAAACAGACCCCAGCCTGGCATGTTTAGCCAAAGTGGTTTAATGGCAAGTATGGCCAGCCATCCCATTGCGAGATACAGGGCAGTTGAAAGTTTGCCGCTACCTGCACCTGCCGTTGACTTTAATACCACACCTAGTATGGCGAGCGTCCACACAATGCCAAACAACGTCCAGCCCCAGTTTCCTTGCAACACGCCCAGTGTAAATGGAGTATAGGTGCCGGCAATCATCAGGTAGATGGCACCGTGATCAAAAATTTTAAATACCCGCTTTGTTCTGCTGTGCGGAAAGGCATGATACAAGGTGGAAGACATGTACAATAAGATCATGGTCAAACCAAAAATGCTCGATCCAACAATGGCAGCTGCTCCATATGGTATCGCAGCGATGATCAATATGGGGGTAATGGCGATGGCTCCGAAAAAACCAACTCCGTGACTGATGCTGTTGGCGATTTCTTCACCAAGACTCTGGTCACGCTTTGAAGAAGTAGTTTCGCTCATAAAAAGTTGAGTTTAACGATTCGCAAAGATCGCCAGGCGAGGCAGAAGAAAAGATGATTTAAATCATCTGCAAAAAAAGATCGCGATCAAAAGAAGAAATACAGCAGAAAAATCAGCAATAAAAAAATCGCAAGCCACTTCACCCATCCACTGTGCTCTTCAAATTCATGCCCGCATATCGGACAGATTTTACTCTTGTCGTCAATATCCATGGCGCAATTGGGGCATTCCTTTTTCTTCATGTGTATTGCCTACGTGTTAAGCCACTTCATGAATTTTCCCCACCAGGTTGTGGGCGTTGGAGCAAGCGGTTTCATTTCTTCTACCTCCTCATTTACCATTCTCACAGATTTTGTTGGCGCCACTACTTTTACTTTTTTAAGATAATGTTGCGTGCGCTTTTCTTTGTCTTGTTCTGCTTTTTCTCTTCTTCTTTTTTCAGCTTCCAATGCTTCACGCTCGCGTTGTAATGCAATCGGATTTACCCTGGGGCGCTGATCCGTTTTGTTTCTGCGGTCTGCTTGTGGCTTTCTGTTTCGCAGCTGAGGTTTTTCGCGGTTGATTGTAATTTCAGGAGTGCCTTCCGCAGGCGGAGTTTGCTCTGTTGGTTGTTCACCGATTGGCTGCGGTTCTTTCTTCTTTGGCTCTGGCAGTTCAATTTTTCCTAACACTTTTAATCCGGAGAGCTCAACTTTAGGAGCTTTGATCACTTCAGGTTTTTCTGATTCAGAAGGTGCGGTTGTTGATTCAACCTTGACTTGTATTTCAAAAGTTTTCTCGGCTTCTGCCACAATCTCTTTCGCTGGCTCCACCTCAACTTCTTGCTCTTTTTCGCTTGCCAGTTCAGCGGCAACTTCGGCAGCACGCGCAGGAGCAAACTTTTGCATAACTAAGGCTACATGTTCGTCTTCCAGGCGGGTGTTGGAGTCGTTGTCGATAACAATCTGTTGCTTCGTGAGGAATTCAACAATTTCGATAGGTCGGATGGCCAGCTTTCTGGCCAATTGGGCAAGCCTCATTAGTTTGCTGATTTAGGTGCGCAAATATACCCGCTGGAGCATGAATTATAAAAGTAGAACTTATTCATTATCGCCTTCCAGCAACTCAACTTCTAATAGTTTGAGTGAGTCCAATTCCTGCGAAGCTTTCAAAAGCTTTTGCTTCCGCTGATAAATTACTTGCAAAAAACTTTCAGGCATGACTGCAGTAGTATCTGCCCGAAGAGTGGAATCGCGTTTGGCGATCATTTTCTCAATCTTAAAAGAAAGGCTATCGCTGAGTTCGTACAGATCGCAATCCAGTTTTTCCTGAAGCGCTTCTGGCAGCGAAGGGAATTTAACTTCTGACATTCTCTTATATAATGGATCTTTATTCACCTGCTGGAGAAAATAGGCAGCAATTGGCAAAGCGGTGTTAGACCCCTGACCTAATTCAGTGCTACGAAATCTTATGCGCGGATCATCGGCACCTACCCACGTGCCCACCACCAGCCCGGGTGTGAAACCCATGAACCAACCATCGGCATTGGACTGTGTTGTTCCCGTTTTGCCAGCTACATCTGAATACACTCCATATCGCCAACGCAATCGTGAAGCAGTTCCTTCATGCACTACTGTGCGAAGCATACTCGTCATTAATTGTGCTGTTTCTTTTTTCATCACACGCACGCCATCGGCAGGTTTGAAGTCGTTGTAGATTTTTCCATCCAGATCTTCTATGGTCTTGATATAAAAAGGAGAGCTCGTTACGCCCTCGTTCGCAAAACAAGAATAGGCGGCAACCATTTCCATCAATGAAATATTCGATGAGCCCAGTGCAATGGACGGAACATCTTTTATTTCACTCGTGATACCCATTTTTTGCGCCAACGAAACAGTATTAGAAACACCAGCCTTTTCAATCAGCTTCACGGCAACTGTATTGACCGAGTAAGCCAACGCACCTTTCATCGTGTACTGCACTTCATAATCGTTTTGCGAATTGCGCGGTGTCCACTCTTCACCTTCGTCATCAATGTAGGTTTGCCGTTCGGCCGAAATCAAGTCACAAGGTCTTGCACCTTGTTCAATAGCCATCGCATAAACAATAGGCTTGAAGATGGAGCCCACCTGTCGTTTGGTGGTGGTCTTTACATGATCGTACTGAAAGAAATCATGATCGATGCCGCCCACCCATGCTTTTATCTTTCCGGTAAAAGGTTCTACAGCAAGAAATCCGGCATTCAGATATTGCAGATGGTGAATGATGGAGTCGATCGGGCTTATGACTGCCTCTCGATCGCCCTGCCAGGTAAACAACGTCATGGGAATGGGCTTCTGCAGCTCTTTCAATATTTCTTCCTCCGCCAGGCCTTGTTCTTTTAACTGACGATATCGGTTTGAGCGTTGGATGGCCTGGTCCAAAACTTCCTCCTTGTCTTTCCACGGCTTTTGATTTCCCCAATGATCAAAGAAAACTTTTTGAATTTCAGTCATTTGTTGCGTCACAGCTTTTTCTGCGTAAGTCTGAAGCCGTGAATCAATCGTAGTAAATATTTTTAAGCCATCGGTATATAGGTTATACGGATCGCCATTTTCGTTTTCATGAGTGTTGCACCATTCCAATAACTCCATTTTCAAATACTCGCGGAAGTACGGAGCCAATCCCTGATGATGAGATATTTTATTATAATCAAGTTGCACGGGCAGTGCTTTAAGAGAGTCCGCCAGAGGTTTCTCCAGTTTTTTATATTTTACCATTTGTGACAGCACCACATTTCTTCGCTTCAAAGCCTTATCGGGAAACAATCTTGGGTTGTAACTATGTGTTGCTTTTAACATGCCCACCAGCAAGGCAGCCTGATCGATGGTAAGATCTTTTGCGGACTTTGAATAAAAGCGATCGGCCGCAGCCTGTATGCCAAATACATTATCGGCAAACGGAACGGTATTTAAGTAAAGTGTGATTAGCTCTTGCTTACTATAAATGTCCTCCAGCTTTATGGCGATGCGCACTTCTCTCAACTTGTTTAACAGCATGGGTAAAATCCAATAGCCTCTGCGTGGATAAAGATTTTTAGCAAGCTGTTGAGTAAGTGTACTTCCACCACCTGACGACTCATCGCGCTGAATGATGGACTTGACAATCACGCGTCCAAGACTTCGGTAATCCACTCCGCTGTGTTGATAGAAGCGAGCGTCTTCCGTGGCCACGAGCGCATCGATGACAGCTGGCGAAATGGCTTCGTATTTCACCTCCGTTCTGTCTTGTAAAAAGTATCGTCCAAGCAATACGCTGTCGGCACTATAAATTTCAGATGCCACCTGGTTTTGAATATTTCTCAACTCGCGATTGCCAGGCGTTTCAATCCACACGATAAATAATAATAAAAATAAAAACGCCAGAGGCGGCCCGGCAATTTTTGCTCCCAGCCTCGCTCGTGGATGCGTTTGAAAGTAAAGAACAATCTGTTGGATGATGGCATTCGCCTTGATTAGGAACGGCCGTGTGCGCGGATATTTTCTCCAGGCCCAAAGATGCGCTCTTCTATAATAAAGGCTCGCCTTTCTCTTTAGCTTGTTCTCGAATTGATGTATCCGTTCTTGAAATTTCATGATGAATCTTCAAGATAAACATTTGAAAGGATTTTGCGACAGGTTGAAACAGGTGAAGTGGCCAGGTAGGATAAGGACGAATTGCGTGTTTTTTGACAAAACTTTACGGGGTAGGTACCGGCACAACCGTTTTCGAGAAACTGGGTTTTGACAAAGCAAAATGACTTTTAAGCCGGAAAACGGTGCTTTTAAAATGGCGGCAAAGGGATGAAATCAGAATTTTATTTTACCATTCGAAGATTGACCTATTTTTCTATGCTCGTATTTTACTTGACGTTTCTTTAGTGAAGTGCTTTTGCGTTCGCGCAAAGAAAATTTTTTCCTGCACGATTCATCATTTTCTTACGCGCATCAACCCAACTCTACATCTGCCGGTACCAGGCCTGATGGATTGCCCAATTTTGCATCGTCAAAAAACAAAAACTAACTCTCTAAAAAACTTAAAAATGAAATCAAAAATTAATGCTCTTGTAATTGCTTGTGTGATGATGTCGTTTGCAGCTGCTGCTAACCCAACTCTGTTTTCCGTTACGCCTACTGCTTCTACCAAAGTTTTCAACATCAACTACAAGGCAGTTGGATCAGGCACGGTAAAAATCTCCATCTTCAATAGCGACAATGAGCTTGTGTTTACAGAGGCCCTGAGTGGTGTAACTTCTTTTGTGCGTCCGTACAACTTCAGCGAACTAAGCGAAGGTGAATACACCATCGTAGTGGCTGACAAGAACGGTAAGCTTGCCGAGAAAGTTAACTATGCTTCTAATAAGATCGAAAGCTTCATCAGCGTTTCTGAAATAGCAAATGCTGAAAACAAATATGCTTTGAATGTATCGAACAACGGAACAGAAGATGTATTTGTAAGAATTTATAATAGCGAGAACACATTGTTGCACGAGCAAGCTGTGAAAGTAACGGGCAGCTTTGGCTTGATCTATGATTTGAATAAAGTAAAATCAGAAGCCAACTCCATCACATTTGAAGTTGCTACGAGCAGCGGCAAGTTTGAAAAAATCACATTCTAGTTGAGTGGTTGTTTAGGTAAGGCCGTCTTGAGAAATCGAGACGGCTTTTTTTATTCCAGATTTTTGCGCCACTTCTTTTTCTCGGAGTGTTGCTTCTTGGTTTCAAGTCGTTTAAGCTTTGCCGTTTTACTCGGCTTTGTGGCCTTTCGTTTTTTTTGAGGAGTAAAAATTCTGACGAAGATCGCATTGAGCTTTTGAAGTGCATCTTCTTTGTTTTGCAATTGCGATCGGCTTTCCTGAGCAGCGATGATCAACCACCCATCTTTTGTGAGTTGGCTTCCCATTTTCTTCTGAAAAATTTCTTTCTGCTCGTCTGTTAACACCGATGATTGAAGCGGATTGAACTTAAGAATGACTTTGCTATTGACCTTATTAACATTCTGCCCACCCGGGCCGCTGCTTCTGGAAGTGCTAAAGACTAATTCAGAAAGAAGATCTTGAGAAGAGGGGATGGTCATGGGGAAACCCTGATAGGGTCAAGTTTCTATTGAAGAAATTCGAAGGTTTTAATAGAGCTGCAATTCGGCCAAAAGCAATTCCAGTTCTGCTCTTGTTTTGCTCAGTTTAATTTCCAACGTTTTTAGAACAGTTTCTTTGCTTCCGTCTTTGGCTTCCAGGTCGTCATCATTCAGTATGGGAAATCTTCGCTTGAGCATAATTTTTTGTTCTCTCCAACTTCTGACAATGTTCATGATCAATGGGATTGTGATGGATAAAGATAATCTGAATTAACGGTAAACTAATGTAAAAGGGTAAGGCAAAATCTTAAATCCCAAAGGATTTTGCGACAATTCAACTTATCCAGCGCTGCTATCGTCCGTTCGACTTGGTTTTAAAGAAGTATATCACTGACTTCTTATCTTTATGCAAACATTAATCACATGAAAAATTTAGCTGTTATCCTATTGATGCTGATTTGCTGCGGGGCGATCGCTCAGACAACGTCCTTCGGCAGTTTTAAACTTATGGAACAAGAGGTTATCTATCAAAAAGTTTTCACGCAAGACTCCATCACTGCCACTGCTTTGGAGAAATATTATAAGACGTTGCCCTATGTTTCGAATGTGGAGGTGAATGCTGATGGTGTTCAATTTGAAGTAAACGACATTACGGTCGACTACAAAAAATTTCAAATCAGTCAGGCTGGCACTCCACCCATTATGCAAACCGGAAAATTCAGTGGCGTGGTTTCCGTTGGCGTGAAGGACGGCAAGTATCGCGTCACGATGAAATTGATTCAGATGACGGGAGATATGGGCTACAAAAAAATTACCGAGAAAGATAAGCTGACCACCTACTCATCTCGCAACAGTGCCACGATCTTATCGCCCGATTGGTGCCGGCCGAACATGTTCGGCTTACTCGATCAAGCCTTTACTGATAAACTACAGTATAAGAAAACCGATGGAGATTGGTAGGCTAAGCTGTCACAGCTTTACTCACCTTTCGATACACGTATGAATGATAGATGTGCCTTCTGGCAAAACGATCGGGCGTATCAGAATTGATGAGCTTGCCATAAATATTTTTAGGAATATCAAAATACTCGTAGCTGCTGCCATCGGCAAAATTCACCTGCAAGGTTTGAGACTTGTATTGGAAGTCAACCATTTTTGACGAAGTGATTACTTCTGTGTACTGCTCCAGTTGTTGTGCACGCGTTTCGGGCGCAATGCTTACCAGAAAGTGATAAGCTTCAATAAACTCTTTGCTCTTCTCTTCGGCCTCCAACTTTTGATCATGGTTATCCTGAAATTTATCTGGATGCCAATCCTTCATAAAATTGCGGTAAATAGATTTCAAGTCTTTGAGTTCAGCTGTTTTCTCAACGCCCAGCAGTTTTCGGTAGTCACTAATTTTTTTCATGCGGGTGCAAAAATATACTTTTTGTACCAGATCACCTTTATGAAATTAGCTGTGCGATGGAGACGAGCTATTTCCCTGCCCGAATGTCTGCGTCTTCCAATGCGACAAGATCATCCAATAACGAAAGACTTACAGCTCCTGGTTTTCCATTACCAATTATTCTCTCGTTGATCTGAACGATGGGAACAATTCGTTTGGTGGTACTCGTGAGGAATGCCTCCTTCGCCTGATGGATGTCTTCCAGCGTAATAGCATTTTCTTCACACGTATATTTTGCGCCTGCAAGCTTCATTATATTTTTTCGCGTAATGCCCTGCAGCACATTGTTGGCCGGTGTAACAACGGTATTGTCTTGTTTCACGATGAAGAAATTGCAACGCGGAAACTCCGACACTACACCGCCTTGATGATACAACACATCGTAGGCCTGCTGTTCTTTTATTTTGTTGATCAGCCAAATCCCCATCGAATAGTTGATGGTTTTTGCAGTAGCCAGATCACGTACGTATTCATGTGTGATGATCTTCACGCCTTCTGTGACGATTTTCTCACCGGGCAGAACAAGCGGGTGTTGCGTAATGATGAGGTTTGGATCCGCTGGTTGGTATCCGTCAGCTGAGTAACCACCCGTGAGAATCATTTTGATTCCGGATTCAGCCAGATTGTTTTTGTTAATCAACTCATAAATGGTAGCCGTTAGTGATTGTTGATCAAGTGGTACCTTTAAGTGCATGGTGTTTGCTGAGTTGTAAAACCGATGCAAATAATCGTTTAGAAAAAACGGATGGCCATTTTTAATCTTAAAGAAATCGAAAATACCGTAGCCACGCTGAATAGCAAGATCGCGTATATGAAGAAAGCCGTTCTCTTCCTGAAGAATTTGATTGTTGATGAAGGCGTGCATGTTACTTAATAGCATTATGTTTTTTTAGAATTCCGATCACTTCTTCCACTGGCAAGGCTTTAATGATTCGATTATCTTTTCCGGTCATCGTTTCTGCTTTGAATAAAGAGTTGATGATTGCTTCTTCTGTGGCCTCGATTGCGGCCATAAACAACGGAGACATTTCATCATTGCGCAATAGTGTTACGGTTTGCGTTTTTGATGTTGATGTATGCGATACGCGAACGGACTTATTTGTTGAAAAGGCGATTACGTAGTCACCGCTTCCGTTGGAAGCTATGCCTCCCGTTTTTGCTAACCCCATAAATGCGCGCTTAGCAAGGCGCTCCAGATTACGGGCATCGAGTGGCGCATCGGTAGCCACCAAGATCATGCACGATCCGTCACCGGTATCTTTTAGCTGATCACTCAGATAGAATTGTTTTAATTCCTCTCCCACCGGCACGCCATCTATCTGCAGCACACCACCAAAATTTGACTGTACTAACACCCCTACCGTGTAGCCGCCCGTTGATTCAGGAAGTACGCGCGATGCCGTTCCAATTCCACCTTTAAACCCGAAGCACACGGTGCCCGTGCCTGCTCCCACATTTCCTTCTTCTACAGGGCCTGACTTTGCTTGTTGAATTGCCTGAAGCACATCTTCTTTTGTCACGTGCATTCCCCGAATGTCATTTAGCCCTCCGTCATTTGTTTCACCTACAACGGCATTAACCGATTGCACGCTTTCGTTACCTGGTTGTTGCATGGTAAATTCAATGACAGCATCCATAGCCGTTGGCACGCTCAACGTATTTGTCAATACGATCGGTGTTTCAATATTTCCCAGCTCCTTTACTTGCGTGGAACCTACCAGCTTTCCAAAACCATTGCCCACATAAATGGCGGCTTCTACTTTTTCCTGAAATAAGTTTTGATCATGCGGTAAGATGGCCGTGACACCAGTATGAACATTGCCTTTGTTGATCGTGGTGTGCCCTACTTTTATACCGCTGACATCAGTAATAGAGTTGAGCTTTCCCGGAGACAATACTCCGATCGTAACGCCATAGTCGCGGGCGCGTTTGCGTGTTTGAGCCTGCGCTGTGACGACCAGCCCGAATACTGCGAGATAGAGGAGAACCTTCATTTTTTATCCGAAAGAAAAGCAATCTACTAAACTCTTAAGGGCATCTCTAACAATTTTCTACGATGTCAAACTCAGCATTAGCGAAAAATAGCCGGACAGAATTTCCGGAAACAAAAAAAGTTCCCGCCAACAAAAAATAGTCAAATCAATTCATCCGTCTTTTTGACTGCAAATCATGCTGGTATATGTATTGATGGGTTGGGCACAAGCAAAGAGAAAAAAGTTATGATAACGAAATTCAAAGAATTTATTAACACAATCGATATCCTGAATACGTTGCATGGAGGAGTAAGTGAACCCTTGCTTTCACTGACGGAGCTGGCGGATGGTCGTGAGATACGTGTGCGAATTCCGGGTGTTGATCGCGAGGCGTTGAAGGTGGAGATTGTCAATCATAAGCTTTCGGTTTTTTATCTGATACCGGTGCTCACCAACGGACAACTGATGCAGATGCCACAGGTGGTTTATAATAAAATGATACCTTATTTTATTGATGCCAACGGAATAGCAGCAACCTACGATGATCACGAGTTGATCGTGCACCTGCCATTCAACGAACTGTCGAGCGGGTATACCAGAAAGCTTGAAATAAATTAAACTATACTCTGAGGAAGACGTCTTTCTTGTAAAGGAAATATAAGAAAGTCCACTTGACCATGACGTAACAAATGGCCATCACCACCAGGTTCATGGGATCGCCAATCCATTGGCCGAGCCACATAAAGATGGCTTTGGTGGTAAACTCCCAATCGATGAAGCCACCGGACATGTAAATCAAAATCGAGTTCATGCCAATGATGCTGAAGAAGAATGCCCAGCGCTTATAACCCTTTACATCGATGATGTAATAGAAGATGGAAAGCAAGATGAGGCTGAATCCGCCTACATGGCACACAAAGGAACTGGACCATAAATTTTTATTGAATGGAAAAACCAGGTTCCAGATTTGAGCAATGAGTAAGAAGCCGATGCCCGTGATCAACAACTGCAGCGCTTTGTGTTCTTTCGTGAGCGGGCTGTTCTTTAATAAATTACCAGCATAGATTCCCAGCAAGCCCGTGCCAATTGCCGGAATGGTTGAAATCAAACCTTCGGGATCGTGCACGCCCAAATAAAGTCTTCCAGGAAGAATGATTCGATCGAGATAGGATGCAAAATTTCCTTCCATGGTTAAGTCGCCCATTGGGTAGCCAGGTGCTGAGTTGAACAACAGCAAGAACCAGTAGCCAATCAGCAGCGAACAAAACCAAATGATTTGTCCGCGTTGTGTTGTGTAGATATAAATAATGTTGGCAAACATATACGCCAGACCAATTCTGCCCAATACACTGCCGAAACGGATTTCAGAGATCGGCCGAAGTTCAAGGCCATTGTTATAAATTACTCCCAGCAACACAAGCACCAATCCTCTTCGTATGACGCGAAGCAGCAGTTGTTGTTTGTCTTTTCCTTTTTCAAGTTCGCGGCCAACTGAATAAGGTGTGGCAACTCCTGCCATGAAAAGAAACAGCGGAAAAATTAAGTCGTAGAAATGAAAGCCGTTCCAATCAGGATGCGTGAGTTGATTGGCAAAACCTTCCCAAAAAGACGAGCCGGTAACTTTGGCGAGGTGATGCACAATCTCTTCTGCGCCCATAATCCAAAACATATCAAAGCCCCGCAAGGCATCAAGAGAATAAAGACGTTGAGAAGAAGTAGCAGTTGTCATGTTGGGTGGCCAGGTTAAGCAGACAATTTAGTTTAATATTTTCTTTATTTACACCTTTGATCAGGCTACGATTTAAACTATGAACAGATTTTATTTCTACGGTAGAATATTGTTTTTATTGATTACCGGTACGTTGCTGAGCAACCCTTTCTCCGGACAAGCGCAAAGCAGACGCGCCCCGTTTAAGGTCATCGCGTTTTATACCGCCAAACAAGATCGCGCTCACATCAGCTTTGTGCACGAGGCCAACCAATGGTTTCCGAAAGTAGCCAGGCAATACAACTTTCAATATGACTCCACCAATGATTGGAGTAAACTCAACCGCGAATTTCTTTCGCAGTATCAGGTGGTTTTATTTCTGGATACACGACCGGATGAATTGACACAACGTGAAGCCTTTGCATCGTATATGGAAAACGGTGGTGCATGGATGGGATTTCATTTTGCAGGGTTTGCATTAACGCCTTCGGCCTATCCGCAAAACTGGGATTGGTATCATGAAAAATTTTTGGGATCAGGTCAATACAAAAGCAACACCTGGCGACCCACTTCCGCCATACTTCGCGTGGAGGATAAGAATCATCCTGCCACAAACAGATTGCCGCTTACGTTTAAGTCGGCACCGAATGAATGGTATCGCTGGACAAATGACTTGCGCACGAACGCTGACATCAAAATACTTTTGTCGATTGACTCAACCAGCTTTCCGCTGGGCACTGGGCCCAAACCTCATGAGATCTGGCACGAAGGTTACTATCCGGTAGTCTGGACAAACCTGAAATACAAAATGATCTATTTTAATATGGGGCACAACGACATCGATTACGAAAACAAGACGAACAAAGAATTATCATTCGCTTTTCAGAACGAAACTCAAAACAGGTTAATCATTGAGAGTTTGTTGTGGCTGGCAGGGAGAAAGTAATTCGCGCTAGTCAGGAAGTATTTTCAACATCACATCTTTATAGAACACTTTGCTTTTTGGATCATGTCCTTGTAATGCAATGGTTCCACCCGAAAGTCTTCCGCCTTCAGCGGGTTCGGTATATTCATTAATCACTTTACCATTAATCAGCACCGTGATTTTTTTGCCTTGTACAATGATGTGTTCGGTAAACCATTCATTGTCTTTTGCGGGCGCTTCTTTCACATCCTGCACGGCATAGACGCTACCGGTCTTTCTCCAGTCCGTATGTGTATTGTTCACTTGTATTTCATAACCCTTCGATGGCCATCCTTCTTCCTGATACGTGGTGTGAATAAAAATTCCCGAGTTTGAACCAGGCGTAGTCATCACGTTTGCTTTGAATTCAAAATTTTTGAAGTTGTGATTATTTACACTTCCATCATAAAATAAATGTGAGCGATCGCCAAAGGCTACAATCATTCCATCTTGCACCGTAAACGTGCCTGCATGCTCACTCACCTTCCAGCCGGCAAATGATTTTCCATCAAAAAGATTAATCCAACCTTCATTCGATTCTTTTTTCTGGGCGAATAGCGAAACAGAAAGCAGCATACCTAAGGCAAGCGAGAAAAATGTTTTCATGGTGCGCAGGGTTAAAGTGAGCTGATAAAGATACGTTGTTCTTTGATACGTCAAGCTCCGATCACCAGTTGAACGGAGCTTGACATACTTATTTTACAGCAGCGGTAAACTTGGTCACCTGTTGCTTGATGGGCGTTACGGTTTGCAGATATTTAAAGATGGCGGCCAGATCTTCGCGCTCCATATTTGCATACATCATCCAGGGCATGATGGTGTTAAACTCGCCAGCTGCTACATCGGGCGTAACATACGAGGAATCGGTGTAGCTCTTGAATCGCTGAATAAATAAATCTTCTGTCCACTTGCCGATTCCAGTTTCGCCATCAGGCGTAATGTTTGCCGACCGAACCTTGGTTCCATCTGGAAATAAAAACTCGCGGCCGCCAGCAAAGGAAACCTCCGGGAGAATTTGTCCTTTATCCACTTGCGTATGACACTCCACACATCCTGAGGCATTGGTAAGATAAGCGCCATAAGCTAGTACATCAGACTTGTCGGGTCTTTTCTGAGGTGTTGCTTTTTTAGGAATAGTATTCATGATGAAGTTGACTGGAAAATCCGCTACCGATTCGGGAACTTGATTTTCAATGGCGGGAATGGACCGGAGATAGGAGATGATACTGTAGATATCTTCCGGATCCATTTTACCATAATAAGGATAGGGCATTAACGGAAACATGGCACGTCCTTCTTTTGTAACGCCAGTGGTGATGACACGATAAAGTTCACCATCGCTGTAGCGACTGATTCCTGCAGGCGTAATGTTTTTGGAATAGAATACACCGGGCAGGCCTACGGTCTGATCAAATCGTTCGCCACCCATACCCAGCGTGCCGGGAACCAGTGGCGCAGAAAATTTTGTGTAGTCTCTTTTCGAATGGCAATCCATACAAGAGTTGACAGCATTGGCCAAATAGCGACCACGTTCAATTCGTTCGGGTGTATAATCGATTTTGAGATCTTCTGCCTCACCGACATCGGGTAGCGCAAACTTCACATAGCTTAACAATCCGGCTACAGCTACAACGATGACGAGTAACAGATAGCCAGCATACTTCAATACTTTTTTCATTTGGGTAGGTTTTTTGGGTGGCCGAAAATAAATAAAGGCCTTGTAAATCCCAATCGACAGCTACTTCAATTGCATTTCCAGAAAATGTAACAACGATGTTCGAATGTCTTCGGTGATGAATATCCCCTCAGTCTTTTCAACTGATTGAGTTTAATTTTTTTAAATCCTATCCAGACGCAAGGCACGCCATTTTTGTTGGTACCTTCCGTATAAATTTATTTCAAATGGTAGCCTCAAAGTACACAGTCGTTCTTTTTTTGTTGGCCATTTCTTTCACTTCTTTTTCTCAAACAGCGAGCGTCAAAGACTCTGTTGTCTATCGCATAACTTTTCGGGATACCGTGATTTATCGATATGACACAGTACACATCAGAACCTACGTGCAGTCGGACACGATCAGGCAAAATGACTTGCAAAGCGGTCAGAAAAGGAAACTTTTTCTCCCTAACAACTGGGGCATTGGGCCTTCGCTTGGTGCGTATTACTCACCTTTTCATGGATTTGATGTGAACCTCGGCTTTGGCGTTCAATATTATCTGTTTGCTGTTCCGGGATTTCGAAATCCTCACATGGGGAGGAAAAAAGGAAAGAGGTAACGCGCTACTTTTTGCTTTTTTTGACACTCTTTTTCAGCGACTGTTTTGCTCTCTTCTTATCAGAGATGGATTTGGTGATGGTTAATCCGCTACGAAGTTGCTTCTCATCTTTCACCTTCGAAAGCGAGTTTTGATAAGCCTCTTTCACTAACTTTTTAATATACGCCTTCGGAAATGCATCGAAGTCTTCCACGAGGATATACCGATACTGATTGCCTTCTCCCAACAGAATGCCTTTTGGGTCTTGTATTTCAGATCCCCAATAAAAACCAAAATGAATATTCTTGCTCGATCGGCCAACAGCGATGGAACAAAACGTATGTCCGACTTTATCCGTTGGCGACCAACCAAACGCAAGCGCGTTGTAGTTGTCATAAATCAATTCGTTGGCTTGTGGATACAAATCCCAAACAAACTCCCTTAGCTGCAATACGATGCTCTGAATCTCCGATGAAAAACGCTTCAGAAATTTCAGCAGGTCCTTCGTTTGTTCTTTGCTCATGATAGAGACTAACTGCTAATTAGGTATTCGGATAAGTGGCCGTCCCAATAGCGCCTGAATCAGCAGTAGTGAAGTCACTACAAAATAGATACTCGCAAAAATGAGAATCCCTCTTGTAGATGTAAGAACATAATATCCGGCAAGCGGAAGAAGTTGCAAGGCATGCATTCCTAAAAAATGAGCAATGCGCAAATCTCCGTGTTGTGTGCTCCAATTCATAAGCGGCAATCCGGATCCTCCATCAGGCGCGCCAACGGTATGTGATAAACGGGCGGCCATCATTCCACATTCAAAGGCAAAGATCACAAAGAACAGAATGCCTAAGCGAATGCCCCACACATACGAATCGGATAGCTCTGGAAAACTGTTAACGAAAAACAGATAACCAATATACCCCGTCCAAATCGTCAGCACCGAAATGGCAATGCCCATGAGGCTAAACATGAATCCATTAAATGCATTGCTCACGTTGAAATGAGACAACTCTCCTTTGTATGCCTGAAATGCGATGTAAAGTATTTCAAAAGCGAGCACGATAATCACTACCCAATTGAAAACGGAAACTTTGCCCTGTTCTTTTAAGTACACCATGATCCAGGCCATCGACCAGGTGAAGATGCCCGAAGACAAAAAGAACTTAAAAGGTTTTATCCATGCGTTGATGCCCAGCACTTGTTTTGATGAGGTGTTCATCAAAACAACACAAACAATGGCTGCCACAAAACAAAACCAGCCAAACCAGTAAAGCGGGTAGTTTCGTTCTTTGAGCGTGTCGAGAAAAGCAATCATGGTTAGTACGTGTTAGTCTCCTGAAAATATTTTTTTGTCTTTAGTAATCGCGTGATCCAATACAGCAGCAATCCAACCGGGCCCAACATAAATGTAAAGAACAATATCGGCACCAGCCAGATGTGCGGAATGTTATGCTGCCGCGCATTGTGAATAATGTACAGGCCAGTCATCAGATCGAACGCGAGGTAATGTAGCCAGCCGGCCAATACAGCGCCAGGCTGATCGAATAACTTCATGACGCCTTCCAGGGAACCAAAACTATTCAGATCATTTGGCGTAATGGTACCGGCAATGATGAACGTGTACGTGAGACAAAACAATAAAACGATTACTCCTGCTACTATTCGTACCGACCATTTCCAGGAAGGAAGTGCCATCAGTAACAGCCACGAGATCATAGCTAATAGATTGGCAAGTGAAAATAGTTGAGCGTACATTCTTTTGGTTGGCTAACCAAAGATAAGATAGAATCTTAATTGATTGTGTGAGACATTCCTTTTTGTTGAGGCGTTTTTAACCCAGTTTTCATTTCGTTCATTCTGCTTACCTTTATTGACACAGAAAACATATGTTCATCATCAATCTAAATTATATCGTTCCGCTGGAAAAGCTGGACGCTCACATGACCGAACATGTGAAGTATCTTCAGTCCTATTATAACAAAAATGTGTTTGTGGCTTCGGGCCGAAAGGTGCCGCGCACAGGTGGCATTATTCTGGCGTTGGCAAAATCAAAAGAAGAAGTGGAACGGATCATTAGTGAAGATCCTTTTTACATTCATAAACTGGCCGAGTTTACCGTGACTGAATTTTTAACGTCACAGTCTCACCCCGATTTAAAAAAATTATTGAAGGGTTCAATGTAAAGAGTGTTATTGGCGAACTATCTTAAGTAAGATCGTCAATAATCTAAATGCATTCGTTAACACGCTAGTTGCCTTTTAAAAAATCGAGTAGCTCCGGCATCATCACACCGGGTTTTTCCATGTGTGGAAGATGGCCGCAATCATCAATGGCCAGAAAACGTGGATGTAAAATCTCATTTGCCACCACATTGTCGCTGAAGGGTATTGTTGGATCTTGTTTTCCCCAGATCAACATTACAGGCGTTTTGTTTTCAGCAATGATTTTGAATTGCTCGGCAGGATCAACCTGATAATGGTAACGCGTAGAAAGTAATCCACGAACAAATCCTTTGTATTTCATCTGTTCCAAATATTTCTCATTCCAGCCTGGAAAGTTTTCAGGGTGCTGAAAGTCGCTTGACTGATTGGTGAAGCCAGACAGGCCAAACGCAATTGAATAGTAGTGGGCAAACCATTCGGGTACAGCTGGTTTTTCAAATGATTTCACGGCAGGATCAACCAGCGTCAATGTTTTTACTTTCTCGGGATGATGTGCCGTGAAATATGAAGTAACGGGTCCGCCAAAGGATAAACCGATTAAGTGGACGGGCAATTTTAACTGTAGCGCTTCGATCAAATCAGATAACTGACGATCATACACTTCTTTCTCGTAGTCAACGGTGAGTCTGTCGGAATATCCTCTTCCATACGTATCGTACCGAACCACGCGATAACCATTCGCGACAAGCGAAACAAAGGTGCTGTCCCAAATGTAGTACGGCACACTAAAGCCATGCACGAGCACAACGGTTTCGGCTGTATCCGGCCCGGCTATTTCATAGTGCGTGATTCCCTGGCTGAGCGAAAGATATTTTCCAGAGGTATTGGATCTTGACTGTTCGTTCAGGGTTTCTGTTTCCGGATTGTGGAGATAAAACGGAACGGCCACAGCAACGATGATGAGCACGATCAGGATAATTGTTGTTAGGACGATTTTCTTTTTAACTGACATCGGGTTCGGATTTGATTCAGCAACTTAGCGAAACACTTTCAAGAATGGAATTTCAAAAATTCAATTCAAAGAGCATTCAACTTCTCCACTACCTCTTCACAAATTTTATGTGTGTGCAAAATGCTTTTGTTGTTTGGCAGCGAAGTTTTAGCGAAGGGGAGCGCTTCTAGAAAATTATCAACGATTTGTTCAAACCCTCGCTTGTGTAAAGTGGATTCCCAATCATTAGTACCCAGTTTCGTTTCTTGTCTATCCTGAAGACGAGTTGCGTCAGTCACATTGTACACTACTCGCTTTTCACTTGACGTAAATACTTCCAGTTTTTCTTCTATCGTTCCGCTGTCGCGATTCATAATGCCGATGGCAATTGCTCCATTTGCTGCGATGAATTGAATAACAACATGATACAGTTGATCGCCTTGCTTTCTGCCGTTCACGATTATTTTATCAATTGTGTGCGGAAAAAGAAAAAGCAAAGTGTCAATCACATGAATGAAATCATCAAAAATAAAGGTGCGCACATCACCTGGCAGGGATGTGCGGTTCTTTTGAAGAATAATCATGTTTGGATTTACTAATTCTTTCAGGTGTTGATATGCGGGAGCGAACCTTCTGTTAAATCCAACGGCAAGCAAAATATTTTTTTGTTCCGCCAGTTGCACCAGCTTTTCACTTGAGGCAAAGTCATACGTTAGCGGTTTGTCGACATACACATGAATATTGTTGTTTAATAATTGCTCCACAATCTCGTCATGCGAAGAAGTGGATGCATGAACAAATGCCGCATCGATTCGATTGCTGATCAATGATGCTACACTTTGATGCTGATGCGTGAATCGATATTGGTCACTGATCTCCCTGAGTTTTGTTTCATTCCGTGAGCAGAGATGAACTTCAACTTTCCTTTTGCTGATAACAGGCAAGTATGCTTTGAGGGCGATATCGCCCAGGCCAATGATTCCGATCTTTAGCATGAACTATTTGGTGCGTCTTAGATCCAGGTCCTGAAAGTCGAAACTGAAATCAATGTTCGGTGAAATGCCTTTCATTTTAATTCCGGTTGCCCGTCCTTCTTCGTCCAGTGAAAAGATTGCGAAGGCATCGCACTCCATGTCCTGATAATTCCATTTGACGGCAAACGTGTTCGCCTTATAGAAAAACATTTTACCTGTAAGCTTTGGCGAGCGCATAGATGTAAACCACAATTGCCCTTCTTTCAAGGCGATGGCCACATCACCAAACCAATTGTCGTGAAACGTGCCGGTAAAATTTTCCAACTTTAAATCACTCTTTGCATTCTTCACCGTGTTCCACACAGCTGTAGCAACCGAATCGCCTTCGTTATTATTTTGCTCAATGTTCTTTGCAGCTCTGCTGATCCAGTCGGCTTTAGGTTTGCCCAGATAAGAATCGAGAATTGCGCCTGAAATAGTTTGAAAGCTATAACCACCGGGATCGGTATTAGTTAACACCACAACACCTATGTTCAACTCAGGTATAAAAGCTGTTCGCGAAAGCATACCTGGCAAGCCGCCCGTGTGACTGATCAGAATGTTACCCCGTTGGTCTTCAATGCCCCAACCTAGTCCATAAGCATTTAAATGTCGTTTAGCCGCAGGATCTGGTTTTGTGTTAAAGCCAATGAGTGTGTGCGGTCGCAACATTTCTTTATGATTGGCAGGCGTGATGAGTTGTTGTTTTAAACCTTCACCATATTTGGCATCATTCAAATGCATAAGCAACCACTTACTCAAATCGCTGACGCTTGAATAAATACCACCAGCAGCACCCAACGAGCCATCCGCTGTGCCGAATGGTTCTAGTTGTTTGAGCTGTCCTTTCACCACGGAATGAGGAGCTGCAGTGTTGCTCTTGTCTTTTAAGTTCTGATACAAACCAGCCGAACGATTCATGCCCAATGGTTTCATAATACGCTTCTCTACAAATTCAGTCCAACTCATTCCGCTCACGCGCGCCACCACTTCACCCGCCACCATGTATAGCAAATTGTCGTAGTCAAACTTTGTGCGAAAAGCGGAGACTTGCTTTTGATATTGAAAACTTTTGAGCACGTCTTTCATGGTGAAGTCGCTGCCATCTGGAAAGAACATCAAGTCACCAGCGCCCAGGCCCATGCCACTGCGATGTGTGAGCAAGTCCTGAATATTGAAGTTGGCTGTGACATATGGATTGTACATTTTGAATTCAGGAATGTAATCGATCACGTTGTCTTGCCACGACAGTTTGCCTTCGTCCACAAGAATGGCGAGTGCGGCAGCTGTAAACGATTTGCTGTTGGAAGCGATAGCAAACAAGGTGTTCTCATCCACTTTTTCTTTGCCCTTGATGGTGGCTACTCCATATCCTTTGGCGTGAACAACCTTTCCGTCTTTCACCACCGCCACAGCAATACCTGCCAGCGGCATTTTCTCCATCGTTTTCGCAACGAGGGAATCAATTTGTTTGGAGGTTAAGGCTTGTGCAAAGACAAGACCACTGTTGACGATTAGGACAAACAGGATGAGTACGGAGATTTTTTTCATGAGGGAATGTTGGATGAACGAATGACAAGGTAAACATTCCCGGAGAAGTCTTCTTTTTTTAGAGCGTGAGTTTGCTCGTCCGATTTAGGACGAGGGAGTCGTTTCTGGACGAAACGAACACATGCAACATGAAAAAACGACTGAATTCAATCATTAGGTGTGGCACATTTCTTGGCAACAGGCAGCTATGATTCAAAACTATTTCCTGATCGCTATTCGCAGCTTGCTCAAGAACAAGCTGTTCATCATCATCAATGTGTTCGGCATGGGCATCGCGATTGCCTGCTCCATTGTGGCCTACTTCGCTAATGAATACAACAATACCTATGATGCGCTGCATACACGTGGAGAACAAATCTATCGCGTAACTGCTCAGCGCGAATATGAAAGCACACTCACCCGATACGGATTTGCGGCATTGCCTCTTGGCGAAATTGTGAAGAACACTATTTCTGATGTCACGCACTCCACGAGATTTTATTATTCGTACTCGAACTTTAAGCGCGACAACGACTTATTCGCTTCTAATCTCCACTACGTGGATCCCGATTTTTTTAAAATGTTCACGTTTAGTTTTATCTCCGGCAACGCGGAAGATTTAAAAGACCCACGCAGTTTGTTCATCAGCGAAGAAATGGCCGTGAAACTTTTTCATTCTCCTGCCGAAGCATTGGGCAAGGCCGTAACTCAGATATACGGCCGTGAATTGAAGGAGCTGAAAGTAGCCGGAGTGTTTCAGGACCCACCGATGAACTCCAGCTTCTATCAAAAGAACGGATCGAGTTACCTGAATTTTGAAAACACAAAAGATGAGCATGTGTCGGTGCGCGATGACAACTGGCGGGAAGTATGCACACTATTTCTTCAAATTGATGATGACTCGCGCGTACAGGCAGTACACGATCAACTGCAAACCTATGCGGTCAACAACAACAAAGCGCGTGAAGATTTTCAGGTAAAAGAATTTCTGTTGGAAAAACTTCCGGGCATGGCCATTAAAGATAGACTAGAGTACACCGAAGCGTGGACGTTTGTTGCGCCACCTCAGGCCGCTATTGTTGGCTCCTCGGTAATGGCAGTCCTTATTCTGTTGATCGCCTGCTTTAATCTCACCAATACGGCTATTGCGATGTCTTCGCGGAGGCTAAAAGAAATTGGCATCCGCAAAGTGATGGGCAGCGTGCGCACACAATTGATCTTTCAATTTATTGGTGAGACCACGTTGATCTGTTTTGCTGCGCTAGCCGTGGGGTTGGCCTTTGCCGATTTTCTTATTCAGGGTTGGAATTACCTGTGGGAATACATGCAGTTGAAACCACACTATTTTGATTCACGTGGATTTATCTTTTTCCTAGCCGGTGTACTTCTTTTCACTGGCATTCTGGCGGGTGGCTATCCAGCCTTTTACATCAGCAAGTTTGAACCGATCGCGATCCTGAGAGGGAAATTAAAATTCGGGGGCACCAACTTTTTTACACGCATTCTTCTGGGCCTGCAGTTTGCCATCTCGCTCATTGCCATTGTAAGCGCCATTGGCTTTTATCAAAATGCACGTTATCAACGCAACTACGATCTGGGCTTTGATGTGCGTGGCTCGGTGATCACGTGGGTGGAAAATCAAAATGAATTTACCATTTACAAAAATGCGTTGCAGCAAAATCCGGAGATCCTTTCAATTGCCGGAGCGCGTAGTGGGATTTTCGCCAGCCGTCTGCACGAACCCGTGAAACATGAATCACGTCAGTTGGAAGTGGACATCATTGAAGTGGGTGACGATTACGTCTCAACCATGGACTTAAAACTTTTAAAGGGCCGCGACTTTGCGAAAGAATCCGAAACGGATCAGCGTGAGTCGGTGATCATCACGCAGAACATGGCCGATCAATTTGGATGGACCGAGCCCCTCGGAAAAGAAATTATCTGGCGCGATAGCGTGCACGTGTTTGTGATCGGTGTGGTAAAAGACATTTACACGCAAGGCCTGTGGCGCGAAATGGAACCGCTCATGATCAAATATGTTCTGCCAGCCCACTACACCCAATTGGTGGTAAGCACCAAAGCTGCTTCAGTTCCCGCGGTCGATCAGTTTATGCACGCTCAATGGAACAACCTATTTCCCAATCGCCTGTATAATGGCAATATGCTGACGACTCAGTTGCAGGCAGTGGTGGATGTAAACACCAACATCATTTATATGTACGTCTTCCTCGGTGCGGTGGCCATGATGCTCTCCGTTACCGGATTGTTTACACTGGTGTCGCTCACCATCATCAAGCGCATGAAAGAAATAGGCGTTCGAAAAATATTGGGTGCTACGGTTGGCAACATTGCCAAAGTAATTAATCTGGAATTTTTTGTGATCCTGGCGATTGCCTCTGCGCTTGGTTCGTGGGCGAGCTATACGATGTGCAACTTGTTGATGGCTTCTATTTGGAGATACTATCAGGGTGTAAACGTTCTCACGTTTTTCTTTTCTGTTTCGTTGTTGTTCATCGTCTCCTTTCTTACTGTGGGTTATAAAATATACGGTGTAGCCACCATGAATCCCGTGAAATCATTGAAGGATGAATGATGAGCATCGTAGCGAAAAGAATCATCGTGTTTATTAAACGGTGATACGTATTTCGTTGGGTAATGACACTTGTGTTGGGCTGAAGTAATTTACTTCACCAACTGATGTTCCTCAAGCGACTTTTTTATTATGCCCATCGCACCATCGGCAAGTTTACGGTTCAATACTACCTTCGCTCCAATCCACAGCAACGCTTTTGTTACAGTGCTGTAATCGGCAGCATTCATAAGTATGGATTGAGCACGTTTCTCAACGCCATTGCGAAAACGTTCGATGTCTTTTATATCGCGCACTGGCCAATCGCTGCCACTGCTAAAACGCGGTAAATATTTATGGGGCTGTCGCGGAGTGAGGATGGGAATGATGGGCAACTCGGGATGCTCATACACCTGAGAATAAAATTTTTTTCGCTCGTCTTCGCTTAAGTGGGCGTATCCCTCCGTGATGCTATTCGTTGACGTGGCTGGTACCGCGAAGTGATCGCGAAGAAATTTTTCGCAATTGGCGCGGCCCAAAAAATAATCATGTAGCCGAAACTCTTTGTGCAGAAATCCGCCAAACCCGTGAAGAGAGCCACAGGCAATGGCTTTTGAACCTTGTTCCTTTTTTGACGTGCCATCTTTTTGTAGCACAGTGCGCACGGGAGCAATTAAGAATTGTCCTGCTTTAGTGGAATCCATCGCTTGTTCCAGGTCAGTAGATTTAACGCGGCATTGACTGACCATCGCGGAAAGCGTATTGCTAATCACGGTTGAAAGCTTATCGCTTGAATCGAAGTTGCTGGCTTCGCTCGGAAAAGGATCCACCATCAGCACGGTGCTTTTGAATTGATTGTAGTCGTTATAGGTGGCAGGGTCTTTCTGTTGTGTGATGTCGCTTAGCACATCCCTCACTTTTTCAAAGGGCTCGTTGTTGATCAGGCCACCATCCACATTTATGCTTTGATAGGTAGGCGGCAACACGGGATTGTCTTTTGTTATTTTTCGCAGCCATTGATTGTCGTTTACATAGTCGCTGTTGCGTTTGATGCCACGTGCGCGCAAGCCCAGCGGAAAAGCACCAGTAGCCATTGCGGCTTGTGAAGCGAGTTGCCCGTTTACATTATTGCGAAAGTCAAGCGGTATCCAACCGTCATGAGCATAATCGTTCGCGGCTCTGTTGAGCCCGAAGCACGCGTAGTCATTGTGATGCCAAACAATATATTTGCTCACACCTGGTGCATTGCTGTTGAACGAGATATCGAACGGTAGTCCCTGAAGGTTGCTCAGTGTGGTAAAAACCTTAAGATGATCGTCAATATACTTGCGCTGTATCCAGTTGGTGTTATCTACCTGAATAACGCGCTGTGCAATCTCATCGATGAAAGACGAATTGAGCAAAGAATATATTTGTTCTGTCTTAATGTCGGATGTTTCGAGCAACAGCGGAAACATATCATCGTGTGTGAGATCAACCCATGTATGATAAAATTTATTTTGAGTGATGGGTTGTGAAAAATCGGCAGGAGCAATGGAAACGGGTGGTATCGGATTATTAATAGTGGAGGCGGTAACGATGCCTGTCATGCCGCCCGCAGAAGCTCCACCGATGACAGGAATTTTTACCCGATGACTGGGAACACCCGGCTGGCCTCTTTTGGATTCCCAATCCTCCAGCGCTTGTATAAGATAGTCCATCACGCCAGCCGTGTACGCTCCGGCAGAGACAGCACCCGCCAGACATAAACCAACGTGAAATACTTTTGAATCATCGTTCGTCATAACCAATTAATCAAGCTGATTTCAAATTTTGGTCAGCAGATACTGCCAGTCAATACCTGTTTTAGGGTATTTTGCAGAAACCCCGACTTTGAATGTTCGCAGTGTAGCACTGGTGATCCTTCCTTTTTAACTACCTTTTTAAAAAGAATAGATGTATGCAATACAAGCGAATGCCCATTGAGATAGAAGCACCCGAAGGATTTGGCTATGATAAGATTGACTGTAATCTTTCGGAGAGTTCATTCATGGATCAAAAGCTCGGTGATCTGGGTATTGATCTAAATAATATGCTGCTCTTTTATGGCGATCACAAAGGCAAGCCCGCTTTGCGCGAACAGATTGTAAAAGAGACAACGCTTTCTCCCGAGGATGTTTTACTAACATCTGGTGCGGCCGCGGCCTTATTTATCGTTGCCACTTCTGTTCTTGAAAAAGATGACAAAATGGTGGTTGCGAAAGCAAACTATGCCACTAATCTTGAAACACCCCGGGCGATTGGCGCAAACATCTCTTATTTGAATTTGACATTTGATAATCGATTTGAATTGGATCTTGATGAGTTGGAACAGTTGATCACGAGCGATGTCAAACTGGTTAGCCTCACCTATCCGCACAACCCAACGGGTGTAATGATCACCGAAGAGAAGTTGAAAAAGATCATCGAGCTGGTAGAAAGAAAGAAAACGTATCTGTTGCTAGATGAGACTTATCGCGAAATGTCATTCGGGAAACCGCTACCGATAGCCGCAACACTTTCAGATAGCGTGGTCAGCATTTCATCGATGTCAAAATCATATGGATTGCCTGGTATCCGGATCGGTTGGATACTTTGCCGGAATGAAAAACTGATGGAAACTTTTCTCGCAGCCAAAGAACAGATCTTTATCACTAACTCGGTAGTGGATGAAGAAATTGCGTATCAATATTTACTGAAGAAAGAGATGCATTTCAGTCGCGTGAAGGAAACAATTCGTAAGAATTTCAATGTACTGAGAGATTTTATGAGCCGGCAGAACGTGTTGGAGTGGGTGGAGCCACAAGGAGGCTGCGTGTGTTTTCCCAGAATAAAGAAGGAAGTTAATATTGACGCGACAACGTTTCATTCCATTTTGCTGGACAAGTATCGCACGTATGTTGGGCGGGGTCATTGGTTTGAAGAAGACGACCGCTACATGCGAATTTGTTATAGTTGGGATAAAACTGAAAAGCTGGAGAAGGGATTGCAGAATATTTTATTGGCCATTGAGGACGCAAGAGTGAGGTAGATGCTCATTGCCGCACAACTTTTTGGAAATAGTTGTAACCTATTTGGCAACCCAGAGTATTACCATTACATCCAAAATCGTATCCCTATGAGCTTTTCTACACGCACCCTTGCTTTCACTATTTTTTCACTGGTATCTGTCGCAGCATTTGCGCAGTCGGATAGCGTTCCCGCTAAGAAATCAAAAGAAAAAACAGATCAGGACGAACCAAAAACAGCAGGGCTACGAAAGATCACCACGCAGTCTCAGCTACGTGGAGGCAACTTCGATGTGAACATTGACGAAGAGGCACTTGAAGCCAGAATTGAATCGGCCATTGAGCAAGCCATGGCATCTGTGGAGGTAGCGCTTGAAAAGCTGGAGATTAATATTGAACCCATTGAAATAGATCTCGGACAACTGGATGAACTGAGAGCTCTCGACAATCTTGAGGATATCCACATCGACCCGATCCACATTAACATCCCGGACATGGATATCGACATTGACATTGAGCCTATCGAGGTCAACATTCCGGACATCGACATCGATTTGGATGATATTGATATCGACAACGATTTTGATCGTAACGATGATGATGAAGACAATGAAGACTATCGCAGCGATGGACTTCGTAAAGTGTCTATCGACAGAGATCAGGACCAGGATAAAGAGAAAGACAAACTGAAAGATAAGTCGGACAAGGAAAAAGATAAGTCTTTGAAAAAGGACAAGGTGAAATCAAAGGAAGAAAAAGATAAGACGAAAGGGCTTAAGAAGATTAATTAGCCTTTATCGCGGGGAAGGAACCTTATCTCACCAACTTGATGATATAAAAACGAATGCAGCAATCCTTCAACTAAATACTGCATAAGCATTTTTGTTAGCGGCTGGCTTTCATTTTCTAATTTCAAAATAGTCCTTTACCTCGTCCACAGTCAAATCTGTCGTTGATACAATTTGTGGCTCTTTGGTCGTCTTGAAGAATATTAAATTCCAACCTGGTAAATTCTTTTTTCGGACGTCCAACTCCCAAACTCTTTCTTTGCCTTTCAGTCTTAGAAATTGTCCCGAAGCCGTAATCGTTTTTATTCCTATAAAATCTAACGTGTCGATCGCTTGCGCTTGGTACCAGTTACTGTCGTCAGCACCAACATAAAAATCATCTTCTCCTTCGGTCTTTATCATTTCGTCCACCTGTTCCTGAATCGGATAAATCAAAATTGCGCAGTCATAGTCCACTATTTGTATGCTGTCCTTGTTCTTAATTTTTGTTAGGTAACTGTCCAACTTGAAAATACTTTCGTAGTCAAAGTCAGACACTCCAACCGAATCAACAGTCACAGTGCCAATACTGTCTGGCGTCTCGCTGTTCAATTCTTTGTCTGTTGTCCGTAAACAACCGCAGAGTCCAAAACTTGCTATTAAAACTAATCTTACTATCATGTCCTAGAAAGCTTGCCGATAACTTGTCAGTATTTCATAGGTCAAGAGATTGCTTCGTCTTCCCCGAAGAACCGGGTCTTCCTCGCAATGAACTGTGATAAAAAGCAAGTGTTATTTGATCATTTGTAATGAAAGTTTTGTATCAAATGCCATCCCTGATTTTACTAACGCGAATGCCTGCCTCAGAAGTTTGTGCGATACAGCCATCAAAGCAACCTTG